>JACQZG010000009.1 GCA_016213935.1 Nitrospirota bacterium
AAACCTTGTGGCAGGGGATACGAATGAATCTGGGGATATATTTGTGCATGACTGTCAGACAGGCCAGACCACAAGGGTGAGTGTTGACTCAAGTGGCGCTCAGGGTAATCGCAACAGTAATTATCCCTCAATCAACGGGGACGGCCGTTATGTGGCATTTCAATCTGACGCGACAAACCTTGTGGCAGGGGATACGAATGAATCTGGGGATATATTTGTGCATGACTGTCAGACAGGCCAGACCACAAGGGTGAGTGTTGACTCAAGTGGTGCTCAGGGTAATTTCATCAGTTATAATTTCTCAATCAGCGGGGACGGCCGTTATGTGGCATTTCAATCTGACGCGACAAACCTTGTGGCAGGGGATACGAATGGATATGGGGATATATTTGTCTATGACCGGCAGACAGGCCAGACCACACGGGTGAGCGTTGACTCAAGTGGCACTCAGGGTAATCACAACAGTATTTATCCCTCAATCAACGGAAACGGCCGTTATGTGGCATTTCAATCTTACGCGACAAACCTTGTCGCAGGGGATACGAATGGATCTTGGGATATATTTGTCTATGACCGGCAGGCTCCCTGATGTGCCTTTTGTGCTAATATAATCAGCAAATGAGCGACGGCATAATACTTAACATTCTCGGCGACTTCGGCCCTTTCTCAAGGATAGGCAAGAGCATCGGCTATCAGGTAACGGTAGGCAGTTCCACTTTTCTCATTGACTGCGGCGCGCCTCTTTTCCAGCAGATAGGCGGCCACGGCCTCAAGAAGGTGAAGGGGCTCTTTGTCACGCACGCGCACGACGACCATAAACGGTGGTTCTCGGATCTCGCGCTCTTCAATATGTACGCCCCGGATATCAACAGCAAGGTCTTCTTTATCACCTCTGAGGATGTTCATGAAGAGATTATCAATGCCTCTGTGGCGGCTCTCGACAGGAGCCTTTCAGCCGATTCAAAAAAGATAGTTGATATTGCCTATGAAGAGTATGTTGATTTCAGGATAATGGGCCCGAGGGCGAAGTTCAGGATAGCCGCTCTTGATGACGGCCCCGGCAGGAAGAAGCTCTCAATTGTTGACAGAAAGGGGAAGGTTGCCGGGCCGGAGACGGCAAAGATAGTCATAAACCCTCGTTCGAAAAGGCCGAGGATGCTATTTAAAGACCCTTTTTCGGGTGAGTGGGTGGAGCCTGAAAGTTTTTACCCTTTTACGTCAAATGTTTTTTATGAAGAAGATAAAAACATATTCAGCAGCCCCGAAGGGTTTACCATTGAAGCAATAAAGGCGCCTGTCTGGCACGGCGTGTCGGCCATAGGGATAAAGATATCCACAGGCAGAGACAGATTAATATTCAGTTCGGACACTGTCAATAATATCGAGCTTTGGAAAGAACTTTACACGGAGAAGAGAGAGCAGAAACCCGGGATGCCCAAAGCCGATTTTGAGTCCGCTTCTATAATAGAGGGCGACATAAACGACTACATTGAGCGGATATGGAGCAGGGAAAGGTTTGACGAGGCGCTCAATGCCTTCAGGGATGCGGTGGTAGTGCATGACATAACGATCGGGGCGGGCGCCGTGCATACTGAATATCACAAGCTTGACAAGACCAACCTCGATAAGGAGAAGGTCATACTCACTCACAGCCCTGACAGGATAACCTCCGAGTGGGTCATGAGCAGGGCAGACAAGAGCTTCATAATAAAAGGCACCTCTTTTTACGAGATCGTTAACGGCAGTCTGAAGAAGATGAATGCCGATATCTATCATAAGGAAGGCGGCAAGTATTATGTCGGCTATAAAAACAGCGGCGGAAAATATACTGTCTATGACAATGGCGGCATCCTGAGAGTATCGTCAAAGGCCGAGAAAAATTTTGGAGAGCCCCTTTACAAGGTTGACATGTATGAAGATATTTCAGGGAAATATTTTCCGATGCTTGACTCTGATAATGAAAGATATTGGGAAGGGCCGGACGGAGGCGTGCAGCTTATAAAGTTCAATAGTGAAGGAAGTTCCGGTGTCCCTGTCAGCGACCGCAGAGACAGGTTATCGGAAAAAGGTTAGCGCGTTTTTGATCTCAAAACCTCTCAAATTTTCAAGTCTCAGCAAAGGCTTCATCAGGCCGACGTTAATCGTTCCTCTCTTTATAACACTCCTCTTTCTTCTTCTTACAAAGATCAACCCCTCGATAATAGACGAGCAGCTTGAGACGCTTTTTGTCGATTACCGCTTCAAGGCCGGCGATCTTATCCGCCGCCAGACCCCTCCGCCGGATATCGTGATAGTGACGATTGACGAGAAGAGCCTCTCACAGTACGGAAGGTGGCCCTGGCCGAGGCACCTGCAGGCCGGGCTCATAGATAAAATATTCGAAGGCGATCCGCGCGCCGTATCAGTGGATATATTTTATCCCGAGTCCGAGTCTCCTGAAGCGGATATCGCGTTGTCAGAGACCATTGAAAGGCAGAGGGGCAAATTAGTGATGGCTCTCGGGTTTGAGGGTGAGAAAGGAAAGGGTTTTACGGAAGATATCCCTGACGTTCTTTATGAAGACGCTTTAATGAATCTCAAGAATGTGCAGTATCTGAAGGCTCTCGAAACATACAGGGTCCTCCTCCCGCCCGAGCCCATAGCTTCTTCGTCGGATTTCGGCCATGTTTACGCGCTCCCAGACATGGACGGGAAGCTGAGATGGGAGAATCTCTATATCAAATTCGGCGATGAATATTTTCCTTCGCTTGCTCTCAAGACAGCTCTGTCCGCGCTTAATATTCCTATGCAGGATGTGAAGGTGATCGGCGGCATAGGCATCGAGGCCGGCAATATCTTCATACCCACAGACCTGTACGGGCGTTTGCATATCAAGTATTACGGCAGAGAGGGGACGGTCGCTCATAAGTCAGCGGCTGACGTGCTTTCAGGCAGAATCCCTGCTGGCCACTTTAAAAACAAGATCGTTATTATCGGGACTACCGCGATTGCCACATATGACACGAAGGTGACGCCGTTCTCGGCGAATTTTCCCGGAGTGGAAAAGAACGCCACAATAGTCGCCAATATTATAAAAGGCGACTTTATGACGCGCTCTCCCGTATATGCCGATATGCTTCTTGTTATACTTGCCGGGCTTTCCGCCCTTTTCATAGCACAGAGAAACATGAACTCTCTGTCGCTTCTCGCAAGCTTCCTTGCAGTCTTCATTGTATTTGTCACGGCAAATCAGGCGCTTTTCACATATCATAATCTCAGGTTTAATTTTATATATCCTCTGATGACCCTTTTCAGCGTCGGGACCTTCGCGGTTAATTACAAATATTTTGTCGAGGAGAAGAAGGCGAGAGAGATAAAGAGGATGTTCTCAAGCTATGTCACCGAAAGGGTGGTGAATGAACTCATTAAGAGGCCGGAGATGGCAAAGCTCGGGGGCGACAGGAGAGACGTCACGATATTCTTCTCTGACATAAGGTCGTTTACCACGTTCTCGGAAAAGCATGAGCCAGAAGAGGTCGTTGCCATGCTGAACGAATACCTCGGAGCCATGACCGAGATTGTCTTTAAATGGGAAGGGACCCTCGACAAGTTCATAGGAGACGCGATAGTCGCGTTCTGGGGCGCGCCTCTCCCTCAGGAGAATCACACCGAGCTTGCCCTCCAGTGCTCGCTTGACATGTCAAGAAAACTTGTCGAGCTTCAGGAGAAGTGGAGATCCGAGGGCAAGGCCCCGCTTGATATCGGGATAGGGATTAACGCCGGAGAGGCCATTGTAGGCAACATTGGAGCGGAAGGCAAGAAGATGGACTATACGGTAATCGGCGACAATGTCAACCTTGCCTCGAGGGTAGAGTCTCTTACAAAAAGGTATAATGCCCGCATCCTGATGACGGAATTAGCAGTTGAGCGGATTCGTGAAAGCCTAACCGGCGGAAGGATAAAAGGCGTTTCAGCCGAAGGCCTTGAACGCGTTATCGTGAAAGGGAAGGATACCCCTGTCGGGCTTTATAGAATAACATCACTGGAGGAGGGGATGCCCTCTGTTATTTCCGAACCCCGGCCCGGCGAGGTTCTTAAACTTGATGAAAAATGATCGATGGCAAAACGTAAGAACGTATCGGAGTGAAAATTTATATTCTTATTAATTTATTGTCTGACAGGATCTCGGTTTTGACGCCTGTATTTTTTTTAAGCTCTCTTATAATTTCAGATCGGTAACTCGGCGATATGTGCGTAACGAGTATTCTGTCCGGGACTTTCTTCATCTTTTTCAGTTCTTCCGAGAGGAGTGAAGGGGTCAGATGGCCTGATAAAAGAGCAAGCTGTTTCATCGAGTCGGGGAATGCCACTTCTATTATCAGCGCCCTGACATCATGATAACTCATCATGTTCCACAATTTGTTGGTAGGCCCTGTATCTCCGGTGTATACGAGCGTCCTTCCGTTAGGGTCTTCGATGATAAATCCGTATGATGGAACGGGATGATTGACCTTTGCGGTACAGACCTGGTATCCGCTTATCTTCATGCAGCTTCCGGCGGCAATATTCATGAATTTCATCACAGGTTTTTTTCTGTCAGGGATAGCCGTGAAGTCAGGCCATATGCGGTTATTGAAAATATTTCTCTTTATGTCATTGATGACATCTCTTCCGCTTATCACTGTCAGCGGTTTGCCGTAATGGCCGTTTACGAGATTCTCGGCAAGAAAAGGGATGCTGTTGATATGGTCGAGATGGGCGTGAGTTATGAGTATATGGGTGATCTTTCTCTGGGCTATCTTGTTGAGGACGCACGTTGATGTGCCGGCGTCAAGGAGCAGAAAGTCGTCTATCAGAAATGCCGGAAGGTTGTGCCCCGGCATGCGCGCTCCAGAAGAGCCGAGTACCCTGATTTTCATTAGTGTTAACTATATCTTAAATAAACAGGATTTTCAAGTTTAAAAAGTTTTTTTCGACGAAGTGAAAACATGTGCTTAACCGTCTAAAAAGTAGTATAATTCAAGCAAATGGCGTTTTAATATGTTGCCGGAAGGCGTGATGATAATCGAAACCCTTAAAAAGAACAAGGTCTTCAGCGCTCTCACAGAGAGGGAGCTAAAAGATGTAGCTTCTTATTTCGAAGCAGCCGCTTTTAATAAAGGAAAGACCATCTTTATTGAGGATGACCCTTCCGACTGGTTTTATATTGTGGCCGAGGGCAGGGTGAAGGTCGTAAAACATTCCATAAAGGGCAAAGACGTTATACTTGAGATAATATCCCCTGGCGAGGTATTTGGCGGGGTAGCCGTCCTCGACAGGAGGCCTTTCCCTGCTTCGGCAGAGGCGATGGAGACGGTGAAGGTTATCAGGATAAGCCGTAAAAACCTCTTTGCCGTCATGGAGTCTTACCCCGGCCTGAGCCTTTCGCTTGTAACATATTTCAGCAACAGGCTCAGAAATGCCCATGACACGCTCAGAGACATCGCTACAGAGCGGGTTGAGATAAGGATTGCCTCTCTGCTTCTGAAGCTCTCTGAAAAGGCGGCTGTTGAGAAAGACGGCTTCAGAAAGATAGATATTCCCATGACGAGGCAGGAGATAGCTGAGATGGTTGGGACCACGGTAGAGACCGCGATACGAACGATGAGCAAGTTTCAGAAGGAAGGAATGATAAGGACTTCGGGAGGAAGGATATTTGTCGCTAATGCGCCCCTGAGGGTATTTCTTCAATCTTAACGCATCCGTTTTTGTGCCAACCGGCGGAGTTGTTCAGACTTGATTTTATGGATATTCTTTAATTAATATCTATGACCGTAAATCGGCAGGAGGCTGTATTGGATAATGATAGCGTGGAGAATGCTGAATATCATAATGGCAAAGCCGTTCTCAATCTTTGGCTCGGCATAGCTTCCCTCATTGCGGTTCCTTTTTTTCTCCTTCTTGCGTGCCTCAGGTTTCTGGAGAGCATCCTCCCTTTAAATATTTTTGTTTCACTCATAAAACTTCGCGAAACACTCTCCTCCCTTTCACCTTCGGGAATCAGTTTTGATTTGATTTTGTGGGCCTCCGTAATATTGCTGGTAGCATTGTTTCTGTTTTTTAACAGCAAGATGAGGCATCACAGCAACATGGCTCTCAGGTCAAGCGTCAGCAGGGATTTTGAAGAGCTTAAGGAAAAGACGCATCTCTCCGAGACATCAAAAGTACTCTCGCCGCTTAAGGAAAGGCTCGATGAATCGGCAGGCAAGGGGGGCAAGGTTCACAGGGATGAACTTCTTAAAATATTTGCCGAGACAAAGAAGAAACTTGACACCATGGGCAGGGACCTCGCTTTTCTCTCGATAGACATAATGGATTCGACAGGCATGAAGCAGGGCGAGGAGAAGGCGGCCATAGAGCATGATTTCAAGGAATATAAGCAGATGGTTGAGGAGATAATAAAGCGCAACGATGTGATGAAGTCCGCCTGGACTCCTGACGGCGTGATGATATGTTTTGACGACACGGATAAGGCCGTAAATGCCGCAAAGGAAGTTTTAAGGTCTCTTGATAATTTCAACAGGAACGTAAAGATGATAAAGAGGGATTTCAGGGTGCGCTGCGGCATCAATTCAGGCTTTGTGTACTGTGATGACTCCACGCCGATGGAGGAGATGAGCGACAGGGTCATAGATATCGCCGGCCACATGCAGAAATATGCAGAGGGAAACAGCGTTTACATGAGCAAAACGGTTCTCTGGCTGCTGCAGGACCGTTCGGGCTTTGAGCCTGCGGGGAAAGAGGTGGACGGGCTTGAGGCCTTTGCCTGGAAGGGGTGAGGCTCTTCAGAGCCTTTTAAGCGCCTGAAGCCTGCGCTTCTCTTTTTTTGAGAGTTTTCTATGATTTCCCTTTATCGATTCTGATTGAAAATCTTCTCCATCATCCGCGCCTTCATGGAAATTAATATCATCTTCAGGCGTTAATGCTTTGTTAAGCTTCCTCTCAAAGTCGCCGGAAGTGACGGCAATTATATTGTTTCTCAGCGCATGGTCATATATCTTTCTGTCTGAGCTTATGACAATCAGGCCATCTTTTTTCCCTGCCATCATTTTTATCATGAGGTCGTCTGCCGTCTCCGCGTATCTTGAATAGATGACGGCGACACCGCCGGCTTTTTTTATCGTCTCAGAGGCTTCCTCTCTCTTCCATGCGTCAAAGACGATTGTTATTGAATGCCCTGTTGCCTTTGAATATCGTGAGAGCTTATCGATGATATCCTTACGAGCGCCTTCAAGGTCATTATGTCCGGTTCCGATAAGGTTATAGCCGTCAATCAGTAAATGTGCCATTAATGCATTATATCAGAAGATTACCTGTAACTTCTTGAAAGTATGTGGTTTAATAAAATAAATTCGTCGGTCCGAAAATATTATTAATAACTCCTTGCATCCCGGGGCATAGCAATGTTTGATTGGGCTTCGGACTATGTTATGGTATTATTATCGCTCAAATCAGATATGAGGAGATGAATTGATGAAGGCTGCATTCGTATTCCCGGGGCAGGGGTCGCAGTATGTCGGGATGGGTAAAGATCTTTTTGATAATTTTTCCGAAGTGAGGGCGATATATAAAGAAGCCTCTGAAGCTTTAGGCTATGATATTGCCGGGATGAGTTTCAACGGCCCTGATGAGGAGATCAATAAGACCTTCCGCACACAGCCTGCCGTCTTGACAGCAAGTTATTCGGCATATTTTCTTCTGAAGACGAGAGGCGTTAATCCTGTTTTCATGGCAGGGCACAGCCTTGGCGAATATACGACACTTCCTGCGGCCGGGGTTTTATCTTTCAAGGAGGCAGTGATGCTTACCGAAAAGAGAGGCAGGTTCATGCAGGAGGCGGTGCCTGAGGGCAAGGGGTTGATGGCGGCAATTCTCGGGCTTGAAAGGGCGCAAGTGGATGGAATATGTGATTCAGTAAAAAACGGCTATGTCTCTTCCGCAAACTACAACTCGCCCGGGCAGATTGTCATTGCGGGCGAAAAACACGCTGTTGAAGAGGCTATGAGCCTTGCGAAGGCGGCGGGCGCAAAGCGCGCGCTTGCTCTTGCCGTGTCTGTCCCGTCGCATTGTAAGATGATGAGCCCTGCTTCCCAAAGGCTTTCAGAATTATTGAATGCTCTGGAATTTAACACCCCCCATGTTCCGATCATAAATAATGCGGATGCTAAGATATTAATTAATCCGGCTGAAATAAAAGAGTCGCTCGTAAGGCAGCTCAATTCTCCGCTTTTGTGGGAAGATTCCGTAAAGGTGATGGCTGAAAAAGGCGTTGACACGATTATTGAGGCCGGCCCGGGGAATGTTTTATCAGGCCTAATCAGGAGGATAAACAAGGATTTGAGAACATTTAATGTTGGTGATACCAAAGGGCTTGAGGAGACGGTAAAGATTCTGGCTGGTTAGCCGGCTCTTTTCATATTTATATATTTCAGTAAAACCATAATCCGGGGATAAAGCTGCACCATGATACTCATCGGTTATTTTAGAGACTATATACTTTTTTTGACAAATCTCTTTTTGGATTTTTGGTATATCGGTCCTGTCGTCACCATTATTTTTATTGTTGCAGTATGCGTTGAGCGCTGGCGTGAGTATAAACATTCGGGTTCCTTTATCCGTGAGATAGACACAAAAGGTGCAGATATTTTCAAATCGCATCTTGAAAATATCATAAAGAAGCTCGGTTATACGATCGAGAAGGCAAGGCAGGCGGATGGAAATGAAGTTGCCTTTATCGGCTTGAGGGATGACGTAAGATTTTTTATAAGAGCCGTAAGGAACAGGGGCGCGGTGGGATGGAAGTTTATAGAGGAGTCGCTTAAGGCCAAACGCTTTCACCGGTGCCACGGCCTTATCGTTGTAACCAATAAACACTTCACTTCAAAAGCGAGGAGGCTTGCCATGGAGAACGGCGTCATGCTATGGGACAGGGCAGACCTTATATCCAGCCTGTTTGATGCCAGGGAAGAGATTTTTTCAGATGATGAAGCAAGGGTCATGCGTCATGAATCCGTAGATGAATTCATTGCTGAAAATCATCTCATGCCCGGCGGCAAATCAGAAGATAATCTTCCGGGTTGAATTTATTTTCATCATTCCTGGACATGAAATGACGCCTGCAGATAAAGCCTTTGAAATTGCCGAAGAGATGAGGGAGACATTCAACCTCCTTTCGCCTTTCATAGAAAAACATACGTCCATTGTCTGCCCTGATTGCGATAAGGTTTGCTGTGCCGAGAGGCATGGATGTTACGACGGCGATGATATCTTTTTTTTTAAGGCTCTCGGCATAGATGTTTCACAGGAGGTGATTAATACTGGGGGAAACGGGCCGTGCCGCTTTATCTCCGAGAAAGGATGCGTTCTTGAGAGGTGGAAGAGGCCTTTCAGGTGCACGCATTTTTTCTGCGACGCCCTCCTGAAAAGCCTTGAAAATGACAATGCCAAACTTTACCGCGCCTTTGTTGAATACTTCCGCCACCTTATCCGGTTGCGGCAGAAGCTTACAGGCGGAACCGATATTAATCATGTTTAAAGAAATGAAGCTTAAGGCAGAGGGCATTATCTGCATGTCTTGCGCAGAAGATATGGAAACGCTCTTAAGAGAGAAAGAAGGCATACTCGATGCCCACGTGAATTATGCGGAAGAGTTAATCTCTGTAAAATATGACCCGTCCATTATGAGCAGTAAAGAGGTTTATGCCGCGGTGAGAAGGCTCGGTTTCCATGTTAAGATCCTTTCTGATAACTGAGAGCCATTATTTCCCGGCTTTCACTTCCCGTCGCCGCCGTACATGCCTGCCTTAAGGCTTGCTTCAGCAAGGAGGATGCTGACCGTATTCGCGAGGTTGTAGCTTCTGACGTTCCCGAGTATCGGAACGCTGACGGTTCTCTCAGCCCATTGTCTCAGCCATTCCGCGGGAAGCCCTTTGGTCTCGTTGCCGAATATCATTATATCCTCATCCTTATAACATGGTTTGTCATATCTCAGGATGCCCTTTTTTGTTACGAGCCAGGGCTCGCGTTTTCCAAGCCATAAAAGAAATTTCCCGGCATCATTGTGGATTGTCATTTTCAGATCGTCCCAGTAGTCCAGCCCTGCGCGCTTTGCCTTGCCTCTGCTCAGTTCGAAAGTGATGGGTTTTATTATATGCAGGCGCGCGTTCATTCCCACGCACTGCCTGGCTATGGCGCCTGTATTCGGGGGTATCTCGGGTTGGTAAAGAGCTATATGGAGCATCTTATCCTTATTGTTATTATATTGGAATCATATGTTAAAATCACATATGACAACAGGCCGCAAGAATATATTATTTATATTTGCGATGCTTGCCGTGTTTGGTTTTTTCTGGGCCATTTCGGGCGAGAGAGCGCATCAGATGCCGGCTGATGATAATCATATTTTCGTTACGGATACCGCGTTATGCAAAGGCTGCCACATTCCGGCCGGCAGTAATGTTGTGTCAGAAAAACACCCCCCGAAGTTCGAATGCCTTAAATGCCACAAGGCAAAAAGGGCGTCAGGCGGCCGTTAGGGCCGGAATCATTTCATGGACCTTGCGAGCTCGATGTATTGCTGAGGAGGCATGATTACTTCAAGCCCGAGGCAGAATGAGTCTCCGTGATTTGTCGATTTGTCGCTGAACCATCTTACCCGGCAGACGAGATTAAGCGCTCTTGAGGAAGGGATCTTCAAAAAAAGTTCGACGATTGTTTCCTTGGTGAAATCCTTGACATGTTTAATTGTAGCCGTGACAAAATACAGCCCGTTCTCCGAGATGTCGAGTATCATGCCGGGATAAACCGTGTCACAGCAGAGCAGTTCTCCTTCAAGAAAGTCGGTAATTCTTTTAGCTCTTCTTCTCTCAGAACTCAAAAATCAAAGCCCCCTTATTCTGAATCGGTAATCATGATACCTTAATATTACACCACTGATGGTAATTTCATCTACCACAAGACCCGGAATTATTTTTCCGCCCTCACGGAAGACCTGCCCGTTTATGGTGACGATCCTTGATGAAGGGTTGTTCGAATAAATGTGCCCGGAGATTGCAATCTCCGGAATTTCGCTTCTGACGGATGAAGGAAGTTCATTGAGTTCAACGACAACCGAGGGATCTGCCGGCGGGGCTTGCTCCGGCACATCCTCATTTTCCGGGTTACTTATCAGAGTTGGAGAGGTTGATGATGTTTCTTCCTGTTTAGTTGATTCTGTATTTTTATCCAATTTTATTGGTTCAATGTTCTTCTCAGGATTAATCACGGGATTGTCGGCAGAATATGTTTTTGAGGCTGTCTTTTTGTCCGGCAGGTTATTCTCGGGATAGTTGATGAACGGCTTGTATTGAGTCACCGCAGGTTCAGTTTTTATGACACGGTTGTTTATATGTTTCTCCGGCAGACTGACAGAGGTCTCTTTTTTAGTTTCCCAGGGACGGAGCCATAAAACTATCAGCAGGGCGTTTATCAGCAGGGCAGCAGTAATGATATAAGGCCATAACTGTTTTTGCCGCGCCTTCACCTCTATCTGCGAGTGAACGGTAAGAAGGTTCGGAACAGCGTCTCTCTTGCGGCTCTCCTCAAGTTTTTTTAATCCGTCAAGTATGATTGACATTTTTATTTACCGGCCTTATCCGAAAGTCTCGGCATTTTGTCTGAGGTCGATGATATGAGGCGCATGAATGTCTGCGTTCCGATTATTCCGTCAGGTGTAAGCCCTTTTGCGAATTGAAACCTTTTCACTTCGTTTACCACCTCATTATCGTAAACAATATTATCTTTACCGGAGGGTTCTCTCTTATTTATAACCGCGAGTTGCGCGTCAAGCCATTTTGCCCGCTTGCCGCGTTCGCCGGGACGTATATCGCCTGAATATCCGGGCGGCGTTTTCCAGAGAAGGGTGTATTCTCCGGGCCAGTGCGATTCTATCTCTTCAAGAGATGCCATGATACTTTTTTCTTCGAGAAAAAGCTTGCCCGTTTCTCTGTCTACAGATGTAAGTGTCGCGTAATATTCCCTGCCTTCTTCATCAAAAAGCCTGAGTACCGCGGGCAGATTTATTGCCAGAAGATTTTCGAAGTTACCTTGGCCGTTGAGACAATTGAGGCCTTGCGCCTTCGCCTGAAGGCAAGGGGTCCTGCTGTCATGCTTATCATAACCCGCGCCCCATGCCGTAAAAAGCGATTTAAACGCCGTCTTGAGGCTCTCTTCAGGCTGAATAGAAGGGCGTTCGAGTTTAACTGTATCAGGTTTTGGCTCATGCGCAACTTCAGCGTTAATCATATTTTCTGTCAGAGTAACAGCGTCAACCGGCTTCTCAGGGAAAATTCTGTCATATGAAACAGCAAACACAATCGCGAATATCGCGGAGAGCGATGCTCCGAAAAGGAGCGGCATCGTCCATCCAAAAGCCCGGGCTCTCGGCGCGTCAAGAACCTCTTTCGCCGCTTTATCAATTGTCCTCTTATTAACCGTCTGCCTGCCTAATGCAAATGTCCCCAAGAGCGCCCTGTCGCACAATAAATTGATGATGCGGGGGATTCCTTTGCTCAGGCTGTAGAGCCTGTCAATCGCCGGTTGAGGGAAGACTTCTCTCTCGAGGCCTGCTATGGAGAGACGGTGTTTTACATAGGCGCTGATATCTTTTTTTGAAAGCGGGCCGAGATGGTATCGGGCTATTATCCTCTGGGAAAGCTGCCTCAGCTCCGGCCTTGAGAGTTTTTCGCGAAGTTCAGGCTGGCCTAAAAGTATTATCTGAAGCAGTTTCTTCTGGCTGGTCTCGAGGTTGGTAAGAAGCCTTAGTTGTTCAAGCACGTCGGGGCTGAGGTTCTGCGCTTCGTCTATAATGAGCACCGCTTTTTTATCGCGGGAGTGGGTATCGAGCAGATAAGCGTTTATGAGGTCAGTGAAGGCCTTGTTGCTCGGGTTCTCTTTATTGTATTTGATTCCAAACTCATCACATATGGTCTCTAACAGTTCATTGACCGAGAGCTTTGGGTTGAATATAAATGCTATAGAGGCGTTTTCGGGTATTTTTTCGAGCAGGCAGCGGCAGACCGTGGTCTTTCCCGTTCCAACCTCTCCAGTGAGGAGGACAAAGCCGCCGAAGCTGTTAAACCCGTATACGAGGTGCGCCAGGGCCTCGCGGTGCTGTTCGCTCATGTAGAGATAGCGGGGGTCAGGCGCTATTGAAAACGGCTGTTCCCTGAAACCGAAATATTCCTTATACATGGCCTTCAAAAAGCATTTGTATAAGAGTATTACATGTGCGGCACAAAATACAACAGGAGAGGCGCGGATTTGTTGAAGTGATCGTTCCGGAAGGCGAGAAAACGGATGATCAGATACAGGTTCCCGGTGATTCACATAAAAACTTTTCCGTCTTCATCAGTGAAAAACACATGGCGCCTGTTCATGACCATTCTTCTTTTAAGATGCCTTCTCTGCGGGCCGGCATAGTCAGGGTTTTTCCACACCCTTCTTCTGTCCCTGCGTGTCCTCCTGTCAAAAACGCGCTTGTCTTTCAAAGGGCAGAGCTTTCCTGCTATCCAGCCGAGTTCGTTTCTGTCTTCAGGGGAGTTCATGTCTCATCATCCTTTCTTCTTTCCGTTATTCTTTTTTCTTCATGATTTTCCGGAGGGTTGACAATATCGTTTTTCCTTCTTTCGTCTCTTCTCCTATCGTAAAATCTTTCGACAATTTTATCGTCAATATCTATGTATTTAGTCTTCCTTCTGTTGCGAAACCTTCTCTCATGCCCTTTGTAATGGCCTTTCATGCCGGGTCTTCTCCTGTCATGAAGGGTCCTTCTGTCAGGGCGGCGGCGGCCGTCGATGCTCATGAAGGCCTTACCTTTTATTATTTCCGCTGCGCCTTCTTTCTCTTTTTCTGAATCCATGAGTTTGCCTTTTAAATTATTTAAATAATTTTACCATAAATACAATATGAGTCAACATAAAAACAGTAATAATTTTGTATACTACATCATAGTCTTGGGTTAAATAAATATGAATCTCAAGCTGGATAACATCCAGGTAAGGATACTTGCCTCTCTGATTGAAAAAAAGATAACGACTCCTGAGTATTATCCATTGACCCTGAAGTCTCTGACCGCGGCATGCAATCAGAAGTCAAACCGCTATCCCGTGGTTTCTTATGATGAAGATACAGTTTTAAGAGGGCTTGAAAGCCTGCATAAAGCCGGGCTCATCGAAAAGATATACAAGGCGGAGAGCCGTGTTCCAAAGTATCAGCACCTCTTTACAGAGGCCTTTCCATGTACCCGGGGGGAAGTCGCTATATTGTGCGAATTGATGCTTCGCAGAGGGCAGACGTGCGGCGAGCTGCGCGGCCGGACTGAAAGGCTTTATCGGTTCGGGGGCGTAATCGAGGTGGAGGAGGCATTAAACGCCTTAATGAGCCGTGATGAGCCTGCCGTCGTTAAACTGCCTCGTCAGCCCGGAAGAAAGGAGCAGAGATATATGCATCTTTTTTCGGAATTGTCCGCGGATGTTATTCAGGATAATGCCCCTCTTGACGATGGCGCCGCTCAAGCCGTCACGGACGATGCGAGAATCTCAATCCTTGAAGATAAGATAATTAAACTTTCAGGCGAGGTTGAGGCGTTGAGGAAGGTTTTTGAGGAGTTCAGGGCTGAGTTCGGGTGACAGGAATCAACCTTTTGGGGTTCATTGTTTTGGCCAAAAAATATATGTTATACTTAAATAACGAAGAAATTTTATTTCAATCAAATCGTAAAAGGAGACGCATGATGAGAAGAATATTGACGTTATCGACACTGATTTTAACTTCTGTTTTTTTAGTTTCAGTCAATATCGGGTGTGACAGTTCAAAAAAGACGACTGAACCGCAGCAACAGCAGCAGACAAAGCCGGCCACAGGCCCTATCACGAAGGAAACGCACCCGAGTATTTCGGGCAAAGTCGTTGAGACGATGAACAGCGGAGGTTATACTTATGTAAGGCTCCAGAAGGACGGCAAAGACACCTGGGTCGCCATTAACGAGGCAAAGATAGAGATCGGGGCGGAGATGGCATTTTATCCGGGTGATGTGATGAACAATTTTACAAGCAAAACGCTTAACCGCACCTTTGACAGCGTTATCTTTTCACCGGGGGTAGTTGGACAGGAGGCAAATACAACCCCTCCTTTTATGAGCAAAGGCGCGATTAAGACAGAGATACAGGATGTTAAGGTTGAAAAGGCTGCCGGTTCAGATGCCTACACAATAAATGAGCTCTACCAGAAGAAGGATACTCTTAATAAGAAGACTGTCACTGTAAAGGGAATGGTTGTGAAGGTCTCGACAGGGATCATGGGCAAGAACTGGGTTCATATTCAGGATGGCACCGCAAAGGATGACCTTGTCGTGACAACTGATACTGTTCCTCTTGAAGGCTCTGTGGTTACGGTAAAAGGAACTTTAAGCAAAGACAAGGATTTCGGTGCCGGCTATGTTTATGCCGTATTGATTGAGGATGCGGCGATATCAAAATAGGATTTTTGCATAAGATCACTAAAGCCCCTTACTCGCCGTAAGGGGCTTTTTTTGTGCCTTGCGAACCTGTCTTAATGTATAATGAACAATAAATTCGAGGGGAATTTGAGTGAATATTAATTTTGGAAGCTGGACAAAGGAAAAGATCGATGAAATCCTTGCCGAAGCGTCAGGCATCGCCAATCAGGGTGAACGGATAATGTTTGTTTCCGGGTTATTTATCGGGGCACCTTATAAAGCAGGTACTCTTGGAGGAGGGAATGTTAAGGCTGAAGAACTGATTATTGACCTCGAAGGCGTCGACAGCTTTACATATCTGGATTATGTAGAGGCGATGAGGATATCTGATGCCTTCTCTGAATTTATCGGGAATCTTGGGAGGGTAAGATACAGGGGAGGGGAGATATCATTCAGGCAGAGGAATCATTTTTTTACAGACTGGAGAGAATACAACGCGGGACTGGTAAGAGATATAACAAAAGAGATAGGGGGCAGGACGGCTGAAAAGACGGTAAAACATCTTAACAGGAGAGATGACGGCACTTTTATCCTTGACGGCCTTGAACCTGTCTGGCGGGATATCGTGTATATTCCTGCGGGCAATATCGACACCTTTCTGCGTGGCGAACTGCGGACAGGCGATTATATCGGCATATATTCGAACGCGGCGGGGCTTGATGTTTCACACGTCGGGATAATCATAAAGTCAGATGATATTTTTTTAAGGCATGCGTCGTCAGACAAGGGAAAAGTTGTTGACGAGAGTTTCAGTGAATATATCGCAGGCAAGCCGGGGATTATTGTGTTACGGGCTGTGGCGGGACAGGGCAAATGAAAAAATGCATTTTGATACAATAAGCGCAGCCTTCGTGAGCAAGACGGTTATTATTATGGCGAACGGTTCCGGAAATTCAGAAACGACTTTCAATAAAGCCATCGAATTATGTTTTTTTGAATTTGTATTGTCCGGCCATCATCGGAACAGGTATTTTCATGCACATTTTTAAAACCATCTTCAGCCGCAGGATGCTCGTCTCTTTTGTAATGGGCTTTGCCTGCGGCCTGCCGCTTCTTTTAACGATAACAGTGCTTCAGGCATGGATGAAAGAAGAGGGCGTTGATTTGACAGTGATAGGAGCAATGTCCCTTGTCGGGCTTCCCTACACCATAAAATTCCTCTGGGCGCCTCTTGTGGACCGGTTTACTTTCCCGTTCTTCGGGAGGAGGCGCGGATGGCTTATTGTTTTTCAAATTGTGCTGACGTGTTCGATCATATTGCTTGGGTTAAGCAACCCGAAGAATATCTGGATGATCGCAGCCGCGGCTTTTTTAGTTACGTTCTTCAGTGCGTCACAGGACATCGTTGTTGACGCCTACAGACGGGAAGACCTTGCAGACGCTGAATTGGGTTTGGGGTCTTCGCTTTATGTTAACGGATACCGCGTCGGGATGCTGTTTGCTTCAGGCGGCGGGCTGATCATGGCTGACCACATCTCCTTTTCAACAGTTTACTTTATCATGGCGGCATGCATGCTGCCGGGCATAGCAACAACTCTGCTGACTCCTGAACCTGTGCTTTCTGCTGGAACACCAAAGAATTTGAAAGAGGCGGTGCTGGATCCTCTCATCGAATATTTCTCCAGGCAGGGCGCATTGTGGATGCTTGCCTTCATCCTTTTCTACAAGATCGGCGACACTATGGCAAGCGCGATGACAACGCCGTTCTATCTGGACATCGGGTTTTCGAAAACAGAGATCGGAACAGTAGTAAAATTATTCGGCTTCTGGGCTACTGTCATCGGAAGCTTGATAGGCGGTGTTATGATGCTGCGTCTCGGAATCAACCGCTCTCTCTGGATATTCGGTTTTCTGCAGGCGATTTCAACGGCAGGTTTTGTCCTGCTTGCGAAAATCGGCTACAGCATACCGATGCTTGCCGGAGTGATCGTGTTTGAGAATTTAAGCGGAGGAATGGGAACAGCAGCCTATGTCGCTTTCATGGGCAGCATCACGAATAAAAAATTTACCGCTACACAATACGCCCTGCTAAGCAGCCTGATGGGAGTTCCGCGTGTTCTGGCATCAGCGCCGACCGGCTACATGGCAAAGCAGATAGGGTGGACAGGGTTTTTTATTGCGTGCACGTTGATTGCGGTTCCGGGGATGCTGCTTCTGCTGAAGTTTGCTCCATGGAAAGAGTCAGTTAAAACTCTTTAATATCAATATATTGCTTATATGGCATAAAGCTTTACATTAAGTCCATCTTTCACTATAATTTTAATAAAGATGAGGAGTTGCTCTCAGAATAAATATTTCATTGCCACAGCAGTCATCTTATTTTTAACCGCTGTCTTATCTTCCTGCGCTGTCATAAAGGCTCCTTACACTATTACTAAAGGAGTTGTTAAGGGAACATATTACGCCGTGAAAGGCACGTATGAACTGACAGCGGGCACAACAAAGCTTGTCTATAAAATCGGTGAATTCACTTTCAATGTTGTGCGCGCCCCGCTTGACTGGCCTCTACTGAACAATGAAATAGAGACGATAGACGGACTTCCCGTTAAGGAAGCGATACGTCAGGGAAAGGTAAAAAATTCACCGTATGTTGTAAAGGGTAAGAAATATTATCCCATGACTGTTGAAATGGCAAAGACATATAACGAAGTCGGAATCGCCTCATGGTACGGGTATGAGACGAGAAATAAAAAGTTCGGGTACATGACCGCGAATGGAGAAGCATTCAACCCTGAAGAATTGACCGCCGCACACAAATATCTTCCCCTGCCGATAAATGTCAAGGTTACAAATCTTGAGAATAAGAGATCGATTGTCGTAAGGGTAAATGACAGAGGGCCTTTCCCGAGCGACCATAACCCTGATTCAGGCAAGAGGATAATAGACTTGAGCATGGGCGCGGCAAAACGGCTCGGGTTCTACGAGAAGGGCGTCGCAAAAGTGAGAGTTGAAGTGGTAGGGCTGTGAGATATAACTTCAGCTATTTAAACGCATACCCTTTTTTAAAGAGCTTTGAACATATTTCGACTACCTCAGGGTCAAAGAGTATCCCGCTGTTTTTTGCAATCTCTTCCAATGCCACGTCAACTCCGTGCGCGGGGCGGTAGGGGCGGTGAGACGCGATTGCCTCAAATACATCCGCAACTGCCATGATCTTTACCTCGATTATCAGTTCATCTCCCGATAGGCCGTTCGGATAGCCGCTTCCGTTTATTCTTTCATGATGCTGCAGGACAATGTTTGCAACAGGCCACGGGAAATCAATATCTTTCAGTATGTCATATCCTATCTGTGTGTGCGTCTTTATAAGGGCAAACTCTATATCAGTAAGTTTACTCGGTTTACTCAGTATTTCAGCCGGAATGGATATTTTTCCGATATCATGAATTGATCCTCCGATCCGAATCCCGTCGATCTGTTTTTCGGGCAAGCCCATTTCCGTGGCGATGGTTCTTGACAGGTCCGCGACGCGCCTCTGGTGGCCGGCTGTATAAGGGTCCCTTGTTTCGATCATTCGTGAAATAGCCTCGATCGTGCAGTCAAGAGATTTGCGCAGTTTCTCAAGCGTCGTCTGAAGTATCTCATCTTTGTCTTTGTCCGTTTTTTTCATAACGTCATATAAGAGAGCGCACCTTTGCGGCTGTCTGCAATAATATATCACATGCTGTCTTAATAGAAAAGAAAAAAAATATGATGAGAGGTGAGAAAAATCTCAATCAGGAAAGTTACCAGTGTACTAAGAGCTTTGTATCTTCTTTTGCCATCTTTTGGCTTTTTCAAGAATTGCTTCTTCGTTTGCTGTCATGAGTTCGCCTTTGTCAATGAGAATTTTGCCGTTGACCATTACGGTCTCTATATCCGACGGCCTCATGGAGTAGGCGATATGAGAATAGATATCGTAAATAGGAAGGAGGTGCGGCCTGTTGAGAGATGCAATAACGAGGTCAGCCCTTTTGCCCGGTTTGATGGAGCCTGTAATCTCTCCGAGGCCGATTATTTCAGCGCCGGCCTTCGTTGCCATGAGCAATGCTGTTTTGCTGTTGACGACTGTGGGGTCAGAAGATACAGCCTTATGTACTTTGGCGGCAGTGGAGAGTTCTCCAAGTATGTTAAGGTCATTGTTGCTGGCGGCGCCGTCTGTCCCGAGGCCTACAGTTATTCCAGCCTTAAGGAGTTTGGGCACAGGCGCAAAACCCGATGCCAGCTTCAGGTTGCTCTCAATACAATGGGCAACGCCTACCTTTTTCTTAGCGAGGATATCGATGTCATTATCCGTCAGCCAGACGCAGTGCGCTGCTGAGACTCTTTCGGAAAGGAAACCTATGGAGTCAAGGTGCTCGACAGGTGTTTTGCCAAATCTCTGACGGCATTGGGCGACTTCAAACTCTGTCTCGGCGAGATGAGTATGAAGCCTGACACCGTATTTTTCAGCGAGTTCTCTGGCGCGCGTGTAATTTTCAGGGCTGCAGGTGAATGTGGCGTGCGGAGCTACTGCAGTTGTAACCAGTTCATTGCCCTTCCAGTTTCTGATATGTTCCTCAGCCTTTCTGAAATAATCATCAGGGCCTTGAGAATAATCTTTCCAGGGGAAGTCTATAATCCCGGAGCCGAGAACAGCCCTCATTCCAATTGAAGTAAGCTTTTCGCCCGCGATATTTTCATAGAAGTACATGTCGTTGAAGGTGGTAACTCCTCCTTTCAGCATCTCGAGGCAGGCGAGTTCAACCGCGTCTCCGACGAATTCGGCGGAAAGCCACTTCATCTCATTCGGCCAAATATGTTTTTCAAGCCATTCCTGAAGGGGCAGGTCGTCTGCTATGCCCCTAAAATAAACCATCGCGGCATGAGTATGAGTATTGACGAAGCCCGGGAATATTACCTTTTCTGTACCGTCAGTGACATTGCTTGAAGAGTATTTTTTGGAGATATCGGAGAAAGCCCCTGCAGCGGCAATATCCGTGCCTGATACGGCAACTGCTCCGTCATTGATGATGCTCAGGTCGCCCTCCATTGTAAGGAGGTAATCGGCTTTGATTATGTGGTCAACTTTTAGCATATTATGCTTACTCTATCAACTTCTCCGCTATCTGCACCGCGTTCAGTGCGGCGCCCTTTCGGAGGTTGTCGGCCACTATCCACATGTTGATGCCGTTTTCTACAGACTCATCCTCTCTTATTCTTCCCACATAGGTCTCATCTTTGCCCGCAACATATATCGGAAGAGGATAGATATTCTTTTGCGGCGCATCGTATACAACAATCCCTGCTTTTGAAGAGAGTATGGCGCGCACTTCATTGGCCGTAAGCTTCTTTTCCGTCTCTATATTGACTGATTCAGAATGGCATTTAAATACCGGGACCCTTACGGTTGTCGCAGTGACCTTTATCGACTGGTCGCCCATTATCTTGCGTGTTTCATTGACCATCTTCATCTCTTCTTTCGTATATCCGTTATCGAGGAAGCTGTCTATATGGGGCAGGCAGTTGAATGCTATCTGATGCGGATAGACCTTTGGCGTTATCTCCCTGAAGTTAAGGAACGCCGTGCACTGTTCATGAAGTTCATTCATCGCCTTCATCCCTGTTCCGGACACAGACTGAAAAGTTGTCACGACTATCCTTTTGATCTTTGCCGCGTCATGAATGGGTTTAAGCGGAAGGACCATCTGAATGGTCGAACAGTTGGGATTCGCTATAATGCCTTTATGCCACATGAGGTCATGGGAGTTTACTTCAGGCACGACGAGAGGGACAGACGGGTCCATTCTCCACGCGCTCGAGTTGTCGATGACGACGCTGCCGGCTTTTGCCGCGGCAGGCGCAAAATCGAGGCTCCTCTGCCCGCCGGCGGAAAAGAGTGCTATATCAATTCCTTCAAAGACATCATCCTTAAGAACTTCCACACTAACTGGTTTGCCGTGAAAATTAATCGTGCTGCCTTTTGAGCGCTCGGAGGCAAAAAGCCTCAATTGTCCCACCGGAAAATTTCTCTCTTCAAGTATGGATACCATCTCGTTTCCGACCGCTCCGGTGGCTCCAACCACTGCTACGATGTATTTTTCTTTTTTCTTAAGCATGATTTGATATCCTTCATTCTCCTGTTTGTCATTCCGAGGAAACGAGGAATCTTAAAATTTTTCCCTTTGCCTCCCTGCCGGCAGGGTCGAAATGACACAAATTGGATAAAATTTTTATTTTAAATTCTTCACCACAAGGTCGCCGACTTCAGTGGTGCTGTATCCCATCTTGCCTGCCGCAAGGCTCTTTATGTTATTCGCGGTGACATTCATAACGGCTTTCTCGATCGCCTTTCCGCTCTCTGTTTCACCCAGGCTCTCGAGCATAAGCCCTCCGGCGCATATTGCGGCAAGAGGGTTAATGATATTCTGCCCTTTATATTTCGGCGCAGAGCCTCCGATGGGCTCAAACATCGAGACGCCTTCAGGGTTGATATTTCCGCCTGCGGCAATGCCCATCCCACCCTGTATCATAGCGCCGAGGTCAGTGATTATGTCTCCGAACATATTATCAGTCACGATTACGTCAAACCATTCCGGGTTTTTGACGAACCACATAGTTATTGCATCGACATGAGCATAGGCGGTTTTAATGCCCGGGTACTCTTTCGCGACCTCGTAAAATGTTCTTTCCCAAAGGTCGAACGCGAATGTCAGGACATTTGTCTTTCCGCAGAGGGTCAGCTTATTTGCCTTATTCCTTTTTTTGCAATATTCAAATGCATAACGTATGCACCGCTCAACACCTTTACGCGTGTTTATCGAATCCTGTATCGCGACTTCGTCAGGCGTCCCTTTTTTCAGAACTCCACCGGCGCCGGCGTAAATGCCTTCGGTGTTCTCTCTTATTACAACAAAGTCAATGTCATCGGGACCTTTGTCTTTGAGCGGGCATTCGATACCGGGATAGAGTTTTACAGGCCTCAGATTTATGTATTGGTCAAGTTCAAAGCGGAGCCTGAGAAGTATGCCTTTCTCAAGTATTCCGGGCTTTACGTCGGGATGGCCTATGGCGCCAAGGTATATTGCGTCATGTTTTTTAAGTTCCGTGACAGCATTTTCCGGCAGGACTTCGCCTGTCTTGAGGTATCTGTCGCCTCCGAAATCATAATAAGTGAAATCAAGCCTGAAGCCTGATTTTTCTGATTCGGCTTTGAGAACCTTAACGCCCTCGGCTATCACCTCGGGGCCTGTCCCGTCGCCGGGAATCACAGCAATGTTGTAAGTTTTGGACATCACATACCTCTTTAATCAGTTATAAAATATAATTTCAAAAAGCTGACAGCTATAAGCTGATGGCTGATCGCTTGTTTCTTGGTGATCCCAACGGGACTCGAACCCGTGTTTCCGGCGTGAGAGGCCAGCGTCCTGGGCCACTAGACGATGGGACCAATAAAAACAGCGTTCAGCATTCAGCTATCAGCGAAGAAATCAAAATTTAGTTCTCTGAAATTTTTCAGCAGAAAGCTGATGGCTGACTGCTGATAGCTGTTTGGCTGGGGAGAGAGGATTTGAACCCCTACAAGCAGATCCAGAGTCTGCCGTGCTACCGTTACACTACTCCCCAAAACCAGATTATTTTATATTATGATTGTTATATAATACAAGCTGTTCCCGGCAATTAAAATTTAAACTGAATAAGATTTTAAAGGACGGTAAACATGAAAAGAATCCTTGTTACGGGCGGTGCAGGTTTTTTAGGCTCACACCTTTGTAAAAGGCTGCTTAAGGAAGGGCACGAGGTTCTCTGCGTTGACAATTTTTACACGGGGCGCAGGCACAATATATCCGGCCTTGTCTCAAATCCCAATTTTGAAATACTGAGGCATGACATATGTTTTCCGCTTTATGTCGAGGTGGATGAAATCTATAACCTTGCATGCCCGGCTTCTCCAATCCATTATCAGTTTGATCCCGTTCAGACAACAAAGACCTCTGTACACGGAGCCATAAATGTCCTCGGCCTTGCCAAAAGAATAAAGGCAAAAGTTCTTCAGGCCTCGACATCCGAAGTATACGGTGACCCCGCGGTTCATCCTCAGAAAGAGAGTTACTGGGGGAATGTAAACCCGATAGGGATACGTTCATGCTATGACGAAGGCAAACGCTGTGCCGAGACACTCTTTTTTGATTATCACAGGCAGCATTCTCTCAGGATAAAGGTCGCAAGGATATTCAATACCTACGGCCCGAATATGCACCCTCAGGACGGGAGGGTTGTGAGCAATTTCATAATGCAGGCATTAAAGGGCGAGAATATTACCGTTTACGGAAAAGGCATGCAGACGAGAAGTTTCTGTTATGTTGATGATCTTATAGACGGCATGGTCAAACTAATGGAGTCGTCTGACAGGTTTACCGGCCCGGTGAATCTCGGCAACCCTGACGAGTTCAGCATATTGGAACTCGCGAATGTTGTGATAGAACTTACGGGTTCAAAATCAAAGATAGTCTTCAGGCAGCTTCCAAAGGACGATCCCGTGCAGAGACAGCCTGATATCTCTCTTGCGTGGAAAGAGCTGAAGTGGAAGCCTCAGGTAAAGCTTAGGGAAGGTTTAAAGAAGACGATACAATATTTCAGCAAACTCGCGTGAGATTTTACAGTGAGTGAAACCGGAATCATGCCGGAGGATTAATAAGAATCCCGTTCTCCCTGCCGGACTTTATACACACTTTCCCGCCTGTTAGGGTTATCTTTCCTTCGGCATAAAGCTTGATCGCGAGCGGGAATATCCTGTGTTCCTGCTTAAGAATTCTTTCTGACAACGTATCTTCGGTGTCATCTTCGTATACCGGAACCGCGGCCTGCATGATTATAGGCCCGGTATCAACGCCTTCGTCAACGAAATGCACGGTGCATCCGGATATCTTTACTCCGTAATCAACAGCCTGTTTCTGCCCGTGCAGGCCGGGGAAGGAGGGGAGGAGGGCAGGGTGTATGTTCATTATCTTATTATTGTATCTCTCAATTAAGGGTTTGCCGACCACCCTCATAAAACCCGCGAGCACGACAAGCTCCACGCCCCTCTTTTGAAGTTCGTCAGCGATATGCGCGTAGAATAAATCTTTATTAGAGAAGTTCTTAAGATTAATTACAAGCGATTCGATCTTATGTTTCTTCGCCCTCTCGATCGCAAAAGCATCAGCCTTGTCGCTTATCAGGACAGCTATCTCGGCAGGTATAAATCCTGATTCGATATTATCTATTATGGACTGGAAATTGGAGCCTCTTCCCGAGGCAAGAACGCCTATTTTAAGCATCTCAGACATATTTGACACCGCCGCGCCCTTTTTCAATCTGCCCGATTACAAATGCCTTTTCTCCAAGTGAATTAAGTCTCTTGATAATTTTCGCCGTATCATCTTTATTGACGACGAGCATGAACCCGATTCCCATATTAAATGTCCTGTACATCTCGTCTTCCGATACATTGCCTTCATTCTGCATAATGCTGAATATTTTATGGACAGGCCAACTTCCTCTTTCTATTACGGCTTTCAGATTCTTCTTTTCGGGCAATATGCGGGGAAGATTTTCGGTGATGCCGCCGCCTGTGATATGCGCCATTCCCTTAACCTTGAATTTGCTTATGATCTCCAAGATGCTTTTGACGTAAATCCGTGTCGGCTTGAGAAGCTCGTCTCCGACAGAGCAGCCGAGTTCTTTTATCTTCTTTCGGGCATTATATTTTTTTATCTCAAAGAAGAGCTTTCTTGCGAGAGAATATCCGTTGCTGTGAAGCCCGCTGGATGAAAGTCCTATGATAATATCACCTTCTTTGATCTTTGAACCGTCAATAATCTCTTTTCTCTCCGCGATGCCGACTGCGAAACCGGCAAGGTCATATTCCCCCGCGCTATAAAACCCGGGCATCTCAGCCGTTTCGCCGCCTATAAGTGAACAGCCCGCTGTCTTGCATCCGTCCGCAATTCCTCTTATTACATCTGCCGCGACTTTTGTCGAGAGCTTTCCTGAGGCAAAGTAATCAAGGAAGAAAAGAGGCCTTGCACCGCTTGTAAGCAGGTCATTTACCGACATTGCGACGAGGTCTATGCCCACGGTATCGTGCCTGTTGAGCATAAAGGCTATCTTGAGTTTTGTGCCGACGCCGTCAGTGCCGCTTACGAGCACAGGGTCTTTGTATCTTAATTGTTTTAATCCGAAGAAGGCGCCGAACGAGCCGATGTCATTAAGAACTCCAGGTATAAATGTGGAATGCGCCAGAGGCTTGATTATGTCAACTAATTTGTCTCCTTCTGCTATGTCCACTCCGGATTTTTTATAAGTTAGTGCCATGTGCCTCCTTAAACCTGCTTTATTCTGACAAGCATCTGAAAAAATAGGGCTTATGAATTTTAAGTAATGGCAAATCGAATATCAAGGTTGAATCAGCCAGATTATATCAGGACTTCTTAATTTTTTTCAGCCCTTCTTTAGCCGCCATCTGTTCAGCCGCCTTTTTTGTCTTGCCGCTGCCTTTTCCGAGCATATCATTGTTGACCTTGACAGAGGCCTCAAATAATTTCTCGTGCTCCGGCCCTTTTTCGCTGTTTATCAGGTATTCGGGCAGGCATCCGAACTTTGCCTGAGTGATCTCCTGAAGAAGTGTTTTGAAGTCCACTAAAAGGTCGTCTTCGGTGATTTCAAGGAGATTATGGCTAAGAGAGCGCAGGATGAAGTCTCTTGCCTTCTTCATCCCGCTGTCGATATATATTGCCGCGATAACCGCTTCGAAAGCATTGGCAAGAAGCGACGGTTTATTCCGCCCTCCGGATATTTCTTCGCCTTTTCCCATGAACAGGTATGACCCGATATCAAGCCGCTCAGCCGCCTCAGCAAGCGTGGCTTCCTTCACGAGGTAGGATTTGAGCTTTGAAAGTTTTGACTCGGGATATTTTCTGAAGTTCTCGAAGAGGTATTCGCTTATGACAAGGCCGAGAACAGAATCTCCGAGAAATTCAAGGCGCTCATTGTGAATCTGCCGGCTCTCCTTATTCTCGTGTGAATAAGACTTGTGGGTAAGGGCTTCTGTTGCGAGGGATCTTTTTTTGAAAGAATGCCCTATCGCCAGCTCAAAATCAGCTATATCTTTTGAAGACGATGGTGGCATTTGTCCCTCCGAATCCGAAGGAATTAGAGATGGCGCTTCTTATTTCAAGCTTTCTCGACACATTGGGAACATAATCGAGGTCACATTCAGGGTCACGGTTGTCAAGGTTAATGGTCGGAGGAACGATATTGTTATGAATGCTGAGAACGCTTATTATGCCTTCAATCCCGCCTGCCGCCCCGAGGAGATGGCCTGTCATGGACTTTGTTGAACTGACGCATAATTTGTAAGCATGTTCTTTAAAGACTTTTTTGATTGCCGCGGTTTCAAGTTCATCGCCGTATTTCGTCGATGTCCCGTGAGCATTTATATAATCAATTTCCTCAATCATCAACCCTGAGTCTTTGATTGCCGCCTCCATGCACCTGGCGGCGCCTTCGCCTTCGGGAGCAGGGCTTGAAATATGGTAGGCGTCAGAGGTCATGCCGTAACCGATGATCTCAGCGTATATTTTTGCCCCGCGCCTTAACGCGTGCCCGAGTTCTTCAAGTATCATTATTCCCGCGCCTTCGCCCATGACAAAACCGTCCCTGTCAATGTCAAAAGGCCTGCTTGCTTTTTCAGGCTCGCCGTTTCTTGTCGACAGCGCTTTCATCGCGGAGAAACCTGCTATGGCGAGAGGCGTTATGACAGCTTCGGTTCCTCCCGCTATCATTACATCAGCAATATCATTTTGTATAAGCCTGAACGCATCTCCTATGGAATGAGTGCCGCTTGCGCAGGCTGTAACAACCGCGGAGTTTGGGCCCTTTGCCCCGAACCTGATGGATATTTGGCCTGAAGCGAGATTGATTATAGTCATCGGAATGAAGAAGGGGGTGACCTTTTTCGGGCCTTTCTCTGTCAGGACTTTTGCGTAGCGTTCGATTGCAGGGAGGCCTCCCATTCCTGCGCCAACTATGACGCCGGTTCTTTCAGCAATGTCGGGGGAAATCTTCAGGCCTGAATCTTCCATGGCCATCGTCGCGGCGGCGAGGCCAAGATGGATGAAGCGGTCCATTTTCTTCTGTTCTTTGATTTCGATATGGTTGTCTATATTGAAATCCTTCACTTCAGCGGCAATCTGGCAAGGGAATTCAGCGGGATCGAAATGAGTAATTCTTGAGACTCCTGATTTGCCGTTGATGAGTCCATCCCAGGATATCGCGGTTCCTGTCCCGAGGGGGGTTACCATACCCACCCCTGTTATAACAACCCTCCTTGGCGTCATATCAGGAGGCCGGCTATGCTGACTTATCGCCGATATATTTTACCGCGTCTTTGACCTTTATGATCTTCTCGGCATCCTCGTCCGGGATCTCGATGTTAAACGCTTCTTCGAGCGCCATTACAAGCTCAACGGTATCAAGCGAGTCAGCGCCCAGGTCATCGATAAATGATGATTCGGCAGTCACCTTGTCCGCGTCAACGCCAAGCTGTTTTGAAATAATTTCCTTAACCTTTTCTTCAATCGACATTGTCCGACCTCCGTTTTGATAATGTTAATGGAATTTAGATATTTTTTAAGAAGTAATTATACATTTTTGAAATGATTTTTTCATTTAAACCGCATTACATGTACATTCCGCCGTTGACATGTATAGCCTGGCCGGTTATATAGTCCGAATCTTTTGAAGCCAGGAAGACACAGGCATTAGCCACGTCTTCAGGGAGGCCGAACTCTCTAAGGGGAATGGCGTTTTTCATTTCTTCTTTAACCTTTTCCGGAAGGGCGTCTGTCATGGCGGTCTGGATGAAACCCGGCGCAACGGCGTTTATTCTTATGCCGCGCGCGGCGTATTCTTTAGCGAGCGTCTTTGTCATGCCTATAACGCCTGCTTTTGAAGCGCTGTAATTGACCTGTCCCGGATTTCCGCTGAAGGCCACGACCGAAGAAATATTTATGATCTTGCCCGACCTCTGTTTCGACATTATCTTTATTGACTCCCTGCTGCATAGAAAAGTGCCTTTAAGGTTAATATCCAATACCAAATCCCAGTCATCTTCCTTCATTCTTATGGCTAGTGAGTCCCTTGTTATGCCGGCGTTGTTGACGAGGATATCAAGCCTTTCGAATTCTTTTGTGAAAGACCCAAAAGCAGACGCTACGCTCTCCTGATTTGAAACATCGATTTTCAGAGCTATACATTTAACGCCGTATTTCAGGATTTCTTCAACGAGTTCTCCGGCCTTGTCGATATTGATGTCAGCGATGCAGATACCGGCGCCCTCTCTCGCCATTGCAAGCGCGACAGATCTGCCGATACCCTGGGCTGCTCCGGTTATAAGCGCGTTTAAACTCTTGAGTCTCATCTTGCCTCCATATTTAATGCTTAAAGTTTACATATTATATAAGTTCATTTTTAAATAGGCAACCGTTGGTTTAACTTTATTTATGTGACGCCCGGCGCGAATATCTTATTGTAAAATAAGAATGTTTTTGTATAATTAAGTTATGGGTGGGAAGCCTGTAATTAAAAGACTGCTGATGCTTACTGTCCTTTTTGCGTTGCTGTCTGCAGTATCTTTCGCTGAAAGCCCTGCCGCAAAGAAGTATCTTGAAATGGGTCTTGAGCTTACGGAAAGGATGGAATATTCCGGAGCGATCAATGCTTTTCAGCAGGCAATCAAACTCGACCCAGGCTATTCCGAAGCGTATTTCAGGTTAGGTAATGCGTATTATCAGATTCACAGATATGCAGAGGCGGCAGACGCTTACAAAATGGCCGTGCGCCTGAACCAGAAACATGAAAAGGCATGCATTGCCCTCGGCGTAATTTCTTCCATGCTTGGCAGATATGACGATGCTGTAAGCGCGTTCCAGACCGCCTTAAAGGCAAATCCCAACAACTCTGAGGCGCATTATAATTTGGGAATAATATACGTTGAAACCGGCAGGAAGGAAGCCGCGGTCGAGGCATATAAGAGCGCTGTGAAGATCCGCCCCGATTACGCAAAGGCGAGATATAATCTTGGGGTGCTGTGTGTTGAATTGGGAGATAAATTCCTTAAGCTTGCCATCGAACAAAAAACCGCCCTTGAAAAACTTGACAAAGGCCTTGCCGACAGCCTGGGCGATTTGATCAGCAGTTCCGGATATTAGGCTTTTCATCGGCAGGAGCCCTTGGCAGTCCGCAGGCACCGCTAATTCTGTATATAAACCATGTCAACCCGTCAACTACAAAAAATAATTATATAATTGTATTATAAGTTCAATGTATAACTTTAACAGCCTCAAGTTCAAAATTTCCTTCGTTACTTTTCTCCTTATCTCCATAATAATGTCGGCAACCACATACAGGGATATCAAGTTGACAGAGCAAAAACTCATCAAAACGCAGCAGGAGAAGACTGTCCTCCTGTCTGACAGGATAGCTCACGGGATAATGGTACTGATGCTGAAGAACAGGTGGCAGGAACTTCAGGCCATGATGCAGAATCTTGTAAAGGACAGCAATGAACTTAAGGAGATACGAATATTCCTTCCCACTGACGGGACAATAGTTGTATCCTCTGAAGAAAAAGAAATCGGGACAAAGATATACGCTGAGGATTTAATAAATTACAATAAAGGGAATTATGAGGAAGCTTTTTTGATAAATAAAGATGATTCCATTTATGCTTCAAAACTGACGCTTTTAAAAAACGCTCCTGCGTGTTTCAGGTGCCACGGGACAGAAAAGGATGTGCTCGGAGTTATGGATGTCGAGCTCTCGCTTTTGAATGTGCATAACGCAATCGATGATTTCACCAAAGAGCATATCACGGATGCGTTTATCGGTTTTATCATGTTAATGGGCACATTCCTCTTCTTGGTCGCGATCATGATTGACAGGCCTGTTAACAGGATGGTCAACACCATCAGAAGATTGGAGAAGGGGGATTTCTCAGCCAGAATGAACATCAGGTCTAAAGACGAGTTCGGGCTTCTCGCGGCCAGCTTTGACAATATGGTCGAGGCGCTTGAATCCGCAAAAAAAGAGCTTGAGCTTACCCATGAGATCAAGATGGAGAGGGCGGCAAAACTCGCAACTATCGGGGAGGTTGTTGCGGGCATTGCTCATGAGATAAAGAATCCTCTTACCGGAATAAGCTGCGCGGTGCAGCTTCTGCAGGTGGACATGAGCGAAGATGACAAGAACAGGGATGTCACTGAAAAGATACTGAGCCAGGTAAAGAGGCTTGACAGGACAGTGAAAGACCTCCTTAGTTACGCCAAACCGAAGGCGGCAAAGTTTTTGCCTGCCAATATAGGCGAAGTTATTGACAGGGCAGTATTCCTTGTATATCCGGAGGCAAAAAAACTTAACGTGAAAATCAATGCAACCGTTGCGCAAGACCTTCCTGATATCGTTATGGATACTGACCAGATGCAGCAGGTTGCGCTTAATTTGATGATAAACGCTCTGCAGGCTATGCCGGAGGGGGGCATACTGAATGTCAGCGTCTATCAGAAAAAATACAATGAAGTTCGCGATGAGTTGAAGTCCCCATTAAACTGTGAGAATGTTCTTGTTATGTCTTTTGAAGACACCGGCAAAGGGATCTCACAGGAGGACATGGAATATATTTTTGAGCCCTTTTTTACCAGGAAATCAAAAGGGTCGGGGCTCGGGTTGTCCATAACGCAGAAGATCGTCCGTGAGCATGGCGGGGTGATTACATGCAGAAGCGCTCTTGGCAAAGGTTCTTTTTTTACGATATACTTGCCGATAACAAAGAAATAGGGGGTGGCTGGAGTGCAAAGCGTCAAGATACTTGTTGTTGATGACGAGGAACTCATCAGATCCTCAATAAAACAGTACCTCGAAAAAGAGGGGCATGAAGTCCTGACCGAAGGAACGGGAGAGGACGGTCTTAAGACATACAGGGCCGAACTCCCGGATATGGTATTTCTCGACCTTCATATGCCCGGGATAAACGGGATGGAGGTTTTGGAGGCAATTAAAAAAATAAACAAAGATACCGTTGTCATAATAATCACGGCTCACGGCGCGGTTGAGACAGCGGTATCCGCCATAAAACTCGGAGCGTTTGATTTCATAGAAAAGCCTTTTGAGTTCAGCCGGTTGTCAATTTTAATAAAAAAGGCCCTTGAAACTGTTGACCTCAAGAAAGAGGTAAATTTTTTACGGGGCGAGCAGCATCAGAAGTACAGGTTTGAAAGCATTATCTGTGAGTCCGAAATAATGAAGAATATTATTTCGCTTGCCAAAAAGATAGCGGAAAGCGACGCAAACACGGTTTTAATACAGGGAGAGAGCGGGACCGGCAAGACCCTCATATCAAGGGCAATTCATTACCACAGCGCGAGGGCTTCTAAACCTTTTGTCGAGATAACATGCACCGCGTTGCCCGAGACGCTTGTCGAAAGCGAGCTTTTCGGGTATGAGAAGGGAGCATTCACTGACGCTAAATCGGCAAAGAAGGGGCTTTTTGAACTGGCTGACGGAGGGACAGTCTACCTTGATGAAATAGGCGATATGAAGCCTTCCACACAGGCCAAGTTCCTTAAAGTTATTGAAGAGAAGGTCTTTATGAGGATCGGCAGCCTGAAAGAGACATCTGTTGATGTCAGGATCATCGCAACGACAAACAGGAACCTGAGGGAAGAGGTTATGAAGGGCAATTTCAGGGAGGATTTATATTACAGGCTTAATGTAATACCCATGGAGTTTCCCGCCTTGAGGAACAGAAAGGAAGATATATTGCCTACGGCCATGTATTTTCTTGAAACGATGAGGAAAGAGTGCAGAAGAAATATTACCGGCATCTCCAAAGATGTTCAGGGCCTTTTTTTAAAATACAACTGGCCCGGCAATATCAGAGAGTTGAAGAATGTTATAGAGAGGGTTTTTATTCTCGGGATCGAAGGGCAGCTTCTACCTGAGCATCTTCCCCTTGAAATTGCCGGGGTCGGCAGGGAGGCTCCGGTTTTGGGGTCAGTTCATGATCACGATGAATTCAGGTTCCCTATTTCGGATGACGGCATATCCATTGAAGAAGTTGAAAAAGAATTCATTATTCAGGCCCTTCGCATGACCGCAGAGAATCAAACAAAAGCGGCTAAACTTCTCGGCCTTTCAAGGGATGCCCTCAGGTACAGGATGCAGAAGTTCAAACTTCTTTGACCGTCTGCGGAACATATTGAAGTTTCATGTCACTGGGTTTTTTTTATGTAATTGCCTATCGCGGCTGCGACAACGTCCTTTCTCAGGGCTGTAAGGTTATGGTCATTAGGGTACAAGGCGAGGCCTTCATCAAGTACTGATTTCGACTTCTCATAATAGATAAGGGAATTTTTTGGGTCGATTTCTCCAAGCCTGTAGTAAATCAATCCTTCGAGATTATACGAAGGAAGCCCCGGCCTCCTTATCTTCTCTTTCGCATTCCATAGCAGGAAACTATTTATAAAATCCATGTTCTCGGCAGGGTTTAAAGCGGCGTTAAGAGCTTTTCTGAACATATAATCAGGTTCAGCCCAGTTTTTCAAATAGATATTTTTTGTTGCCGGGAGAATTTGAGTTTCATCGAGGGCCTCCCCATTCATAAAGGCTTCTTTGTACTGTCCGTATTTCCTGTAATCGATAAATGTTTTTACGGTATAGGATGAGAGCCCCAGATAGAGCACTGAGAAGAATATAAGTATTGCCGCAGTCGCCTTGTTTCCGGTGCGAATTTCTTTTACTCTCGTTTCATCGGATGTAACCATAAACAGCAGTATTATAAACAGGAGAAAGTGAGAGGCGGATAATTCCAGAGGGTATTCGACCATCGTATGCATGAGCACAGGGATAAGCAGCATAGCATATGCAAAAGTATTACTTACGCGGCCTGCTTTATACAGCATCTTGAAGATCCCAAACAGCGCGAAACCTAAGGCAAGCATTCCTGCTATCCCGCATTCGGCCAAAATATTAAAAAACTCATTATGAGGATGGCTTATGAATTCATTGTAAACCATTCCCTTGTACAGGGGATTTTCGGAGGAGACTTTTGCTTTTTTGTGCATAAAAACACTGCTGAAATTAGAGTATCCGTAGCCGAATAAGGGTTTATCCTTGAACATTTCATATGAGGTTTCGAAGAGAATCAGGCGTTCGACATAGGAACGCTGTGTTATGTCGGAAAGCCATTTGACTTTTTCCTTGGCGGTGCTGTCAGCGCTTTCAACCAGCCCTTTTGGGCCTGTCTTTGTGCCTGACACATAAAATCCGCAAGCTGTGCCGATAAAAAATATCATGATCCATATTGCTATATATTTTTTTGTCCGCAGATATGCAGAATGGTTGGAAATCAAGAGCGCCAAAATGGCCAGCGCCAATCCTATAAGCCCAATCCTTGAATTGGCAAGGAACAGCCCTCCCGCAAGCGGCATAGCAGAGATTAAAAATAGTGCCTTCTTTGCCTTTCCGAACAGTTTAAACCTTTCGGTTGTAATAAGGTGAACGCTTATCGCTATACCTGTAGCCGCCCATGAAGCAAAGAGGTTCTTCTGCTGGAAAGCGCCGCCGACATCAGGTATATATTTGGTCACTTTTACCATGGCAAGAGCGAAACTGATGCCAAAAGAATGTATAGCGTAGGAATTGACCAGAGCTTTCAATATGACCATGGTTGATTCAATAACTGCTGACATGAGTATCACTATAAGAACAGTTACTTTTTCTCTCTCACTGAATCTGAACTGGTGAAGGCTTAACCATATTATTACTGCGGCAATCACGCGCAGGGATTGAATTATAAATATTTCCCTATTTAGGATTGGATTAAATACGGCTGTAATCAGGAGGAGAGATGTGTAGGCTGCGGCATATTTAAAATACGACGGCACGATTAGTGCTTTTCTGCTTGTAACGAATGCAGCTGCAATAAGGATCAATGTGAAGATGCCTATCCAGACTATATATTCCCGAGGATGCGCAAGGGTGCCCCCCATATTCGGGATGGCAATATGCATAATAACGAGCAGGATAACGGATAACACCGTAATCGGTAAATATTCAAACGCCTTTTGTGATTTTGTCAATTTATTTAATTTCCTTTGCGTCGGCAGATTTCATCTCTTGTTTTAACTTAACCATACTGCTCCAGCCAGGGTAAAGATCCAGCCCTTCCTCAAGAAGTTTATATCCCTCTTCCCTTCTTCCTACGACAAACAAAGCAAATGACCCTCTTTCGTATACATGCGGATGCGGGAACACTTCTTTCTCCTTAATGAGAAAGTCAGCATAGTCTTCTATTAACTTCTTGTCGCCCCTCATAAAACCGATCCTGTAATTGGCATCAAAATAAAATCTCTTTGCAAGCTGTTCAAGGTACATATTGCCGGTTGCTGGTTCAACAAGTTCAGGCCTGACAATTCCTATAATAAGCAAGTCCTGATATTTTTTCATGGCTCTCTGGGCAATGAGGGTTGTTATTGACAGATACGATATAATTACAAAGAGCGTGGCGGCCGCAGTAAACGCGCTTGCCCGTAAGAGTCCGGCTGGTCTAATCTTAATTTTCTTTACAAAAGATGACGACGGCAGGTAAAGCAGAAAGAGAAAGAGCGCCCAGTGGGGCATGGACTGATAAAGGGAATAACTCACTTGTGTATCAAATGCTATCGGGAACAAAAAAGCCGCGTAAGTTCCGCCCTGTTTTCTTCCAAGTTTTATAAGGCATACCGTAAAGGCGGCTCCAATCAGCATCAGCCCGGCACTGCCCATTAGGCCGGACTCTACCGTCCTGTACAAAAACTCGTTATGCGGATGAGAGGTAAAGGCAGCTTCATAGGGATATTCAGGGTGTTCTTTTGCAAGCCTGCTTCGGTAATGCATGAACCTGCTGCCGAAACTGCCGGGTCCGTGGCCGGTCAGCGGCCTGTCTTTTATCATGTTTACAGCAGTAATGTACATCGGTACCCTCATGTCCGTAACCTCGTCTCCTGCTACACTCTCCATCGTCATCCCGATCTTTTGTCCTACGGAACTGAGCGCCGAGTCCCGTTTGTAGTAATACTTCTCAGCCGCCACACTGCCTGCTATTCCAAATACTATCATCAGCAACCATATGGCGAGATAGAGCGCCTTCTCTTTGTAACTCCGATACCTTGCCCATAAGAGTATAAGTGTTCCGGCGCCGGCCTCTATAACTCCTGCCCGTGAGCCCGTCAGAAAAATGATAAAGCACATGAGCATAACAAAAAGATAAAAAAGAGTTTTAAGCCATCTGCCGAATCCCTTAAAAATATCTCCGGTTAAGAGATAAAGCGATATCGCAATCGTGGTAGCAAGGTATGATGCAAGTAGGTTCTGGTGCTGGAAATTGCCAAATATTTTGTTCGGGGCAGGCGCGACTATAAGAAATATGGCAGTATCAGGATTAAAATACTGAAACAGGCTTATCAGTGCCTCAGTCATGCCGGAGATAACTATCGCGTATAAAAGCCGTTCCTTCTCATCATTTGAAAACTCAAACTGATGGAGGGAAGCAAAAAATATTATCCCGCCGATAAGCCCGGCTGTCTCAAATATGAAGACATGACGGTCTATTATCGGATTAAAAATTGCTGACGAAAGCGATGATAAGAGGAATAGAATTATATATAAGGAAATGCGCGGGACTGAGATGTCCCATTGATTGAATATATGTATCACTGAAAGAAGTACAAGTCCTGACAGCGTTATCCAGACAAGATATGCCGCAGGCAGTACAAGGGGGGCGCCGAAGTTCCTGATGGTTATGTGAGAAACCGCCAGAAAGAGCAGCGCGAGAACCCATAAATGGATTTTCTTTGTCATCAACTATTAACCCAGCTAAAAATACCAGAATCCGTAATCCATGTCAAAAAGGGGGTATAAATTTAATGTCATGGAAACCCCGGTGTTACAGATGACCTTGATTTTTTTTGACATCAAATATTAATATACATTATAAAATGCTGAACAATCTTGTTAATGAGAAAGTCTGCTTACTAATTAGGCACTATATTGCAGATTCTCCGAAGTTGCGTGAAATAACGCTCCCGATTGGTTGAGTCTAATATTTTTGGAACCAAAAATTAAGTATTAAACGCCGTGTTGTGTTACAACTTGTTGATTTATAAGTTAAATATTTTTTAACTGCAACATTGAGAATCTGGTATGCTAATTGCTTTATAAATAGCCGTGAGGATTAATCAAATGAAAGATAAACAAAAAATAAATACAGGAGGGTTGCCTATGGAACACAAAACCAAATCCATTTTAGATGGAGAATCAACACTATACTTTATTAAAAGTATAACACCAAAAGGAGGAATTATGAAAAAAGTACTGTTCACAATGTTCGTAGTACTTGCGGCCGCGTTCATGCTGTATGGAATCGCAGACGCAATCTCCGGCGTGTGCTCCGGATGCCACACAATGCACAACAGTCAGGACGGCGCTGCAGTAAACGGTTCAGGCCCCGCAGACATCCTGCTCAAGAGCGACTGTATGGGCTGTCACACCACAGCGTCAGCAGTTGGACCGAGGGTTGATAATGCGACCTTGCTGTCAGCAGGCTCATTTGCAGATGCCTTTGTAACATCAGACACAAACACCCACAACGTTGAGGACCTCGTAGGATTTAATGCCGGCGGCGCTGACGACATTCTTACCTCTAACGATCCACCGGGAGGAAGCGCGGCTGTTTTAACCAAGTTCTCTGGTGCTAACCAGTTGAAGTGCGCCGGTAGTAACGGCTGTCACGGTAGCCATGATAGTAAAGCTACAAGCTGGGCAGGCATACAGGGTTATCACCATGCAGGCGGGTCAATCTATAAGTTCCTTGAGGTTGCTACTGACAACGAAGGCGCAGGCACCGCTGTTGCAGGCACAAAAGATTCAACCTACGAATCAGGCGGAGCAACCGCATCCAAACATAATATTTACGTGTCCGACGCGGCAACAGGCATCAGCGCATTCTGCAATAACTGCCATGATGTCTTCCACGGCGCGGCGACCACTGACCTGACCACCAACGGCCTTTGGAACCGCCACCCGACCGATATATCAATTGCTACTTACCTTGGGGCTTCGGGTGTAACAGTTGATTATGTGAATAACCCGTTTGCATTCACAGCGGCATACGCAACCACATTAAGCACAACCTCGGCAACAGGTTATGACGCAACTAATGGTTATGTAATGTGTCTGTCTTGCCATCGCGCACACGCGTCTGAGTACGCAGACCTGCTCAGGTTTAACTATGCTTCACAGAGCGCAGGCGGCGGCGGTACAACAGGATGTCTCGGATGTCACGTGAATCAGAGGTAATTTAATCCGCAAGGGGAACCCGTTGGGGTTCCCCTTGCATCTGAGTGGTTAAGCAACTCTTAACCACTCAGATGCAAGATACGAAAGCAAGGCATATTATGATTAAAATAATCATAAAAGAAATGGCAAGAATAAATAATACCAATAGGTATGTTTTAATATTTATTGCAGCCTTGGCTTTAGTTGCTTCTTCAGTAAATGCAAATATTACAGGCGTATGTTCAAACTGCCATACAATGCATAATAGTCAGGACGGAGCAGCTGTTGTTGGGTCAGGCCCAAACGATGTTCTTTTAACTTCAGATTGTCTTGGTTGTCACGGCCAGGGCGGCAGCCAGAAGATAATCAGTATCGGGGGAAGTGAGATTCCCCAAGTATTGCATTCTGACGGCACAGGCGACCTTGCAGGAGGAAACTTTAATTATATCGGCACACTCGGCGACAATAGAGGCCATAACATCGTTGATCTCGTTAATGGAGATGATGTGTTAGATATACCGCCCGGGGCTGAATATGGCGAGCATGCCAATCCCGCAAAGATGGTCACTGATTCCGTGCTTACATGCGCAGGCTCTAACGGTTGCCACGGGTTTAGGGCGATTGGAGGGAGTTCGAATCTTCAGGCATTAAAAGGGGCGCACCATAAGAATATTACAACTGATTCCACAAGCGGATTTGATGACGATTACAACAGCTATAGATTTCTCAGGAAAGTGAAGGGGCATGAGAATGACGGGCAGGTAAATTCCTCAACAAAATGGCAGAATGCCGATGCCAATAACCATAATGAATATTTCGGCGCTACGTCTCCTCTTGAGTTTGACGCAAACTGCGCAAAGTGCCATTCAAATGCGCCGTCAGCCAACATTGTTCCCCCGCAAAATACTATGAGCGGCTTCTGCGGCACATGCCATATGAATTTTCATCTCTTAACAGGAACAGAAACCTCTGATATGGGCATAGGAGATTCAACTGTATCTCCATTCAGGAGGCACCCGACTGATGTTGTGTTGCCTGGGGCAGGTACAGAATATAATAACTATACATCGTACAGTGTGGAGGCTCCTGTAGCGAGGGGCGTGGTTCCTGACAGTATGAGCAATGTCGTAACACCCGATAACAGCGGCGTACAGGGTGCGATTGTAATGTGCCTTTCCTGCCATAAGGCGCACGCATCTCAATATCCCGATATGCTGAGGTGGGATTATGACGGTATGGTTGTCGGCACAACCGGGGCTTCAGCCTTTTTTTCCATTGTCGATAGAAACCGCAGGTATTTATTGCATCTCAGCTTATTTATTGAAGAATAATTGACTCATTATTTTTTTTTTAATATTATTAGTAAGTTATGCGTTCAATAAGACTTCAAACAAGAAAGATAATGACATTGATTAAACATGTTTTAAATCCATCTGTCATTATTGTTTTATTTGTTTTATTTGGAACAGTCAGACCTGTTTCATTAAATGCCCAGGGGCCTCTTGTCAGGTATTATATGGCATTAGAGTATGACGAAAATGATGAGAGACTTGTCAGGCCCTCTTTTGCGCAGTATGAAAATGTAATGAATGAAATTTATGTAATTGATGCCAGGCAAAGGGTGCTGATATATACTTCTGACCTTTTTCCGGTTCTTTCACTCGGCAAGAGCCGTAAGATACTGAATCCCGAAGGTTTGACAGTTGATTCTAACGGCAATCTTTATGTTGTTCAGACAGCCACGCCTGAAGATTTGAGAAACAGGGTTTCCGTTTACAATGCCTGCCTCAAATGGGAGCGTGATATCTTTTTTGAGGGCTTTGAAGGCGCTGATAAATTTGTGCCGTATCGCCTTGCAAAAGATTCAAAGGGCAATCTTTTTGTTGCAGGAATACGCTTCCCGGGAGTTCTGATATTTGATGCTGATTATAACTTGGTAGAAATAATATCTCCGCAGGAAAATGATAGGAAGGCGTTGATTATGAATGTCCATATTGATGACACGGGCCGGATATATCTTGTAAGCGAGGAAGAAGGGCATATTTATGTTTATGATGAAAATCGAAAGTTCATCTATCAGTTTGGGGAAAAAGGCGGCAGTTCCGGCAAGTTGAGCAGGCCGCGTGCCGTGGCAGTTGATAATAACAGGGGATGGCTTTATGTCGTTGATTATATGAGACACACGGTCAATACATATGACCGCAACGGCATGATGTTATTCGAGTTTGGCGGAATGGGATGGGGAGAAGGCTGGTTCAGGTTCCCTACAGACATTAGCGTTAATAAGGAAGGCGATGTGATGGTTACAGACCTTTTTAACCAGAGAGTACAGATCTTTAAGCCTTACTGACGGTTGAAAATTTCATGTCAATATTATTTTGCAATTTGAGGCGGTTTTTCAGAAATAAAAATTTGGTGTTGTGTATTATTATTTTTATATACGGCTGCTCCATCGTTTTAAATGATAATAGTGTAACTGAAGACCAGAAGCCTCCCGATTACAACAGCCAGATAACGCTTTATTTTAATGGCCATGAGAAGACATCTCTTGATTTGGAATTTCTTTTAACCGGGGTTGACATGGTTTTTGTTGATGGAACATCAATAGGGATTCTTAAAGGGCCTGTAACATTGAGGTCATCTGAAGTTAAGGGCAGGCAGGTGCGCCTTGGCGAGATATATGTCCCTGAAGGCGAATGCAAAGAAGTCCGTTTGCATATCACTAAAGCATCGATAATAACCCCTGACGGCACTGCATCACTTTCAATTTCTTCAGATACGGTATCCATGCCTTTTAATCTTGTCATTAAAAGGAGGCAAAATTCCACGCTATTTTTAAATTGGAACCCTGACGGGTCTGTGACAGATAACTATCTTTTTACCCCTTTGTTCTATTTGGGAAAAGAGGCCCCAGACCTTATTGGTCAGCTTCTGTATGTTACCAATGAAGATTCTAATAATGTGTCGGTCATAAACCGGTATTACGGCAAGGTCGTCGGAACCGTGCTCGTAGGCAAAAGGCCGAGGGGTATTGCCGCTGGATTGAAGGAAGACCGGTTAAGGGTATATGTTGCAAATTCAGGTTCAAACAGCGTATCGGTAATTGATCCCAATACAAATACAGTAGAACATGAAATCCCTTTAAGATTCGGTAGGGAACCGGTCGCGATTGCTGTTGCGAAAGGGCCTTTTGGGAGAGAACTCGTTTTCGTGGCTAATTATGCTTCCGGCTCGGTATCTGTGATAGACCCTTTATCTTTTCAGGAGCTTGAGAGAGTCGGGGTCGGAAACGGGCCTGTGGCTGTAGCCGCGGATCCTCCCGTCGAATTTTATTCTGGTTCCGCATCTCTCAGCATTGAAGAGGTTAACTTAATAAAAGATTATAGAGGCAAATTTGTTAATGTCTATGTTGCCAATAAAGAGTCAAACAGCGTATCAGTAATTCGAATGGACATGCTTAATAACAGGGTGGAAGATGTTCAGAATGTCGCTGTTGAATGGAGCCCTGTCGCATTGTCCGTTGACTTCAAAAGAGGCAAAGTCTATGTCGCAAATTACGGCTCTGACAGGCTGTCTGTCATAGATATCGTATCGCTAATACGCGGGGATGGTTCTGCAGAAATAAGCTCAATTGAAAATACCGGCCGTTACACAGTGGGAGTCGCAACCAATCCATTCATTGACAGGCTCTACCTGCTTAAATCCGTCTCGTCCGAAGTTTTATTTTTAAACCCTTATTCTGATGCAGGAAATGATATATTTTCTGTATCAGGCTCTGTAATGGGTATTGCCGCAACAGGTCTTTCGCCGAGATCATTACAATTTGACCTTCAATCCAGAAATCTCTTTGTGGTTAACAGCGGCTCCGACAGCGTTTCAATCATTGACGTCACTACCCGTAATGAAAAAAAGAGAATTTCCGTGGGGCGTAATCCTTACGGCGTAACAATGTTCTCGGTGAAATGAGATTTTCCAAATAAACGGTTACTATTGTTAATCAGCAGGGAACAGTGAGTAATAGACGTTTAATAAACGCTCTTCTTTTTTTGATTTTATTTATCGGCGGTTCCTCGGCAGTCTTCGCTGACCTGAACGGAAACGCAAGCATTGACTATACCTCGTTTCAGGAGGATAGGGGCGATGCCAGTATTACCCAAAACGATACTCAGAAGCGTCTAAATTTCTATTTCACTAAACCGATAACCTCCCTTCTTTCTTACCAGCTAACTTTGAGGGCTGAGATTTCCGATTCTGATTCCAGTGATTCACAGGGCGCTGATTATACCTCTCTTAAGGAAGTCTATGAACCCGGAATAGATTTTTCGCTTAAAAATGTTATGTACGAATTCGATTCGGGGTTTCATCACAGAGATGAGCTTTATTCTAATTCAGGACAGGCTTATGATAACAAAAGAATCACTGATTTTTTCTACAGCCGGTTTGCTGTCAGCCCTCTTAATCTCCCCACTTTTTCCGCTGAACTTAGCAGGATTAAGGAAAGCGATAACATCATGCTCGACAGGCAAAACAGTATTTATTTTTTGAGGTCATCTTATGAACTGCCTTCTCCCGAGCTTGACTTCAGGGCAAATCTCAATTATTCACATGCAGAAGAAGAGAACCCCGGGAAAATATTGTATAAAAACGTCAGCGATGCTTACTCCGGTGATTATCAGTTATCTGATTCACGCATTTTTTTGTCTGGGAAAATAATACTAAATGGAAGTTACAGGGGCAATTTCAGCAGTGCCGACAGCACGAGTTATTCCTCAGATACCGGATATGTCCTCTTTGAGCGCACCAAACTCGGCGGCCTCCACGCAAAAGGAACGGCGCTGAATCCTGACGTTGACAGTTTGCCTTCTGAAACAGCTCTTGCTGATGATAATTATATTCTTTCGACATCAATTAATCTCAGCATATCAGGTTCTGACGAATATCATAATATAGGGATTTGGGTGCCTTCTGACGATTCTGTCGAGAAACTGTACATTTACGTTAACAAAGATGTAACAGGCGATTTTTCTTTAAAAAGCATCTCGAACTGGAAAGTCTATAAGAGCGATTTTAACCTGGCAGGCACATGGCTTCCGGTAACGATCAGCAGTGTTTCGGTTTCTCTATTTGATCTTGCAAACACCATTTATCGTTACGAAATCGAATTTTCAGCTCCGCATAATGCGAGATATTTCAAAGCGGTTAACATGGATGTCTCCGATATTTCCAATGTTGCTGTCACAGAGATAGAGGCTTACGGGTCAGAACTCATTCCTGATTCCGGAATATTGACGAGCTCTTCTAACGCACTCGGCCAGAGGCTGGATTTTTTATCGGTCTTTCAGCCATTAAGCAAATTCAGATTTAGTTTTAATTATTCGATTGATAAGTCTGACCAGAATCCGTCATCTGTTTTTAGCTCGATCACATCTCTTTTTACAAGCATTTTTTCCAAATCAAGGAGCGAAGAAGATCAATCTGATTCCAGCAGCACAATCAATAAAGGCCTCGCACTTAATGCAAACTGGTTAACTCATAAATTTCTCACGACCAATTTTCGTTTTCAGCGGAATGAATCATATGACAATGCCTTTAAGACTGATAGGGCGGCTACTACTTATGAACTATCTTTTAATTCATCGCCGATTGAAACGCTTAACGCAAGTTTTAGTATGGTAAGAGGGGATAGTTATCAATTTGAAGTAAAAGAGTCGACATATGATTCGGCAATATTAAGCCTTGGCACCCGATTATACAGGGATTTGAATATGGTGACGGATATAGGATATTCACGGTCTGACTCCGTAAGCGGGGGAGATTCAACTTCAAGGTATATTTCAGGTAGCATTGATTCGGTTTTTACAGATAAATTGGAGGGTAGCTTGAGCTACAATATAAACTGGAAATCGTCTGGGGAATCAGAAGTTCAGTCAAAAAGCAGTTCGGCAAAGATAACCTATCGTCCAGGCAGATTTGTTAATTTATCCTGTGATTTTAATTATTCTTCTAATGACGCAGGTTCCGCCATGTCGGAAATAATAACTGCGGAATGGCGGCCTGTCCCCGTTTTGCAGTTGAATGCCAATTACCAGCACTCAAGTACAAGCTCAGCGAGTATTACAAAGGATGTTTTTTCGGGCAACGGCACATGGCATATTAAAAAGTTTTTACATGCGCAGCTTTCATTTTTATATGAGAAAGAAGGCGAAAGCACGGAACAGAATGTCAGTACCGGCATGAGATTATTGTTTTAATAATAATGCGCAATAATGAAGCTTTAAATAAAAATATCAATGGGTTATATTATTCTATGTTTAATTCGGCAATCAGGCATGGTTCATTGATTTTTCGTTTTTCGTTTTTATTATTTTTTGTAACATACGGGTGCAGCGTTATGAGCGCGTATGTAAGGCCCGGATTTGATAAAGCTTCAGTGAAAAAAATAGCGGTTCTTCCTTTTGAAAATTATACCGAAGATAAATTTGCAGGCCAGAAGATGAGGGCTAAGGTTATGATCGAGCTTCTTAATTCCGGATTCGAGGTTGTGGAAGAGGGGGAGGTTACAAGGATATTGAAGGAGTTAAAAGTGTATCAGGTCGCATCAATAACCGTTTCAGACATTCAGGAACTTGGCAAGAGGCTCGGCATTGACGCGGTGGTTAAAGGTTCAACAGGGGAGATGGAAGATAAGAAAGGCGTAGCCTTAACATATCCTGAAGTATCCATTAATTTAAGCATACTCGATGCAAAATCCGGAGATATTGTCTGGTCCGTGTCGCATAGTGCCGGCGGTCCGAGTTTCTGGACAAGGCATTTTGGAACAGAGGGGGATACCCTGGATAAGGCCGCTTATAAAGTTGTAAAAGAGTCTATTAATACATTAAAATAAACACATTTATATAATATAATGAACTTAATATTGAAGTTGAAATATAATACAATTTTTATTTATCTAATAATTGGCTGTTCGTTTTTTTTAAACGGATGCTTCGCCTCTCAACCGACATATCATATTAAGGAGGATGTTGATTTCAGTTATATAAAAAGGGTAGCTATATTGCCGTTGCAGAATTTTACCAGCGACAAAAACGCTTCTGATGCGGTTAGGCAGGTGCTTATCACAGAATTTTTGTCTTCAGGGTTGGCCGATGTTGTTGTCCCGGGAGACGTTCTGGCTGCCCTTAATAATATAGGCGTTAGCTCTATTTCCTCTCCAAGTATTGAAGAAATAAGATCAATCGGAAAATTTCTGAAAGTACAAGCTGTCATTACGGGTTCTGTAGACAAATTAGCTGAGATCAGGAGCAGTAATGTTACTTCGGCCGAGGTTACTTTGACTTTAATGATGGTGGACACAGGAGCAGGCGATATTCTCTGGTCCGTAACGGCCACAAGCGGCGGGGCAGGCTTTATGTCAAGGCATTTTGGCGCTGATACCCCGACATTGAGTGAAACGATTTCAGATGTTGTAAAAAGGTCTATTCAGACATTGACAGGGAATTAATTTTTACTTGCTGTGTGTAATATAATGTGTGTAATATAATATGATGCCTAAATCAGACAGACTGACTTCTTTTTTTTCTTTAGTTAAATTTTCTTTACTGTTGCATAGTTTTTTGTTTTTCTTTTTGTTGTGCGACGGTATTGTCTTTGCCCAAGCAGTCACTGATATTAAGGAAGCCGATCAGAAAATAATCATATTTCCTTTTGATAATTATAGCGATAAGGTAGAAGCCGCTGACATTGTCATGCCTGTTCTCGTGGATAGTTTTATAAATAGAGGGTATAAAGTCATTGATGAAAAATTGCTTTATGACTTTTTATGTAAAGAGAAAGTAAGGGAAACAGGGTATATCTCAAGGGATCTTGCGAGAAAATTAAGAGATAAATTCGGGGTTGATTTTATTCTGGTTGGAGCGATTATCAGATTTGCTAATATTGACGTTCCTGATTTGGGTTTGACGGCAAGGCTTGTTGATGCTTCAAACGGCAACATCTTATGGGCTGATTATTCCTCAGCTGCTGGAGATGACTTTACAGCCGTATTAGGATTGGGGAATGTAAGGGAGATTGAAATGCTCGTTTCCATGGTGATCAATAATCTTTTGGCGTCATTCAGCTTAGAACCTTTTGGCAAGCATGCCGAATCAGCTTACAAGATAGCGGTAATGCCTTTTCAGAATGATTCTGAAAATAAGGATGCCGGAATGATAGCCTCACAGTTTTTTATAGTTTCTTTGTTTAAAAGCAAAAGCTTTATCCCTGTTGAATACGGTGAAATTAAAACAAATATTTTTGATCTAAAGTTAAGGACAAAAGGTGAGCTGGATTATAGAAGTGTCAGCGAGTTAATGGAAAGGCTGAATGTTGATGGTTTTGTTATAGGCACAGTTGAACTATATTCCGAAGGGCAGAGGCTGCTTTCTCCCCCTGCGGCCGCAGTAACCGCAAGACTTCTGAATGCGCGTAACAGCAGGATGCTATGGTATAACAGGTACCAAATGACCGGTGATGATGATGTTATAATTTATGATTGGCGCAGACTCAGGAGCGTTGATAAGGTTGCAAACAGGATAATTTCAAAACTTGTTAATGGGATGGGAGCTATTCAATGGCAGTAGAGCGCGGGATAAAATTTATTATTAATAGCCGATATCTGCAATATATTTTTGCTGGTATCTTATTGATTTTTATAACATATGGCTGCGCTTCAGTAAGACAGGCTCAGAGCGTATTGGCAATTGTTGACGGTGAATCCATAACAATTGATGACGTTAATTACGCGTTGGCAATTGAGCATAGAAGGGAGAATCTTTCAGCTACAGAAAAATTGGATATAAAAGGCTTCATTGATTCCATTATCGGCGACAAACTTATTATACAGGAGGCCCGCAGAATTGGTTTGGACCAGTACCTTGAGGTTAAAGACAAGCTGAAGGCATATATTCTCAGGGAATCTGTGGTGAAACTTCATGAGGATGAGATTGTTAAAAAAGTGAATGTTAGTGATGAGGAGATTCTTAATTATTACAAAGACAATTACAAACGAATTACATATGATATTGTCGAATTAAACACAATGGAAGATGCGCTGAGCATATTAAACAGGCTTAACGAGGGCGAAGATTTTAAGGAGATAGCTCTTACACTGCCTAATTATGAAGCAAAGGATAAAGAGAGGGTTTCAACCTTTGGTTCTTTTGATAAACTTTTTCAGGAAAAGATTTCCGATCTGGGCACGGGTGAATTCAGCGACGTTATTGAGTTAAATAATAGTTTTTACATTATCAAGATACTTGGCAGGGAGGATGCTCCGCCTGAAAAGTTTTCAGAAGCAGCGAGCCATATTACCAAGATTATAAGAAACAAGAAGGAGGATGACAGGGGGAATGAATATCTCTCTGAACTGCGGGCTGCCTCTAACATTGTAATTGATAATGAGATTCTCTCTTCCATTAAATTGCTGAAAGGAGAAGATGAGCGGGATAAGTGGGTTAATGACACCAGTCCTCTTGTTGTTTTGGACGGAGAGATTTTCACTGTCAAGGATTTTATATTTGTTCTTCCTCCCGTTGTTAAAATTTCTAACGAAGTTTTGATAAAAAACTGGATTGACAGAAAGATTGTTGACAGAGAGGCTTTGTCAAGAAATTACAATCTTGATCCTGAACTAAGCCGTTACAGGGATCAGGTTTTTAAAAATGTTTACATTAAGGAATATGTTTTGCCAAATATAAATGTTTCCGAGGATCTCCTGAGGAATTATTATAACGAGCATTTAGATAATTATATGGAACCTCAACGTTACAGGATGCAGGTGATTACTGCAGAGACAAAGGAGTCTGCTGAAGCGATTTACGACAGCCTTTTAAAAGGTGCTGATTTTGCATGGCTTGCGAAAATGAGGTCAACCGATGTTAAAACTGCCGAAAAAGGGGGGAATCTGGGCTGGCAGGCTATTTCGTTATTGCCTAAGCCGTTAATAGAGGTTATTGATTCCATTGAAGCTGAGGGAATAAGCCCGGTACTGTCAGTAGACTCAGTATATGCCATCTACAGGGTCCAGGAAAAGGCCGCTCCACTGGTTAAGGATTTTAATTCAGTAAGACAGGATGTTTACAGGTCATATTTTGCAGAGCAGTTTAAAAAATCATATAATGAATATATAGAAAAATTAAAGTCAGACGCCGAGATAATTATCAATGAGAATGCAATCAAGTCATTTGCTGAAATGTTTAAACCGTAGGTCAACAGCTTATCGTATGTATATTTCAAAAATATCATTGTTATTTTTTTGCCTGATAATCTTTACTGTATTATCTTGCGCTCCTGCAACTCAGAAGTCTGCAAAAGGCCGTTTTAAGCAGAAAGAGTGTCTTGATTGCCATGAAGAGATACAGCCTGACTTGAAACGCCGAATTGTGCATATTCCTTTACAAGAGCACAATTGCGAAGGATGCCATCTTCGTCACGGAAGGCTGGCTTTTAAATCATTTATAGAACGTGAAGAAAGAAAACTTTGCTTTATATGCCATACTGTCATGGAATCGGATATTCTGAAAAGAAAGCATGTTCATACGGTAATTCAAGAGAATAAATGCCTGCCATGCCATGAACCTCATGCTTCTGAGGCCCAGGCTCTTCAGAAGAATGCCGGGAACAGTCAATGTTTTGGATGCCATAATGATGCTACGTTTAAACGCGCGACTCGGCATAAACCCGTTGAAGACGGGTGCCTTATTTGTCATGATCCGCATGGGTCTGACTATAAGTCTAATCTTATTAAAGATGAGGTAGCTCTTTGCGAATCATGCCACAAGTTTAATGAAAAGAATTTTATCGCAGCTCACAATAATTATCCAGTCGGCAAGGGCACTTGTATGGGCTGCCACACTCCGCACAGTTCGTCAAACAGCAAACTTCTCAGAGAGTATGTGCATGCGCCGGTCAGTAATATTGAGTGTTCTTCATGCCATCTGCCTTCTGAAGGCCCTAACCCCCTTTCGGTTTCATCAGTAGAAGGAAATCTCTGCTATTCATGCCACACAAAAGAGAAAAAAGATTTCAATAAAAATTACAGACACCTCGTGGCCGAAAAGGAAGAGTGTTTGAAATGCCATAGCCCTCATGCATCTGATTATCCCAAAATCACCATTAAAAACAATGTGGATTTATGTTTAATGTGTCACGACAAGAAACCAAATGTAAACGTTAATAATTTACATAGCCCGATAAGAAATAAAGGTTGTACCGCTTGTCATGACTCTCATGCTTCTGATAACCGGCTTTATCTTACTGCTCCTGAAAATGAGATATGTTTTACCTGCCATGAGGCTCTTAAGGATATGCTGAAAGAGGAGAATATACATGAACCCTTCATGAAGATTGAATGCCTGAAATGCCATGATACCCATGGCAGCAACTATGCCGGCATGCTGAAGGTAACAGCCGAAGACCTTTGTTTCACCTGCCATAAAGATGAACAGAAGAATTACTTTAGAACATATATTCATACTCCTGTTAGCAATAAGAAATGTTCTTCTTGCCACCAATCTCATGTTTCTAAATTTAAGAAGCTGCTCACCGATGACCCTGAAAATATATGTATGAAATGCCATCAGGGCTTGGTTCAGGAGGAAGAAGGCATTTTTATCCACCAGCCGTTTAAGGAGAAAAAATGCAGTGTTTGCCATGATCCGCATGCAAGTGATAATATCGCTTCAACTGTAAAACCTATGACTGAGCTTTGCTTCACATGCCATAAAAATATGGGGGAAGCATTAAACAAGTCTCTTAATAAGCATCTTCCCGTTGAGGAAGGGAAATGCAATTCCTGTCATAATTCCCACTTGTCAAAAATAAAGAATCAACTCCTTAATCTTCCGAATGCTCTTTGCCTTACTTGCCATGAAAGGATAATTACGACTACATCAAGAAGCGGACATATTGCAACTGAAGGCGTGGATTGCCTGAATTGTCATATATCTCATTATTCTGATTCTAATACGCTTTTAAAAGGTAAAGACCCTGACATATGCCGTAAGTGCCACTCTGCAGATACTGAAAATCTTTTAAGGGTTCATAAGTCTCCGCTTGATGATATTTCCCGTTGTTCAAGCTGTCACGAACCGCATGTTACTGAAAAGCCAGGGCTTCTGAAGAAAGTTGTTCATGACCCATTCAACCAAGGGCATTGTGAGGCATGTCATGAATAGATTGTACACATTGAGTATCTTTAATTTAATCAGAGGTAAAAGCTTAAGTGTATTAATCTTTCAAGCTGTCTTTTTCACTATTATATTTCAATTTGATTTCGCTCATGCAAAAGCTGAGCTGACAGCGGCCGAACCAACGATTTGTTATAAATGCCATAAAGAGCTAAAAGATAATTTATCTGCTAAATATGTCCATTTCCTTTTTAAGCAGGGGAAGTGCAGTACATGTCATAATCCGCATGTTAGCAAGGATAAAGGCTTGTTAAGGGAGGATATTAATCCGCTGTGCCTTGGTTGCCATGAAAACATTAAGAATATAATCGCAACTGGACGTCAGCACAGCGCAATCAGAGACGGGGCATGCACTGATTGTCATTTTGCACATAGCAGTAATAATAACAACCTTATGGTTAAACCGGAAAAGGATCTTTGCTGGAAGTGCCATGAAGAACTAAAGCCTCAGCTTGAGAAAAAATATGCCTGTTCTCCATTCAAGAACGGGGATTGTTCAGCCTGTCACAATGCCCACGGCTCATCAGAAGACAATCTTTTGCACAGTAATCCTAAAGCGACATGTAAAAAATGTCACAATTCAGTCGGCTGCAAGTCAGGCAGTGTCTCTATATCAGCTTTAACGAAGGATATGAACTGCATATCCTGTCACTCAGGACATAGTTCCGATTCAAAAGGCATGTTAGGCCCGTATGGCCATAAAGTATTTATTAACAAAGAATGCGTCAAATGCCATAAGCCCATAAAAGAGGGTGAGAAAATAACAACTCTTGCTGTTGGAGACGTCTTATGCCTTAACTGCCATCGTGAAAAAACAGAGGTGATTGAAGATGATGTTCATGGAAGGGGCGATGCGTATTCTTGTACTTTGTGTCATGACCATCATGCTTCCGAAAAGAGCAATCTTACCAAGAGTGAATCAAGGCTATGTGTTAAGTGTCATGCTGATACCGAAAAAAGAACTGTCTTTATGGAGAAGGCCCTCAAATCAAAACGTGAATGCGAGCCTATAAAGAACAGAGAATGTTTTGAGTGCCATGTCCCTAAACATTCGAGGCGGATTTTGAATTTTAAACAGGATGTTTTTGTACTCTGCAATGAATGTCATGAAACCGAGCACAAAATAACGCATCCTCTCGGCGCCGATGTAATCGATGTTCGTAACGGTCAGCCAATTACGTGCGTCACATGCCATAGCATGCATTCTGCAAAAGCAAGCTATATGCTTACTCATGACGGAAAAAGAACTTTGTGCATTCAGTGCCATAAATATTAGTTCAAGCATTATCGTACGAGCAGTTATTATTTGCTGACACCAGATTTAATAAACAGTCTTCGTGAATGCTTTTCCAATATTAACCACGGCATGGTTGTCTTTGGGTAAATAGTTCTTTACTTCTGTTTATGAAGTTACCGCTCTATAACATAATTTTTTTTTGCGGTTTGATGTTTGTTCTTTATTTGTCCGAGTGCAGCGCTGATATGTCGGGTAAATTCTGCAGCGATTGTCATACAATGCATAACAGCCAAGCTTCTGAGGTTATGACATTTGATGACAGTTTGACGCCTTACAAGGCATTGCTACGTGGCTCTTGCGACGGCTGTCACTCATCTTCCTCTAATTCCGTGTGGATTGACTCGGTTGCCGGGGCCCCTATCGTATATAATACTGTTGAACCTTCATATGCGAACAATGGACTTGCCGGCGGCAATTTTTATTACACAAGTACAACCGATGATGATAAAGGCCATAATATTTTTTTGTTAAATCCTGATGATATATTAGGCAATACTCCGCCTGGAGGGAATAGTCTCGATCAGCAACTCAATTGTTCAGGAACTTACGGTTGTCACGGGCATAACGGCAGGCAGGTCGGAGATGTCGCAATTGAGGATCAATTGAGTGCGATTATGGGCGGGCATCACGGGATTAATTCCCCTATGGACGGCAGTGTCACTGAGGTATCAAAAAGTTATCGTTATCTGCTTGGCATAAAGGGTATGGAGGATTCTGATTGGGAACATGACAATACTGCCACAAGCCATAATGATTCAAGCTCAACCGATTCTATAAGTTTTTTTTGCGCTTAATGCCATGGTAATTTCCATACATGGACAGGGGGCGAGTCTGAAGTGGGAAGCGCTTCTCCCTGGCTTAGGCATCCGACCGATATGGTTTTGCCGGCTTCCGGGGAATACAATTCATATACAAACTATGACCTTTTGGCGCCAGTCGCTCGGGCAGATCCCGATTCTGTTGCCGACACTACGCGTGCTTATCCTGGAACCGACATTGTTATGTGTCTTTCATGTCATCGGGCGCACGCCTCTCCTTATTACAAAATGCTCAGGTGGGATTATAAAAGCACAGTTTTATCAACTGCATTATCCGGATGCAATGTTTGTCATACGTCAAAAAATTAACAGGCTTGGTTTATTGTCATAATATGAAACAGATGCTAAGATTCTTTATTGGTACGATAATAATATATTTTCTTTTTATTGACACCCAGCCTGCGAACAGCGGGGCATACCTTCAATCTTCACATGGAGATTCAACTTATGGCGTTAAGCGAAACGCTTCAGGCTTTCCTTCAGGTTATCCGAAAGGACTCTGTGCCCATTGTCATGAACAGCATGCTAATATAGATGGCTCTGAACCTGCTCCATCCGACGGAGGACCTTCTTTGTTTGAGCTTTTCTCAGATAATCATATTGCACAGACTGAGAATTTTTGTTATCAATGTCATAAAGAATCAGGGTCTTACCAGTCAGGAGGGATGGTCAATAGGAGTTATAGCTACAGGGCAGGTGGTTGGACTGCTGACAGCGTGAATGATATACTTGAGTCATTTAATTATGGTTCTCCAGACTCCTCGCATTATCTCGATGATATTGTAACTTTTATTTCCGGTAAATGGGGTTATACTGCTAATTCCAATCCCTGTACTGCCTGCCATAATCCTCATTCTGCGCAGGGTGATCCGCCTAATATGCCGAATGGGCCTAAAAATACTTCAACAACTCGAGGCTGGCCTGTTTCAAGGCCGAGCTTGCACAGTAAGGATAATAATACTTGGGGGCTATGGGGCGATGTATCCGGCGAAAGGATGAGCATTTTTACATATCAGGCGCCTTACAGGTTTAACTCTTCAACCAATTACGAACCTGATGGCTCGACAACTGTATATGACGGTTCTAATCTTACTGATTTTGTGTCATTTTGCACAGACTGCCATAATGATTCCAACACAATATACAGCACCCCACTTTTTAGAGATAGTAATAAGTTTAACTGGAATACTGAACAGCATGGAGGGGGCGTTGCAAGTTATGGATGCTCTGATATTTTGCCGCCATATCAAGAAGCGCAATGCGGGTCATATGTGCTTTCATGCACAGACTGCCATGAACCTCACGGCTCTCCAAACATCTTTTTGATACGGAAAGAAGTAAATGGAGACGAAGTTACGGTAGATGCCGGTAATGCTCCAGGGCCTGATGAGAGGGAAAATACAGAATGGATATTTCTTTGCAGCAGATGTCATGATGGATTAAGCATTCCTGACGGCAGGCATACCCATCCGTTTTTTGTTCCGCCGCAGGTTTCCGGCTGTTCTTCATTGCAATGTCATGAGGCTGGGGATTATTACAGGGTGTGTACCGAATGCCATAATCATGGCAATCAGGATATCGACGGAACGCCGTTTGGCGAGCCTTTATTATAAATCTTTGGAGACAACAAAGTGAAAAATTTTTTTACAGCATCTGTGTTTGTTTTATTTTTGGTATTCTGCATAACTACATATCCTGCAGCGGATGCTTTAAAGTCATCTGCAGAGATTGAGCAGGAGATAAAAATTAAAATGAACGCACATATTGAAAAAGTAAAACATAAAAACCCTGAAAAAATTCAGTCTTTGATGCAAAAGACCGGCAATAAAATAACAGGATGTTTAAGCTGCCATGATGACCTCCTTGGCAACAAAAACAAATAGCTTCAACATCTTCTGCCTTAAATTGCAGTTTATATATGTGCGATAACTCATATTACTGCGTGAAATTGCACAATTAATCTGTTTTTTAGGTCAAAATTGATAGAAAAATAAGCATGTTGCCTGGCATATGTTTTGCTATAGTATTTATAGGCAAATACTATGGCAATGAGTAATAACAAAAAAATTTTAGTTGCTGAAGACGAAGAGCTTATCGGTTGGTCGTTAAGAAAGTTTTTTGAGTCTGACGGGTATAGAGTTGATATGGTTCACAGCGGCATTGACGCGCTTAACAGGATTAGAAATAATGAATATGATATCGTTGTTACAGACCTTTTCATGCCTGGTATGAGCGGGATGGAGGTTCTCTCCAAAATGAAGCAGGACGGCATAACGACCCCTGTTATAGTGACCTCGGCTTATTTTTCAGAAAAAATCATGTCTGATGTGCTTGATGGGGGAGCTTTCAGATGTATAAATAAGCCATTTAAGCTCGAAGACGTTCTTGTTGCAATAAAAGATGCTGAAAGAGTAAGCATCAGGTGAACCGACAGGCCTTTTAATCTAAAAGGCTTCTCATCTATATTAGTTAATCATCATTATAAGCATTGCTTATAAAAGATTAATTTCTTTTTAATTCACTTTCTTCCTCTTACCGTGTAACATTAATGGATTTATTTTGGCTTAGCATAATGAATATTATATTTCTTCCCTTAATAGGGTTGATAATGGGAACAGCATTTGCCAACGAAATTCCGAAAGAAACTAATATTCACTTCGCAGGTAAATATTGTGAAGAGTGTCATTCTCAAACGCCGGAAAAAGGCAAAGATAAATACTTGAAATATGGAAACGATTATGGTCGAACTTGCCGGTGCCATGAATATACCCCAGGGACATACATTCACCCGGTTTTTATAAAACTTTCTGATGAGAAAAAGTCCAAGATACCCGATAATTTTCCTTTGGACAACGGAGAAATAACATGTCTGACATGTCATGATATATATCTTCAGTGTCAGGACAGAGTTGTTTTAAAACTTTTCAACAGGCTTTTTCTAAGGGGAGGTCCTTACTTGCAGAGGACAGACATATGCTTTAATTGTCATAATCGAAGCGAATATGCCAAACTTAATCCGCACAATCAGCTTGATGAGTATGGGAATATAATAGGCGAAAAATGCCTCTATTGTCATACGGAAAAGCCCGATGAGAAGCTGGATGCATATAAGGAAACATCTTCCGGCCATCAAGTCAAGCTTATTGGAAACTTTGATGCATTGTGTCTCAGATGTCATCCTGAAAAAGGAAGATTTCATCCGATAAACGCTGATCATCTTAGGAGACCTTCTGCGGTAACTTTGTCCAATATTAAAGAGGCGGAAAAGAAATACAATGTTATTCTCCCATTAAATGACAAGGGCGAAATCACATGCGCAACTTGTCATAATCCTCATGAAAAGGGCGTGTTGCCTCGCAAAAAGGCCTCTGCCTCAGGTGCAAGTGAGAAATACAGGCTTCGATTATCCGGCATGACTGGTGAGATATGCAGGGCATGCCATAAAAAATAATATAGGGGGTGGAAATTTGAAGCATATTAATCATGTGAGAATCACGTTATATTTCAGTCTCCTCTTCTTTGTTGCGGTGGCAGCATTTGCAACATCTGCTTATGCAGCAGACAAAGAAAACTGTTTAATGTGCCATAAGTATCGTTTTCTCGGCAGAATCGATGAACACGGTAAAAAAAGAAATTATAATGTTGATGAAAATATTTTCAACAATACGGTTCATCGAAATGTACCGTGCAGGGATTGCCACACTCAAATCGCCAACCTCCCGCACGATCCGATAACGGAGGAAGTTAACTGCGGAAATGAATGTCATATTAAGCCGCCCTTCTCGACTGAAAATTTCTCGCATAAAAAAATAATCCAGATTTACAACAAAAGTGTTCACGGCATAAAAGCAGATGACCCCGAGGATTTGAAGGCGGCAAAGCCATATTGTAAATACTGCCATTTAAACCCTATTTTTACGAAAGTGGAGGAAGAAAGGGTAGCAAGTTCAACACTACGGAGATGCTTGAACTGCCATGAAGAGAAAGGGGTTTCCCAGGCTTATAAGCATATAACGCACCGTCTCCGGCATAAAACATCTCGTTCAAGGCAGGAGATTGTCAAGCTATGTTCGTATAATTGTCATGAGAATACCGCATTAATGGCAAGATTTAATGTTTCCCAAGAGAGCCTTGAGTCTGTCGAAACCTATAAGCGATCTATACATGGAAAGGCTGTTGCGTTAGGTTCTGAGGAGACAGCTGACTGTGTGAGCTGCCACGCGACCAGCAGTATACATGATGTTTACAAGAAGGATGAGATGATGTCAACAGTAAATGAAAGAAACCTCAAAAGGACGTGTGAGCAGTGCCACAGGGATGTTAGTGATGAGTTTATAAAAATAGATGTTCATTCCGGGATTACCCATGATGAAAAGCCGTTCCTGCATTTTCTCGAAGTTATGCTTGGTTTTGTTCTGTACGGAACAATATTCAGCTTATTGGGCCTTGCCGTTCTTGAGACGATTGGAAGAAAGAAGGATGGGATCAAGTGGCAGATTAGAGAGGGCACTACCTGGCGCGGAATATCAAAAAGAGGATTTTAGATTATAAATCTTACATGGAGGTAACATGGCAACTTCGTCTGAAACATTAGTAACCACTGCCGGGAATGCACAGGCGGACAGCGATTATATGCATTATGTCGAGGGAGTCGGTCATGTCCCGAGGGATATTTACAAACATGTGCTTTCAGACCCTCTCGGTGACTTGCCTCGGTATTCGATTCATATCGTCATCCAGCACTTTCTTATTTTTATAACATTCATCACTCTCGCGGCTACCGGCCTCCCTCTTCATTTCGGTGACCTGTTCTGGGCGCCGATAATTCTGGCTCCATTAGGCGGCCCTGATTCCGCACGAATTATACACAGGATTTCTGCAGGGATAATGATAGTGGCTGCTCTCTATCATTTCATCACTATCGCAATCGGGACTTACAGTAAGCTTAAAAAGCACAAATTTAACCTGTTACATAGTCAGATTCCGACATTGAAGGATTTAAATGACATTAAGCATGATATCAGGTATTTTCTTGGCAAGGAGCAGTACCGCCCCAAGATGGGCAAGTTCATGTATAAACAGAAGCTGCATTACCTGGCCATAATATGGGGTACATTTGTAATGATAGTTGCAGGGTCAACGCTTTTGTTTCCTGAGGCCATGGCTAAGTTTTGGCCAAATCCTGAATTTGCCCAGGATCTCGCAAGGCTTATGCACGCGGATGAGGCAATTATGGCTTCAGCTGTGGTTGTATTTTGGCATTGGTCCAATGTGCACTTGGTGCCCGGCAGATTTCCGCTTCAGTGGACTTTTTTGACAGGCAGAATCACTCGCGAACATCAGATAGAAGAGCATTTTCTTGAATATATCGATAAGCTAAAAGATGACCCGAAAGAAAAGGAATATTTAATAAGCGTATTGAAAGAAAAAGGATACAAAACAGAAGGGGGTGAGGTTTAATTGTCCGGGAGACCTAAAAGGCTTAATCATCCAAAAAGTGTTTATGTTGTGGGTTTAGTTTTTAAAATTATAACCCTTACGGTTATCATTGCGGTTTTATATCATCTGACCTTGTCGCATCATGGCCCAAACCTTCTGACTCCTTTAAAAACAAAGATCGAGGAAAAGCAGAAGTCGGAAATTATGGAAGAAGTACAACATCTTGAAGAACTCGAAGTCCACAGGCATTTTCATAATATAGCCCCATTTCCGGAGATGCCTGAAAACCTGAGGCCGGTCTGTTTTATATGCCATTCAGATTACCCTCACAGCAAGAGTAAAAAGGTCAGGGCGATGTTAAATATGCACACCCAATTTTTCACATGTGAGGCGTGCCATTTAGAAGAAGACCCCGGTCTTAAGGTTGTTTTCAACTGGTATAATCCACAGGATGAAAATCCTAAAGGGCCTTTTTTCGGCACGGATTATGACTCTGAAACAGGCAATCTCATAACTGTCACGGATAAATTATCAAAGATATCAGTTTTTTATAAAAAAGGTGATAAATTAGAATCTACGATTCAGATGCAGGATGCCCCGATCGCGATCGATTACATGAAAATCAGGGATAAACTTACTCCTGACCAGCGCGATAATGTCAAAAAGAAATTTCATGTAAGGATCAAACCCAAGGGTCATGAATGCAAAAAATGCCACGACAGAAACAGTATTCTTGATTTTAGGAAACTCAGCTTTTCAGACAACAGAAGGGTTGACCTTGAGCAATTGAATATCACAGGTATGATTACGAAGTATGAAATGTTTTACCTGCCTAACCTTTTTCAGGGTGAGTAAGAGATTTACAGGGAATATTTAAAGTTCCCTGCAGTCAAGAACTTATTTTGTCGACACCTTTAATGCCTCCCCCTTCGCATGCGAAGGGGGGGTGTTTCTTCCATTGGTTTTTATAATACTGGCTTTATGTTCCTGATTTCTTATTAGGTAGTTACTCTTAGGGAGATTTTCATTTGAGAAACTGTATTAAGTTTTTATTTTTTATATTCTGTTTGATTGCTGTCAGTTATAACAATGCATTTTCACTGGACTGTGTTAATGCCAGGTTCCTTTTTGACATAAAAGGCGATATTGATCAGCCAAGCGATGTTTCCGTAAGCCAGAATGGAGACATCTATTTTGTTGATGGCGTAAATAACCGTATAGTAGCCGTTGATAATTTGGGCCGCTTTAAATTTACATTTGGCAAGAGGGGATCAGGAAAAGGCGAATTCGACTTGCCTCTGGGTATTGATATTTCTTCTGATGATAAAATTTATATTGCCGATACAGGCAATAAGAGGATACAGGTATTTGACCTGGAAGGTAATATATTGACTATGTTCAGCACCGTCCTTGAATCTGACAGAAACACTTCAGAACCTGTAGATGTCCTTGTGTCAAAATTTAAGGACTACCTTTATGTTTCTGATAATAATAATCATGAAATTAAGGTGTATGACAGAGGAGGAAGGTTTAAACTTAAATGGGGAAAATTCGGTGAGGGATACGGCGAGTTCAGATATCCTGCCACCATGTCTGCCAATTCCCTTTCAGAGGTTTTTATTGCGGATGTTATAAATACCAGGGTTCAAAGGTTTTCTCCCATGGGCGATCACATTAATGATATTGGCGTATGGGGGGTTCACCCGGGTGATTTTTTCAGGCCTAAAGGCGTTTCTGTTTCGAAAGACGGCTGGGTATTCGTGAGTGACAGCTATATGGGGGTCGTACAGGTCTTTTCATCGGCAGGCAAGTTTGACGGAGTCATATGTGAAAACAATAAAAAGAAAGTGTTCCGAACTCCGGTAGGCGTTTTTGTAGACAAGGACAGCAGACTCCTCGTTGTTGAAATGAGGGCAAATAAAATTACTGTCCTCAAAATATTGCAATGACCTTTCATTTCCTAAGCAACATATTGATTATATTATGCGTTATCTACGCTGTTTAAACGGGTTAGTAATATTTTTTTTTGTTTTTGTTCTGGTTGCTCCCGATTCATTTGCTCTTGTTGAATCTGCAAGAAGAGATTGTGTCCTTTGCCATATAATGTGGATGGATGATTTCAGGGAGAATAAGGAAACTCTGATCGAATGGCAGCCGTCGAATGCACTTAAGAAAGACACACAGGGCGTGGAAAGCTCTGAGGATATATGCTACAGTTGCCATGACGGCTACGTAAGAGATTCAAGAAACATAACATGGAAATATAACAGACATCCTGTCTTTGTAAAACCTTCCGGCAAGGTTATAGTACCTGATTCTTTTCCCCTGAGCGTCAAGAATGAAATTTACTGCGGCACATGTCATTCAGCTCACGGCAAAGGCGCGGCTGCCACGGAAGAACACGCTAAGACATCGCTTTTCAGGGAAGTAAACGTTAATTCCAGCCTTTGCGAGATGTGCCACCTGGACCAGGCAAATTTCAGAGCATCCAACGGCCATCCAGTTCATTCAAGGGCTATCAAGCTTCCTGATAAACTTTTTGAGAACGGAGCTGTTTCTGCTTCTGACAAAAATACCGTTATTTGTCAGTCCTGTCATAAAATTCACGGCGCAAAAGGGCAGAAACTTCTTATTGTGGACAATCAGAACTCTGAATTATGCATAATTTGTCATCAGGAAAAAGAGAGTATATCGGGAACGAAACATGACCTCAGCATCACCCTTCCTGATGTCAAGAACATAAAGGATAAGTCATTGTCTGAATCCGGCCCGTGCGGGGCATGCCATCTTCCCCATAATGCTGTCGGCAAAAGATTGTGGGCTCGCACAATGGGGAAGGGCAATCCGGCTGCACAGATGTGCCTTACATGCCATGACCAGTCTTCCGGCTATAAAATTAAAGGAGTTGGCGAGTTTTCTCATCCTATAGACATAAAACCGGCATCAGGAACGCACATTCCTCCGGAATTGCCTCTTTTTTCCTCTGAGGGAGCAAAGACGAAGGATGGGAATGTGCAGTGCTTCACTTGCCATGATATACACAGATGGGATCCACAGACTCCTATTAATAAAGGCGGGAAGGACGTGGAAGGCGACTCATCAAACAGTTTTTTAAGAATAAGCAACAGCAGTGGCTCAGGCCTTTGCATTTTATGCCACGTTGATAAAAAGCAACTGGTTTATTCAGACCATAATCTCGAAGTCACTGCTCCGGAGGAGAAGAATATTCAGGGCGTAAATACCCGGTCTTCCGGCCCCTGCGGCGCTTGTCATCTTCCGCATAATGCATCTTCATATCGTCTGTGGGCAAGGAATCTTCCCAAAGAAAATATTGCGGGTGAATTATGTATCTCGTGCCATAAGAATGAAGGCCCGGCAAAGGATAAACAGTTAGGGAATTATTTTCATCCTGTTAACGTATCTCTCGAAAAATTCAAGATCAGCACGGCGCTCCCCTTATTTGATGAAAAAGGAAACAAGACCCAGGACGGAAAGCTTGTATGCATGACATGTCATGACCCCCATGTGTGGAACCCTGACAGTTCATTATTTATTGAAGAGTATAAATACGCCAATGTCGAGGGAGACGCCACAAACAGCTTTTTACGAAAGCATAATTCGCCTACTTCGGATCTTTGCGAAGCATGTCATTTCAAACAGGCTTTTGTTGATGGAACCGATCATGACTTAAATGTTACCGCACCTGATGCAAAAAATCTCCTTGGCCAGACAGTCAAAGAGTCAGGACAATGCGGGGCCTGCCACCTCGTTCATAACAGCCCTAACAGTTTAAGGTTATGGGCAAGGCCGTATCTGCCGTACATAGAAAAATCGGGTATCATTGAATCTCTATGCAACAGCTGTCATTCAAAAAATAATATCGCAGGTAATAAGATCCCGGTAATTGCCACGCATCCTGGCGACAAACTGGTTAATAATATAATGAGATGTGACCGCGATGACATTGATTACGCCCCATTGTTTGACGTGAAAAGCGGGAACTTTACCAATTACGGCAATATTTCGTGCCCAACATGCCACAATGCGCATCAGTGGAGCCCTTTATCAAAGATAAAAGGCATAGGCCAAAACGTGGAGGGCAATGCAACAAATAGTTTTTTAAGGAATGTCAGCTATAGAAACATATGTATAGATTGCCACGGTTTTGACGCACTTTTCAGATATAAGTATTTTCATGACCTTGAAGACAGAATTCCTCAAAGGACCCGCTGAAAATCGTAACAGTTTTGCCTGCCATGCTTAATCATTATGCAATATTTATAAGGTAATTAATTTTTCAATATCAGGTGTATTACCGATATATCAGGCAAGTCATTTTTTTATTACAAAATGGCTAATGCATTATCACATAAGAAAAAATAGCGCCATATTTATAACCGCTGAATTCTATCAGCATAATCATATAATAATTTATTATTTCACATTAAGTAAGGTTTGTTGTAAAAAAATTATATGAGCCTAAAAAGAGCTGCAAGGCTTTATATTGTTGGATTTATTTTTATAGTATTGAATTTCTATCCTTCCAAGAATCTTTTTTCTGCAGATGTCGGCAACTGTCTCTTGTGCCACAAATATCCTGGCTTAAGCAGGATTGACGAGCAAGGCAAAATGAAACTTCTCTATGTTAATGAAGATATTTTCAATATCAGCGTTCACTTAAAAGTTAAATGTGAGGGCTGTCATACTGATATAAAAAAGATTCCCCATGACCCTGTGAATAAAGTAGACTGCCTGGTTGAATGCCATATTGTTGAACCTTCAAGCGAACAGAAATTCTCTCATAAGGATGTTGATAATTATGTTAAAAAGAGTGTTCATGCCGCGTTAGACAAGTATGGGATGCCGAAGAAATTCAAAGAGGATCTGCCTACCTGCAAAAATTGCCATGACGAGCCGCTATACAGGCCTCTCTCTTTCTTTAAGCAGGTGCGTCCAGGTATTTCTGAAGCTGCACTCGGCAGGTGCAGGGTATGTCACAAGAAAGAGGATTTTATTATAAGATTTTATAATCATGTTACCACAAGATTGCACCGCACCAGAAATCCAATCAATATTGCAGAGGTTTGCGCTAGGTGTCATGATGATCCGTTGTTGGTTGAAAGGCATAATCTGGGCACAAGGGCGGTTTTTTCATACGGAGAGACCTTTCACGGGAAAGCGGCACGCTTTCTTGATGAAAGAGTGCCGGACTGTCTTGATTGCCATGTTAATACAGGCGAATCTGTCCATCAAATGCTGAGTCATAAAGATTCTGCCGCGATAACCTATCGGGAAAACAAATATCTGGCATGTTCTAACATTGAATGCCATCCCGGCACGTCGCAGCAATTCGCCAGTTATAAAGTTCACGCGGAATTTAATCTGGACCAAAGCCCGGTGCAATATTATTTCACCCTCTTTTTCATAATTCTCACAGGGGGCACGCTCCTGCCGTTGATGGCGATCATATTTTTGGACTTGATAAGAAGGTTATTCCCGGACGCCGTGATACCAAGGAGAAGATGAAGACATGGAAAAGTATCCTCTTATAAAAACGATAAACGGGCGCAGGTATTTTTATAGGTTTTCATTGAATCAGAGGGTGCAGCACATAATACTTGCCTTATCAGTAATTATACTCGTGTTAACCGGAATGCCCCTGAAGTTTCATAATGCTGGCTGGGCTCCTTATCTGTATAAAATATTCGGAGGGATAAAAGCCGCTCCCATTGTGCATAAAGCGGCAGGCAGCATCCTTCTTATCCTCTTTGCTTATCATATAATTTATCTCGTTTATGTAATTTATAAATATCAAATAGTCCCTTTGAGAGATAAGGAACGGCGTCTCACTTCGGGCATGATCTTGAAGTTACTCGCGACTCAGCCGCTGGTTCCGAATATGAAAGATGCGAGAGACATAAGGGATCTCATGACATATCTTCTTTATTTTACAAATAAAAGGCCTGACGGCGATGCTTTTACATGGAAGGAAAAGTTTGATTACTGGGCGCCTTTCTGGGGTATGGTAGTAATTGGGCTGTCAGGCCTTATAATGTGGAATAAAGTGCTTGCGACAAAGATCGTACCAGGCATTGTCATTAATTTCTCTTTGATTGCTCACAGCGATGAGGCACTTCTTGCGGCGCTTTTTTTATTCATATGGCATTGGTATAATGTTCATTTTTCAATTTCGGTTTTTCCAATGGGGATGGTCTTTATAACGGGTTATTTGCCCGAAGAGCTGATGATTGAGGAACATTATGAATATTATGTCAAAATCATGAAGCAGGCCGGGCTGGACAATGAAATACGCCCTCCGCACGGAGCACATTCAGAACTTTCTACAGACGAGGCAGAGAAATAATGAAAAACATTTTTTACAAATTATATGTCGTAGCTTTTATGTGTTTAACGGTGTGGTTCATCGTAATTATCTGGAATGTCACTTTTCATCATGTTATTGAAGAATACGAGAACCGTAAAGAGCTTGAAGAAGTCGCAACCATAAAAGAACAGAAAAAACGAGAAGCGGAAAAAACCAAATTCGAGAGAATAATACTTCAAAGCGAAGAAAGGGTCAAGCATTATCTTGGTTACAGGGTGATCGAGGAGCAGAGAATCGAAGGCCATTTTCATCATATCGGTTTTGATATTGGCCCTGACAACAGATCGTACTGCATAAGATGCCATGGGGATATGCCGCATGATAAGGTCAGAGATCTTAGGGCGTTTCTTAATATGCACGCATTCTTCATCGCCTGTCAGACATGTCATGTAAAGACCGAAGGAAGAGGCCCCAGAGTTTACAAATGGTACGACAGAAAAACAGGCGAGTTGGTACCAAGCCCTGTGCTGACATACAGAGCCGGCACGTATAATGCAAAAATTATTCAAATCGAGAACACAGGTGTCGGAGAGCCTCAACGGGTTGACTCACAGGAGCGTATTGACTTTGCAAGCGAATTCAAAGAAAGGGAAAAAGAACTTTCAGAAGCGCAGAAATCAAAGGCGAAGAAAATGATTCATGAAATTGTCAGCAAACAGCCGTCTATATGCGAGGACTGCCATCAAAGGGAATCCCCTTTACTGCCGCTGCATGAACTCGGATATCCGAGAGACAGAATAGATTCGATATTAAGCACGGAAGTTGTTGGAATGGTAAAAAAGTATACTGAGTTTTACATGCCGAGAATGCTGCATCCCGGAGAACAAAACAAGGAGAATGAAAAATAAAAGGAGGGTGGCATTTTGTTTGATTATTCTTTATTATTAATAGCTGAAGTGAAGGAATATACTTTCAAAAAGCATGTTAGCTCGGATTTTTAATATATCGATAATTAAACCTTCAACAGTAATTGTTCTCATCTTAATTTTTCCTCTAATTTTTGTCAGCGCCTCTTATGGCATAAGGCTTACCAAAGTAAGACATCTCTTTGACATATCCTACAATTTCAGTCAGCCGAGCGATGTTGCAGTTTCGGATAATGGTTTGATATATGTTGTAGACGGCGTAAACGATAAAATCAAGGTCTTTGACCACTCAGGAACTTACTTGTATTCCTTCGGGAGGAAAGGTTCGGGGAGAGGCGAATTTGATTTTCCCATGGGAATCGGAATTGATAATTCAGGTAATATCTACATAGCTGATTCAGGGAACGGCAGGGTACAGATATTCAAACCTGACGGAGGATTTACAGCTGAAATAAAAATCCCGTCTAATAACGGCATGTTCTCAGATCCCACGGATGTCTCCGTTGATGAATCAAGAGGAGTCTTGTATGTTGTCGATAATAATAATCATTGTATTTTTGTATATGATCTAAAGACACTAAAAAAGATTAATTCAATTGGTTCGCCGGGAACCGAAAAACTGGAATTCCGCTACCCTTTCCTCATGACACTTGACGATGAAAAATACCTTTATGTTGTTGACGTGATTAATACAAGGGTGCAGGTAATAAATCCCGAAGGATTGTTCGTTGAGTTCATCGGAGGGTGGGGTGTCGAAAAAGGAGAATTTTTCAGGCCAAAGGGAATCGCGATTGACGGTAAAAAACGAAGTTACGTTAGTGACAGTTATATGGGTGTAATTCAGGTATTTGATGAACACGGTGCTTTCTATTCGGCGATCGGCGATGCGGAAGGGAAGGCGGTAAAAAAATTCAAGACACCGACTGGGCTTTTTATTGACAGAAACAACAGGCTTTACGTTGTTGAAATGTTTGGCGAAAAGATCAGTGTTTACAAAATTGAGGAAGATGAAGAAGCAGTCGGCGCGGCTACGGAGCATAATAATTAATAATTCTTTACAGAATACTGCTGATGAATAAATATTTGGGCGTATTTACGGTCACGGTATTTTTGCTGCTGGTTGCCGCAGGTTCCCGCGTCAGCGGCAATATGTACAGGAATCCGGATTCCGCAAAAGAATGCGCTATATGCCATTACAGATGGATTGACACTTTTTATTTGTATCACAAGGGTTCCGATTTAGTTGAATATGAATCGGACAAAGTTGAGTCTAAGCCTGAAATGTGCTTTTCGTGCCATGACGGGAGCGTAGTTGATTCCAGGGCAAAAGTCTATAACGATCACAGGCATAAGATAAACACGAGACCTCCTTCCTATATGAAAATACCTGAAATATTTCCTTTGGATGAAGAAGGCAAAATGCAGTGCTCAACATGTCATTCGGCTCATGGAGTTTCAAGCGAGATGGGCATAGAGAAGACAATATTCCTGCGAACCTCTAATAAGAATTCGGCCATGTGCGTTATGTGCCATTACGACAAAGACGGAGGAAGCGAACACGGAAATCACCCGATAGGCGTACAAAAGAATTTTGTCATACCCGGTAATTTGCAGAATTTCGGCTCGAAAACCGGATATGAAAAGAATCAGATCATTTGTGAAACATGCCATATCGTCCACGGTTCACCTAACGAAAGTTTTTTGATTGAGAGCTCCAGTAATTCAGGCTTGTGCCTCGAATGCCACAAGGATAAAAACATTTTTGCGGATGACGGCAGAAGAAAACCATTTCATGTTGTTAACGCCCGATTTGAAAAAATAAAAATTCCAGATGAATTGATCAATAAAGGAGCAAAACTCGGGCCCAATCATGAAATAATCTGCCAGACATGCCACAAAGTGCACAACAACGCAATTGAAAAAAAACTGTTGCTGATAGTTAAAGATGAAGCTTCAAGCTTATGCCTGACCTGCCATACTGATAAAAAATATCTTGAGCAGACCAAGCATAATCTTGCAAATTCGGCTCCCTCTGAAAAGAACCTTGACGGAAAGACCGTTTCGGAAGCAGGCATATGTTCGTCATGCCATTTGCCGCATAAAACCGCAAGAAAACTTGATGATATAAATGATTTTACTACATCGCTTTGCCTGAGCTGCCACAGCATAAACAACATAGCTGAATCGGTAATTCCAAATGACTACAGGCACCCGGTTAATGTGAGCCCTTTCGAAAAAAAGAAAACTGATTCAGGGATCATCTTGACTACCACAAGCGTGGAAAAAGAAAAGCTTGACCTCCCGCTTTTTAATACTTACGGCGCTCAGGATAAAAACGGCGAGGTCACATGCGCCACATGCCATGATCCGCACAGATGGCGCGCGGATTCCGAAGAAGGGGAGATCAGAAAAGAAGTAAAAGGCGACATGAAGACATCTTTTCTCCGAAAGCCTTCTCCGGAAATTTGCGGAAGCTGCCACAGCCAAAAATTCAGCATTAAAAATTCCAAACATGATATGGGCAAAGTCGCTCCAAAGGAAAAGAATATATTGGGGCAGACGCCTGGGGAGTCAGGCCTGTGCGGCATCTGCCATCTGGTGCACGGAGGTCAAAAGAACTATCTTTGGGCAAGGCCTGTTGAGATTAAAAGCGGAGTTGTTGTTCAGGATTTGTGCGTTAACTGTCATAATGATAACGGGCTCGCGAAAAAAAAGGTTGTGAAGAATTATTCTCATCCTGTCAATATTATTCCTTCTGAAAGAAGGATCGACACGGTTCTCCCGCTCTTTGACGTTAGCGGTAAGGTTTCGCAAAACGGTTTTATGACATGCCAAACCTGTCATGACCCGCATCGCTGGGACCCTGATGAAATTATCATTGAAGATCATTCGACCGTTGAGGGAGATTCAAAAAACAGTTTTCTGAGATTGGATAATTCGTATTCATCCCGGCTTTGCGTGAATTGTCATCAGAGGCAGGGCTTGATTTTAGGGACTGATCATGACCTTAATATTACCGCACCTGATGAAAAGAATGTAATCGGCGATACCCCTGCTGAATCAGGTGCGTGCAGCGCATGCCATATAGTGCATAATGGTCCAAGCAGTTTGAAACTGTGGGCAAGGCCGTCTTTCTCAGATCATTCTGATAAAAGCGTTATTGATTCCTTATGTTCGGATTGCCATTCAAAAGGCCGCTCTTCTGAAAATAAAATACCTCCTGTTGCATACCATCCTAATGATATGCTGGTTGACAATATCTTCAGGTCGGACAAATATTCTCTTGACTTTGCGCCATTATTTGATGAGAAGACAGGCAATTATGTGAATGTCGGCAACATATCATGCCCTACCTGCCATAACGCGCACCAATGGAGCCCGGTTTTAAAAGAAAAAGGGATGAATAAAAACAATGAGGGCGATGTCACCAATAGTTTTTTAAGAAATGTGAGTTATAACAATATTTGTATAGACTGCCATGGATTTGATGCTATTTTCAGGTATAAATATTATCACGATCCGGATGACAGGGTGGAGAGAATCAAGAAGTAGAATTGATAGCAGATAAGCCTCATTTATCAATCTATTTATAATAATACTTGTGGCATTTTAAACAGAGTTCGAACGGCCCTTCAGCTTCAAGCGCCCAGAGATTAGGGTAATCCGAGGCATGCGGATTGTGGCAGCTTGCGCATGACAGCTCTTTGCCTTTTCTTATCGGGTCAGGCTTCCCTTTCGTGGGGTGCCCTTCTTTAAAGAACATCCCTCCAAGAACATGTCTTCCCGATTTTTTGTCATTATGGCAGCTTGTGCAAAGATCCCATGTGGGCTTCATAAGATTATAAGGGTTGGGAGCAGAATGAGGGCTGTGGCATATTTCACATTTTCCTATATTGACGGGCCCATGGATATATTTTTTGTTTTTCCATTCGGCAGCCTGTTCTGTGTGGCAGCCGAAGCAGACTTCAGACCTCGGCTGTTTAACGTTGTATTTCGGGGCACTGTCCGGGTCGTGGCAGCTGAGGCAGCTCCATACGGAAGCAGGGCCGTGCACATATTGATGTGAAGTTATGCTTTTATGGCACGGGAAGCAGGTTGAATTCGGTTTAATGGTTTTTTCATTTTCCTTATCGCTTAAATCCGAAAAAGAAGAAATAGTTATTGGTTTTTTGTCGTTTTGTCCCGGATTCATAATATGGCATTGAGCGCATTTCGCATTATTTGTAAGGTGAAACATGGTTTTTTCAAATTCAGAAGGAGGCTTGTTGTAAGCGCTTTCGATATCAGAACGGCGGAATATGTTCAAAACAACCTGATCTACCCTTCGGTTTTTATTGAATGCGGTTATCTCTATCTTATTGATACCGTATATTAAAGGGACGCTGAAACACTCCGTATTGCTGTCAGGTATGATGTCGCCTTCTACCCTGTTCTCAGCCTTCACATTGATTTTATCCACAGACTGAAGGGGGATGCTTATTGATATGCCCGCATTAAAAAATTCTCTTACGCTTCTGTCAGGGGGGTAATTGACGGTTATGAATTTTTCATCAGCCTGAAGATTAGCGGTTAACAGGATAAAAACTGCGAGAAATATTGAGGCATGCCTTATTTGCATTTTGAAAAAGATGAAGGAAGTATCCCTTTTTCCAGTAAATTATGGAGAGATTTTTTATACATCTCGATTGCCGGATCTTTTTCGCCTTTCAGTTCGTGCGCCATCCCCAGATAATAATATGACATTTGCGGATAAGGATTTGCTGTTATTACCGCACTGAGAATCTCAATCGCCTTGTCAGGTTCATTCTTTAAGGCATATGCGGCCCCTTGCCCTGTTTTGGCATCTTTTGAGTCAGGCTCGAGTTCTAATGCTTTGTTAAAGTGTTCTATCGCAGGGTCCGGCTCGTTATTTTTTAGAAGCAGAAAGCCGAGAAGAGTGTGTGACTTGGCAATATCAGGTTTCGCTTCGATTGATTTCTTCACCGCCTCAAGAGATTCATGTAACATGCCTGTAGACGCAAAATTTAGGGCGAGATTGTAATTTCTCTCAGCTTCATGCTCCGCTTCATTGCCGTGATTATTTTCAGGTGTTAACATCTTTTCTAAAGACTCTTTATCTATTTCTCCCAACATCAATTTGATATAACCTTCGAGAGATGAGTAGTATGTGAGAGCATGTCCCGGAAGGGTGCCGAAAAACTTGTTATCTTTGTCGATCAAAACAGTAGTAGGATAAACTCTTATCTCATAACTGCTGTATACTTTTCTCTGAGGGTCCAGCAACACCTGAAAATCGAGGCCGTTTTGATTTAACAACGCGTTTATTTTTTCTTTTTCGGCCAGTTCCGCGGTAATCGCGATAAAACGAACCCCTTTTGCGGCATATGCCTTTGATAATTTATCAGCATCTTTAAGAGCGAGAATGGAGCGTTCATGGTCCGGTTTCCAGTAAATAAAAATCAGGGCATTGTTTTTGAAATCCTGAAGCGATACGGCATCTCCTTTTACGGTCATGAGGGTAAAATCAGGCGCTTTGTCGAGAGGCTGTAAATTCTCTGAAAATGCCGAAGGGCTTAACAGCAGAATAATTGATAAAATTATTGCGATAATCATTCATTTATCTCCATTTTCGCCCTGTTATATTTTTTGATTTTGTGGCACCCGGGCAGACAACTGCCTCCATCATTCGTTTTATTGAAATTCAGAGGGACTTCCCATGAACCGAACGGCACAGCGTCTCTGATATGTTTAAGGTGATTGCTTGCATGCGTTTCGTGGCATGAACGGCAGACCCTTCCTTTGTCAGGCTTATTAACATGCTTGAAATGGAGGTTGATCTTTCCATTACGAAAGTTGGTCAGGGTAGTTGTTTCGGGATCTTTGACAATTGATTCTTCATGGCAGCTGAAACAGAGCCCGTAATTATGCATCGAGAAAGGGGCATAAAAGGTCGAAGGATAATACGCCCTTAACATTCTGAAATTGTCTGAACCATGAGTGTTGTGGCATCCTGAGCAGTCTTTCTGTTTTATGGGGCCGTGATGGTCTTTATTGTCTGCCAGCAGTTTTTTCAGATTGGTTATCGTTACTCCCCCTGTTGTCACCCTGTCTTTGTCATGGCAGCCGAGGCAAAGGTCCATCGGGGGTTTTGCCAGCATTTTAGGGATAGCTGAGACATGAGCTTCATGGCAGTTAAGGCATGACTTGCCTTGCGAAATGGCGCCGTGTTTAGTCGCTACGTTATTAACCCATTCCTTCATGTCCGTATGGCATTCGAAGCAGAGTTCAGGGGCGGCAGCCGGAAGCATGAAATTGGCGTCGTTTGAATGAGGGTTGTGGCAGTTTAAGCAGTCTTCTTCAACAGGCGGGTGGATAACTTGCGCGTTTTTGAACATATCTGCCTTGTCCGTATGGCAGGAGTAACAGAGTTCAGGGCTTTTCGCCTTCAGGTTTTTATCAAAATTTGCGGTGTGCGGCTCATGGCATGCAACGCATCCGCCGACAGCCGCAGGGCCGTGAACGAATTTTTTTCCGACTATCGAATCATCATGGCAGTCAAAACACAGGGAACTTCCCTCTTTTTTCAGTTGAAACTTATACGATGAGCCGTGAGGGTCGTGGCAGGCTGTGCACTCTCCATCCTGTACAGGGGCATGGGTTTTTTTTTTTTTTTCTAAAGTATCGTGGCATTCATAACATTTTTTTCCGACATCAGTAATTGCCTTAAACCTGCTCTTTTTCGGATTGGCAGCATGATCTTTTGAATCTCCATGGCATGCGGCGCATTCGCCTGCAGCCACAGGCCCATGAACAAATTTGGTTTTATCTAAATTCGAATGGCAGGCTGCAGTGATGCACCCATTCGCGAACGCATAAGAAAAGTTGCTTGTACATGTGAAGAAAAATGAAAGTATTAGAAGATGAAAAATAACGGGGTATTTTTTTTTCATGCCGCCTCCTTAATATAAAATTACGGATAATTAGTATACAAAATGTATGCTCTCAATTCAATTTGCTATTGTTTAATGATAACGCATAATATTCAGATAGTCTTGTTATGAAAAGACAGGGTATTAATCAGTAAATTGGTGGACGGTAGGGGATTCGAACCCCCGACCCCCACGTTGCGAACGTGGTGCTCTCCCAGCTGAGCTAACCGCCCGGCCCCAATAAAGCCTGATCATAATAATTTCCCGTTAAGTTAGAAGCGGTACTGCATTAATTGACGCATTTTGAATTGTTTAGTATTATAACATCTAACAACGTTATAAGTGGAGAATAGCGAGACACAACGTTTTATTTTATCTAAATAATTTAGACGGTTATAAGCTGACCCGCTTAAACGGCCTGCATATTTTAATGGCACAGAGAAATAATAAAAAGATAATAATACGGCTCCTGTTCGTATTATTACTTTTAGGCATTGTCCATTTCCTCTTCAGGGGGCCTTACTTATCCAATTCCATCAAGAGAGTCATAATCCCCGTTCTTGAGGAAGCTACAGGCAAACATGTAATAATGGACAAGGCCGTGATAAATCTTTTTCCATTTTACCTGCAAGGCAAGAGTGTTAAATTTTATGATGATGAAGGCAAGACGCTCCTCTGGATCACCAAGTCGAGAATATATTTGGACCCCTTGGGGCTTCTCTCAAAGGATATCACCATAAGGCGGGTGATACTGACAGAACCCGAGGCTCGTGCTTCAGAAAATGAATTATCCGAAATAGCGTCCCATATCACAGATTATTTTTCCGGCAATAAAGGGAGCCAATTTAAAGTCGCCTTAAAAAGCCTCAAAGTCGTAGAAGGCAAATTCACCTACCCCTCTCCTGACGAGATGGATACATTTTATGGCAGCGGCCTTAATGCGGATATCTTTATTAAAGACGGCATCAATATAGACGTTAAACTTTCGGACGGAAAATTCATCAAGAAGGGGCATTCAGGGTTTGATTACAGCATGGAGGGAAGTTTCAGTATTGCTGATAATTTGGTAAAAGCGGCTAAAGTCATTATATCTTCTTCTGACTCGACCATTGCGGCTTCCGGAGAAATGCTTATTAAAGACGGCCGGATCGGAAACGGAAAATTTAACGGGAAGGCTGTTGTTAACGCAATTGATGTATGCCGCATTTTCGGCGTTGAGAAGACAAGAGACGGGGCTTTGACTTTATCGGGCAGTGTGGTGCTTATAAATAAAACAGGCTCAAGGATTCCTGAATTCGAATTGGATCTGGAGACTGACGGGTATTTTTACCTTGAAACGTTGATGGATATATTGGATGTCAAAGAGCGCGTAACAGGAAGGCTTGCGTTAAAAGGCGGCATAAGCGGGATTTTTCCGGAGATAACCGGCAGAGGTGACGCCAGCATTACTGACGCAGAGTTTGGCGAACTTGCCATAGAGAGCGGGTTGGGCTCTATTGTATATTCAGACAGGAGATTTTCCCTCTCGGATTTTACGGCGCATACCTACGGCGGCGTATTGAATGGCAAGGCATATATCGAGATACCCAAAGGCGATTTTGGAGTTACGGCCTCGGCAAGTGAAGTTGACAGCGTCAAATTTCTTCAATACATAGGATGGGACGCGCCTTTCAGGCCCGGAAAGGTGAGCGGAAAGTTCGATTTGAAAAAGGTTATAGGGCAGGAGATTTATGTGAATGCCCACTTGAACTATCTGAATGCCGCGGAATCGGATGAAAAATTCACGGACAGATTAAAGGCTGCCGAAGGCGACATTCTTTTTCATAACGGTATTGTATCAGTAAGCAATTCAAAGCTTTCTACGCCCATGACGTTTTTTTCACTTGACGGCGGCATTGATATTGATGAGAGAAAGATTGACATTGATGTGAATCTTAAAAGCAGTGATATTTCTGACATCACTGCGCCTTATTATACAAACATTTTTGGCCCTGTTAATTTTGACGGAAAAGCAAAAGGCATGTTTGAAGCCCCGGTTATTTCTGGCGTTTTTAAAATGGGCGCGGGCAATATTCACGGCTTTGACCTGTCCGGAGCTTCTGCTGAAATTATTTATTCTAAGGATTCGCTCATCGTCGCTTCGCTGATTGCCAACCACGACGTATCTGTTCTCGAATTGAAAGGGGATATTGATTTCAGGAATGCGGAGGGGCTCTTTTCATACGGCTCTCCATATTATCACGCTGAGGCCTCGTTCAAAAATATAAGATCAGAGATGCTGGATGACCTTCTTTTTAGAGATGTAGAACTTAAGGGTTTTGTAACCGGCAATTTAAGTTTCACCGGTGACAGGGAGAATTTTTCGGGCACGGGCTCTCTCCGGTTCGATAAAGGCAGTATTTATGAGCAGGGTTTTGATCGCGCATCAGCCGATATGGCTTTTGATCCCGCAAGGGTCGTTATTAAATCGGCTGAGATTGCAAACGGTTCTTCAAAGATAGCCGGAAGCGGCAAAATATTTTCTGATGATCGGTTTGAACTCTCGGCTCACAGCGAGAAGATGAATTCGGATGACATTTCTTACCTGAAGGCGCTCCAGTTAACTTCACTCTTTTCTTTTGATATTAACGGGACAGGCACGTTTGAAAATCCGCATATTGATTTTACAGCTGGGATAATGGGAAGCACTTTCAGAGGCATTGAGACAGGTAAAGGCAATATCAGAGGCTCCTTAAAAGGGAATCGGCTGGCGGCAAAATGCAGCCTGTTTGAGGGCAAGGTAACTGCTGATGCCGAGTTTCTGGTCGCTGAAACCCCCTCATGGGAACTGAACGTAGTTTTTAATGAAGGAAGATACGATTTTCTGCTTGCAGGACTTATCAAAGACCCGCCCCAGGACATGTCAGTCTTTCTCGACGGCAGGCTGAACGCAAGATCAGATAAAGGCAAAGTCGCGCTGAATTCGAGATTCAAGAACCTAAGCATGGACCTTTACGGCTACAACATCAGGAACAGCGGAGATATTATTCTCGACTTTCGCGACGGCTTGCTCGAAATAAAGTCATTTTCTCTTGCCGGAAAAGACGCGAATTTTGATATCAGCGGCAATTTTTCGGTCGGCAAAAGCCTTAATCTGAGCCTTGAGGGTGATGTTGACCTTTTGCCTCTTAAGGCTTTGACTAAAAAGCTCTCTTTCCTCGAAGGCAGGGGAAATTTCGCAATTGACATAAAAGGCGATTGGGATAAGCCTGAGATTGTGGGGGAATTAGATGTTCGCAATACCACGATTGGATTTAGCGGTTTCCCTCACAGAATAGGGCCACTTGAAGGCAGGGTCTTCTTCAATAGAGATAAAGTCATATTTGATTCCGTCAAAAGCAGTTTTGCCGGCGGCACTGCGGTTCTATACGGCGCCGGCTACTTGAACAACAAGATGAGATTTGAAAAACTTCTCGTTTCATCTGACCTGAAGGATATCAAGCTTAGCCCGATCAAAGGCGTCAATGCCGTTTTTGGCGGCAAGCTCTTTTTTGAGACATCCGCAAAAGGCACGAGCCTGACCGGGGAAATAATCGCGGAGAAGGCGCAGTATAAAAAGGATGTCGAGTTTTCCAGTATTTTTTCTGAGATCAGGGAGATTGAGACGGCTCCGTCTAATAGAACATGGCTTGATGATGTGCTCCTTAACGTGAGAATTGAGGGAAAAGACGGCATAGTCATAGACAACAATATAGCCAAAGCTCCTGTAAGCGTTAATTTGACAATGACCGGCACCGCGGCGAAATACGGCCTGCTCGGCACGGTTGAGGCAAAGACCGGCACCATTTTTTTCAGAGGGAATGAGTTTAATATCCTAGAAAAGAGCAGCGTCGATTTTGTTTCGTCCGACAAAGTCTCCCCGGTCTTTCATATAACTGCCGAGGCATTGACAGGCGGATATCGGATAAAGATGAACCTTGACGGCCCGCTGGATAATTTCACGCTCTCATTATTCTCCTACCCGCATCTTTCCGAAACTGACATACTTACGCTGCTTTCGTTCGGCAGATTGAGCACGGAAGGGAAAGGGGTTGAAGGCGGCATGGCCGCAAGCCAGGCCACATCAATGCTTACGGGGGGGATCCAGAGTGAAGTCGAAGAGGGCTTCAAACATGTTACCGGTTTTGACCGTTTTGAAGTTGAGCCCCGCACCACTGCAACCGGGTCCGTAACACCGAAGATCACTGTTGGAAAACGTTTCTTAAACGACAGGCTTTCGATCATATATTCCACTTTTATGGGCTCTACCGAAGAAAATGTGATAAAGATGGAATATGACCTCGGGAATAATATCTCTCTTATAGGATTAAGGGATGAGATAGGAAGCGCGGGCGGCGATATTAAATATAAATTTAAATTCAAATAATGGCTTATCTCTGCAATCGATGAATCGTAAAATAAATAATAAGCGTTTCGGGCAGTTATATGCGATTGTCTTATTTCTTGCGTCATTTTTAAGTTTCCCCCAGATATTATTTTCTGAGCCTATAGACGGAAAAACGATTAATTCGATAAAGGTCAAAGGGCTTACCAGGATGAATAATGATGAGTTTGTTGATATGCTGTGTTTTCATGCCGGTGAGCCGTATGATGCAGGCCTCATGGCGAGATGTATTAAGAGAGTATTTCAAAAACGGATCTTTGCAAATATCGCTGTTGACGCATTGCCGGCCGGAAGCGGGGTTGAACTGGTTTATGCGGTAACGGAACTGCCGGCCGTAAAAAAAATCAATATCAGCGGCAATAATGAGATTTCCAAAAGGCTGATCAAAAAGCATCTGAAATTTGAAAAGGGGGATGATTTCAGAGAGGAGATGCTGCATAAGTGCGAGAAGGATATAACTGAGTTATACCGCAAAAAAGGTTTTCATGATGCTCGTGTGAAAATATCATTCATTATATCCGGGGAATCGGGTATTTCCATAAATGTGGATATTGATGAGGGCAAGCCTCTTATTATTAAAGGCATTAACATGCCTGACGATGCTTTAAAAAGGGTGAACATTTATGCGAATGATATTTATGACACCGAGAAGATCGACAAAGAGCTCCTCGGATTGAAAGAGTATTATCTGAAACAGGGGCATATAAGGCCGGAGATCGGCCCTTATGGATTAAATGACGGCGTGTTCTCAATCACTGTCAATCCCGGGCCCAAGCTTGAGGTTAAGTTTTCAGGCAATTCAGCCATAAGCGGAAAGAAGCTTTCAAAGGAGCTGCCATTCAGGGATAGTGAGATGGTTTCTGATGAACTCATTGAGGAAGCGTCAAGAAGAATTAGGGATTTATATGTTGAGAGCGGCTACTATTATGTTCAGGTCGCGGCAGGGCTTGAAACATCAGAAGAACTCATAAAGGTCACTTTTGTCATATTCGAAGGCGTGAAGGTTACACTTGGAAAGATCGATTTTCACGGAGCGGGCATTGACCCTTCGGTGATTAAGGGGATAATACCGCTTAAGGAGGGCGCTGCTTATAATGAAGGGCATCTCGCCAAAAGTATCGAGTCGGTAGAGAGCTTCTATAACGCGCTTGGCTATCTTGGCATGAAGGTTGTAAATGTAAGTAAAGAATTTACGCCTGACGGCGGGGTTATCAACCTCGTTTTCGAAATTCAGGAGGGAAGCCAAATTAAAATAACCGGCATTGAGATCGAAGGCAACAGGGATATCCCCGCAACCGAGATCAGAAAGGCAGTCAACCTTGGAACAGATATACCTTTCAACACGGTTGATATCAGCGACGCGAGATACAGGGTTTTATCATTATATAAACGCTACGGCTACATTGATGCTTCAGTCGATGTCAGAAGCGAGATAAGGGACAACAGGGCCATACTGCGTTTCAATGTGACAGAGCAAAGCCCGTCAGTTCTCGGCAAGGTGATAATCAGGGGCAATCAGAAGACCAAGGATGAGATAATAAGCCGTGAATTTACGCTTCAAGAAGGCGACCCTTACAATCATGAAGAGATCTTGAATGTAAAACAGAGGTTGTATAAACTCGGCCTTTTCAATGAAGTTTCCATCGTCGGCGAAACCGCAGGGAAGACGGAGGATAAGATTGTCAAAGATGTTATTGTCACGCTTGAAGAAGACGAGCCCGGTTCTGTCGAGCTTTCGGCGGGATACGGCGAATATGAACAATTCAGGGGCGCGATCGACCTGAGTTACAGCAATCTCGGAGGCTATGACAGGCAGTTGAGGTTCAGAGGTGAGGGGAGCTCCGTCGAAAAGAGGTTTAGCATCGATTTCACCGAACCCCGGCTCTTTAAGAAGCGCGACCTTCCGTTTAACGCGTCTTTCATAAAGGAGAACAGAAAGAATGTAAATATAGACACGAGAGACATATTGTTTGAAATAGATAAATTCTCTTTTATCGCCGGAATAGAAAAAGAATTATTCAAAGGTTTAATGGCTAACCTGAGTTATGAGTATTCATTGAACGAAACAAGGAATGTGGAACCGGGCGTTGTACTGGGAGTTGAGGATACAGGCACTGTTTCCATAGGGAGTATTCTGGCGTCTTTATTTTATGATACCCGAAACGACCCTTTTGACCCTGCAAGCGGCGCTATAAACGGGATAGTCCTGAAATTCGCTTCTGAGACATTTTTGTCCGAAGTCGAATTTATAAAATGTACATTGCAGAGCTCGTGGTTCTTTTCTTTAAGAAAGGGTTTGGTCTTTGCCACATCGTTAAGAGGAGGGGCGTCTTACAGCTTTGAAGAGGATGACGAATTGCCTCTGGTCGAGCGTTTCTTCCTCGGCGGCAGGACTACTGCGAGGGGGTACAGCCATGACACGCTTGGCCCAAAAGGCTCAGATGACGTCCCAACCGGTGGCAATCTTTTCGCTCTTATCAATGAAGAGCTGAGAATTTCCGCTGGCAAGGGCATCGGATTTGTGTTCTTTCTTGACGGAGGAAATGTCTGGCAGGCTGCTGACGATGTCAATTCGAGGCTTAAATTCACGGTTGGGGGAGGGCTGAGGTATATGACTCCGGTAGGGCCGGTCAGGATCGATTACGGCCACAAACTCGACAGGGAAGAGCACGAGAGCCCGGGCGAGATTCATTTCAGTTTCGGGCACGCGTTTTAAAAGGTTCAAAATGAATACCATTGAAAACAACTCCAATACAATTGTCATGATACTTTTGTCACTTTTGCTGGTTGTTATCCCGTGTTCTGCTTTTTCGGAAGTAGTTGAAAGGGTTGTCGCGATCGTCAATGATGATATTATTCTCTACAGCGAATTCAGCTCGTTATACAAAAAGGCTTTGGATTCCGGCTCGCATGCGGGCAAAGAGGAAATTCTTGACAGCATGATAAACAGGCTCCTTGTCATTCAGCAGGCAAAGCAGTTAAGGCTTGATGTTTTTGCAGGAAATGCTGAGCGCGATGATGACCTGCTCTACAATAATTTCATTGAAAGAAGGATAAAGGCATTCATTCACATACCTTTCGAAGATATTGAAAAATATTATCTGGAAAATCCATCTCAATTTAACGGGAAAAGTTTTTATGACGTTCAGGCGGAGATCGAGGACGCCATTACCGCGAAACAGCTTAATGAGGCGCTCCCGGCATATATAAAGCAATTGAGAGAAGACGCGTACATAAGGATTCAGCTTGAAGGCGATACAGCCGATTAAAACTCCATTACAACAGCCGATTCGTCGCATTCCGGGAATTTGTGGCATTTAAGGCATTCTCCCCAGATTTTTTGAGGAAGCGTATTTTTGTCTATCACCTCGAACCCCAGGCGCGTAAAGAGATCAGGCTTGTATGTAAGGGCGAAAACCTTTTTCAGCCCCAATGCCTTTGCCTCGCTCAGGCATTTCTTTATCATCTTTCCGCCGATTCCCCTGCCCTGAAATTCACTTGAGACCGCTACGGATTTTATCTCAGCGAGGTCTTCCCACAGGATGTGAAGCGCGGAGACCGCGACTATCTTGCCGCCCTCGGCGCAAACATAAAAATCACGGAGGTTCTCATATATTTCATTAAGCGCCCTCGGAAGCATCATTTCCTTCTTCGCAAATTGATTAATAAGAGACTGAATCACTCTGACGTCTTCGATAGTGGCTTTTCTGATCTTCATCTGTCCTAATCCTGTCCTCACAGTGTATCCTTCTTCCCCTTCCCCTTTAATCTCCTCCCGTCTCCGCACTCAGGCGGATTTGCTGAGGCGAAAAGGGAGGGGAGACTTAACGATACCCTGTCGTTTCTGGGCTGAGAGGTTCATTTTAAGTTCGTTATTTTATCATATAGGTCAAGAATGATTCCTTCCCTGAGCCCGTAATCAGATACCGTGAGCAGATTAAGATCAAATACCGACATTATCTTCGTCAGGACCGCGGTTCCAGCCAGTATGATGTCGGCTCTCGGTGCGTCAAGCGAAGGGTAAAGTTTTATTCTCTCCTCAATGGTTCTCTTTTTGAGTTGAGAATATATTGCTTCGATCTCTTTCAGTGAGACGCGGGACTTGTGTATTTTCTCATGTTCAAATTTGTCTGACCCATGCGCCATGGCAGAGACGGCCGTTATCGTTCCTGCGGTTCCAAAGAGCGCCGTATTGCCTCTAATATTCATTTCTTCGCTCAGTCTTCCGGTCTTTTCGTTTATCTCTTCTTCCATTGAGGTGATCTCCGCCAAAAACGGAGGGTCGTTTTTTATATGCGTTTCGCTCAGATAGACAGCTCCAAGCGCAAGGCTTTCAGAGAATACGTTTCCTTCTTTATCTTTAATAATAAATTCGGTGCTTCCTCCGCCGATATCAATAAGAAGGGCAGGTTCCGGAATATCCATGTCCATACTCATGCCGAGAAATGTCAGCCTCGCTTCTTCTTCATCAGAAATAATATTAATATCGAAACCCGTTTCCCTGTAAGCCTCTGATAGAAACGCTTTGCTGTTTGAAGCTTTCCTCAGTGCGCTTGTTCCCACGGCAGACACAGCTTCTGCTTTAGACCTGTCTACGGCCTCTCTGAAGGTTCTGAGCGCTGATATGCTTCTTGTTACAGCTTCCGGCTTCAGAATGCCGCTGTCAGATATGCCCTCTCCAAGCCTTGTCACGATTCTGTCTGAAGCGATATGCTTAATATTTTTTCCATCCGTTTCGCCTATCAGGAGCCTGAAGGTATTTGTGCCGATATCTATTCCGGCAAGGGTGGCTCTTTTCATATAAAGATAGGCTCATCCGATGATGGGATGATGCCTGCTTCCTGAGCCCTGCGGAGAAGCTCTGCCGCCGCTTTTTTGCCGCCTTCGCCCATATCGACGGATAAATCATTTACGTACAGATTGATGTGGCTGTTTATTATTTCATCCGAAAGCTCCCGTGAATATTTTTTGATGTAATGCATCGGCTCCATCCTGTTTTCAAGCGCGAATTTTACGCTCTTTCTTATCATCTCATCGGCTTCAGAGATGATGCCCTTGCCGAGTTTTTTTCTGGCAATGATGCCGCCGAGAGGGATAGGCAGTCCGGTCTCATTCTCCCACCACTCTCCGAGGTCGATTATCTTCTTCAGGCCGTGAGCCCGGTAAGTGAACCTGCTCTCGTGAATTATGAGGCCGGCATCGGTTTCCCCGTTTTTTACGGCGGAGATTATTTTGTCGTACGGCATCGCGATAATATCTGAGTTGAAGGCAATGCCGGGTTCAAACAGCCGGAGCAGGAGGCAAGCGGTGGTGAGTTTCCCGGGCACGGCTATCTTTTTCTTTACTAACTCTTTGACTGAGCATTCAACGCCGGAGACGAGAATAGGGCCGCAGCCTTTGCCGAGCGCGCTCCCTGAACTCAGGAGGCAGTAATCTTTCCTGAGATATCCCAACGCGTGATATGAGACCTTTGAAAGGTCAAGCTCAGCTTTTAAGGCTTTTTGATTAAGCGTCTCGACATCGAGCAGAAGTTCGCTAAAGCGCAATTCGCCGGAATCAATAATTCCGTGTACAAGGGCATAAAAGATGAAGGTGTCGTTAGGGCAGGGCGAATAGCCGAGCGAGAGGTCTTTCATATGAGTCCTTACATTTAAATGTGATGTATTATATCATATAAACATGAGGCCATCTAAGGCTGTTACTGACACAAGGCTCGAGAAATTTAATGAAATATTCGAATCTCTGCTGCAGCATCTTCACGGCAAGGAAAAGGCGCTCCGCCTTGCTCTCATATCATTCTTTTCACAGGGGCATTTACTGATCGAGGACCTTCCCGGCCTGGGCAAGACAACGCTTGCAGTCAGCATCGCGAATGCGCTCGGGCTCAAGTTCGGGAGGATTCAGTGCACAAATGACCTGCTCCCGTCCGATATCACCGGATTGTCGATATACAACAAAACCACGGAGATGTTCGAGTTCCACCCCGGCCCAATCTTTAATAACATAGTGCTTGTCGATGAGATAAACAGGGCCACCTCAAAGACTCAGAGCGCCCTGCTTGAGGCCATGCAGGAGAGGCAGATTACCGCGGAAGGCATTACATACAAACTCGAAAGCCCTTTTTTCGTCATAGCCACGCAGAATCCCACGGAGCATCACGGGACTTATCCTCTTCCAAAATCACAGCTTGACAGGTTCATGATGCAGATAAACATCGGCTACCCTGATAAGGAGTCGGAAAAGAGGATAATAATGGAGGTCATGCAGAGCGAGGCGAGAAATTTGACGGCTCCGGTGATCAGGAAGGAAGACGTGGTTGATATACAAAAAAGCATAAAGGATGAGATCTACATATCCGACAAGATACTTGCGTATATTCTGGATATCGTGAAGAGCACGAGGAATTCCAGGTATCTGATCACGGGCCTTTCAACGAGAGGCGCGCTGGCAATAACAGAGACGGCGAGGACAAACGCCTTTTTCAGCGGCAGGGACTTCCTTATTCCCGAGGATGTCAAAGAGATGGCGGAATTTACGATACCTCACAGGGTGGTATTTAAAGATGAGTACGAAGGTTCCGACAAAAGGGAGATTCTAAGATCGATAATCAAAGAGGTCCCGGTTCCCGTTTAATCAGGATAACAAAAGCGGGCAAATTGTATATTCTTCTTACTGTCTTTCTTGCCCTGGTCTCCGCGAACAGCGGCCTTAATCTCGTATACCTTATCACATCAGCCCTCCTCAGCTTTATGGTTATCTCTGGCATTCTCGGAAAGGCAAATCTCACCGGCATAGATGTGGAGATCGAAACGTCCGCTGAATTGTACGCGGGCAGCAGGTTTCCGCTGAGGATCAGGGTTCTCAACAGGAGAAGGCGGCTCCCGGGTTTTATGTTCAGGGTTCATGTTGAGGAAATGAGCAAGTTCCTGCCCTATGTCGGGACAAGGTCAGAGTCTTCCGCGTATATAGACTTTATTTTTGACAGAAGAGGGATGCGGCGCGTAGATGAAATCTATCTCTGTTCCGCGTTCCCTTTTAATTTTTTTGTAAGATGCAGAAGGATAAAAAAGCCTTTTGATTTTCTCGTCTTCCCTGAGCCGAAAAATTGCGAGGTCTTTGCCCGCATCGAAGAGCTTGTCAAAAGATCAGGCGAATCTCCTTCAGGGAAACCCGGGTTTTACCCCGAGATGATCTCCATAAGGGATTACGCGCACGGCGATCCGCTGAAATATATCAATTGGAAGGCGACCGCAAAGACAGACAGGCTCAAGACAAAGGAATTGTCATCGGCATTTTTTAATCCGGTGATAATCTCTTTTGATGACGTGCAGATAAATAATCATGAAGAGAAGCTCTCCTGCCTTGCATTCGCTGTCCTGCGGCTTTACAGAAGCGGCGTCCCTTTCGGTTTCATTATCAGGGATAAATTATATCCGCCTCAGGCCTCCAATTCCCATAAAAAGGCGGTCCTGACGGAATTGGCATTATACGGCGCGCATGAAGACTGACTTTAAAGTCGAACAGATCGTAAAGCTTATATCTTATCTGACGGGGCTCACGGGCTTTGTTTCTGTTTCGCGGCATGTCAGCTACTCATACTCCTTGCTGTTTCTGTCCCTGTTGATTCTCTCCCTCGTTTTTGAGAAGAAAAATATTTTCTTCTTTCCGAGATGGCTCCTTAATGCCATCGCATCGGCATTCATTTTAATGACGGTCTTAAATACCACCTACGCGAATCTGATAGAAAAGGTGATCGAGATGCTCCTCTTCCTTCTTGCGGTTAAATTTCTTGAAGATAAGAAATCAAGGGACCACTTGCAGATATACGCAATCGCGGTATTCCTTCTTCTCGGTTCGGCATTGCTTTCTGTCGATCTCCTCTTTTTGGCATATTTTCTGACACTCATATTTCTCTGTTCATTGGCAGTGATATTTCTTGCCTACCTGTCCGAGGAGCCGTCTTTACGGATGGAGAGGGAAGTCTGCGCCAAGGTTGTTTCAAAGGCTCTTCTGATTCCCGTATTCGCGATACCCCTTACGATGGTTTTCTTTATACTGCTGCCGAGGCCGTTTTCCCCTCTTTTGAAAGTGCCTGTCCCCGGGCAGAAGGGCGTGACCGGTTTTTCAGAAGGCGTCAAGCTGGGAGAGGTCTCTGAGATACAGGAGGATGACAGCACGGTATTCAGGGTAAATATGAGAGAAGTGCCGTCCTCGCTTCTCTATTGGCGGGGCATTGTTTTTGACTACTTTGACGGGCGCGGCTGGAGCATGTCAAACAAAAGCGTGCTTGAGAAGATGGGCAGGCATCCCGTAAGCGGTGAGGAGATTGAGCAAACGGTCTTTCTCGAGCCGTATAATCATAAATATCTTTTCGCGCTTGACATCCCAATATCCGTCAACAATACCCGCACAAGCCGGGTCTTTACGTCACCCCTGCCGCGCGGAATTCAAAAAAGGATTAGATATGAAGCCGTGTCCGTCTTCTCGGAACGTATCGCGGCTGGCGGGATAAACGAGGATATTTACCTTCAGCTTTACGACGGCATCTCTTCCGCGATAACCGATTTGGCCAAGAGAATTACTGCGGGCAGAAGCGGGCGGGCGAAGATAGATTCTATCCTTGAGTATTTTGCCAAAGAGAAGTTCAGATATTCGATGGAAGGGCTGCCTGTCTCGTCTTCTCCCCTTGAGGATTTTTTGTTCAGGCTGAGATACGGCAATTGCGAGTATTTCGCCTCTTCAACTGCTGTAATGCTGAGAGCCGCGGGAATCCCGGCGCGGGTCGTGGGCGGTTTCAAAGGGGCCGAATACAACGAGATGGGAGCGTATTATCTTGTACAGCAGAGAAATGCCCATCTCTGGGTAGAGGCATATGTAAAGGGAGAAGGGTGGGTTAGAGTTGATCCGACCCCTTCGACGCGCGAGCTTTTTATAGAGGAAGGCAGAAGAGACATCTTCTTCAGGATGAAACAGGCGTTTGATGTCGCTAACTATTTCTGGAATGGGTTTGTTATCGATTATGACCTGAGAAGGCAGTTTTCCATATTTTTAAGGATAGGAGAAGGAATAAAGAAACCCGCTTTTAACCTTGACCTTTCAATAGAAAAAGAAAAAGCAGGCCACTATTTTATTGTCTTTATGCTCATCGTTTTGCTTGCCGCGGGTTTTGTCATGCTTTTAACCAGAAGAATGCCTCAGGAGATGAAGATCATCGGCAAGTTCCATAAAAAAATGAAGAGATACGGATATGAGCGGATGCCGAATGAGGGGCTTGAGGAATTTGTGTCAAGAATAGGTGACGAGGATTTAAGGAGCAGGGCGGAGGCATTCGCGGCTGACTTTGGCATGCTCTATTATAAAGACCAAAAATTCACAAGGGTTCACGCGAGGAGATTGTCTGAAAAAATAAAGGAGATAAAACCCGGCAAGGCCAAACTTTCTTAATGGCATCTTTTACTTTCTCTTCCTGAACTCCCACGGCGGCTGCGGGTTTAAATCTTTCCAAAGGCCTAATCTCTTCTCTCTTGCAGCCTCTTCGGAATTTATATAAACGCCTGCGTACGGGCGGTCAAGATACTGTCTGTATGCCCATGCATATCCTCTTTTGACCATTTCGAGATTGATATCAATGCCGTCTTTAGTTATAAAGCAGACTTCGCGCTTATAGGTTTTTTCTCCTGTTAGGGTAACATCCACCACCTCGCCTGAAACAAGTCTTTTAAGCAACTCCTCTGCTTCTTCGCCATACGGCTGTCCCTTTTTGCCTTTTTTCTTAATTTCAGGGGCATCTATTCCATACAGCCTGCATGTGAATTCACTCCCCCCGTCTTCAGGCGATATCATGGCAGTGTCGCCGTCAGTTACCTTGACCACTCTGCCTGCTATGCTGCTGCTTTTTTGAAGAGGCTTATGTAACTGGCCTCTGAATACGGCGATAAGCAGGGTGACGGCTAATATCGCCATATATATCGCTTTCTTAAATAAGGTGTTTGGTCTCATTATTGACTTAAAAAAATAGCGGCAGCCGTACTGCGTCATAATACGGCTGCCGCTTTCTGAAGGAATTAAAACGCGCGGCTCTTCTCTTTCTCTTTTTTGGCTTTTCTCTTCTCCATGAGAGTCATCTTCGGGGCTTTCTTAGCGTTTGTCTTCTGTTTGTCCTTTGCTTTGCTCATGTCAGTCCTCCTTGAGTTTATAGATGCAGCCGCTAATTTGAATTAAGTGTCATTATAAATAATTTGGCAACAACAGGCAATAGTACTTAAGGCATGTGTCATTCTTTGCACTTTATGACGCGCCTGTCAGTTATGATTATGTCAACCTTGATGTCATGAGGTTCTGCCGGTATGCTTTCCCCGATCTGTTCTTCAAAGGCGAGGGCAACGGTCTTTATGTGCCCGGCCTCTGAAAGCATCTTTGATTCATAACTGAGCAGCCTGTCGTAATAGCCGCCGCCGTATCCGAGACGGTTGCCTTTCAGGTCGAACCCTGTTCCGGGAATAATAACAAGCCCGATTTCTTCAAGAGAAACTTCGCGGTTCTTCATTATGCCAGGTTCCGGTATGCCCATATATCCAGGTGTAAGCTCTGACACATTCTTTACCTCAAATAGCCTTAATTTTTTCTTTGCGGGATCAACGCGGGGCATGATGAGCCTTTTATTTAAATTGATAACATCCTGAAGGAAGCCGATAGTGCTGACTTCTGAGCGGAATGACGCGTAGAGCAGTATGCTGTCTGATTTTTTGAAGCCGCTCAGGGCGAAAAGCTTCTTTTCAATGGACGCCTCTTTGGCTTTCTTGAGTTCAGCGTCTATTGAATCCCTTTTTGTCAAAAGGTCTGTTCTGAGCTTTTTCTTCAAATATGCCTCTCGAGGTTTTGCTTTATTGTTTTCGCCTCGTCAAGAAGATCCTCAGACGCCGCGTATGAAGGCAATCCTTTTACGTCTGCCTCCACGATCGATGCGTTGAAGGATATTGCGCCAAGCAGTTCCATGCCATTCAGGGAATTCGTTATGAAATCCGTATCGCTTTCGCCTCTCGTCTTGTTCGCGACTGCGAATACCTTTTTGACGCCTAACTCATCCGCGAGCTTTTTAACGCTGAGCGCGGTCTGTATGCTCCTCTGCCCCGGCTCCACGACAACTATAAACCCGTCAACCCCTTCGGCAGTACCCCTTGTGAGGTGCTCGATGCCGGCCTCCATATCAACTATTACAACCTCATCTCTTTCAAGTATGAGGTGCTTCAGAAGCCTCTTTAGCAAAGCGCTCTCAGGGCAGTAGCACCCTGATGAAGCGGCCTTTGACTTTCCCATCACAAGGAGAATGATATTGCCGAGCCTGTATCCGAAGCCTTCGGGTATGTCGTCGACTCTGGGGTTGAGCCTGAATATCCCGCCGCTTGCGCCGGGCTTCACCCCTGTCCTCTCCTCGACAAGCTCGGCCATTTCCGCAATCGGGCGGATGCCTTTCAATTCTTCTTTTGATATGCCGAGCGCGGCCGCGAGATTGGCGTCGGGATCCGCGTCAACCGCGATGACCTTTTTGCCTTCAGAGGAGTAAATGTGGCTCAGGAGGGCAGAGAGGGTCGTCTTCCCTACACCACCTTTGCCTGTTATCGCTATTTTCATTAATATTGGTTCCTCAGTATAAACATTGGCTGTCATTCCCGTAGTCTTTTGAGCGGGAATCCAGTCTTCTTAAGAGGTTCTGGATGCTCAATTACAAACTTCGGGCATGACAAAAATTATAAATGGCAATATGAAATTAACATGTATGAAATATTTTATCAAAGATTTTAAATTAATAATATTTGATTGACTCCAAAATTGCGCTCTGATAGGATGTTCTTATGCACGGCAATATTAAAAGCACGATATTTATCGGCAGAGAGTACAGATTATTTCTTTACAGCATAAGCCTTGTCATAGCTATTTTTGTCTCGGGCATCTTTCTCGGCCTTTATTACAGGAACGGTCAGCTTATCGAGGATGAGATTATAACAACCGCAAGGGCTGACATCAGCGACATAACCCTTAACAGGCGGTGGAAGGAGACACACAGCGGTGTTTATGCTGAAAAGAAGAAGGTGATCAATCCGGAAAAGTATCTTGATAATCCTGATTTTGAATCCATGAACGGGAAGTTCTACACAAAGGTCGGCTCCACATTGATGACTGCCGAAATATCAATCCTTGCCTCGCAGGAAGGGATGCTCCTTTTTCATATCACCAGCCTCTATCCTCTTGACCCAAAAAACCTTGCGGATCCTTTTGAACTCAACGCGTTGAAAAGATTCAACGAAGGCCTTCAGGAGGCATATGAGAAGGAGGTCATAAACGGCAAGGTATATTTCAGATATATGTCTCCTCTCTATGTAAAGCAGGAGTGCATCGAGTGCCATTTCGAGCAGGGTTACAGGCTCGGGGACCTGAGGGGCGGCATAAGCCTCAATTACAATATCGAACACGTACAGGCAAAGCTCAGAAAGAACAATATCATTATTTTTGCATTGGCTGTCATCACCATAATCCTGCTTATCGGGATAATTTACCTGATAGCTTTAAAACTTATGAAGAAGCTTTCGTCCGCGTATAAAAAGATAGAGGAGTTGTCGGTTCTTGACCCGCTCACCGAATTGTATAACAGAAGATATTTAAGCTTTCGCCTGCACGAAGAGGTCAACAGGGCGAAGAGATACGGCCATTACATAGGGTGCATTATGATGGATATAGACCACTTCAAAAAGTTTAATGACACATATGGCCATCAGATCGGGGATTTGATACTGCAAATGGTAGCCCGCATAATCAAAAAACACTGCCGCGCCGAAGATATAGTCGCGCGGTACGGCGGGGAGGAGTTTGTCATTATAGCTCCTGAAACAAGAGTAGACGGCGTGAAGAGCCTTGCCTCAAGGCTCTGCGATTTTATTAAACAAGAAATAATTAAAAACAGTGAAGGCAAGGATATTAACGTGACGATAAGCGTCGGCGTCGCCGAGATCTTTTATAAAGAGAAAGAACTTCCTGCTGATGAGGCTGAGATAATCGAACTTGCCGACAGGGCGTTGTATGCCGCGAAAGCAAAGGGCAGGGACAGGATAGAGGTTTACAGGGGAACAGTGAGATGATGTTGCAAATTTAAACTCTTACTTTTAATTTGCAATGGCTGAATGCTTGCATCTTTAATGTTCTCTGCAATTTATGGTAGTATTTATTCATACCAGTTACAGGAGGCAATAAAATGGCAATAGCTGTTAAGAAGACAATCTCCCTTCCATATGACCTTGCAAAAGAAGCAGAAAATATAGCCCGCGAGGAAGGTAAATCCCTGAGCGCTGTCATTCAGGAATCGCTGAGGCTTACTAAAAAAGAGAGGCTTAAAAAAGGGTTTAACCAGTTGCAGGGCTACTGGAGCCAAAAAGCGAAAGACAAAGGCATCCTCACAGAAAAAGACCTTGAGAAGTATTTAAAGAAGTGAGAGTCGTCTTTGATACAAACATTTTCATTTCCGCCTTTATTTTCCCCGGAGGCCAGGCCGAAAAGGCTATGTCGAGAATAACCTCCGCCGATGATACCCTTTTGATATCAAAAGCTATTATTGATGAAGTCCTGACAGTGCTTCATAATAAATTCAGCCGTGATATTGAAGCAATCAGTCATACTGCGGTTTTCCTTTCTGAACTTGGAATCATGGTTCACAAGACTCGTAAAATCAGTGTCCTGAAAGACGATCCTGATAACAGGATACTGGAATGCGCCCTAAGCGGCAAGGCGGATATTATTGTAACCGGTGATAAAGAGATGTTGGCATTGAAAGAATATAGAGGTGTAACAATAATAAGTTTAAGAGAATTTCTGAATGGTTAGGTGAACCTTATAGAGGTTTTTAAGGAGTTGGAGAAATGATTGTTAAGGGAAAATATAAATAGTCAGACCTGACTCATAGGAATGTCTCGACAGGCTTACCTTATCTTCGCCAGCAACACCTTTCTCATAACATCAACAGGCGGTTTGATGCCGGTCCATAATTCAAATGCAAGCACACCCTGCCACAGGAGCATGCCTGAACCGTTGATCGTCTTTGCGCCTCTTGCCTTTGCTTCTTTGAGGAGAGGGGTCTCTTTGTAGATAAGGTCGCAGACAACCGTTTCAGAAGTTATAAGTTTCGTGTCAAAGGGCAGGGGGTCGGTATCTTTCAGGCCGAGCGGGGTAGCATTGATGATAATGTCAGGCGTGCCCATATTTTTAATACCATCCAGCAGGATTACATTATCGCGAATCTTACCGAGATCATCCACTAGCATTTGAGCCTTGGGTTTGTCTATATCAAACAAGGAGAGCTTTGACGCCTTCTCGCTCAAATAATAACTTATAGCCCTTGACGCGCCGCCGGTGCCGATGATGAGCACATTTTTATTCTCTGTATTGATATTTTCTTCAGACAGCGAACTCATGAATCCTCTGCCGTCTGTGTTGTAGCCTGTAAGTTTCCCCTCTTTATTGACTATTGTGTTAACCGCGCCTATGAAGAGGGCTTCCTTGTCGACATTATCAAGAAGCCGGATAACATTCTCTTTGTGCGGGATGGTTGTGTTCACGCCGAGCATATTGAGCGCCCTGATGGAGTTTACCGCAGCAGGCAGGTCCTGAGGCGCTACTTTAAACGGGACATAGCACATATCAAGGCCGAGCTTTTCGAATGCCGCATTGTGCATATTAGGCGAGAGCGAGTGCTCAACCGGATAACCGAATATGCAGACTATTTTAGTCTTCCCATTTACATCCATCTTTTATCCCTTCAAGAAGCCCCTGAGGAGTTGATTCGATCTTTATAAGAGGAATACCGAGTGTCTCCTCAATATCTTTAAGTTTAACATTATCAAGAAAGAGGTCAGACCCCTCCTTTAAAACGACGTCAGGCACAAGAAGGCATCCTCCTTTTACTCTGCCGACAAGCGTCTTCAGGATGTCTTTGCCTGTCAAAAGTCCGGCGACGGTCACGGAAGGGCCGAAGTGCCTGTTCTCGATTTCAAATACCTCAAGATTCAGCCCTTCGATATGGGCAAGTTTCTTTCTGAATTCTTCAAGGTAGGGCATAAAAGATTTGCCCGTGAATGTAGCGATGCTTCGCGAATCTATTTTTTTAGGCAATTTTATTTTCTTTGCCGAAGTTACAAAGAGCTGGACCATGCCTACGCCGTTTTCGAGCTGAGGCAGGTCGCCGTAGCTCTTAAGCGGCGGAAACGGCATCCCGGCTTTTATATACATCTCATCGGCAACGTAGGCGAGCATGTCGCCGAAGCGTTTTTTGAACCTCTCCTGAAATTTATTTACTTCCGCAATAATCTTTTCCGCGTCTTCTTTTTCAACAGGCCTCACGAGCTTCTTCTTGTGTTTTGTCAAACCGACCGGGACAACCGATATCGAGAGCATATACGGGTAATATTTCGAGAGGTCTTTTATCGTCTTTATAAGCTCTTTGCCGTCATTAATATCAGGGCAGAGAACAATCTGAGCGTGAAGCCTAATCCTGCGTGAAGTGAAGTATTCTATCTCTTCGAGGATGTCCGGCGCTTTTCTGTTGCCTAACATCTTTCTCCGGAGGTCATTGTTTGTGGAGTGAACCGATATGTAAAGAGGGCTCAGCCTTTGAGATATGATGCGCTCTTTGTCTTTGGCAGTCAGGTTCGTAAGCGTTATATAGTTGCCGTAAAGGAATGACATGCGGTAATCATCATCTTTAAGGTAAAGGCTTTCGCGCATTCCTTTTGGAAGCTGATGCACAAAACAGAAGATGCATTTGTTGTTGCACGGCCTTGTCCTGAATGCCTTCAGATCGACGTCCTGATTTGATATATCTTTTTTTCTGGCTGTTAAGGCTAACTTTTTATCTCCCCTCTGAATTCCCATCTCAAAGGAAGCGCCTGATGCGTAGAACATGTAATCAATAATGTCTTTAACGGGCTGGCCGTTTATGCTGAGTATGACATCGCCTTTTTTTAGGCCGATGCCCTCTGCCGAACTTCCTTCCCTTATATTGTTAATCGTCAGGTTCATAAATAATCAGGCGCGGCTGTTTCCTGAATTAATCATCTTAAGCCCGTTATAGACATATTGAAGCCCCGAAGCTATGGTAAAGAATGCTGTTAAGATGAAGAGTGCGTGCGGCGGCGTTTTCCCTCCGTTGATGTACAGAACAAGGACGAGGCCGATCATTATAAATTGCAGCGCGCTCGCGGTCTTGCCTGCCAAAGTGGGCTCAATTCTCAGGGAGCTAGAGATAAAATACGTAATAACGCAGCCGGTGATTACGAACATGTCCCTGCTTATCACAACTATGGTTATCCATTTAGGGATCATGCCGTAATATGTCATCAAAATGAATGAAGTAATCATGAAAAATTTGTCAGCTATCGGGTCTAAAATCCTGCCAAGCTCCGTAGCCTGCTTCTTTAATCTTGCTATCAATCCGTCAAATAAATCAGTGGCAGCCGCGAGCAGAAATACATAAAGGGCGTACTCATACTTTCCATACATGAATGCCGCAACAAAAAGAGGCAGTAAAAGTATCCGAACCACTGTAAGTATATTTGGGATATTCAGAAGCATGAAGGTTTTATAATAAGCAATTAAATCATACGGTTATACGTAAATACCAAGAATCATCATTAATAAATAAAACAGCCCCTGTTACATGAATAACAGGGGCCGTCTGTATTTGCCGTTCAGCTTTAAAAGAGGCCCTTTACCTTGCCTGTATCAACATCAACATCCACGCGCCTGTATGCAGGGTCTGACGCAGTGCCGGGCATGAGTTTGATCGCGCCTGCGACAGGAACTACAAAGCCTGCTCCTTTGTATGTGAGAATATCACGGACAAGAAGCTTCCATCCTTTGGGAACTCCTTTTAAATTCGGATTGTCAGTCAGGCTCAGATGCGTTTTGACCATGCAGGTTCCGAGTTTTGACGTCTCGGGATCGTCCTCCATCCTCTTTGCCTTTGCGAGGGCGTCAGGAGTGTATTCCACGCTGTCAGCTCCGTAGACCTCCTTTGCGATAAGCTCGATTCGCTTTCTGAGAGGTGTTGAAAGCTCATAAAGGAACTTAAAGTCGTTCGGCTCATTGCATGCGTCAACAACCGCGTCAGCCAATTCCAATGCGCCTTCGCCGCCGTACTGCCAGTGCCTTGAGAGAGCGACGCGCGCTCCAGCTGCCTCAGCAATCCGGCGTACAGCTTTTATCTCATTGTCAGTGTCAGTGTAGAAAGCATTGATGCAGACAACCGGATTGATGCCAGCCTTCTTAACCACATTAACAAGGTGAATGAGGTTGTCGCAGCCCTTCTCAACCCATCCGACATTCTCGCCTTTGTACTCATCGGGAATAGGCCTTCCGGGGACGGGGATCGGCGCTCCGCCGTGGCACTTCAAAGCCCTAATCGTTGCTACGAGAACCGCCGCGTTAGGCTTCAGTCCTGAGAACCTGCATTTGAGGTTCCAGAACTTCTCAAACCCGATATCAGCGGCAAAGCCTGATTCTGTTACATTGTAATCTCCAAGTTTCAGTCCGATCCTGTCAGCGATTATCGATGACTGTCCGATAGCGATATTCGCGAACGGCCCCGCGTGCACGAGCACGGGCTGTCCTTCGATAGTCTGCATCAGGTTCGGATTCAATGCCTCGACCATCCATGCTGTCATCGCGCCTGCGACATTGAGGTCTTCAGTGGTAACAGGCTTTCCGCTCTTGTCATAAGCTACAACGATCCTGCCCATCCTCTCCCTCATATCCTTCAGGTCTTTCGCGACCGCGAGGATAGCCATGACCTCCGATGAGACCGCTATCGCAAATCCCGAATTCATCATGAATCCGTCGCTCTTGCCGCCGAGCCCGATTGTTATCTCTCTTAACGCCTGAGCGCAGAAATCCATTATCCATTTCATCTCAACATTGCGGGGATCGATATTAAGCCTCTTTAGTTTGCGCTTCGCGAGCTGCTCGTCCGTATAATTAAATTCGTGCTGAATGCGCGATGTGAGAGCCACCATCGCAAGGTTGTGCGCGTTCATTATCGCGTTGATGTCTCCGGTCAATCCCAATGAAAACGGAGTGAGCGGAATGCACTGCGACAAGCCTCCGCCTGCTGCCGAGCCCTTGATGTTCATGGTTGGCCCGCCTGAAGGCTGGCGTATGGCGGCGATTACATTCTTCTTCCTCTTGCCGAGGCCCTGCGTCAAACCGATCGTTGTGGTGGATTTACCTTCGCCAAGCGGAGTCGGCGTGATGGCTGTAACGTCAACGTACTTTCCGTCAGGCCTGTTGGCGAGCCTCTTTAAAATTTTATTGAAGTCGAGTTTTGCTACGTAATGTCCGTGAGGCAGAAGCTCTTCCTTCTCAAGCCCGAGTTCTTCCCCGAGCTGGTAGACGGTCTTCATGTGCGCTTCCGCGGCTTCGGCAATTTCCCAGTCTGCGTGTTTGGTAGGGTCGAGTGGCATCTTTGATGTCCTCCTTTTATTATGAAATAATTAAATTGCGTTGCAGATCAAGACTTTGAAGTTTGTGCCCGAGTAACCCTATAATATCTGCAGCCTCAGTGCGGTTGAGGTCTAACACTTTAGCATAGAGCAAACTTGAGTGTCAAACAAAATTTGTTCTGCTATATAATTATTTTAAAATGTAATAAATGCGCTATCAAATCTAAAAGGAGGTATCAAAAATGAAACCGAGTGAGAGGGAGACAGAATTTATCGCAAGGATGGAGTTTGAGAGAAAAAAGAAATTGGAGGAGGAAAAACACAAGAAACTTAAAGCCGAAGAGAAGAAGAAACTGAAAGATATTCATCACATGAGATGCCCCAAATGCGGCATGGAACTGATAGAGATAGACTACAAAAAAATCAAGGTGGATAAGTGCTCTGAATGTGACGGCATATGGCTTGATGCCGGAGAACTTGAAACTGTTTCAAAGCTTGAAAAGGCAGGGCTTGATAAACTCTTCGGCGTTTTTAAGAAATAAGGGTTTGGCATTCCTGGCAGACGAGGCCTTTACCGCGATGAGAACACATGTATTAGTGGTAAGGGCCTTTTTTGTCATAACTATTGTTCCGCTATAATCTAATTACAGATACTTTCAAAGGCAATTTATATGACACTTTGGCTTAGTTTCATCGTATGCACATCTGTAATTGTCTATTCAGGGACAAGGCTTGCCAAGTACGGAGACATTATTGCCGAAAAGACAGGGCTTGGCAGGGCATGGATCGGCCTGGTGCTCATGGCGTCAGTAACGTCACTTCCTGAACTTGTTACCGGTATAACCTCTGTAACCTTTGCAGGAGTTCCTGATATCGCAGCGGGTGATGTCATGGGAAGCTGCGTTTTTAATATGCTCATCCTTGCGCTTCTTGACGCTGCGCACAGGCCGCAGCCATTGTCAGCAAAGGCACACCATGGACACGTTCTCTCTGCGGGTTTTGGAATACTTCTTTTGGGAGTAGTCGCTGTAAGTCTGTTTTTGGGAGATCGCATTCCTTCAATCGGCTGGATCGGACTTTATACCCCTCTAATTATGGGCATCTATTTAATCGCCATAAGATTGGTCTATTTTTATGAAAAAAGGCAGATCTCCGCCTTTATAAAAGAAGTAGGTGTTGAATTGCAATACGAAAAAATACCGGCAAAGACTGCTGTTGTTCATTACAGCATCCACGCGATTATTGTTGTCATAGCGGCCATCTTCCTGCCCAAAATAGGTGAGGCCATTGCAGAGACAACAGGTTTAGGCCAGACCTTTGTGGGCAATATTTTCATAGCTGTATCCACATCCCTTCCTGAGGTGGTGGTCTCTATAGCTGCCGTGAAGATGGGGGCGATAAACCTTGCAGTCGGAAACTTGTTCGGGTCCAATATCTTCAACATATTAATCCTTGGCATTGACGATCTCTTTTTCGTAAAAGGCCCTTTGCTCTCATTGGTAAATCAGAACCATGCAATCCCGGCATTATCCGCTATTGCCATGACAGCCATTGCAATTATAGGTTTGACTTATCGTGCTGAGAAGAAAAAATTGTTTCTGGCATGGGATTCTGTCGGCATGGTTTTTATATTTATGATTAACCTTATGCTGTTATATATGTTGAAATAGAAGGAGATATAAATAATGAACTGGCATCAAAAGAAAATCAATGAGTTAATTGACGAGCTGAAGTCTTCACTGCGGGGGATCTCCTCTGAAGAAGCTGCCAAACGGCTCAGAGAATACGGCCCTAATGAATTAAAGGAGAAAGCAAAGAAGACCCCGCTTATAATGTTCCTCGACCAGTTCAAGGATTTCATGATAATGGTGCTTATCGCCGCCGCTCTTATTTCAGGCTTCATCGGCGAGTTGTCGGATACTATCGCGATAATTGTAATTGTTGTCCTGAACGCGGTCATCGGTTTCATTCAGGAATACAGGGCTGAAAAAGCCATGGCGGCGCTTAAGAAGATGGCTGCATTTTCCGCAACGATAATCAGGGGGGGCCAGACTGAGGCCGCTGCCGCGTCACAAATAGTTCCCGGTGATATCGTCGTTCTTGAGGCAGGGAAGGTTGTCCCTGCTGATATGCGGCTGATTGAAACAGCGATGCTTAAGGTTGAAGAAGCCGCTCTTACAGGCGAATCTGTCCCCGTGGAAAAACATACGCAACTGCTTCACGACAAAGAACTTCCTCTAGGCGACAGGAGAAATATGGCTTACAAAGGTACGTTTGCCGCATATGGGCGCGGGGCAGGCGTTGTTGTCGCAACCGGCATGGAGACGGAGTTGGGCAAGATCGCGGCAATGCTTCAGGAAGAGGAAGAGGTGAAGACCCCGCTTCAGAAGAGGCTTGCGAATTTCGGCCAGAAGCTTGCCGTTGCCGTCCTTGCCATATGCGCCATAGTTTTCGGCATAGGAGTAATGAGAGGGGAGCAGCCTATTCTGATGCTTCTGACCGCCATTTCTCTCGCTGTAGCCGCCATTCCCGAAGCCTTGCCTGCGGTAATAACCATATCGCTTGCTTTAGGGGCAAAAAAACTCGTAATCCAAAATGCTCTCATAAGAAAACTGCCGGCCGTTGAAACGCTCGGCTCGGTGACATATATTTGCTCCGATAAAACCGGGACCTTAACCCTTAATAAAATGACGGTTGAAGAGCTGTATATAGATAATAAGATAGTTAAAAATGAAGGAACACAAGAATTCTTAACTCTTAACCTGCTTACCGGACAGGCAGGCTCTCAACTTTCAACTCTTTTTACCGCTCTCGCTCTAAGCAATGACGCTGTTTTTGATAAGGACGGAAAGTTGATGGGCGACCCTACTGAGACCGCGCTTTTTGATATCGCAGACAAGAATGGATTTAACAAACAGGAGCTTGAGAAGGAACTGCCGCGTGTTGCTGAGATCCCGTTTGATTCTGACAGAAAGTGCATGACGACGTTTCATAAAACAGTTAATAGTGAAAAGTTAAAAGTTAAAAGTGAAGGAACTGAAGAACCATTAACTCTCAACTCTCAACTCTCAACTCTCAACTTTGTTTCTTTCACCAAAGGCGCGATAGATGTTCTGCTTGATAAGTCAGTCAATATTCTAACGTCTGACGGACTCAAGCCAATCAATAAAGAGGAGATCATAAAGATCGGCAACAGAATGGCTGCTGACGGCCTGAGGGTTCTTTGCGTTGCCATGAGAAAATGGGAGAGCCTGCCTACCGGACAGGCAGGCCTGCCTGAAGACATGTCTTTTGAGAATGTTGAGGCCGGGCTTACCATTATAGGGCTCACCGGCATGATGGACCCGCCGAGAGAAGAGGCAAGAGATGCTGTCGCGATATGCGTAAGAGCGGGGATAAAGCCCGTGATGATAACAGGCGACCATCCGATTACAGCGAGAGAGATAGCAAAGAGGCTCGGTATCATTGATGAGGACCCAAGGACGATAATTACCGGAAGAGAGCTTGATAATCTGACAATGGAGGAATTTGAAGAAAGGGTCGAGCATATAAGGGTTTATGCGCGAGTCGCGCCTGAACAGAAACTTAAAATAGTAAAGGCGCTTCAGGACAAAGGGCAGTTTGTCGCAATGACAGGCGACGGAGTAAATGACGCGCCTGCATTAAAGCGGTCTGACATTGGCATTGCCATGGGAATCACAGGCACGGATGTTTCTAAAGAAGCCTCGGACATGATACTGCTTGATGACAATTTTGCAACTATAGTGAAGGCTGTAAAGGAAGGCAGGAAGATATACGACAACATCAGGAAGTTCGTAAAATATCTCCTTACCACAAACTCAGGCGAGATATGGACGCTCTTCCTCGCGCCCCTTGCCGGGCTGCCTATACCGCTTTTGCCGATACATATACTGTGGATAAATCTGGTTACAGACAGTCTTCCCGCCCTTGCACTTTCTGCCGAACCAGCTGAAGGAGATGTTATGAGCAGGCCCCCGAGGCATCCGAAAGAAAGCATATTCGCTTACGGATTGGGGATTCATGCTATATGGGTCGGCCTTTTGATGGGCGGCGTTGTTCTGTTTGTCCAGGCATGGTCGATAAATACAGGGCATGCTCACTGGCAGACGATGGTATTTACCGTGCTCTGCCTGACACAGCTTGGCCATGTACTTGCCATTAGATCAGAGAAAGAGTCGCTCTTTAAGATAGGCATATTTTCCAACAACTACCTCCTCGGCGCGGTTGTGCTGACCTTTGCCCTGCAGATGGCGACCATATATGTCCCTGCACTGAATCCTGTATTCAAGACAGAACCGCTGACGATGAATGAGCTGGCATTGACTCTCGCGTTATCGTCTGTTGTCTTCTTTGCAGTTGAGATCGAAAAGTGGTGGAAGAGGAGAATGGATTAATTGCAGGTGGATGTTCTGTTTACGATTGATGCGGCGCATGGTTATGTGTTACAGACAATAAGCTAAATAGCAGCAGCATAAACGTGAACTTCTTTATGAATTGGCTGTAATTTTTGTTTAGTCATGGCTGGAATCAGTTCGTTATGCCGGGGAGGATTGATACCACAGAGTCTCAGGTGCAATATCGATATCGCCGGGCCATACAACTGTGCCATATTGGACAGACGCTTTGAAGAATAGTGGAGAGTGAAGGAGCTTGACAAAAGGCTTTTTGTTGAAAAAGTGGGTCATATCAAATATACGCTTTTCCCCATTTTCAAAAACAAGTTCTAACGTATGGTCATCAGGAGTTTTTACACTGATGACATCAAGCAACGGTTCCATAAATTTCTCCTTATTGAAGAGGCGCAATACGAAACGGTTCATCACCGGCAACGGCGAGTTCCCAGTCTGCCGTCAGCTCATCTCTGTGAATGTCAATCCAGACCTGTACCATTCGAAGTTGGCGTGATGGAAAATCACCGGCAAGAATACGCCCGTCATCAATGGCTATTGAAGCTTTTTTGCCTTGATATCGCACATGGATGTGTGGCGTATGGTGCTGTTCGTTATCACCATAAAAAATTGAAACTATAATTCCGAAAAACATTGAGATTGTCGGCATCAGGTATCCTTTTTTTAATATTATACAATAGACTGAAGAATGACGGGTACTACCGCTGCGTTGATTAGTGTTTTATGCAAGCTTCCAAGGTTGACTTCAAAATGTCAATAGTCAAGCCTGACCCCATAGCCCCTTTGCCTGCGATTTATTTTCTGGAAAGATTATTGTATTGAGCTGGCGTAAAGAACGCATTGTAGCCTTCGCCCTCCAGTCCTGCTCTTCGCAGAAGTATGGCCTGTTCAGCGCCAGTTTCACTAAGACGCCTGGAATTACTTGCTCGCATCCTGCGCACAAGGTTCTTTTTATACTCATCCTGTCTGCTAAGATAGTAATCAACTAACACAGCAACTAGCACAGGGCCTCCTAGTATAATTCCAGAACCGATATCAACGTCTATCACATTTAATTGGAGCAAAGGTATCAGAATCGCCAAAAATATAATAGTCGATGATAGCCAAGCGAGGATAATAAGAATTAGTGCAGAGAACCCTCGAAATAAGCGCCCCATACATAGGTCGCATATATATACTTCCGCAGACCCTCCTATCCGAAAATGTGTGTACTCGAATCTCCAAGTTCCTTGCAAGGTTTGTGATGTTCCCATACTCTTCCCGTAGTGAAACGTGAAAGACTGGCCATCAGGTGTAACAGTATTACATTTCTCGCATCTCATGGGTCTTTCCTTTCCATTCAACCTGTTATGTAATTAGAAAACATTATCACAAAGTTGTGATTCAGTCAATAACTTTTTGAAGGCTATTTGATAGCTATCATTGTACTTCGTATTCGAGGCAAATATTCACATAATCCTCTTTTTATAAATCCCGCAGTTTTTAAGCAAACGTGTCTTTACAAGTAGACAGCTTGAAATGTTATCCTTTGACATGAAAGTGCATTATTATTTTGGAATATTCAAGAAATGGCGGAAATCTAATGCACATTGATGTTTTATTTCCTATTGACGCGGGTTCATTCACCTATCTTGTGCCTGAAGATATAAGCGCTGACATTAAGATCGGGGCGCGTGTGCTGGCTCCGTTCAGGCGTTCTGAAAAGGTCGGCATTGTAATCGGAATTAATACAAAACCCTCTCTTGCACCAAGTATCAAGCTTAAAGCAATAACAAAGGTCTTTGATGAAGAGCCTCTCGTTCCTGACAAGCTTCTAAAGCTCATGGATTGGGCAGGGCAATACTACATATCATCTGCGGGGATTGTCCTAAAGAATGCCCTGCCTTCTTCCCTTTTTACAGGCAGAAAGGCGGGAAGGCAGAGGATTATCTTTGACGAAGAAGCCGCGAAGAAGAGAGAGATAACCCTTAATTCTGCACAAAAAAAGGCCATTAAGGCCATAAGTGATTCCGGCCCCGGGGCGTTTCTCCTTCACGGCGTAACCGGAAGCGGCAAGACCGAGGTCTATATCCGCGCAATAAAAGCCCTCCCGGATAATAAGGAAGCGATAGTCCTTGTGCCGGAGATAGCCGTTACGGCTCAGATGATGGGTAATTTCAGAAGGAACTTCGGCGACAAGGTCGTCTTTTATCACAGCGGGCTTTCAGACGGAGAGAGATTATCGAGCTGGCACAAGATGCGAAACGGAGAGGCGAAGGTCGTCCTCGGCGTCCGAAGCGCTGTCTTTTCTCCTTTTAGAAATCTCGGGATCATAATTGTCGATGAAGAGCATGACGCGTCTTATAAACAGTTTGACGGCCTTAAATACAGCGCAAGGGATGTTGCTCTTGTGCGGGCGCAGATAGAAGGCATAAAGATCGTTCTCGGCTCAGCCACACCGTCACTTGAGTCATTTTATAATGCCGCTGCCGGCAGATTCAGTTATCTTGAGCTTAAAGAGAGGATAGACGAAAGGCCGATGCCTGATATTGAAATAGTTGATATGAGGAATGAAAAGAAGGCATTATCGTTCTCTGAAAAGCTGATTGAAAAGATGAAGGAGAAATTATTATTAAAAGAGCAGGCGCTTCTTCTGCTTAACAGGCGCGGGTATGCGCCTTTCCTTATCTGCAGGGACTGCGGATACACCTACAGATGCCTCATCTGCAGTATTTCACTTACATATCACAAGAAGGCAGGTAAGCTCAACTGCCATTATTGCGGCTCAAGCCTTAAGCCTTCTGATGCATGCCCTCAGTGCCGCAGCGCCAAACTCGAATATGAGGGAACAGGGACGGAGAAAGTTGAGGAAGAGCTTCATGACCTCATTCCGGAGCTGAAGATGAGAAGGATGGACAGGGACACGACTTCGCGCAAGCTGTCTCACTACCGGATGGTGAAAGATATGGAAGACGGGAAGACAGACCTTCTTCTGGGAACACAGATGATCGCCAAGGGGCATGACCTGCCTGAAGTCACGCTTGCCGCTGTAATATCCGCTGATGTCGCTTTTAACCTTCCGGATTTCAGGTCCGCGGAGCACGCGTTTCAGCTTCTGGCCCAACTTTCCGGAAGGGCGGGCAGGGGCAACAAGAAGGGCGAAGTCCTGATACAGACATATGAGCCCGGCAATTACATTTTTGATTATGTCAGGCGGCATGACTACAGGGGCTTTTATGAAAAAGAGATAGAGATGAGAAAAGATCTTTCATATCCGCCTTTTGGCAAGCTTATAAGAATAGTATTCAGTTTCAAAATAAAGGCTGAGGGGGAGAGATATATGAAGCGCCTCTCAGGAATGATCAGGAAGAGAGAGGACGCGGGTGTCACTGTGCTCGGCCCTGTCATAGCTCCGATTGAGAGGATAAAGGGCTTATGGAGATGGCACATGCTTTTAAAAGGCAAACAATCCGGCGTCCTTAGACGGAAGGCGCTTGAGACAGCCGGTGCATTCAAAGATATTAAAGGCATGAAGACAGAAATAGATGTGGACCCGATAAATATGATGTAGAGAGGCCTAAATTTGAATTAATGCTTATTTTTCAATATTGCCTTTATCTCCTCAATATCATGCCTCATCTGCCTGGCGAGTTCGTCGGCCCCTGAAAACTTCTTTTCATCTCTTATCCGTTTAACAAACTCGACGTCTATCTCTTTTCCGACGATCTCGCCGTCAAAGTCGAAGATATGGACTTCAAAGCTCGGCTTCATCTGCATGAAGGTTGGATTGAAACCTATATTGGCGGCGCCGCCGAAAGATTTTTTATCGAGCTTTACTTTTACGGCGTAAACTCCGTCCATAGGGAGAAGTTCGTTTGAAGTGGAGATATTGGCAGTCGGTATGTGCAGGAGGGCTTTGCCCCTCTTTGCGCCTTCGATGACAACTCCCTCGACGGAATAGTGCCTCCCCAAAAAGAGCGGGGCCTCGTCTACCTTTCCTTTCGCGATGAGGCTTCTTACCTTTGAACTGCTTAAAACGATATTGTTATATGTGATCGCAGGAACGGCGGTGACCTTGAAGCCGTATTCGCTTCCGAGCTCCTTTAATAATTCAGGAGAGCCTCTTCTCCCTTTTCCGAAAAGATAGTTCTCGCCGACAAAGACCTCTTTTACGCCGACGGCATCCCAGAGGATGTCGTGCACAAAATCTTCGGCAGTCATCATGGCAAACTCTTTTGTAAAGTTGGCGCATATGAGCACGTCAATTCCGTACCTCTTTATAAGTTCGGCCTTGCTTTTGAACGGCGTGAGGCGGCTCGGCGCCCTTTCAGGAGCGATGACTCTCAGGGGATGGGGTTCAAATGTGAAGACGACTGACGTCCCCTTCTTTTTTTTGGCCCTCTCAATAACCATCCTGAATATTTCCTGATGGCCGAGATGCACTCCGTCAAAGTTGCCTATGGTAAGAACGGGGTAGGGGTACTTCTTTTTTATATGCTCGATTCCGTCAATGATTGTCATGGCGGATAATTATAACAAACAATTAACGGGGAAGTTCATTTAAAAATTATTCATTGCGGCTTATTCTCATATTCAGCCTTCAACTGCCCGCATGCCGCTGATATGTCGGAGCCCTTGCTTTTCCTGATGCTAACAGACAGCTTCCCGTTTAAAAGTATCTCCTGAAAACGGTGTACCCTGTTCCCGGAAGGTTTTGCGAGAGCTTTATCATTACTCGGATTACATGGAATCAGGTTGACCTTTGCCCTTATTCCTTTAAGAAGCCTTACAAGCCTCAGGGCGTCCTCATTAGAATCATTAACTCCTCCTATCAGGACATACTCAAAGGTTATCCTTCTTCGCGGGGCAAGCGGATATTCACGGCATGCCTGAAGAAGCTCTTTTATCGGGAATTTTCTGTTTATCGGCATGATCCTGCTTCTGATTTCATCTGTGGTAGCATTCAGTGAAACGGCAAGGTTCACTCCGGGGCCGTATTTGCCGAGCTCGTAAATTTTCGGAACGATTCCTGCGGTGGAGAGAGTGATGCGCCTCTTTGAATAATTCATCACGGATGTGAATTTCCAGAGGGCTTTGTTCACCTCAGCGAAGTTATTGAGAGGTTCGCCCATTCCCATAAGGACGATATTTGTGATATCAGCGGGTTCACTGCCGGATACGAGGCTCTCTTTAAGATATTTACCGAGGAATACCGCCTGATCAACAATCTCGTATGATTTGAGGTTTCGTCTGAAGCCGTGCGCGCCTGTCCTGCAGAAGAGGCATTTGAGGGTGCATCCTGCCTGCGAGGAGACGCATATCGTGTATTTGCCCTCTCCATGGATATTGGGTATCAGGACGCTCTCTATCCTTTCGCCGTCCTCAAGTTCAAACAAGAACTTCACTGTCCCGTCTTTTGACTTATTTATACCGATAAGGGCAGGGCTGCTTATAAAAGAGATTTTCTTAAGCTTCTCTCTCGCCTCTTTTGATAGGTCGGTCATTTCGTCTATCGAAAAGGTAAGCTTTCTGTATATCCAGCCGATGACCTGCTTCGCCCTATATGGCTTCTCCCCGAGAGCTTCGATGAAATGCACAAGTTCGTCAGCAGAAAATTCTTTGAGGTTTGTCTTCATGATAAGCTTCTAAAATATTTTTTGTTGTATATTATATATGTTTAAAATTTGTTTTGGAGATGAACCATGAAATGCAAAATGGACGAACACGCCGGCCTCTGCAATTGCACTTATTCTTCGTGCGAGCGAAGGCTCAAGTGCTGCGACTGCCTCCACTATCACAGGAAGAAGGGGCAGCTTCCGGCATGTTTTTTCAATGCCGAGTTTGAGATAACGTATGACCGTTCGATAGCAAACTTCATAAAGATGCGCAAAGGACAATGCCTGCCGGCGTGATGGAATTGGCAGACGTGCCGGACTCAAAATCCGGTGAGGGCGACCTCGTGGGGGTTCGACTCCCCCCGCCGGCACCATTTATAATCTTTTATTCGTATATCTTATCAGGATGAATACGTAAATTATCTGTTTTATCTGCGCGATTATGGAAGCCTTGAATTTCATTCAGGAGTGGTCGGGGAATAATTTAGATATCATCTTCTTTGTCTACGGCCTCGGCTTCCTGGTGATGGGCATCACCATCATCGTACATCCTAAGAAAGGGAGCGAGTTCAGAATTGCAGATTCGATCTGGCTTCTTGCCGCCTTTGGATTGTCACACGGCCTGAATGAACATCTCGACATGTTCGCGATAATAAAAGGGAGGCATCCTTCTCTTGATATTGTCAGATGGTTTGTTCTTGTAATTTCCTACATATTTTTATTTGAATTCGGAAGGCGTCTTCTCATTTTGGTTTCAGCAAATTCCAACGCGGCGGGGAAAAGAGCGTCCCGGCTTTTTGGCTGGTGGACTACTCCATTAATTGTGGCAGTTATCCTTTTTAAAGCTTTTTCATCGTCCGACTTTTGGCTGACAGGCAGTATCTGGACAAGATATCTCCTCGGTTTTAGCGGCAGTTACTTGATCGGAAGCTGCCTCTACTATTATTTTGCTCATAATGAAGATATCTTAAGGCCGCTGCATCTGAAAAAGTATTTTTTTATCTTTAGCATTGCTTTTTATATATACGGCATTCTTGGCGGACTTATTGTTCCGAAGGCAGACTTTTTCCCGGCAAGCCTCTTCAATAATGAATCGTTCCATAAAACGTTTCATATCCCGGTTCAGGCTTTCAGGGCTCTTTGCGCTTTGGCCGCCTCATGGGCAATAGGCGGAATTCTTCAGATATTCAACTGGGAGATGCGGAAAAAGCTCGAAGTATCGCGCAATCAACTCAGAAGGATGATATCAAGGCTCTCAAAGGTTGAGGATGAAGAGAGGAGGCGTATTGCCGAGGACCTGCATGACCATATCGGGCAGAACCTCGCTATATCCAAGATCAGGCTCAAGATGCTGAAAGACGCTTCTCACTTGCCGGCTGAAGAGATTCAGAATATACTTTCATTGATAGACGAGGCTATCTCATACACAAGGTCGCTCACTTTCGAGATCAGCCCGCAGGTTCTCCATCAGCTTGGTTTGATCCCTGCCATTGTTTGGCTTGCGGATCTTTTCAGAAAGAAGCACGGACTTATGGTTAAAGTGACAGCCGAGGGCAATCTTGAAAATATCCGGCATGAAGAAAGCATATTTCTTTTCAAGGCAGTCAGAGAACTTCTTCATAATGTTGTTAAGCATGCCGATGCCGCAGAGACCAAGATAATAATCGAGAGCGGAGAAAAGGATATCACTGTCGCAGTTCAGGATGACGGAATAGGTTTTGACACGCGTTTAATAGCTGATTTAGGGAAAGAGAGCAGTGAATTTGGTATACTTAATATACAGGAAAGGGCGAGCCAGCTTGGCGGCTCGGTTGTTATAACTTCTGCGAAAGGGGCAGGGACAAGAGCCGTGATTAAGGTTCCGGCGGGATAAAATTATGGGCGGTTCGGTAAATAAAATACTTATTGCTGACGATCACAAGATCATGCGGGATGGCCTGCGGATCCTTCTTGAGAAGCATGAAGAGTTCAAAGTTATAGGGGAGGCAGGCGACGGCAGGACAGCTGTGAAGATGGCGTCTGAACTCTCTCCCGATCTGATCGTTATGGACGCATCAATGCCGGATATGAACGGCATAGAGGCAACCCGCCAGATCATGTCAAAAAGCTCCGGCGTAAAGATAATCGCATTATCCATGCATTCTGACAGGCAGTATATCATCGAGATGCTGAAGGCGGGCGCCCTCGGTTATGTTCTTAAGGACTGCGCTTATGATGAATTGGTAAATGCCATCAGATCGGTCATGGATGATGTCATGTACCTCAGCCCGAAGATAGCGGACTCCATTCTTACCGAATATATCAGCGGCGTGCCTTTCAAGAATATCACCGCGTTCTCTTCGCTCACAAACAGGGAGAGGGAGGTATTACAGCTTATATCCGAAGGTAAGACGACAAAAGAGATAGCCGCTATTCTGAATGTCAGCATTAAAACCGTTGAGACGCATCGGCAGCAGCTTATGAACAAGTTGAAGATACATAGTATAGCAGGCCTTACCAAATACGCAGTCCGTGAAGGACTGACCTCTTTATAACCACGGATTAAGTGAAATCCCTCTTTAGTGCGCAATTTTTATCAAAATTTCTTTTGTTTATTAAGGTGTTTCCTCGTTAATTATCAGGTAATATCCCGATACAATTTTATCGGTTCTATCTGATATGCTAAAGAAAATCGTTATCTGATTGTAACTAAAAGGAAAAAAAATAGCGGTTGATAGTGCAAATGAATGTAGATATATTGGCATCTACTTTGCTTCTTATTAAATGGAGGTTGAGATGCTTATGAAGTCCGGCATAAGACTCCATATAATAATTTCAGGTTTAATCCTTCTGATTGCCGCAGCGGTTTCTGCCATAGATTATCCCCATTCACCTGCCAATTATTATGACTGTTCAAACTGTCATGACATAAACAGCTCCAATCCTTATTTACTGCCTGAATGGACAGGGGACTATGAGATGCAGGATGAAGACGACATACCGGTAAACCATTTATGCAGAAGCTGCCATTATGACGGAGGTCCGACCCCGGCGCACGGAACGCATTCCTATCTTACATTGGGCTACACATCAGGGACGAGCCCCTACGGCCTGTGGCAGGTACGTTGCATCACATGTCATGACCCTCATTATCAGCAGCAATTCAGCAAGTACCGCACGACAGGTGACCAATACTGGGTAGTTAAGCTGCTTGTGGATACGGTTACGGCATCGGGGACATCTTCAACGCTTAAGGCGCAGGGTTCGCCGGGCTGGACAGTTGACGCGTATAAAAGCATGAAGGTAGTGCCCAATGTCAATGCGAAATATCCCATTGCGTACAAGATAACCGGAAACACATCAGACACTCTGACGATAAAGGGGCAGGTTACCGGTGTTGTAAGCGGCAATACCTTTGCGATTATATACGGCAAACTCATCAGATCAGAAATAAGGCTTGACGACATAATCAATCCCGTGTCATCGACCGTAAAGACCGGGATAAAGAAGGTGAAATTATTCAGGGCATCGGGCCAGAATTCCTGCGTGGACGGTGACGGTGTATATGACGGTGTGTGCGAGGTCTGCCACACGGAGACGGGATATCACAAAAACAACGCCGGCGGCAACCATAACCATAATCTCGGAGTACACTGTACTGATTGTCATAGCCATAAAGGCGGGTTTCAGGGCGGCGGCACGAGCGGCGGCCATCCCACTCATTTGACAGCAGGCCAGGGGCCTCATCTTACATGCCAGGCAGGAAACTATGGGTGTCACGGGACATATGTTCCCAATTCAGCAGACCCTCTTTTTGCAGACGGCGAGGATTTTGACGAGACAGGCATCTGCGACAACTGCCACGGCGGAAGCGACGGCGGGAACATGGCAAAGACATATTGGCCCGAATCCCCCGGGACATGGGCGTGGGAGAGAGGGGAAAATGTATTTTGCGGAAGCTGTCATGATGTTACACAGGGCAAGACGCAGGCAGACGGCGGAGGCGATACCGCCCCCAATGTCATGGGTGACGACAATGTTACAAATGACGGCGACAATCCCACATACGGTTTTTTGGTGACGGGGCACGGCAAGCCATCGGGCAATTATCAGAGGCTTTCTTGGCAGGATACAACGGCAAGCGGAAATCCTGCCGCTAACAGGCAGTGCATTTCCTGTCACGATGCGGCATCTCAGCATTTCAACAACGCCAACAAGAGGCTTAAGGCAGGGTATGAGAATGACAATAACAACAGCAACTGCAAGCAGTGCCATAATCCCGGGACAACAGCGGGGAACAATCCTCAGTGGTACACGACATATGCCGTTTATCAGAATTCAGCGCATGGAAACAAGAAGTGCTCCGACTGTCATGATGTGCACGGAAATTCAGGCAGTTATATAGGTATGACAAAGCTTAACCAGGAATCGTTGTGTAATCAGGGAAGCTGTCATTCAGGCGTTGGCGGGCATCCCGGAGTTGGTTCAACCGCGTTTAGTTATAACAGCAAGAATTACACTCTTGAGTGCGTATCATGTCACAACGTACATGTTGTTACCGGCAGATATAATCAGGCTGACCAGAACAAGAGCCCTGTAACCAGATTCGCGGACAATCTTAATTTATGGGGTGACGTGTCAGGTGAAAAAATGAATGCATATGCCGGGAGCGGCACATACCGTAAGCCGAACGGAGAATCATTCACCGGCGACCAGCTTCCCGATTATGCCACGTTCTGCACCGACTGCCACGGACAGGGCGGATCAACTAACGTGCCCTTTGGCATTAGTTGGGATAGCGATCCGCATGGCAGGCAGTCTGCCAATCAGCCTAACGGTTACGGAACATGCCCGAACTGGTTCGCTTGCGGCAATGCCTTTGGCTGGGACGGCGATGACTGTGTCGGCACTCAGGAAGAATGCTGGCCTGTTACGCCCAGAGGCGCAGGAGATCAACTTTACTCAAGAAACGTTTACACGCATACGGAGCGGGTTGCCGGGGCAAACTTTGTTCTTTCCTGCACGGATTGCCATACAGGCCATGGTTCAGGCAATCTCGGCAGGTCCAATGTCAACGGCGGCTCTTTCACTGGCAACTGGAACAGCATGTGCAATAATTGCCATTACTATTACAGCGACTGGCACGCGGGTATGGCATGCGGGAACGCAAGCTGTCATGTCTCTTCAAGAATGAGCGCCCCCGGCGTTGGTTCATCGAGCACTCCTCATCAGATGGTAAATAGTTCCGGATCGGGCGGCACAAGAACTCATACGGACGGACTGGTATTAAAATACAATTTTGAGAACGATCTCAAGGATTCAAGCGGCTGGCAGATAGACGGGAAGTGGTATTCGACGTCAGGTTCATTTAATACCGGGAAATCAGGCCAGGCGGTTGTGCTCGGGGAGGATATCGGTGTTCAAGTGGGAACAGAAAACGGCTATTGGTCAACTGATGAGGGCTATCACGGCACCTGGAAATATACAGAGATGAAATACAATACCACTCTTGAAGCATGGGTTTATCCGACCGACAATGCCAAGAGCGAGTATACGATTTTCAACAAACAGGTAGGTGTCAGCACCAACGGAAGTTATCATTTCACGCTAAAAAAGGTCAACGGCACATTGCGGGCTAATTTCAGCATGGCGGCAGACAATAACGGTTTTACTCAGGACGGAAGGGCGGGAGTGCGAGGAGCATACAGTTCAGTAGCAATTCCGCTGAACAAATGGACGCATGTAGCAGCGACATTCGATACAGGCGGGGCTGACAGGAACCCAGCCGATCTTTCAGTCGGCAGAATACGGATATATATAAACGGCGAGGATGTAACAACAAGCGATTCTTCCGGAAACAGCATGCAGCCCGGTGCAAATGAAACATCGATATTTGCCTTCTCTGAAAACAGCCCGTGGAACCAGGCAGGCGTCTGCTATAACGATTCATGGTGCGCCTCAGAGTTTTCAATCGGCGGTTTTGACTGGGAGTATACGAATTTTATAGGCAGGATAGACGAGGCAGCGGTTTGGAATATTACAAAGAACAGCACATATTTTGCGTCATATGATTCACAGGCAGGCCCGTATATAAGCCATGTGGAAGGATTGATTGGGACCAACCAGCTTACCGTAAGATTCTCGGAAGGGGTTTATACAAGCACCGGCTCGTCAGGAGCGCTTCTGTCTACAGACTTCACGCTGGCAGATACGGGCGGCAATAATCCAAGGACAATTACCGGCGTTACACATACGGCAGGTTCATCAACTGCGGTCATCGCCATGAGCGCGCCTCTTGTTGTCGCAGACGTCAATACTGATACACTTCGCGCCGCTACTGCAAGTTCTATTTATGACAACTATAACAACGCGATGGGGACGGAGACTGTGACAATAGGTCTGTCATCACAATGTCCGACATCGCCTGTGAGCATACAGTTAAATGAGGCGTCCGGCAGTTCATACATAATGGATTCGCAGAATATTCTGTACGGCGCTGTTAACGGCGGGGCATCAACATTGACTGGCAGCGCGTATTCCGGAGGCGGTGACGGAAGCGGCAGATATATAATGTTTGACTATAACAATTCATGCCTGCAGGCATCCACAGCCATGACTCTTGAAACACGCATCAAACCTACAGGCCTGTCAACAGTGACAGGAGACACGCTATATGTCAGGCGTATTCTGGCAAGAGACGGCGGCGGGAATTACCAGCTCTCGGTCTGGCGCAATAACACATGGAATAATCCGACAACAGACACATACAATGCCCCGAACTACGAAGCATCCATTGCTCTCTGGATATATGTCATGGATGCACACGGAGGAAGTTCATGGAAACCAGTTCTTACAAATTACACAGGCGCCAAAACCGGGTCTGAGAATGACTGTCCGATAGTATCTGACCATTGGTATCAGATAAAAGCGGTATGGGATACAAGCAAGGCAGGCGGCACGCCGGGTCAGTTCTTCACGCCTGCGGATATTTTCATAGACGATCAGGGTACTGACGGAACGGGCGCAGGCGAAAACTGGACGGGTTCCATTAACTGCACTGATTCAGATCAGTCGCTGAAACCTGATACGTCAAAGTTCTATACCGAAGATCAAATCATGCGTGCTGACGGTAATTTTGCCATTGGGACTAATAGAAGCAATCCCGCTAACAATCTGTTTAACGGCCTGATTGACTGGATAACGTGGAAGGACAGTATTGATTGATTTGTTCCGGATGACCTGCCGCAATGAATTGCCGAAACGCCTTATCTTGCTGCCCGTCTCTATGGATTTATTTTTCTAACTATAGAATTAACATTATATATTTCTATAGCTTAATTTTTTGTTTCATAATTTATATAGGGGATAATCATGAAGCAACGTAAATTCATTATCAATAATATTGCTGTAATACTCGTAATAGGGTTTGCGGCATTTGCATCTTTTGCCCTTGACTACCCGCATTCGCCTGCCAATTATTACGATTGTTCAAACTGTCATGACATAAACAGTTCAAATCCATATTTAGTGCCTGAATGGACCGGAGATTACGTGATGCAGGATGAGGATGATGTCCCGTTAAACCATTTATGCCGTAGTTGTCATTATGACGGCGGGCCGACGCCGGCGCACGGGACGCATTCATATCTCACTTTTGGATATACATCAGAAACGAGCCCGTACGGGCACTGGCAGGTACGCTGTACAACCTGCCATGACCCTCATTATCAGCAGCAGTTCAGCAAATACCGCACGACAGGAGATCAGTATTGGCTTGTGAAGCTTGTTGTGGATACCGTGACGATATCAGGGACATCCTCTACGCTCAAGGCTCAGAGTTCTCCGAACTGGGAAGAGGATGTTTACAAAGACATGAAGGTGGTCCCCAACATAAACGCCAAATATCCTGTGGCGTACAAGGTAACGGGGAATAATTCAGACACATTGACGATAAAGGGTCAGGTTACCGGTGTTGTAAGCGGCAACACTGCAGCGGTCATATACGGCAAGCTTGTCAGGGCTGAGATAAGGATTGACGACATACTGAACCCGATGTCATCAACAGTAAAGACAGGGATAAAGAAGGTGAAGTTTTTCAGGGCGACTGGCCCGAATTCCTGTGTGGACGGGGACACTATATATGACGGTGTGTGCGAGGTCTGCCACACAAATACAGATTATCACAGGAACAACGCAAGCGGAGTCCATAACCATAATATGGGCGTGCACTGCTCGCAGTGCCATGACCATGGTTTTGGTTTTTCTCACGGGGGCGGGGGCGCAAGCAGTAATTGTGTTGAGTGTCACGGCCATGACCCGGGTTACGGCGGATATACCGGCGGCAAAGGCACTTATGCCAGCCATTCGACGCATACTGAAAATGATTCAGATGATATCAGAGGGCCGAACGCTGGGTGCGGAGCTTGCCATGATACCGGCGCCATGCCGGATTTCAAATCAGGCACTGACAGCAACGGGGACGGCAGATACAGTTTGTCTGAAACTGATGTCTGTGATTCATGCCACAGTTCCGGAGGGACATATAATGGTGTAACGGATGGAGTTTTGGGGGCAAAGAACAACTGGAGCGCTGTCGGCAGTTCCGAGAGCCTTATATATGCGGCGGACGGGAGCCTGAAGTCTGGCAAAGAGAAGTGGTGCGCCTCATGCCATGACGAATCTCCGTCTCAAATACAAAGCATCAACGCTCCCAATGTAGTCGGCGACGAAGATGGTTCATTCACATACGGCACAGGTTGGGGATTTTACAAGACGGGACATGGGCTTTCGAGCGGTTCAACATATCCCGCAAGCGGCGGCGTAACAGCAGGAGCGGGCAAGGGATGCCTTGACTGTCATCTATCAACCGTTGCCCATACAGACGGGAATGCAAGGACATTTGATTGCGGAAACGGCTGCGACTCAACTGAATACCGCCAGAGTTATAGACTTAAGCAAATTGGCGGGCAGGAGCCGATGTTCATTCCCTGGGCTCAGAACAACTCAAACGATGCGATAAGATACCGTCTGTGCAGTCAAGCCGGCTGTCACGACTCAGCGAAGTTCACCGACTCCGGGAATATGAACACAAACTTTGTCACTGATTCGACAAACCGCCATGTGTCTCATCTTGTCATGAATTCATTGCAATTCTCCGCGGATTATAATTATGGAAGTTCTAATAACAGCAGGATAACATGCGCCGCTTGTCATAATGTACATGGTTCTACGCGGTTGGCCATGGTGCGCGACGGCAAGCTGATAGACAGGGAGCCGGGGCTAAGGATATGGTACCGCAATGATGATCTTGTTGACTGGGACTCCAATTCACCAAATTCTCCGAATCCTCAAAACCTGCCTTTGGCTGCGAGCACCGGGATGCTGGTATCGTATAACAGTTCAACCAATTTATGTTCTCATTGCCACGGCGCGAACAACCTGACGGGTGAATCCAGAAGCCCGTATCAGAATGTAGAGCAGACACCAACACTTGACTGGGCGGGACAGCCCGGTTATGAATCAGACGGCGTCAATCCGGACAGCGGGGCCGGCGGAAGCAGTTTCACATTTAAAGTGAAATATACTGACACAAACAACGACTCTCCGACTGTGTATCAGGTATGGATAGATGAAGACGATTCCGGCGGTTACGGACTCGATGAGAAATTTGATATGGCCGCAGCGAATCCGGGGGATGTCAACCTGACAGACGGCAAGATATATAAGTATTCCAAGGCTCTCTTAAAGAACGGCGACAACAATATTAATTATTGCTTCACTTTCTCTGACGGGGGCACGGCAACGGGAGCGCCGGCCTGCGGCAATAATCAGCAGGTGCTGATAATCAATAATGCACCAACCCTTGCATGGACAGAGGAAACCAACTACGCGAGCGACGGTGTTTACCCTGACAGCGGCGGGAGCGGAACAAGTTTTGCTTTCCGGATTAAATATACGGACAAGGACAACGAGGCCCCTTCATCGATACAATTATGGGTTGATAAAAACAATAATGCGGCGTACGAGGATAACGCCGATCCGGACATTGACGAAAAGGTCGACATGACTATTGCCGCCGGAGGCGACGGTAATTACATTAACGGCGAATTATATGAAAAGGCAGTCATCCTTTCAACTGCGGGTAATCTTAAGTACCGTTATTACGCATCCGACAGCTTTAACACAGCCACTGGAACTCCGACAGAGGACAGCGCTGGAACGGTACAGGTGACCTCAGGCGCAAATGGGCCTGCGCTTTCATGGACAGGCGAGACCGGTTACACCAATGACGGCGTTGACCCTGACAGCGGCCCTCAGGGAGGCCATTTCATATTCAGGATCAAATATACCGATACTGACAATAATCCGCCTTCACAAATAAAGGTCTGGGTGGATGCCGCTGACGCAAATATGACCGAAGTCGATTCTAATGACGATGACTATTCAGACGGCAAGCTGTATTACGCGGACATTATTATCTCTTCAACTGGAGATCATTCCTACACATTTACGGCAAAGGACTCCAATAATACGGATGCCACTGGAGATCCGACCTCTAATAATACTGTTACGGCAACAAACGCGGTATCCGTTGATTGCGCAAGCGGCAGTATTCAGACAGCGATAAACAACGCCTCTGACGGCGATACGATTTTGGTTGCTGACGGCGTATGCAGTGAAAATATCAATTACGGCAGCAAGAATATCACAATCAAATCCTTGAACGGCGCTGTGTTCACGACGCTTCAGGGCACGGGGGCGAATAGTCCGGTTGTGACCTTCAGCGGAGGCCAGACATCAAGCGCGTTGCTGGACGGTTTTACAATCGATAACCAGAACAGCGGCGGCACAAACGGCAGGGGCATATCCATTTCAAACAATTCATCTCCGACTATCAAAAACTCGATAGTGGCCGGCAACAGCATCAATTCCGGTTATGACGGCGCGGGAATATATATAGTGACCGGAGGCGGGGCAACCATTCAAAATACGAAGATCGGCATAAGCGGAAATGCCAACACGGCTCGTTATGGTTCCGGTTTATATGCCAGCACTACCGGCACGATTTCCATAAGTGACAGCACGATCAGTTATAACACCGGGTTATTCGGGGCCGGCATTTATTTAACCAATGTTGCTGCAGCAACGACTTTCACCGGTACGTCTATTGACAATAACTCTTCTTCACAAAGCGCGGGTGGAATATACGCATACAATTCAGCCATATCACTGACCAATTGCACACTTAATAATAATTCTGTAGGGGACATCGGCAGCTACGACGGCGGCGGCATTTACCTGAACGGCGCTTCGGCAGGGGCTGTGATTTCCGGCACTATCATTAATGGCAATTCAGGGCGCAACGGGGGCGGCATTTATATACTGGGATCAACATTGGCGACGCCATTGTCAATTACAAACAGTTTAATATCCGGTAACAGCGGAAGGTACGGCGCCGGTATATATATCACGGGCGCGGCCAATGCGTCGGCCATAACAGATTCAACTATAACCGGCAACACCACTGACCAGGGATATGCCGGGATATACAGTGACTCGCCCTTGACAGTAGCCGGCAGTCATATTGACGATAATACTGTTACGGGCGAAAGTTTTGACACAGCAGGACTTATGTTGAACGGCGCTTCGGCGAACGGGAGCATTACCAACACAACATTTAACAGCAACACGGCGCGGAGCGGAAGCGGATTTGCCGTAAGAAACGGCGCAAGTCTTATCCTGACAGGAGGCATTATAAGCGGCAACACGGCATATAGCGGCGGAACCGGCGCCATCTGGGTGGACGCAGGCTCAACGCTCAACATGTCAAAGTCAATAGTCAGGAGCAACCAGGCAGGCACTTACGGCGGCGGCATATATACCGCAGGTAATACTGTAATCGAGAACTGCATTATAACCGGCAATATTGCTGATGCACAGGCCTACAGCGACGGCGGCGGAATTTATAACACAGGCACACTTACTGTAACAAACAGCTCAATCGCGGGGAATTATGCCCGGCGCAACGGCGGAGGATTAAATGGCGGCGGCGCTGTGAAGAACAGCATTATCTGGGGCAATACGTGTGACGCGGTAGGGCCGCAGATATACGGGTCGCCGACAGTCACATATTCAGACATCGAGGCAGGCTATGGCGGCGGCACGAACATAATTGATTCTGCCCCGAGCTTTGCCGACTTCATACAGGCAGGCATTGGCGTGCCGACAGCGGAAGGTGATTTTCATATAGCATCGAATTCTACTGCAAAGAACACGGCAAACAATCCCGACGCGCCTGCCGATGACATTGACGGCAACACTCGTCCGCTTACAGGAGGCGATCCTGCCGACATGGGAGCGGATGAATATACATCAGCAGAGTCTGAATCGCCGGTCGTAACAGCGTTCACTGCATCGTTATCAACAAGACTGCACATACCGATAACGTCATTAACTGCGACCGATAATGTTGGCGTAACCGGATATATGATCACAACATCAGCAACTCCGCCTTCTGCGATCGGTGAAGTCTGGCTGTCTTCTGCGCCGGCAACTTATATTGCAGCAGCAGAAGGGACTTATACTTTATATCCGTGGGTAAAAGATGCGGCAGGGAACGTGTCAGCGCTATTTGATTCACCGCGTACGGTTGTTGTCGACACTGCAGAGCCTTCAATTGATACAACTTCACCGGCAAACGGCGCAACTGACGTGGCATTGAACAGCACGGTGACAATTAACTGGAATGAGAATGTGGATTGCACAACAGTTACAACATCTACAGTTACAATCAGTCCTTCAGGCGGATGGACAAGGTCGTCGTGCAGCGGAAGCCAGGCAGTATTTACTCCAAGCGGACAGAGCGGCTCGACAGTCTACACCATAACCGTATCAACGTCAGTGAAAGACGTAAACGGCAATGCAATGGCGTCAGGCTATCAGTTCTCATATACGACTGTGCCGCCGACAGTGGCAGCGCCGACGATCGGGACACCTGCCGCATTGTCTACAACATCTATCAGATGGAATTTTACGGACAATTCAGGCAATGAGGAAGGATTCAAAGTCCATGATTCAAGTAATACGGTAAAGGCGAGTTCGGCAACCCCGAACTTATCATATCTTGATGAGACAGGGCTTACAGCCAATACACAATATACGAGACATGTACATGCCTACAAGACAGGAGAAGATTCGCTTGGCAGCGGTAATGCATCGACATACACACTGCCTGCTACTCCGAATGTGACCGCCGACAAGACTGTATCGATATGGTACAGCACGACGGATGTTGTGTTTACGAACGCGGCAGGATTCGGCGCAGGAGGAGTTCAGTATTACCGCTATGTTTGGGACAATAATACGACATGCTCCTTCAATGATACTGAAACGCAATGGACCACAGGCACTTTGACAAAGACATCAACATCAACCGGCAGCTGGTACCTGCACGTGAAATCCTATAATGCGGGCAACATTGCAAACGGCACTCGGGATTAAGGCCCCTATAATTATGACAACACTCCCCTGACAGTCAGCTCTACGATATCGTCCAACGGCGTGACAGGCGTATCGCTTAACAGCAATGTGACAATCAACTGGAGTGAGAACGTTGACTGCACGACAGTCAACACTACCAATATAACCATGAGCGCGGGAGGATGGGCGTTGTCAAGCTGCTCAGGAAGCCAGGCCGTTTTCACGACAAGCGGCCAGAATAATTCTACGACATATAGGGTAACGGTATCTGCCAATGTAAAAGAAGCGAATGGCAGGCCTATGCCGTCGGGTTATGAGTTCTCATACACAACGACGGACGGAGCCGCGAATAATGCCCCTGCGCTTAACTGGGCTTTATCGACCGCTTGTCTTACCGAGGGAGTAAGGCCCCGCACAGGAGTGATAAATGCGGACTTTGAATTCCGTGTGAAATACAGCGATGCTGATAATCAGTGCCCGAGCGCCATCACTGTGGCCGTCAACGGGACACCATACGACCTCACCAGTAACGACGGGGCGTCATGTGCGACCGGGCGTGTTTATTACAGATCTATAGTGATAGGCTCTGCCGGTGACCTCAACTACTCGTTTGCGGCATCGGACGGAATAGATACAGCTACAGGCACGCCTACCAACAACAGTACTGTAAGTGTCATGAATACCGCGTACAAAGTGAAGCCGTCCGGTTCAAGCTGGAGCGGAAGCAGCTGGTACACCGATCTTGCGGCCGCGTATAATGCGGCACCTTCTTCTGCCGTGCTCCTGGTGTACCCGAATGACAATTTCGCATCAGCGACCTACGCGGGCGGCCTGTATAACAATGGCGAGACAGACCGCATTCTGCAATCGGTTTGCGGCGCTGAGTTGACGATCATTTCCGGCGGAGCCACGGTTATCAGCTTATATGCCAACGACGGGATGGTTATCGACGGATTTTCCATTACAGGCGGCACTACTGACGGCATCTACTCTAACGGTGACTCATTTACTGTCAAGAACTCTAAAATATATTCCAATGCCACAGGAATCCGCTTCAGCGCGGCCAATCCTGTCAGTATAGAGAACAGCAAGATTTACGACAATACGACTTTAGGCGTAAATTCTGTAAACAACACCTGCCTCTTCAGCATTACGGACAGTGAAATATATAACAACGGTTCAGGCGCTGCAAACGGCGCTGCCGTTTCAGTTACGGGCGGAAGCACGCATACTATTACAAGAACGTCCATTACCGGCAATACGGCAACCGGTCACGGCGCAGCGGTTTATATGAACGCCGGCGGCATCACAATCGAGGACAGCATCTTGAGCAATAACACGGCAAATACAGGCGGCGCGATTTACTGTATGAACTGCACGCTCACCATTGACGACAGCACGATAAATGACAATACCGCTACGTCGGGCGGCGCTATCAATTTTGTAAACGCAAGCGTGAACGCGAATATTACCGATACATTTATTCAGGGGAATGAGGCCACAAGCACGACTGTCGGCGGCGGCGCTCTTTATATGGGCGGCGGCACTACCAATCTGACCAATATTATTCTCGCCGGCAACAAGACCGCGTACAACGGCGGCGCTCTTTATGTTAACAGCGGCACAACCAACTGTCTCTTCTGCACCATGAGCGGCAACTATGCAGTAGGCAAAGGCGGCGGAATCTACCACCAGCCCAACAGCAGTACGACGACGGTGAAGAACAGCATCATTTACAATAACGGCGCCGGCAATCCTTCTGACTCGAATTATAAACAGATAGAGACAAACCTCAGGTATCAATATGTTGATCTCTATAACACTCTCATCAACCAGGCTCCGGGCAGCGGCACGGGGAATCCAAGATACAGCTATGAAGACCTCGGAGGAAATCTGCAGCCTGCCTACAATCCGAATTTTGTAACCCCGATAGCTACGCCGAGCACGGATACTCCAACGACGGCAGGTGATTTCCGCATCCAGTCAGGCTCTCCTGCTGTCAACGCCGGAAGCGCAAGCTATACTTCCGACCATGACATCTTCGGCGGTTCAAGGCCGTTGGGCGGCGGATATGACATGGGCGCTCACGAGAAGGAGTAGCTGAGATTGCCGCATTTTTTTATTTCCCGCGGTGCAGGCTTATTTGCTGTTGTTCTGTGGGATTCGGATGTAAGACATGCCACCGCCGGCGTAATTCAGTAGGTCAGGCAAATGGGGACAAGCGGCAGTGACGCGGGCTCAGGCATAGCCGCGGAAACTTATTTGTAGCCAAATCAGTATTAAATATGTACAATAAGACAGAGTTGTATTATAGAGATGATGATGAATAGAAAGAGGCTGATAATATCCATAATATTTTTTGCGGCGGTTTTTGAAGTGATTGCTCTTTCCGGAAATGCCGCGGCCGATTCGCTTCTTGAATGGAAGATGGACAGCATCACGGGCACGCAGGCGCCAGGGTTTACCATTACGGACCTGAAGGGCAATAAGGTATCTCTCTCGGATTTTAATGGAAAGCCTGTTCTTCTGAATTTCTGGGCAACATGGTGCCCTTACTGCAGAAGGGAGAGGCCTGAGCTTGACGCTCTGCAGGGCGAATACGGGAAAAAGGGGCTGATTATACTCTCTGTCGCCAATGATAATTCAATGGAAAAGGTGAGGCAGTTTATTGATAAAAATCCTGTCTCATTCACCGTTCTCTCTGATAAGGACAGCATCGTGACTGACACGTACGGCGTTTACGCGATGCCGACCAACTTTGTGATTGACAAGGAAGGCAAGATCAGGCATAAGTTCACAGGATACAGGAGCTGGTCTGACTCCGCGTCAAGGAAACTTCTGGACGAGCTTGTCAAATAGCTTTTCTTTCTTGACAAATAAAATCTCCAAAGATTAGAATTCTTCGCATATCCTGCATTAATGAATAAGTTTTAAAAGATGAAATGTTAAATATCCATATACCAAGGAGGTAGAGTATGAATCCCGAAGATATCAAGTACCATAAGGAGCACACATGGGTTAAGGTTGAAGAAGGCAAGGCCATTGTCGGGATAACCGACTACGCGCAGGAATCTCTCGGGGATATCGTGTATATCGATGCGCCCGAACTTGACGCGGAGGTTGAGGCAGGGACAGAGCTGACCCAGATTGAATCGACTAAAGCCACTTCGTCTGTTATCAGCCCGGTATCGGGAACAGTTCTTAAGATCAATGATGACCTTGCCGATTCCCCTGAGATCATCAATGAAGACCCATATGAAAGGGGCTGGATCGCGGTGCTCGACATTCAGGATGAAGCACAGCTCAATGAACTGATGGATTCTGCCGAATATGAAAAATACCTTGAAGAAGAGGCAAAGCTGAAATAATGAAGATAACAATCCTTGGGGCAGGGCCCGGCGGATATGTCGCGGCGATAAGGGCCGCGCAGCGCGGCGCGGAGGTGACGGTAATCGAGGATACCGAGGTAGGCGGAACTTGCCTTAACAGGGGATGCATTCCGACCAAAACTCTCATAGCTTCAGCCGAGGTCTTGCACAAGACAAAGAATGCGGAGGACTTCGGGCTTGAATTAAACGGCAGCGTATCTCCGAACATCCTTAAGATAATGGAGAGAAAGAGAAAGGTCGTTGATACGCAGGTAAAAGGCATCAGAGGGCTTTTTAAATCGTGGGGCGTAAAGCTTATCGAGGGCAGGGGGGTCATCGTTACTCCTGAAAAAGTAAAAGTTTCCCTCAAAGACGGCTCATCAGCAGAAGTGGAGACTGATAAAATTATAATCGCCACAGGCTCAAGCCCGGCGCAGATACCGGTCTTTCCTTTTGACGGGACGAGAATACTCTCCAGCGACCACGCGATCAATCTTGACACAATCCCCAAGAGCCTTATCATTGTCGGAGCCGGAGTGATCGGTTGTGAGTTTGCTTTTATCTATAAAGAATTCGGTTCAGAGATAACGATGGTCGAGATGATGCCGCGTGCTGTCTCAACGGAAGATGAAGAGATATCAGCGCTTCTTGAAAGAGAGTTAAAGAAGAAGAAGATAAAACTGATAACCAATACAGGCGTTCAGAAGGTTGATGTTAAAGCGGACGGAGTAACCGCAACGCTTTCAGACGGCAAGGCCATTGAGGCTGAGAAAGTTCTCGTATCAATAGGGAGGGCTGTAAACAGCAAAAATATCGGCCTTGAGAATATTGGCGTTAACACAGGCAAAAGAGGCGAAGTTATTGTCGACAGTAAAATGCAGACTAATGTTGAAGGAGTTTACGCCATAGGAGATGTTATCGGCGGGATCATGCTTGCTCATCTTGCGTCCAAGCAAGGACTTATTGCTGCGGAAAACGCCACAGGCGGGGACGCAAAGATTAAATATGATGTTATACCTGCCGCGATATTCACAAGCCCTGAGATAGCATCTGTCGGTCTTAGAGAGCATCAGGTTAAAGAAAAAGGCATTAAATACAAAGTCGGCAGATTCCAGTTCCGCGCGCTTGGCAAGGCTCATGCAATGGGCGAGATTTCCGGTATGTTCAAGATAATCTCGGAGGAAGAAACCGATAAAATCCTTGGCGCTCACATAATAGGCCCGCATGCCTCGGATTTAATTCATGAGGTTGCAGTTGCAATGGATGGCGGCTTGACTGTTCACGACATCGCGCATACGATACACGCGCATCCAACGCTCGCTGAAGGTGTAATGGAAGCCTCGGAAGATGTGCATGACATGGCGGTTCACTGCCCGAAGAAGTAGAGAAAGGCTTGTAAGGATATGACGAGTGTTAAAGATTTTAGCGATGTGACCAACAAAATCGTTGAGGCTTTATGTTCTGGAATGCATCCGCAAAAGATAATACTTTTCGGGTCGCGCGCCTATGGAACTCCTGACTCATCAAGCGACATAGACCTGCTTATCATTAAGGAGTCGTCTCAGACACCATACAAACGCATTATAGAGGCAAGCCGTTTGATTTCACCCTACCGCAGGGGATGGGGCGTAGACCTCATTGTAATTACTCCCCGTGAATTTGAAGACCGGATGTCCATCAACGATCAGTTCCTTCATGAGATAGTTGATAAAGGCAAGGTTCTTTATGCCGCATAAAGAAGAATCAAGCTATTATCAGGACTGGTTCGCAAAGGCTGAAGCAGACATCAATAGAGTAGCCAGATGCCTTGAAGCCGATGATATCGAAGATGCATCATTTCACTTACAGCAGGCTGTTGAAAAATACCTTAAAGGCTATCTGATCTCCTGCGGATGGAAGCTGCAAAGAATTCACAACCTTGAACAGCTTTTGGATGAGGCGGTAATTTATTCCCCGGAGCTTGAGCAATACAGGGAGGTCTGTATTAAAGCCACTCCTTTTTACATTGAAGAGCGATATCCATTTATCGCCTTTGAAATCAGCAGGGAGGATGTTGAGGCTGTTCTTCCGGCGGCGCTGGATTTGATTGCGCGTCTCATCACATGTTCTGAAAAAAATTAACTGCTATAAGCAGTTTCAGGTTTCATCTCCGATTACAAATCTAACATTGCTCTCGTTTCCGAGCTTCTGCTCTTCCGACTCCTGCGCCATTAACAAATCTGTTGACACAAAAAAGGTGGATAGCTATTGTAGATAAATCATGGGAGGCGGGATCGGCGGCTTGCTGGGGATGAAGCAGGAACCCAGAATTATTATTACCTCTATGATGGGAAGGGGAATGCGATTGGCGAGATTTCCGGTATGTTCAAGATGATTTCTGAGGAAGGAACCGATAAAATCCTCGGGCCTCATGCCTCGGGAAGGCTTTCAGTCCTTTCAGATAGTCATTATGCTGCCTGAAAATGGGGTTGAATCTTTTTCATTTTCGCGCCAATTTGTATTTCCGCGGTCTGCATGTCAAAACTGGACTGAAGGTTCATCCAGAACTGCGGCGTCTGTCCCAAATACTTGCCGAGCCTGAGCGCGCTTGTATCCGGAAAGATCTTAAGCCTTGCACTTTCCATAAGCCTCTTTGTTGTACCTTTTCCTCTGCTCCTTCAGGTTGTTCAGCAGGCCCTCAAGCGACAGCCCCTTTTTCTTCATGGCGCTCTCGATCTTCTTTGATGCCGCGTCGCCGGCAAGCTGTTTGCGTGTAAGGATAAGCACATCGCCTGTTTTTACGATATTGACCATTCCATTTTCTTCAAGCCCGAGTTCTTTTCTGTACTGATACGGGATGGTGAGTTGCCCTCTCTCTCATCTTTGCTAATGACATTGCAGCCTCCTTTCTGATTATCAGATAATCATATCGTAAGAAATTCAAATCATGTTGTCAATTAACACAAAGATTAACACTCAATGCAATATCTAACCGATGAATTGAAGTATAATGTTAAAATCCTCATGATTTTAATGAGTTATTGTATAATACGTTGTAGTTTTATTTTGACCTGATGCAGACCAGAGAGATAAAAATTGCGAATGTAAAGATCGGAGGAGACAATCCGCTTGCCTTCATCGCAGGCCCCTGCGTCATCGAGTCAGAGGAATCCACCCTTAAGGCTGCCGCGCGGCTTGCTGATATCTCTCAGAAGCTGAATGTTCCGATCATATTTAAGAGTTCATATGACAAGGCAAACAGGTCATCTATCAACTCCTACAGAGGCCCGGGGATTGATGCAGGGCTAACTATTTTAGATAAGGCACGGAAAGAGACAGGCCTCCCCGTCATCTCGGATGTTCATTCCGTAGAGGAAGCAAAGAAGGCATCCGGCGCGCTTGACTGCCTGCAGATACCCGCATTCTTGTGCAGGCAGACAGACCTTGTGATCGAAGCCTCAAAAACCGGAAAGCCCGTTAACATTAAAAAAGGGCAGTTTCTCGCTCCTGCTGACGTAAAGAATATAATAGATAAGGTTGCTTCAACCGGAAACAAAAATATTCTTGTCACTGAGCGCGGCGTCTCATTCGGGTATAACAATCTCGTTGTTGACATGCGCTCCATACCGATAATGCAGGGCTTTGGCTATCCTGTAGTTTATGATGCCACGCACAGCGTGCAGCTTCCCGGCGGAATGGGCAGTTCATCCGGAGGCGAGAGACAGTTCATCACGCCGCTTACAAGAGCCGCTGTTGCGGCAGGATGTGATGCGGTATTTTTAGAGGTGCATGAATGCCCTGAAAAGGCTCTCTGCGACGGCCCCAATATGCTTGAGCTTGATGCGCTTTCAAAACTTATCGAAGATCTTGTGCGTATCCACGAATATGTAAGGAACAAATAATTTCTCTTGCCATGAATAAATATATTGAAGACGCAAAGAGGGTTCTTAAGATAGAGGCTGACGCGGTCGAATCTCTGATAAAGAGGCTCGACGAGAGGCTCATCAATGCCATAGAGATCCTTTACTCATGCAGGGGCAAGGTCGTTGTCACGGGCATGGGCAAATCAGGAATAATCGGCAAGAAAATATCCGCCACCCTTTCTTCTACGGGAACATCCGCCTTTTTCTTAAATCCGGCCGAAGGAAGCCACGGCGACATCGGCATGGTCACAAAAGATGATGTCGTAATCGCGATATCGAACAGCGGCGAAACCGAAGAGATACTCAACATTCTTCCTTCGCTCAAGAGGCTTGACGTGAAGATAATAGCCATGACCGGAAATATTCAATCGACTCTCGCAAAAAAATCCGATGTCGTTCTTGATATCTCCGTTAAGGAAGAGGCATGCCCCATGGGCCTCGCGCCAACGGCTTCGACTACGGCTACTCTTGCGATGGGAGATGTGCTTGCGGTGACTCTCCTTAGCAAGAAGGGATTTACGGAAGAGGATTTCGCGTTCTGCCATCCCGGAGGAAATATCGGCAGGAGATTGCTTACGACTGTTGAAGACCTGATGCATTCGGGAAAAGATGTGCCTGTTGTAAACATTGATACGAGCATGAAGGCCGCCATACTTGAGATATCGTCAAAACGTCTCGGCATCACAACGGTCTCTGACGCTGAAGGCATGTTTAAAGGCGTGATCTCGGACGGTGATTTGAGAAGGGGGCTTGAGAAATGGGGCGAGGGCTTTATCAATCTCAAAGCAGGCGATGTCATGTCAATAAATCCCAAGACCATAACGCGCGACGCCCTTGCCACAACGGCTGTTGCCATAATGGAGAAGAACTCAATAACATCTCTCGTCGTAATTGATGGCGAAGGAAAGGCTGTCGGCATAATACATCTGCATGACCTGCTTAAGGCGGGGATAGTATGAAAAACAGTGTTAAGCACTCAGTCACCTCAGGCGACTCGCCGAGGCAAGCACTCGGCATTCAGCAGAAAAAAAATATAGAAGCAAAAACCAAAAAGATCAAACTTCTGATTCTCGATGTTGACGGCGTCATGACTGATGGAAGCATTATCCTCGACAATGAAGGCAATGAACTTAAGAGATTTCATGTGCGCGACGGCCACGGCATAAGGATGCTGAAGAAGGCAGGGATAAGAACAGCAATCATTACAGGAAGAAAGTCAAAGGTCGTGAAGCGCAGGGCAAAGGAACTCGGCATTGCCGATGTTTTTCAGGGGGTGTATAAAAAATCCTTGGTCTATGATTCTCTGAGGGAAAAATACAGCCTTAAAGATGAGAATATCGCCTTTATGGGCGACGACATAGTCGATATTGAGCTCTTCAGAAGGGCATCCGTCACCGCGGCGCCTGCCGACGCCGAGGAAGAGGTTATGAAGAGAGCGGACTTCATATCTTCAAGAAACGGAGGGCGCGGGGCGGTTCGGGAATTTACGGACCTCATATTGAAATCGTCGGGGCGGTGGGGAGATGTTTCAGGCGAAAACCTTGATTAACATACCGACCCTCATCACTCTCAGCAGGATTCTCATGATCCCGGTCTTTGTCTTTTTCGCTTCAAGGAATGCGTTTATAACCGCCGCAGTCATCTTTTCCCTCGCCGCGCTCTCTGACTTTTTTGACGGGTATATAGCAAGGAGGTCAAAGCAGGTCACGAAGCTCGGGATACTTCTTGACCCTATAGCTGACAAGCTTCTTGTGATATCCGCCCTGATAGTGCTGGTGGACATGGGCCTTGTTCCGGCGTGGATATCGATAGTCATAATCGCAAGGGAATTTCTCGTGACCGGCCTCAGAGTTGTCGCGCTGACAAAAGACCTTGTGATACCCGCGGAGACCGGAGGAAAGATAAAGGTCGGCGCGCAGATTGCTTCGATCATAATACTGCTGCTTGACAGATCGTTGATCAGTTATGATTTTTTTGCGCCGCTTGAATTTCTGGTTGAATACGGCGTCGGCATAACGCTTTTGTGGGCAGCGATGATAATAGGCGTTGTATCAGGTGTTCAATACTTCAGGTCTGCATGGGATAAATTGTGACGGCATGAGCGGCGCATCCCTTTGCCTTTTTGTACTTTTGTCTTATCTCACAGGCTCTATCCCTTTCGGCGTGATAATAAGCAGGAGAAAAGGAATTGACCTGAGAAGTATAGGCAGCGGCAATATCGGCGCAACCAATGTATTGAGAGGCGCTGGAAAACTTGCGGCATTTTTCACGCTTGCCGGTGATATTTTAAAAGGCGTTCTCCCGCTGCTCATCTTGCATATTCTTTTTGAAGGCAAAGAGGCCCGGTTTAATCTCTGGGGCGGCGCGGCAGGCCTTGCCGCGGTGATAGGCCATCTCTTTCCTGTTTTCCTCTCATTCAGGGGAGGGAAGGGTGTCGCCACAGGGCTTGGCGTCATGCTCGTTTACAGCCCTGTCACGCTTGCCGTTATGGCCGCTGTCTGGCTCTGCACAGCCGTCATTTCAAGATACTCTTCTCTTTCGTCAATCATCGCGTATATCACCATGCCTGCGGTAATGGCATTTGCCGGAGAGCCGGCTCTTAAAATTCTTTTCGGCGCCGCGTTGGCGCTGCTCATAATATCGAAACATGCCCCCAATATTAAAAGGCTTGCTGATGGGACAGAACATAAAATAGGAGGCATGAAATAATGCCGGCCAAGAGAAAGAAAGCCGTCACTTTGCTCAGCGGAGGGATAGACTCAACGACCGCCATGCATATCGCTCACTCCGAAGGTTTTGAGATATACGCGCTGACAATCGATTACGGCCAAAGGCACGATGCGGAACTTGAAATGGCGCGCCGTTGCGCCGAAAGGCTCGGCGTGAAGGAGCACCTTCTGCTTCCGGTCGGGCTCAGGCATATAGGAGGCTCCGCGCTTACTTCGGATATTGAGGTTCCGAAAAGAGTTAAGAGTGAAGACCTTAAGGAAGATTCGGAATTTAACTCCAAAATCCAAACCCCTGACTCTTCAACAATACCTGTTACTTACGTTCCCGCAAGGAATACCATATTCCTCTCTCTCGCGCTTGCGTGGGCAGAGGTGACAGAGGCGGAAGATATTTTTATCGGGGCAAATGTCCTTGATTACAGCGGCTATCCTGACTGCAGGCCTGAATATCTTGACGCTTTTGAGAAGATGGCAAACCTTGCGACAAAGGCGGCGGTTGAGAATAAAGCGAGATATAAAATTCATGCCCCGCTTATAAAAATGACAAAGGCAGAGATCATAAGGAAAGGCGCGGAGCTTGGAGTAGACCATTCCCTGACATGGAGCTGTTACTCTCCTATTTTCCTGAACGGAAGATACTCGCCGTGCACGCTGTGCGACAGTTGTATCCTGAGAAAAAAAGGTTTTAATGAGGCCGGGATGATAGACCCTGCGGAAGCTGTATGAAAATCCTCAAAAACTCTTGTTGAATTTGAAGCCGAGCCCTGCCCTGCAGACGCCGCTTTCATGAGATGTCCATTGAGCAAGCCCGAATTTCGGAAGGCCGTCATGGCCGTCAGATTCCAGTCTTATCACTTGCCCTTTCTGGAGCGGATAATGCGTGATAAGGCCGAAGCCGTCATCGGAAATGTCAATAATCTTTCCTTTGGATGATATATTCGTGCTCTGCCTGAACTGAACTTCGGTGACATTAAATTCGATATCTATGTCCGCCGCTTTTCTCTCTGTCTTTCTCTTCTCTTTCATTTTATAGAACCGATTTATGCTTTATACGATGATATCAATTAAGAAATTTCAAGTCAAGGTGCGGGAGGGCGGCTCCTCTTTGCCGGCAAGGCATTGTCGTATTAAATTTAGGCGTAAATAAAGTAAAATGAAATAGGATGAAGGCGCTTGTATTCAATGAACGGCGTTAAAGGTGATTCTGAGGATATGAATAAAACTAACGCGGCAACGGTCGGGATTATCATAATAGGGAATGAGATCCTCTCAGGCAAGGTGCAGGATGTTAACTCTCATTACTTAGCGGCTGAACTGAGGGGAGCGGGCGCTGACGTGAGGAGGATATCCGTCATTCCCGACTCGGTTTCGGAGATCGGCGATGAGTCGAGGCTCTTTTCGGGTTTGTACGACTATGTGATAACCACAGGCGGGGTAGGCCCGACTCATGACGATGTGACCATGGAAGGGATTGCCAAAGGATTCGGCGCCGGGCTCGTGCGCCATCCCCTTATCCTTGAAGTATTATCCTCATTATATGAACCCGTAAATGATGCCGTCCTGAAGATGGCTGACGTTCCTGACGGCTCGGAGATTATATTCAGAAGCGGCATGCGCTTTCCCGTTGTCAGATTCAGAAACATATTTGTATTCCCGGGCATTCCGGAATACCTCAGGAAGAAATTCCCTCTTGTAAAGGAGCATTTTGTTTCGTCTCCCATTTACCTGAAGAAGATATATTTAAAGGTCAGGGAGTCTGACGTTGCACCTGCGCTGAGCCGCGTCTCTGCCGAAAACCCGGCCATTGATATAGGCTCATACCCTGTCTTGAATAACGAAGAATTCAACCTTCTCATAACACTTGAGTCAAGGCAAAAAGATCTGCTCGATGCAGCGTTCCGGTCACTTAAAGGTTTATTGCCGGCTCAGAGAGTGGTGAGGACAGAAGAATGATTTCTTGATTTGTCACGGCCCTTTGATATAATTAAAAAAAAATTATGATTAGTAAAAATTACTACAAGGTTGTTTTCTCAAGCTTTCTTTTCGGAGTATTTCTATGGTTTGCCGACGCGTTCATTGACTCCTTTATCCTTAATGAAGGTTCCTTCATTCAATTGTTAATTCCTTTGGATTACGCGCATCAGCATGAGCTTGCTTTCCGTTTACTCTTTGTTGTCACGTTTACAATAGTCGGTTTTATTGTCGCCAACTTATTATCCAGATATGAAATAACTATCTCGAATCCCTTAATAAAGCCGGCGATTGTTGATATGATTATCGGCGGTTCTATTCTATTATTGGTCTGTGTTTTCCTTACGGAACTTGAAATGTCTGATGAGTTCTTCAGTATCTTTCAATATTATTCAAAACTTCTGAGATTTAATGAGTTAGCCCTGTCCATATTAATTATATTGCTCTTTCTTGTTGTTTTTTCTTACCGGAGATGGGATGAATCGTTAAAAGAAAATAAACGGAGAATGGATGTCGAAGGCGCTCTCAGGTCAGCCCTTAAGGCTTCAGATATAGAGAAGGCGATGACAGAGGGCATCCTTGAGGCCATAGGCGAGGCAGTCAGCATGCAGGATACGAACTTCAAGATCTTATACCAGAACGCCGCGCATGTTGACCTGATCGGGAGCAGCCATCTCGGAGAGTACTGCTACAAGGCGTATCAGGATAAAGATAATGTATGTGAAAATTGCCATCTTGCATTGGCATTCCATGACGGCAATGTCCATACGGCAAGGCAAGCCAGGCAGACGGAAGAGGGGGAGAAGCATTACGAGATAATAGCCTCTCCATTAAAAGACTCTTCCGGAAAGGTAATGGCGGGAATCGAGCTTGTCAGGGAGATTTCTTCCAATGTTGAGAGGGAAAGGGCGCTTTCAGAACAGGTTGCCGTCTCATCGCTGAGGGCTGATATCGGAACGATACTGAACGATGCTGGCGGCATTCAGGAGATGCTTCAGAAATGCTGCGACTCTCTTGTCAATCACACCCGCGCTGCTTTTGCAAGAATATGGACGCTTGAGCCCGGAGAGAATGTTCTGGAGCTTAAAGCAAGCGCAGGCATGTACACCCATCTTGACGGCGGCCACTCGCGCATCCCGGCAGGCAGTTACAAGATAGGGATGATAGCGTCCGAGAAACGCGGGCATTATACGAATAATGTCGTCGGCGATCCTCATGTCAATGACCAGGCATGGGCAAAGCGAGAGGGCATGAAGGCATTTGCCGGATATCCCTTGATTGTTGATGATAATGTCGTGGGAGTGATGGCGGTATTTTCCCGCAATCCTGTATCATCAAATCTTTTTGCCGCGCTTGGCGAAGTCTCCGGCCTTATCGCATTGGGGATCAAGCGAAAGATGGCTGAAGAAAAATTAAAGCAGTCAAAGCTTGACTGGGAGAGCACTTTTGAAGCGATCAAAGATATGATTACTATTCATGACAATGATTACAATATAATAAATTTCAACAAAGCCGCTCAGGAATTTCTGAATCTGCATCCCGAAAAAACTGGACATCCGATTAAATGCTATGAGTATTATCACGGCACCGCGTCACCTCCCCAAAGATGCCCGAGCTGTGAATGCCTGACTTCGGGAAGGCCTTCCACTTTTGAGGTTTTTGAAGAAAAGTTCGGCAAACATCTTGAGATAAGAGCGATGCCGAGACTTAATACAGAGGGGAAGGTCATCGGCGTGGCTCATATCGTCAGGGATATCACAAAACGTAAAGAAATGGAGAGCGTTCTCCATGAAGCCTATACGGAACTTGAAAACAGGGTCGGCAAAAGGACTCTCGAACTGAAAGAGGCGAATGAACAGCTTCTGTCCGAGATTAATGAACGAGTACAGCTTCAGCACGAATTGAAGAGAAGCGAAAGCCGTTACAGGCGGTTTTTCGAGGATTCCCCGGTCGCTCTCATGGAGGTGGATTTTTCAGCCCTGAAGAAACATATTCTTAAGATAAAGGCATCAGGGGTGAATGACATTGGAGATTATTTTAACGGCAACCCTCATGAGGTGATGAACTGCGCCCTGATGCTCAAGCTCAATGACGTCAACTCGGCGGCTCTGGAGCTTTACAGGGCAAGCGGGAAGAAGGATTTCACCGACAATTTTCATTCCATATTCTGTGAAGAGACATATGATGTTTTAAAGAACGGTTTTATTACCGTTAATGACGGGGAATACGAATTTGAGGGAGAAGGGATTACGAGAAAATTCAACGGAGAGAAGAACGACATATCGCTCAAATGGACTGTCTCATCCGGCATGGAGGATACTTTTTCGAGGGTGCTTGTATCGATTATTGACGTAACCCAGAACAAGGCGGCGGAAAGGGCGCTTGTAGAGAGCGAGAAGCGCCTCAGGATAATCATAGATTCCACGACAGACCTTGTATGGGAGGGAGACACGCGAACCGGGACATTGACCTGGTTCGGCGATGTGGACAGGATCCTTAAATATGAAAGCGGCGAATTTCCGCGCACCATCAGCGGCCATATGGAAGCCATTCATCCGGCAGACCGCCCCAAATTCACGGATTCTGTCGACAACTCTTTACGGACAGGCCGTGATTTCAACGCGCGCTACAGAATAAGGTGCAAGGACGGCACTTACAGGATATGGGATGAAAGGGGCAAGGCCATATTCTTTGAGGGCGGGAAGCCCGTGAAGTGGACGGGTTCCATCACTGACGTCACTGATGTGATTCGCATGGAGAGGGAGGCGAGAGATCTTCAGGCGAGGCTGATACACGCGAACAAGATGACTGCTCTCGGCACCCTTGTCTCAGGAGTCGCGCATGAAATAAATAACCCCAACAGTTTTATCATGTCCAACTCAGAGATACTCTCCTCAGTCTGGTATGATATCACTAAAATCCTTGATGAATATCATAAAAGAAACGGCGGCCTCTATCTCGGAGGGCTTCCTTACTCCGAATTCCGCGGCTACATGCCGGAATTGCTCAAAGGCATAAGCGAAGGCTCAAGAAGGATTAAATCCATAATAGATAACCTGAAAGACTTTGCCAGGGCTGACAATACCGGGCTCGATGACCTGATAGACATAAACGAGGCAGTGAGTGTTTCCGCCTCGATCCTCGGCCACAGGCTCAGGAACGCGACATCCAATTTCAGCATTTTCCAAAAGAAGAACATTCCGAGAGTACGGGGCAACAGGCAGCAGATCGAGCAGGTAATGATCAACCTTATCGTGAATGCGATGGAGGCGCTCGCCGGCGGTGAATGCGGGATACGCGTCTTCACGGATTATGACGCGGCGTCCCGTTCTGTTCTTATAATAGTGGAAGACGACGGCATCGGCATTGACAACAGAGACATGGAGCACATAACCGAGCCGTTTTTTACCACCAAGAGCTCGGCGGGCGTGACAGGGCTGGGCCTTTCAATATCATATGCTATCATTAATGACCATAAAGGAAGCATGAAGTTCGAATCTGTCAAAGGGAAGGGGACAAAGGCGATAGTAAGCCTTCCGGCGGCTGATAATGAAGAAAAATGAACATAAAGTCCTGCTCGTTGATGATGAGCCTAATATACTGCTGAGCCAGAGCATCATCCTCCGCTCGGCAGGCATCGAGGCAGTAAAGGCAAACGACAGCCGAGAGGTTATGCCCCTCCTTGGGAAGGGGAACATTTCCGTCGTTGTCCTTGACCTGACGATGCCTCACATCCCGGGCGAGAAGCTGCTTGCAGGCATTAAATATGATTTTCCCCATATCCCCGTGATAATAATGACAGCGAATAATGTGCTTGAGAAAGCGGTCGAATGCATGAGGCTCGGCGCCATGGATTACCTTGTCAAACCCGTTGAGAAGAGCAGGTTTCTTTCAAGCGTGCAGAGGGCGATAGAGCTTAGCGCGCTGCGCGACGAGGTCTCTTCCTTAAGCCGCCGGCTCATGGCCGGAGACCTGCAGAATGAGGAAGCTTTCTCCTCGATAATCACAAGGAGCAGGAAGATAAGGTCAATCTTCAATTATATCGAAGTCATTGCAAGGTCGCCGAGGCCGGTATGCATTACGGGCGAGACAGGGGTCGGAAAGGAACTGTTCGCCAATGCCGTCCATAACGCAAGCGGCCTTAAGGGTAATTTCGTGGCTGTTAACGCGGCAGGGCTCGATGACACTGTCTTTTCCGACACTCTCTTCGGCCATGTGAAGGGCGCGTTCACGGGCGCTGACAAGGAGAGAAACGGCCTTATCGAAAAGGCTTCCGGCGGGACGCTTCTTCTCGATGAGATAGGCGACCTGAACGAATCATCGCAAATAAAACTTCTCCGCCTTTTGGAAGACGGTTCTTATTACCCGCTTGGGTCAGACCTTTCCGGAAAGAGCACTGCAAGGATAATCGTTACTACAAACAGGGACCTGAGCAAAGAAGCCGGTGAAGGAAAATTCCGCAAGGACCTTTATTACAGGCTGAGCGCTCATTACATATCGATCCCTCCTTTGCGGGAACGCCTTGAAGATATCCCGCTTCTTCTGAATCATTTTCTTGCGGAGGCCTCCGCTTCTCTTTATAAGAGCGTTCCTGATGTGATGCCCGAACTCGTCTCTTTGCTGTCCGACTATTCTTATCCGGGTAATGTCAGGGAACTGCAGTCCATGATCTTCGACGCCGTTTCTCAGCATAAAGCAGGCCCTCTGCCGCTTGAGAGTTTCAGGAGCCACATAAAGAATAACGTGATGCGCGGAAGGGGGAAGCCGCACCTCTCTGAAGGCTCTCTCTTTTCAATGGACATATCGGGCAGATTTCCTACGCTTAAAGATGCCGATGATTTTCTCATATCAGAAGCGCTGAAGCGTTCAGGGGGAAATCAGAAGATGGCCGCGGGCCTCCTCGGCATAACCCGCCAGGCGCTTAATAAACGCCTTACAAGAATCAAATCTCCCCATAATCATCGGTAGACATTTTTTGCATAAGAGACATTTTTTGCTCTTTCAAATTTCCCTTTATTTTACGGAAGCTTCCCGATAATTGCCTCCCCGGCGGCAAAAAAAGTACCTTTTATCGTTATCTTATTTATTAAGTAAAGTCAGCTAACCATAAGATATCTCGCAATTAATTCTCAGTAAATCTCCGGGCATGTCAATTGCATACTATTGTCTATTAATCATACATTGAAACAAGAGGATATGCTTTCACAAATGATTATTTCCAACGAAGTGGTATTGGAAGCAAAAGAATGCGCCCTTGATTACTCGTGCCTTTCAGGAGAGAAAGAGTGCCTCTGCGATGTCGAAGAGCCTTCAAACGGGATTGTCCTCTTTGTCACTCCCGCCAACAAAAGAAATTTTTGTTGCTACCGTATCACTTTCGGGGATTCATTTATATGCAATTGCCCCGTAAGGAAAGAGATATTTAACCGCTACAGCATATAAATCAAAATAAGAGGGGGCCGGCATGAGAGATAATTACGGCAGCGTGATGATGGAAGAGATCGAATATGATAATTTTATCCCGGATGAACTCTCTCTTTTTCATGAGGAGAAGGAGGAAGCCGAGAAAACCCATGAACCCTCTTCGGACAACCCGATAGAGATTTACCTTAAGGAGATGGGTGCATATCCTCTTCTGACCAGGGAAGGGGAGATAGAGATTTCAAAAAAGATGGAGGCTGGCAACAAAAAGATTCTGAAGGTTATCTACGCGACGCCTTTTGCCGTCGGAAAGATTCTGAATCTTACGGGGCGTTTCAGGATGAACAGGATTTCCGTTTCCGGCATATTGTCAGGATGCGAAGGGATCTCAAAGTCCGACGAGAAGGCCGCCGCAGAGGAATTTCTGAAGAACATAAGGATAGTCGAGAGAAGCCACCGGAAAAAGGCGCAGCTTCTCGGGAGGCTGTCTGACAGGAAGACCAGGGCTGTTGAGCGCAAAGATATTAGAGCCGAGATAGTCAAGGCCGGGAACACCGTTATCGAGAAACTTTCTTGCATAAACATCAATGAAAATATCACGCACGGCCTGACCGAACAATTCAAGTCATTCGCGTGCCAGTACATCGCGCTCGCGGACAAAAAGGTGCTCGGCAAAGAAGAGAAGAAGAAACTTCATGAGATAGAGTTCAGCCTGGGAATGACGAGGGCAGAGATAACAAAGGCGCTCTCATCCCTGAAGAAGGGCGAGGCAGAAACCGCTGACGCGCAGAAGGTGCTTATCGAGGCAAACCTGAGGCTCGTCGTAAGCATTGCGAAAAAATACGTTAACAAGGGGATGAGCCTTTCGGATCTTTTGCAGGAGGGCAACATGGGCCTTATGAAGGCGGTAAGGCGATTTGACTATAAGAGAGGCTACAAGTTCAGCACATACGCCACGTGGTGGATAAGGCAGGCTATCACAAGGGCGCTTGCGGACCAGTCAAGGACCATCAGGATCCCCGTCCATATGATAGAGTCGATGAATAAACTTACAAGGGTTTCAAAGAACCTTGTTCAGAAGCTCGGAAGGGACCCTCATGCTGATGAGATATCGTCCGCGACAGGGCTCCCTTTAAACAAAGTTAAATCCATACAGAAAATGTGCAAGGAGCCTGTCTCTCTCGAGACCCCGATGGGGAGGGATGACGAATCACATCTCGGCGATTTTATCGAGGACAAGGCATCCAAGTCCCCCCTCGATTCACTGCTCGCAGACGAGCTTAAGGCGCAGATGAAGAAGGCGCTCTCGACCCTGTCTTACAGGGAAGCTGAGATTCTCAGAAAGCGCTTCGGGCTTGAAAGCGACACGATGTACACTCTCGAGGAGGTTGGGCAGATGTTTAATGTCACAAGGGAAAGGATAAGGCAGATCGAGGTCTCGGCGCTCAAAAAATTAAGGAACCTCGGGAAGCAGAATTACCTCGGCGCGTTTACAACCTTGAATGGGAGCGGTATGGGCATTGCCTCAGGCATGTGAAATATTTGAGATATTGCGCGCGGCGCCTTATTTTATTATCCTTCTCTTTAATGACCTGAAGGGATATGGATAAAAAATAAGAGCGGCCGCCGCGAGCCACGCCATATCCCATCGAGCCGCGTAAATCTCTCCGGCCGAGAATGCCCTGCATATGTTCACGAGGTGGTAAAGAGGAAGGAAGAAGGCTATCTTCGAAACAAACTCGGGCATGCTCTCAAGCGGAAAGAATATTCCCGAGAAGAGGAACATCGGCGTCATGAAGAGCGTATTGAAGTAATTGAAGGAATCTATCCCGGGCACTATCGAGGTCACTATCACGGCTATCTCCGCGAAGATCAGGCTGCTTATGAATATCATCGGCACTGCCGCGACTATCACCGCTGACTTAATCAATCCCATAAAGGAGAGCACGGTCATTATGATGACACCGTAGAAGGTGCCTTTCGCGGCCCCCCACATCAGCTCGCCCGCCGTAAGGTCTTCAATATTCACGGGCGTGACGAGTATGGCGTCGAATGTCTTCTGAAAGGTCATCCTTATATAAGTGCCGTATGTGCATTCACATGTCGAAGAGAACATTGACGAAGATGCTATAAGGCCGGGAGCGAGATAGCTTATGTATGACATCCCGTTTATCTCCTTCACGAAACCGCCGAGGCCCAGCCCGAGTCCCGCGAGATAAATTATTGGCTCAAGGAAATTGAGAGCGAGGCTCGACTTGTAGCGTTTGGTGTAAACAGTCAGGTTTCTCTGAAATACCCTGAACGCCCTTTTGATCTTCATAATACCTGCTCCTTGAGATGTTTGCCCGTAAGGTTCAGGTAGGCCTTTTCAAGGTTTCCGCCGTGCGCCTTCATCAGATTGGCGGGCGTGTCTATCGTGACAATGCTTCCGGTGTCCATTATGGCGACCCTGTCGCAGATGTTCTCGGCCTCTTCCATATAGTGCGTCGTGAGAATAAGAGTGGTGTCAAGCGACTTCATGTGCTTCAGCTTGTCCCATACGGAATGCCTCGTGTGAGGGTCAAGCCCTGTTGTCGGCTCATCGAGGATGACGAGTTCCGGATTGTTCAGCAGAGCCCTCGCTAAGATAAGCTTGCGCTTCATGCCGCCCGAGAGCTTCCTTATGTTTACGCCGGACTTCTCCCTCAGCTCCACGAATTCGAGAAGCTCCCATACGACCCTTGACGCCTCTTTTCCCGTGATGTCAAAGTATCTCGCGTAGACAATGAGATTTTCGTAGACTGAAAGCTCCACGTCGAGGTTGTCTTCCTGAGGCATCACGCCTGTCCTGGATTTTATGAGGCTCGGGTTGTCAGTCACGTTTATGTCAAAGACCTTCAACACGCCTGAGGTGGGGGGCATGAAGCAGGATATCATGCTCATTGCCGTTGTCTTGCCCGCGCCGTTGGGGCCGAGGAAGCCGAAACATTCGCCCTTTGATATCATAAAATTGATGCCGTCAACGGCCCTTAATGAGTTGTAATCCTTTGTGAGATTCCTTGCGGTTACGATGTGCATGGTCATTATTATAGCATCATCATTTTTTTCCGCCGGGATAAGTCCGCTCAAAATGCCAGGCGATAAGAGAGCCTTTGTCGTCGAAGGTGACTACAAGGTAACGAGGCGGAATAAAGAGAGGGCTCGGCCGATCCACGTACCAATCCCAAATTTCACCCGATTGAACCGGGTTTTTTTTGACTATGGGGACAGGCCCCCCGTAGCCGCAAAAGAGATCAGGCTGCCATTGCCCGAGCGCCTTTTCCACATCAGCCCGCGAGGCCCGGCCTATGAGCAGGACTTTCTGAAGCTCGATGTAGGGCGGCGCCGGCGGCGGAGAGATTGAGCGAAACCAGCGGGACGCTTTGTTTAAGCTTTCACGAACTTGCAGGGAGCGCCCTGTTATCGCATCGACGAACCCCCAGGCCGCAACAATTCCCGAACTGTCAAAGTTGACTCGGAGTATTGCCGCGGGAACGACTTCCGGGAGGGCGATCATGTCGTTCCATGCCCTGATGGGATATCTCCATATGACTTCGCCGGGAAGACAGCTTTGCCGGCGGTCAGCGGGTTTTCCGAGAAGGGCTGTTACTGCCTCCTCTTTTTCACCGCGTTTCAGGTTCTGAATCCGGGCGAGGCTGATTCCGAGGTTGTCGGCCTCCTGAACCGGCACGCTCTTGGCGCCGCTGCCAAAGGGAATCGTGCACCCGATGATCGCAAGCCAGAGAATCGATGAGAGGATTGCGGTTTTTGACATTATGAGTTCTATAATGACGCAAAGATTTATTTATGTCTTACGCCTGAACTAACCGGCGCGCAGTTTTCTCGAGCGTCCGGTCGAGTGTCTTGTTAGGCCGCGCGTCTTTATAGCCTCATTAATCAATCGCAACTCAAGGCGATAACCGAGGGCATGAGCAGATTTTTGCAATGTGGCCAATGACGGCGAATGTTTCCCTCTCCCGGATTCCAGCCGTGCCACAGCGGACTGTGTTGTGCATATACGTTTGGCAACTTCAGCCTGAGTGATACCTGCTGATGGATGAGCGAGAGCACGGGACTTAAGTTCTTTGTGTGTGAGCATTTTTTACCTCCTTCATGCGTCGCCGAGCTATTGTAAGCTCTCTGGGCGGTGTCTTGTCTGTTTTTTTTATGAATTGGTGAAGAACCATGATCTTCTTGCCGACCATTGTACAGTAGAAGACACGCGCAATCCCTTCCCCTGCTTTTAGCCGCAATTCGAATAGACTGTTACCCATTGCGCGTGTGTGCGGCATGCCCAAGTCCGGACCAAACACCTCCATCCTGTCTGTATATCGCAGATACCGAGCAAGAAAGCCGGCAGACATGCTGAGGATTTCTTGTTGCAGGGATTAGCTGAAATAGGTGATTGTCCAGTTCACGATATGAGTATAGCGTATTTGTTATATTAAAGAAAGCGGTAATGACTTTATCATTTGCCGGTGGAATACCTGTCGTCATTTTGTAAACTGCGTGCAAAATAACCTGGGCCGGTTTTGAAATTAAGTCAGAAGATGTTTTTTATTTGTGCCGCTTCGCGTAACGGGTTTTTCAAAATCCGTTATGGGTGAGTCTTTGCCCTTTCCTCCTCAGCGGATCACCACAGCGAGTCGCCGAGGAGACCGTGGCGGAGACAACAGGGACATTATAAGGGTTATTCCTACTCCTCCGTAAAATAATCTGAATCTATACGCTTAATGTCGTAAGTCGCCAAAGGATTAACGCCTAAGTTGTTATCAATCATAAGTTGCGCAAGCCGCTTACCGTCAATCAGAACTATCTTGCTGTTGATGCGTGAAACATAATCACGGGCATCCTGCGAGAATGTCGACGTCGTAATCATAATACCTTTTCGAGCGCGTTGGCCCTCCAATGCTCCTGCAAATTTCTGAACCTCTGGTCTGCCCACTGTGTTATCCCAACGTTTAGCTTGGATGTAAATAATATCGAGGCCAAGGCGGTCTTCTTTGATAATGCCGTCAATCCCTTCATCTCCGCTCCTACCGATTGCCTTCCCAGCATCGTGTCTGCTTCCTCCATAACCCATCTTTACGAGAAGTTCAACAACAAGCTTCTCAAATAGACTTGGTGAACTTGTCTTAACCTGCTGTAAAAGTTCAATAGCTAAATCATCTCTCAATCTTTGGTATGCGGTTTCGAGTGCTTCTTCCGGCGTTGACTCGACAATCTCCTCGGTCTCGATGTCTTCATCTTCTTTCTTGTGTCGCAATGCTCGAAAATCTTTGAACTGCTGAAACTGATCAAGAAACTTTACGTCTATCTTCTCTGGTTTTTGGTTCAGAACGGCAATACCTTTATCGGTTATCTTGAAGTATCCACGCCGTGTACTGTCAACAAGTCCCGACTTCTTCAGATATGTTCTTGCCCATCCGACACGATTGGAAAAGATTTCTTGCTGACCGCTTGGCAATAGTTCTTTTTGTTCATCTTCGGTCAACTGAAATTCTTTCGCAAGGCCATCAACTGCTTCACGGAATGAATGCTCTTCCTTATCTTTAATAAATATTAAAAAAGGAAGCATGATGCTCTGATAATCAGGAATTGCCATAAATTTCAACTCCTCTCATAGACATAACAATTAACAGCGAGTCGTATTTGCTGGATTTACCAAATTATATTAGGATGCTTGTAAAAAAACAACCATGGGGAGGCGGCAATCAAGGGCATCAGCCTTATTTTTGTTTGCCGTGAGAATGTGTCTTCAGGATAAGCTCGATATGGCTGTCGCAGTGTTCGAGTCCTGAGTTATGCGCAAGCGCGCAGGCTGTAATAACAAGATCAGCGGCAGGGACAGTCCGGCCGGCTTTTCTGCACTTTCTTGCCAACATACGCGCAGTTTCCCATGCCTCCGTGGTTGTCTCAAGATTTGTCATCTCTTCTTCAAGTTCAGAAAGTTTGCGCTTTTCATAATCACCCCGCGCGCCGTTCCATAATTCCACGCGAACCATATCACACCAGGACGCCCTGCCGTCTACCATCAATTGCATCACGCGGCCGCGGATATCTTTATCGCCTGAAGAACGAAGCGCTTCAATCCAGCTTGAAGTGTCAATCAGCACTATTTCTTTTTTGTCCACTTCCTGTCCTCGCGCATCTCTTTAAGATCTTCCAATGTCATAAAGTCTTTAAAAGTTCCAAGTGATTTTGCAAGTTCCGCAAGCCTGCGTCGCCTGTTGTAATCCTTAACAGCGTACACAACGGCTTCCCGTTTTGTCTTTGCCCCGGTATGTTTGATTATCTCTTTCAAATCCGCGTCAGGAATATCAATTGTTGTTTTCATGCTTCTATTATAGAACTATCGGGATTCTTTTTCAATTAGATATATATTCTAACCGGCAATGTTTTTGCGGATAATGTTCATAAACAGAGAAGGATATTATCTTTCAATCATGCCCCGACAAAACGCTTTTGACATCCTGCGGTGATTCGTGATGACTACTTCTTATTTGAATTATTAAAGACCGAGTTCTTCACATTGACAGCGCCGTCTTTGAACTTTTTCAGAAGTTTCCTTGCCCAGACAAACTCTGTCCCGAGCAACGCGAGTCCCACGGCTATCGCCGGGATTCCCGGCCCAGGGGTGACAAGCATTATGACGCCTAATAAGATGATTGTAACGCCTATAACCGTCAAGATAAGCCGCCTTGCCTGTTTGACCGTTGAGATGACAAGATGTTTCATATTGCATGCAGTGTTAAATTAGGTAATTGTAAAACTTTTGGCACCAAATTATACTGGTGTCAATGGATATAAAAACATTTGAGTCCCTATGTAAAACCGAGAATAAAGCGCGTCTTTATTTTAAGAAATACTGCTGGCAAAATCGCCATGTTTTTTGCACAACGTGTAGAAGCTATAAAATCTACAGAATTCCTGATAAAAAGTACCGCTGTAAGCGCTGTGGATATAAGTTTCATGACTTTACCGGCAGATGGCTT
>JACQZG010000039.1 GCA_016213935.1 Nitrospirota bacterium
CCTTTTTTGCTTTAATTTTTATTTTTTCAATATCTTCGCTATTAACTCTTATGGTCATCGTTATATTTTTTTTCCTTGCCTTAAGAGCTTTTTCTATTTATCGGAGTATATGCTCCACGAATTAAGGCATTCTCTATTTCTTTTTCTTCTTTGGGTAATTTCATTCTATTCATTTTTTCACCTCATCTTTATTGTGTTTTATAGTATAGCTGCGGCTTGGGAACAATGTTTTCAGGAATATGTATTCCTCCTCAACAACACAGGGTATGATCCAAATGTATTTTTTGTATTCAAACTTTAAAACTATTTGATTTTTTCTGGTTGGGTGTTTTTCTGCTCCGATAAATTTTGAATCTAATATTTCTTCAAAGGATACGCCTCTTTCTTTTTTAAGTATTTTATTCTTGTTTTCATTCCATCTGAATTCTTTCACGATTTAAGATTAACACAAGTTGAATGTATTTACAATTATAATTACATTAAAAAAGAGTGAGTGACGAGTGCCGCTGTATCACAAACAGCTTGTAATGGTGAAGAGGGTAGAGGGGATTGTGCAAATGCCAATAGTAAAGTCTAACCATGTTACTTCTGTTACTTCCTTTTTTAATCATTAACTTTCATGGAGTTAATCTTTTCAAGTAATTCATTAACTTTATTTACGACCTCTTTCATTTTGTTTAAACCTATTAGGGTTAGTTTATAATCACCTCGTCCAAGAAATTTAATATAGTCTTTGTCTCTCATGTTTTGAATAGTTTTTTGTAATGTCTCCTCGGGCTTTTCGGGTTTTTCTTTATGACCCAGTGCAATTGACCAATCAATGGCAGTTTGAAGATTATTTGCTGACATAAGCTGAGATCTTGCAAAAACGCGATTGCTTCCTCCCAACATATCATTAATTACTAAAAAGGCTATGGTCTCCCAATTTGATTTCTCTGCTATTTTAATTCTTCTGCCCATTTATTAACTCCTCCTTAAAGCGGATGTAAGAGATATTATTAACTTATGGATAATAATTAAATTGCTTCCATCCGTATTTGCTGGCATAAGACAATTGTAGAGTGTAAATATAAATATACAAGCTGAAAATATAATGCCACACCTTAAAACCACTTCTTCCTTTTAAAGAAGAACAGCATGGTGATTGCCACAGTCGCCATCAGGCCCAATGCAAAGGGATAACCGAAGTACCAGTCGAGTTCGGGCATATTGAAGGGGCTCCTGCCCGTATTGAAGTTCATGCCGTAAACTCCGGCGATGAACGTGAGCGGTATAAATATCGCGGCGAATATGGTTAGGACTTTCATCACTTCATTCATCCTGTTGCTTATGCTTGAGAGGTAGACGTCTAACATTCCTGATATCATATCCCTGTATGTCTCGACAGAATCTATAACCTGTATCGTGTGGTCGTAAAGGTCGCGCAGGTATATGCTCGTGCTCTTCTCTATCAATGCGGTCTCTTCCCTTTCGAGGCTTCCAATGATTTCGCGCAGGGGCCAAACCGATTTGCGGAGGAATATCATCTCTCTCTTCAGCGAATGGATCTTTTTTAATGTCTCCGGCTTTGGGTTGGCGACAAGCTCGTCTTCTATCATCTCGATCTCTTCGCCTATGTTCTCAAGCACCTTGAAGTAATTGTCAACGACCGCGTCCATGAGCGAGTAAGCGAGGTAGTCCGCACCGGCTTTTCTTATACGCCCCTTGTTGAATTTTATCCTGTCTCTTATCGAATCGAAGACATCTCCTATATCTTCCTGAAATGTTATGACATAATTACTGCCGAGGATAATGCTCGCCTGCTCCACCTTAAGCTCCTTTGCCGCGGGATTGTATGTGAGCATTTTGAGAACGATATAGAGGTAGTCGTCGTATAAATCAAGCTTAGGCCTCTGTTCCGTGTTGAGTATATCCTCGATGACAAGGGGATGGATGCCGTAATGCCCGCATATCTCCTCAACGGCTGCGACATCGTGAAGCCCGTCGACGTTTATCCATGTAACGGCAGGCTTATCCTTATAAGGCAGGCAGTCATGCGCTTTGGCAACTTCCCTGATGCCGAAATTCTCCGCGTCGTAATCAATAACGGTTATCTTTATCTCTTCTGTTTTCTTTTCGCCGACGAATACCGGAGTTCCCGGAACAAGCCCTGACTTTTTTGAACGCCTCGAACGTTTGTGCCTGTTTCTTTTATGGTTGGCCATCGGTCTAAAGCCTGAGGAAATTCCTCAAAAGATCCATTCCGGGTTTTGTCAGTATGGATTCGGGGTGGAACTGGACGCCTTCGAGTATAAACTCTTTGTGCCTCATTCCCATTATCTCGCCAGTGTCTGTCCATGCCGATATCTCAAAGTAGTCCGGCAGGGTCTCACGCTTTACTATGAGCGAGTGGTAACGCGTTGCCTCAAAGGGATTTGGGAGGTTTGAGAATATCGTCTTTCCATCATGATATATCATGGATGTCTTGCCGTGCATGAGTGAAGGCGCGTTTATTATCTCGCCTCCGAAGGCCGCACCTATCGACTGGTGGCCGAGGCATACGCCGAGAATCGGAAGTTTGCCCGCGAAATGTTTTATCACATCGATTGATATCCCGGCTTCTTTAGGGGTGCATGGGCCCGGCGATATGACTATCCTGCCAGGCTTCAGTTCCTCTATCTCCGCTATGGTTATCTTGTCATTCCTGAAGACTCGTATATCCTCGCCAAGCTCGCCAAGATACTGAACGAGGTTGTAGGTGAACGAATCATAGTTGTCGATCATCAATAACATAAATAAAAAAGTTAAAAGTTTAGAGTTAAAAGTTGAAAGTTATGATCTCTCTTTTATCTTAACATCATTGTTCAAGTTTAAATTTCATTACAACTCTTAACTTATAACTCTGCATTCTTAACTATATATTTTCCGCCATCTCTATCGCCTTGAACATCCCTTTTGCCTTGTTCACGGTCTCTTTATATTCAAGCTCTGGGTCTGAATCCGCGACTATGCCCGCGCCCGCCTGAATAGACGCCCTGCCGTTTTTAAATATAATTGTTCTGATAGTGATGCACATATCCATATTGCCTGAGAAATCAAAGTATCCGACGCATCCGGCGTAAGGCCCGCGCTTTGTCGGTTCAAGCTCTTCTATTATCTCCATCGCCCTTATCTTCGGCGCGCCCGATACAGTTCCCGCGGGAAATGACGCCCTCAGCACATCGAATGAGCCGAGACCTTTCTTCAGTTTTCCGACAACATTAGACACTATGTGCATGACATGAGAGTATCTCTCAACCGTCATCAGTTCCGTCACCTTCACCGAGCCTGTCACAGCGACCCTTCCGACGTCGTTTCTTCCGAGGTCGACAAGCATTATATGCTCGGCCAGTTCCTTGGGGTCCTTTATCAGTTCTTTCTCAAGGGAGATGTCCTCTTCTTTTGTCCTGCCCCTCCGCCTTGTTCCCGCAATCGGCCTCAGTTCGACTGTATCATCCTCAACCCTGACGAGTATTTCGGGCGAGGAGCCGACAAGAGCGCTTCTGCCCGTATTGATGTAGAACATGTAAGGCGAAGGGTTTATTACCCTCAATGCCCTGTAGGCGTTAAGAGGGTTTACCTCTGTCTCTCTCTCGAAGTTCTGTGATAACACGGCCTGTATGATATCGCCTGCCCTGATATATTCTTTCGCCTTCTCGACCGCGGCCTTGAAGCCCTCTTTTGTGAAGCCGGATACGAAGCCCTCTTCCGCATTAATTTTTTCTCCGCGTTCGGCTTTCTCTTTATTCGGATTTTTCGGAGGAACTGCCTTTGTGCCGAGCTTCTTCACTATGCTGTTTATCTTAATCTCTGCCTCTTTGTAAGCATCTTCAGCGCTCTTCCCTTCAGTGTAAGCATTCGAGATGACCTTGATCGTTTGGCTCAGGTTGTCAAATACAAGAAGCGTATCTGTGAGCATGAGAAACATGTCCGGATGCCCCGCGCTTTTGCGCCTCATGTCAGGGAGTTTTTCAAAGAAGCGCACCGTGTCATATCCTATGTAGCCCACGAATCCGCCGAAAAATCTCGGAAGCCCCTCTGTTATGACAGGCTTATACTTTTTAAGCTCGGCAGAGACAATCTCAAGCGGGTCTCTCTCGAACTTCACCTTTTCCCTCTTTTTGCCCCGCCTGATGGTCATCTGCTTCCCTTTCCCCTCGATTATCAATGACGGTTCGCTTCCGAGGAAAGAGTATCTCGCCCATTTTTCGCCGCCCTCGATGCTCTCGAGCAGAAAACCTGCCTTGCCCCTGAGCTTGAGAAATGCCGAGAGCGGGGTGTCGAGATCCGCGAGTATCTCCCTGTAGACAGGGATCAGATTCCCTTCTTTGGCCTTCTCTTTGAATTTATTGAGGTCAGGGTATAACATTTGACAAACTCACTCTCTATTCATTATGATTTTAATCGTCTATTATAGAATAAAAAGAGATTAAAGTTGTCAGCCTCGGCTGATTCGCCTGAGGCGAAATAGTTAATTAACTTTCCACTCTTCACTTTTAATTATTAACTTGTTTTTTAGCGGGTGTAGCTCAGCGGTAGAGCACAACCTTGCCAAGGTTGGGGTCGAGGGTTCGAAACCCTTCACCCGCTCCATTTTAAAACAGAACATAGGGCAAAGGGGATAAGGAAAAACCTTGAAGCATTGCCCTGAAAATTTTCAAGGAGTCAGCCGATTTGGCTGGCTCTTTTTTTGTTCTCTTATGGGCTTATCTCGCTGATATAATTCCCCTCAGAAAATTTGGCGGTTGCTACGAGTTTGCCGTTAACAAAAAGACGGACTGTCGGGGCCGCTTCTGAAACACCCGCGATTGAGCTTCTTATATCCATGCCGATCTTTTTTGCAAGTTCGAGCATCTCAGGGCCTGAGAGGTTCGGAGAGACTGAAACACGGCATGTTAAAGGATTAAGCTGCATGACGTGAAGAATCTTTCCCTGATATTTTGTATTCAGGTTTTCCGCGATTATCTTCCAGTCAAGCGCGGGGAAATTTTCTGTTGTGCCTAAAATCTTTTTCTTTGAAATCTTTTCATCACGCATTACCGCAACCTTGTTCACAATCCATATCGCGCCGAAAGACAGAAGGATCATGACGATGAGGAAGATTATTAAACATTTGCCTTCTATTTTCTGATGAATGTCACTCACGTTGCAAAGGGCCTCTCTCGTTATATTCTGATTTTATCATAACCGCTTTCTTTAAAGAAGTTATGTGGCTTTTAACTATTCTTTGACGGCAGGTTGGCAATGAAAAGGGAAAATCTGGTAGAATCATATCAAAGTTTAAAGGCGACGTACCCAAGTGGCAAGGGAGAGGTCTGCAAAACCTTTATTCAGCGGTTCGAATCCGCTCGTCGCCTCCATTTTATCAGCGTTTCTTCATGACTTGCTCTTAATCAGCAGCGTTTCTCGCCGGTTGCCTGCCGGTCGATTTTAAGATAATATAACTAATGCCTCTTATATCTTTGCGAACTTCGGCTGTTATATTTTCATCATCTCTCATTCTATTCTTTACAGCGCCGCCTTCCGATGCCTCGTACTTCAACCCTGACGAATCGGAAAAACTGATAAAAGAGTCAGCCTCTTTGTTAAACTCAGGCAATTATATTGAAGCCGAAAGGCTCCTTTCTGAGATGCCGGAAAAGCTTTTGCCTGACCGGAGGGCGGATTTTTTACTCTGCAGGGTTAACATGGCTCTCAACAGGGCGGAAAATGCTGAGATATGCCTGAAGAAGGCCGCTGATGATTTCCCTCTCATGAAGGAGCACGTCTTTAAGCTTCTTGCTGATCTCTATGCAAAGAATGGAGAAGCAGAAAAGGCGCTTCATGCCGCAGAGCTTATAAAAAGCGGGCTCCTAAAAAAAGAGGCGATGCTTATTCAGGCAAGCTCTCTCGTCGCGCTCGGGAGATATGATGACGCGATTGAAACCCTAAAAAGATTTGTCAGTTCGTATCCTTCCGAATGGGATAAGAAATGGGAGCTTGCCTCACTGCTCAGAAAGAAAGGGAAGGATAAAGAAGCGGGAGATATTTATAAAGGCCTTCTTATAGGCGCGTCACCTTTTGCAGACCGGGCTGAGAAGGAACTCAAAGAGATGAAGGCGGGCGCTCTCTCATATAAAGAGACATTAAAGAGGGCTGACAATCTTTTCAGGATCGGAGAGTACAGGCTCGCCGAATCCGTTTATGCCGACGCTTCAAAGGGTTATATTGACCCTCTCAGAAAGAGGATAATTTATCAGAGGGGAATGTGTAATTTCAGGCTCAAGGATTATGAAAAGTCTTCCCTTATCTTCGGCTCGATAGGCACGGCCCGGGCAAAATACTGGCAGGCAAGGTCATTGCTCAGGGCGGGCAGGTTCAGCGATTTTGTCAAAGCCCTGAATGAACTCGAGGCGAAATATCCTGACGACAAGCACTACGCGATGGCTCATTTGATCTACGCTGATGAGCTGAGGAGAAAGGGCGATATTGAGGAAGCTTTAAAGGTATTCAATAAAATAATACGGATCTCCCCGGCAAACGCTGAGGAGGCTTTATGGGGAATGGCATGGATGCACTACACTGCCGGGGACTACGAGTCAGCGATTGAATCTTTGACAAAACTTTCTGAATACAGGAAGAGCACTGATTACGGCAAGTATGTTTATTGGACTGCAAGGGCTTTTGATAAGAAGCGTGAGAAATGCCTCGCGGGAAGCGCCGGGGGCGATGCTTCCAAATGCTCCGCCTCCGGAAAGGATTTTGTAAAGGATATTGTCCCGGACAACAATTACTACGGATTTCTTGTCAGGTTCAGGTATGGGGCAGGTGGAGATCAGGAGAGATTATATCCGGCGGTTCCCGAAAGGCCCGGCGGAGAGGAATTTGAGCTTGTAGAAACGCTTGCGTTTTTAGGCATGAGAGATGACGCGGCAGGCGTAATCACGGCGCTTCTGTCGGATTCGGTTAAAAACAGCGAGCTCTTATATTTAGGTTATCTGGCGGCGGACATTAATGAGTATAAGAGTATCATCAGATTCGCTGAAAATGCCGAAGGGAAGGATTTCCAGTTTCTGTCATACCCGCTCGCTTATTGGAAGACAATAGAGAAGTCCGCCGGTTCAAAGAGTGTTGACCCTTATCTTGTTGAAGCCCTTATCAGGGAAGAGAGCAGGTTTGATAACGCGGCTCTCTCATGGGCAGGCGCTTACGGCCTCATGCAGCTTATGCCCGCGACTGCGGAGAGGGTTAAAACAGAAGCCGGAGTGATTATTCATGATAAGGCTGACCTCTTCGATGCTGAAAAGAATATTTATCTTGGTATAGAATATCTCTCATTTCTTCTGAAGGAATTTGATAAGCTGCCTTTTTCAATAGCCTCATACAACGCGGGCGAGAATGCCGTGAGAGGATGGCTTGAGAGGTTTGCAGGGAAAGAGACAGATGAAATAATAGAGGATATCCCTTATACTGAAACACGCAATTATGTGAAGAGGGTGCTTAAGAGCTACTGGCGCTACCGCACATTATACGGCCTTACTATTGAAGCTTATTGATTTTTTAATATAATTAATAAGATAGATTAAAGGGCTTTACTTTTAGGTTTAAGTTTGATAATTTACAATCTTAAAGAACAGGAAACATTCGATTTCTTAAAGGAGGAGATTGTCTTGGACAAGATTCAGCAGCTTGAAGAAAAGATAACAAAGGTAATTGAAAAAATAAAAACCATTTCAGATGAGAACTCTTCGCTTAAATCCAAAATCGCGGAGCTGAATGACGAGTTAAAGGAAAAGAACGAACAGGCCAGGTCTTTGAAAAAAGAATTGGATGGAGTGGAGAAACTTAAGGCCAATATAGAAAGGCTGAACAGCGAGCGCGATATGGTAAGGTCTCAGATAGAGGCCTTGATCGGCGAGCTTGAATCCGTGGAGCTTTAAGGGAGCAAATCATGAAATCCGTAGAGGTGCAGATACTCGGACAGAACTATTCGATAAAGACAGATGACGACGAGGCTTATATCAAGGAACTGGCGCGTTATGTTGACGGCAAGCTGAAAGAGATATATAACGCGGCTCCTAACGCGAGCCATGTGAAGGTAGCAATAATGGCTTCACTCGGCATAGCAGATGAACTTTTCAGGGAAAGGGCTGAGCGCAAATCCTTTGACAGGATGATCGAGGAGAAGACAAAGGCATTGTCTGCTCTCCTGGAAGAATAGACTGACTTTAGTCCTCGCTGAATTTTACGGGTGATTTAAGCAATATATCTTGAAGGGCTATTTGAAATCACTCTTAAAGAATGATTCCGGACAAGCCTGCCGGCAGGCAGGGATGACGGCTTTTATATCTTACGATTTGTTGCAGGGGAGTTTTAAATAATAAATGGAAGAATACAACGAACTGATTCAGGAGAGGCTCAGGAAGCTTCAGAAGCTTAAGGATTCTGGAATCGATCCTTACGGCGGTTCTTTCACGGTAACTCAAAGCGCCGCAGGCATCTTCTCGTCTCACGGACATAAGGACAAGGAATCGCTTGAACAGGAGGGCATCTCCTGTGCCATAGCGGGACGCATAGTCGCATTCAGGAAATTCGGCAAGGCGGCCTTTGCCCATATTCAGGACGCGAGCGGAAAGATACAGGTATATTTCAAGAATGATACACTGGGTGAAGCGTATGAGCTTCTGAGGGAATTTGATATAGGAGATATCGTTGGCCTGAGCGGGACCCTCTTCAGGACAAAAACGGATGAGCTTACCATAGAGGTAAAAAGTTTTATTTTGCTCTGCAAGTCGCTGAGGCCTCTCCCTGAGAAATGGCACGGCCTGAAGGACATTGAAACAAGGTACAGGCAGAGGTATGTCGACCTGATCGTCAATCCTTCTGTCAAGGATATTTTTATTAAGAGGAGCAGGCTGATAAAGTCTATAAGGGATTTTTTCGATGAACGCGGTTTTACCGAGGTCGAAACACCAATGATGCATCAGATACCGGGCGGCGCGGCGGCAAAGCCTTTTATGACGCATCACAAAGCGCTAGGCATTGACCTCTTCCTCAGGATAGCCCCGGAACTTTACCTCAAGAGGCTTCTTGTCGGGGGCTTTGAAAAGGTCTATGAGATAAACAAGAACTTCCGCAATGAGGGCATCTCGACCAGGCATAACCCTGAATTTACCATGCTTGAGTTTTATATCTCATATGCCGATTACAATTACCTGATGAACTTCACCGAGGAACTGATAACCGAATTGTGCGTAAAAGTTGCGGGAACTTTGAAGGTTCCTTACGGCGATGCAGGCGAGTCCATAGATTTTACTCCGCCGTGGACGAGGCTCACAATGATGGGCGCCATGGAAAGGGAAGGCGTGGACAGCGGTGTTTTTATAAGCATTCAAAATGCAAAGGCGTTTGCAGTTGCAAATAGAATAGAGATTAACAAGAATGCGTCTCACGGAAAGATACTGGACGAGATATTCAAAGAGAGGGTCGAGCCCAGGCTTATCAACCCCACTTTCATAACAGATTATCCTGTTGAACTCTCGCCGTTGGCAAAAAGGAAAAAGGATAATCTTGAACTTGTCGAAAGGTTTGAGCTTTTTGTTGCGGGAAGGGAGATAGCCAATGCCTTTTCAGAGCTTAATGACCCTGCCGACCAGAAAGAGAGGTTCGCTAAGCAGGTCGAGGCGAGAGAGAAAGGAGATGAAGAGGCCGGTCATATGGACGAGGATTTTGTGAGGGCGCTCGAGTACGGCATGCCTCCTGCCGCCGGGGAAGGCATAGGGATTGACCGTCTGCTGATGGTCCTGACAAATTCTCATTCCATAAGGGATGTGATACTCTTCCCGCAGATGAAGCCGGAATAATGGCGCATCATTGATGATTATTTCATGAGCCTTCCTTATCAATTCTTCATAGCTTTCAGGTACTTCAGGGGCAAGAAAAAGAACCGAGGCATATCCGTCAATACTCTCATATCCGTAGCAGGCGTGTCTCTTGGCGTCATGTCGCTTATAATCGTGCTTTCAGTGATGGATGGTTTTCAGAATGACCTCAAGGAAAAGATTTTAGGCGTAAACGCGCATATAGTTGTCCAGAGTTATGAAGGAAGGATATCTGATCATGAATCCATTATGAAAGATATTAATTCCGACAAAGATGTTCTCTCTTCCTCTCCATATGTCTACGGACAGGTAATGCTCAGGTACGGCGACAGGGCTCAGGGAGCCGTGCTCAAAGGGATAGACCCTGATGCCGAGGTAAAGACGACGGATGTTCTGAAGAGCATCAGGGAAGGCGGGCTTGACAGCCTGCGCGGTAGAGGCGATATTCCGCAGATAATAATCGGCAGGGAACTTCTGAGGGCTTTAGGGGCAATCGCGGGCGATGAGATTGAAGTCATATCTCCGGTCAGCGAGGTAGGGCCGCTCGGCATGATACCAAAGATGAAGAAATTCCGGATCGGGGGCTTCTTTCAGGCCGGCATGTTTGAGTATGATTCTGGCCTTGCGTTTGTAAATATTAAAGAGGCTCAGAAATTCCTCGGTTACGGCAGTCAGGTTACCGGCATCGAGGTGCGCGTGAATGACATTTACGATGCTGAGGCGACGGCGGGGCGGATCGGGAAATCTCTCAACATAAAAACCCCCTCGGACAGCGAGGAATTTCCTTCGTTGAAATATTACGCGTGGGACTGGATACGGATGAACAGAAACCTCTTCTCCGCGCTGAAGCTTGAGAAGATAGTGATGTTCATAATTCTTACACTTGTTATTCTGGTTGCTTCTTTTAATATCGTAAGCAACCTGATAATGACTGTCATGGAGAAGTCGAGAGAGATAGCGATATTAAAGGCTGTAGGCGCCACTTCACAGGGAATCATGTCTATATTCATGATACACGGCCTTATAATAGGCATTGCCGGCACCGTCATCGGAACGGCTTCGGGTTACACCGTCTGCCGCCTGCTTAAGACCTATAAATTCATTAGCCTGCCGCCGGACATATATTATCTGAGTTATCTTCCTGTAAGGATGAACCTTTTGGATTTTATTATTGTTTCATCTTCCTCCATATTGATAAGCTTTTTAGCTACGCTTTATCCTTCATGGCAGGCGGCAAAACTCGACCCCATAGAGCCGCTCAGGTATGAATGAGTTATTTGATTAAAATTATATGGTGAGTATAATTAAATCAGAAGATCAGGATACGGGCATATTTCCGCGGGAGGCGGCAGAAATTGCGGATACTGATAAATATAGGGCTGTCCATTCTCTTTCTGATGTTAGTGGCCGCAGTTGTGGCATTCTTGAGAGGCGGCGAGCCGTTCAAGCTTCTTGGAGAGACGATTGTAAGCATCGGGAATACTCTCATCAATGTTGGCGACGGCGTTGATGATTTTCTGCGCAGATAACCTGCCCTCTTGTGTATCTGGTTGAGATGAATAAATTAATAACTGCAAATAATATCGTTAAGACTTTTCCGGTCATAGGCGGCAGCATCGATGTGCTTAAAGGCGTAAGCTTTGAGGTTGTGCCCGGAGACATGACTGCCATCATGGGCCCTTCCGGCGCCGGCAAGAGCACTTTGTTACATATTCTCGGCGCGCTTGATAAGCCGACAGCGGGGAGTATCTCTTTTGAAAATACCGATATGCTTTCCATGTCAGGCGATGAACTTGCCGTTTTTCGCAACAGGACTATAGGATTTGTCTTTCAGTTCCATCACCTTCTTCCCGAGTTCAACACGATTGAAAATGTTTTAATGCCGTCGCTGATAGCCGGCATTGACCGGAAAATGGCAAGGGCAAGGGCTGAAGAGATTCTCGTATCTTTAGGCCTCTCTGACAGGCTCTCGCATAAGCCGGGAGAACTTTCAGGAGGCGAACAGCAAAGGGCTGCTGTCGCGAGGGCGCTTATGCTTCAGCCGAAAGTTGTTTTTGCCGATGAGCCGACGGGAAACCTGGACACTAAAACAGGCGAAGAGCTTTTCAATCTCCTTATCGAGTTAAACGGTAAGGGAGTTACTTTCATTATTGTCACTCACAATGAGAGCCTTGCCTTGAGGTGCCGTCAGATAATCAGAATGAGAGATGGTGTGATTATTTAAATTACAATAGACAACATCTTGTATTTTAGTTGTTTTTTCATATAGCTGAATGTGAAAAGCTTGCCTGTTTTTTTTACGATAATTATTGAGATATTCCCACTTTAAAGTAATCTGAATTCCCAATTCGCTTCATAAATAATCAAATAGTTCTTGACAAATCTTTCATTTTATAATTCAATGATAAATGTATATATATAAGTTATATATATAATATTGAACAGAATGTCATGTTTCTATATCTTGTGCGGCATGGGGAGGCAAAGAATAAAAATGAAGACCCTTTACAGGGGCTTACTGACAAAGGTATCCGCGATGTTAATAAAACGGCTCGGTATCTTGCAGAACAGAGAGTGAAGGTAACCAGAATTTTTCACAGCGGAAAACTTAGAGCGTTTCAGACCGCGCAGATAATAGCTGATGCTATGGGCACTGATTATCCTATAACTGAAACAGACGGGCTTGCGCCTACGGATGACCCTGGGATATGGTATGAACGTATATGCGAGATGAATTGCGACACTTTGCTTGTAGGGCATCTGCCCTATTTAAATATTTTATTTGCATTATTGCTTTCTGGTACACAGGGTAACGGATTGGTGGGATTCGAAACCGGTGAAACGGCGTGTTTTGAAAGGGCGCAAGACTGCAGGTGGGAGTTGAAGTGGAAGACAAGCCCGGAGATGATTAAATGACATCAATTGTCGCCTCACTTGTTGCAGGATTTATAATAGGCGGCATGATAGCCTGGATGGCAGCTTTATCTCGCTCAAAAAGTGCTGAGGCTTTAAATAATGAACTGAGGCAGCGTATCGAACAGAAGGATGGCGAGGTCAGCGGGCTACGGTCAGAACTCGAAGCTGAAAAACTTTTAAAGGCAAAACTTGAAGAATCTCAAAGATACCTGAAAGAAGAGATAGAACGCTTTGCGGAAATGGAGAAGAAGCTTGGAGAAACTTTTAAGGCGCTTTCCATGGATGCGCTTTCGAAAAATTCTGAAGAGTTTATAAAGCTTGCCGATGAGAAGCTTAAGTCGCAATCAGTTGAAGGCCGGAAAGAACTCCAGAGCAAGAAAGGACTGATTGACCAGAGCGTTGATTCTATAGGGAAGACGCTTATAGAGATGCAGAAGAAGATCGATGATGTGGGGAAGGGAAGTTTGGAGGTATCCACTCTTATCAAAAAACATGAGGAAGTCACGTCTAAACTGAATGATACGACCAATCACCTGAAACAGGCCCTTGCCAGTTCCAAGAAGAGAGGGGAGTGGGGCGAGCGGATGGCTGAGGATATTATCAATCTGATAGGCATGGTTGAGGGAATTAATTATATCAAGCAGAAGACCATCGAGGGTTCGTCGGGAAGGCCTGATTATACTTTTTTTATGCCAAATAAATTAAAGCTGAATATGGATGTGAAATTCCCTTTAGATAACTACCAGCATTACCTGACTGCAACAACAGATCATGACAGGAAACGTTTTAAAGATGAGCTTATTAAAAACACCAAGGTGATGATAAGGCAGGTTACGACCCGTGACTATATCGATGCCTCAAATAATACAGTTGATTATGTCATCGTTTTTATACCCAACGAGCAGGTCTTCAGTTTTATCAACGAAGCTGATACTAACCTGATGGATGAGGCGATGAAACAGAAGGTCATACTGTGTTCCCCCTTCACCCTTTATGCGGTGCTGTCAGTGATAAGGCAGGCTATTGAAAACTTTAATCTGGAGCGCACAGCCTCGGAGATACTCAAACTGCTTGGAGAATTTTCAAAACAATGGGCTGAATACAAGAAAAAATTCAGCCTTATGGGCGACAGGCTTGACGCTGCCAAGAAGGAGTATGATGCTCTTGTTACGACAAGAAGCAATATGCTTGAAAGGCCGCTCAGGAAGATAGATGATTTGCGGGAGCAAAAAAATATTACAATTGATTCCGTTAATGATAACGATAACTCATAAATCACAAATCTTAATTAAAAAAAGGAGGTTGTCATGTCTGAAAGATTGAGTTACGAAGAGTTTATCAGAAAAGCTATTGTGAGTTTAAGGAAGGAGGGCTATAAGGGAATCCACACTGTTTACTCCGGCTTCAACAATGCGTTCAAGAAATATTTTGAAGGTGCCAACCCTGTTGAGGAGACAAATAAACTTGCCAAGGAAGGAAAACTTATCATAAGGCCCGTAAAGGGAGGCGTGATGCTTTATCTTCCCGAAGATGTGAAGCCGCAGATGGATATAGGGGATGAAGCGCTGAAAAAAATGGGGCTTTAAAAAATGTCCATACGCGAGCAGACAGAAGAAATAGAGAAAAAAATTCTTCACCCGAGAGCCGCTCTAAGCTCACGCAGCCGCGGCAGAAAGACAATTGAAAAACAAGACGAAATCAGGACATGTTTTCAACGCGACAGGGACAGGATAATTCATTCCAAGGCATTCAGAAGGCTGAAGCACAAGACGCAGGTCTTTCTCGCGCCCAAAGGCGACCACTACAGGACCCGCCTTACTCATACGCTTGAAGTTTCACAAATAGCAAGGACTATCGCAAGGGCTCTAAGGCTTAATGAAGATCTTACCGAGGCGATTGCGTTAGGGCATGACCTCGGGCATACCCCTTTCGGGCACGCCGGAGAGGATGTATTGCGCGAGATATATCCCGGCGGCTTCAAACATTTCAGGCAGAGCTTAAGGGTCGTTGATGTGCTTGAAAGAAACGGGCAGGGGCTTAATCTGACCTATGAAGTGCGTGACGGGATAGTAAAACATTCAAAAGGCAAAGGCAAAATATTCCTGAAAAGCGGAAGGCATGAGACGCTCGAAGGGCAGGTCGTCAGAGTATCGGATATAATCGCATACGTAAACCATGACCTCGACGATGCAATAAGGGCGGGCGTGCTTAAGCGTTCGAAGATTCCGGCGGGCTTTTTCAAGATAGGGAATACGCAGGCTCAACGTATTGACGCTATGGTCAAAGACCTTATCTATTCCACCCTTAAGTCAGGGTATGACTGCATTTGCATGAGCCCTGATATGACTGATATAACTTATTCATTGAGGGACTTTCTTTATGAAAATGTTTATGAAGGCGATATAGCAAAAAAAGAGTTCAGAAAGGCCCGCAAGATCCTCATTGATCTTTACGGTTATTACATTACCCATTCTGAAGAGGCATTTAAAGAATTTCCCAAAGAATTAACAAAGAACAAAAAAAGGCTGGTGTGCGATTTTATAGCCGGGATGACTGACAGATTCGCTCTGATGATGTATGAATATCATTTTATGCCGCAGCCATGGAAGGTTTTTTAACAACTCAATTCTTAAATCTGATTATCTTGACAATGGATGTATGTCTCCTTATAATTAAGAAAAAGTCTGGAGGTCTGATATGACAAAAGCTGATTTGGCCGATAAGATTTATGAGGAAGTTGGCCTTTCCAAGAAAGAGGCGGCAGGTATCGTCGAACTGCTTTTTAATAGTATGAAGAATATACTTTCCGAAGGCGAGTCAATAAAAATAACAGGTTTTGGGACATTTCTTGTAAGAAAGAAAGGCTCCCGCAGGGGAAGAAATCCCAAGACCGGGGAAGAAATACAGATAGAGCAGAGAAGGGTAGTGACTTTCAAACCCAGTCTTCAGTTTAAATCTCTTGTAGAAAAGGTGTAGCCTTATGCCGCCCTCAGGCCAGAGAGGCAGGATTCCCGACAAGCTTTTTTATAAAATAGGCGAAGTAAGCAGTATTGCTAATCTGGAATCTTACGTGTTGAGGTATTGGGAGTCGGAATTCCCCTTTCTTAAACCAAGAAAGAATAATGCCGGCCAAAGGGTCTATACGAGGAAAGACCTTGAGACCGTTCTTAAGATAAAGAATCTCCTTTATAAGGAGAAGTATACGATAGCAGGCGTAAAGAATAAGTTTGCGAAGCAGTCAGAGGTCAAGAGTTCAGTCTCTATGGATACCATTCTGAGCGTCAAAAATAAGCTTAAAGATATCCTTAAGACGCTGAAGTAACAAATAATTCAAGGGTCCAAAGTTTCAGCTTAAGTCAATTCAGTTGCAATTCACTTAACCCTCGAATTCCCAATTACGATTTATTTTCGGGGCGTGGCGCAGTCTGGCAGCGTACTGGTCTGGGGGACCAGGGGTCGGAGGTTCAAATCCTCTCGCCCCGACCATTTAATCCGCTTATCCCGGAAGGGTTTTTATTATTAATATTTAAGAAGTTAGGTTCTATTTCTTTTTATAATTATTTAAGGAGGAGATCAGTCTTTTTTTTTAAAGAGCAAAATGTTATAGTATAAACGTACATGCCTCATTAGACGATTATCATCTCTAATGAGTTTTATTTCATACCTGATTTTATTTGTTAGAGTGGGTTCCCCCCACTCTTTTGTTTTTAGGGAAGACTCAAATGGATATTAAGTCACTTGAGAACAAGATAAGGGGAATGATTGAACCTGTTGTCGAGTCATTGGGCATGAGGCTTTTTGATTTAAAGATCGGGAAGGCTCGAGGCCGTTACCTTTTGAGGATTTTTATTGACAAGGAGGAAGGGATAAGCCTGGCTGATTGCGAGTTGGCCAGTCATGAGATAGAGGCGATTCTTGATGTCGAGGACCCTATCCCTTATTCCTATGTGCTTGAAGTCTCATCTCCGGGGCTTGACAGGCCGATGAAACTTGCGGAGGATTATAAAAAATATTCCGGAAGGACGGTCAGGGTTGTTACTAATGACCCTGTTAATAAACAGAATTTTTTTGTGGGCAAAATACTGGAATCAGATAATGCGAGTGTTACGCTGCTTTTGACCAATAATGAAAAAATACGTATTTCTCTTGAAAATATTTCCAAGGCAAGGCTTGAGGTGGAGGTTTAGATATGAATCGTGAATTGATACATATAATCGAACACATGAGCAAGGAAAGAGGTATACCTAAAGAGTCAATAATATCGACTCTTGAATCCGCCCTTATGTCAGCAGTGAGGAAGAAGGTAGGTTTGAATCCCGAGATAGCCATTAAGATAGATCCGGAAAAAGGCGGCATTCTGATTACCGCGTTAAAGAAAATAGTAAAAAATGTATCTAATCCCGGTGAGGAAATCTCACTTAAAGATGCGAAGATAATTGATCCCTCTAAAGAGATTGACGATGTGATCGAGACGCCCATGGCTTTTAACAATTTTGATTTTGGCAGGATAGCGGCTCAGACGGCAAAGCAGGTCTTGTTTCAAAGAGTCCGCGAGGCCGAGAAAGAAGCCATTTTTGACGAATTCAAGGACAAGGCGGGGCAAATTGTAAATGGGGTCATCATTCGCAAGGAGAAAGGGAATTATTATGTGGCGCTTGGAAGAGCCGAGGGGACATTGCCTCAGAAGTCCACTTTGCCTTCAGAAACCTTGAAGAGGGGGGAAACCATAAGGGCATACATTGAAGAGGTGAAGATCAAGAACAGCGGGCCGGTGATATTGCTTTCAAGGACGCACCCGCAGTTCGTGGCGGAATTATTTAAAATGGAGATCCCTGAAATCTATGACGGCCTTGTCCAGATTAAAGATATCGTGCGCGAAGCAGGAGACAGGACAAAACTTTCTGTTATATCAAACAATCCCATGATAGACCCTGTCGGCGCCTGTGTCGGGATGAAGGGAACCAGGGTCCAGTCTATAGTCAGGGAACTTAAAGGCGAGCGGATAGACATTATTCCATGGACTGATGACCCTCGTGTGCTTATTCCGAAAGCGTTAAGCCCTGCTCATGTCGAGAGTATAGGGCTCGATGAAGAGGGCAAGTCAGCGATGGTTGTTGTAAGCGACCAGCAGCTTTCCATAGCTATAGGCAAAAAAGGCCAGAATGTCAGGCTTGCATCCCAGCTTACCGGCTGGGAGATCGAGATTATAGGCGAGTCAGAATATGAAAAGATGAGGACAGGACAGGGGGCGGCCGAAGAAGATACCGGTCTCCTTAAGGAGCATGCCTCTGGGGATGAAAAAAAGTAAGGATGTTGATATCGCGGCCGGCAGTGTTTCACAGGTAAAATCAACAGAAGACATTTCCGTTCAGTACCTGAAAGGCGTAGGCCCTGCCCGAGCAAAACTTCTTGAAAAGTTAAACCTGAGGTCTCTCGAAGATATCATGTTGCATTTCCCGAGGAGGTATGAAGACAGAAGAAACCTCAGGAAAATATCCGGCCTGAAATCAGGGGCATACGAAACAACATCGGGACGGATCGTATCCACAAGAATTATAACTACCCCAAAAAGAAGAATGCAGATAGTTGAATCCTTGGTGAAGGACGACTCAGGGACTCTTGTATGCAAGTGGTTTAACCAGCCGTATTTAAAACAATATCTTAGAGAAGGCCATGAGGTGGTGCTCAGCGGCGTCACAAAAGCCGGTTTAAACGGCGTGATAGGCCTTGAGATGGAGAATCCTGATTTTGAACTGATAGGAGACAATGACAAATTGATCCACACCTCAAGGATAGTCCCTTTTCATAACGCAACTAAAGGGCTCAGTCCGAGGCAAATAAGGGCACTTATATTCAATGTCCTTGATAAACATATTGATGCAATAAAGGATTATCTTCCTGAAGACATAAGGCAAAGGAATAGGTTAAAACCTTTGGGTTGGAGCATTAAAGAGGCGCACTTTCCTGCTGAAATTAACGACGTAGGCGAATTGAACAGGGGCGAAAGCCCCGCGCATTTACGCATTGTTTTTGATGAATTTTTTATCTTTCAGCTTGGGATCGCTCTCGCAAAGAAAATAAATAATATTGAGAAAGGAATTGCCTTGAAGGGAGACAATGAACTGTTAAACAGGTTTTTCCAGCGGCTTCCTTTTAGTCTCACCGGGGCGCAGAAGAGAGCTGTAGACGAGATAATCTCCGATATGAATAGGGGCTTGCCCATGAATCGCCTCCTTCACGGCGATGTCGGCTGCGGAAAGACCGTTGTGGCTCTTGCTTCCATGCTTACCGCGGTGGGCAGCGGGTATCAGGCATGCCTTATGGCGCCTACCGAACTGTTGGCTGAACAGCATTATTTTAATATTCACGGGATGACTGACGGCCTCGGCATCAGGACAGTTCTTCTCACATCCAGCACAAAAGGAAAGCCTCTTGCGGACATTTTGGGCGGCTCAGCCGATATAATCATAGGAACGCATTCTATTATTCAGGACGCTGTTGAGTTTAAGGCGCTCGGGTTGGCTGTAATAGATGAACAGCACAGGTTTGGAGTTGTCCAGAGGGCCGGCTTAAGGAGCAAGGGCGATAACCCCGACATATTAATTATGACCGCGACGCCGATACCGAGGACCCTTGCGCTTACTGTTTACGGCGACCTTGAAGTATCGCTTATTGATGAGCTTCCTTCAAACAGAAAGCCTGTAATGACAAGAATACTGTTCCCTTCACAGAGAGATGAGGTTTACTCGATTGTTGAGCGTGAAGTTGCCGGCGGAAGACAGGTTTATATAGTCTATCCTCTGATCGAGACTTCCGACAAGGTTGACCTGAAGCCGGCTATTGAAGGAGCAGACGCTCTTAAGAAGAAATTTCCCGGGAGAAGAATTGATATTGTTCACGGCAGGCTTAACACCGAAGAGAGAGAGTCTGTCATGAATGAATTTAAAGCGGGGAAGATCGATATGCTTGTCGCGACAACCGTAATAGAAGTTGGCATAGATGTGCCGAATGCGTCTCTCATGCTTATAGTTCACGCCGAAAGATTCGGGCTTTCCCAGCTTCATCAGCTTAGGGGGAGGATAGGCAGAGGCGATTATCAGTCATATTGCTTGCTCCTGGCATACCCTCCGTTTAGTGAGGACGCGGAGAAGCGGCTGAAGGCCGTAATTTCCACGAATGACGGTTTCAGGATAGCTGAGGAGGATCTCGCAATCAGAGGACCGGGTGAGTTTTTCGGCACAAGGCAGTCAGGTTTTCCGGAGTTCAGGATTGCTGATATCATAAGAGACAAGCAGTTACTGGAAACAGCACGCAGGGAAGCTTTTGATCTTGTGGATTCTGACCCTAAACTAAAGGGATATCCTTTGCTTAAAGCGGCGGTTGAGAAGAGATGGGCGGGCAGATTGGCGTTGGCGAAGAGTTGAAATTTTCATTTACGGCCAAAGAGAAGATAGGGTTATTCAGATTCGCAAACATAAACTCTTAACTTGATTTGGAGGGGATATGATAGAAAAAATCAGGAAGAGCTTTAATGCAGGAATCGAAAAAGTAAGATGGCTGGCGCAGTTCCTTGCCGAGAGGACAAAGGTTGAGACATCAATATTCAAGCTTAGATATGACAGCAGCATGATAGAGGTTAAAATCGGCGAGCTTTATAGGGAGATAGGCAAAAGGGTCATCGATTTGAAAGAGAAGGAAGAGACAGAGGTCTTTAAGGATTTTATCATCCAGCAGACGATTGATGAAATAAAATCTCTCAGGAGAGAGATTGAAAAATACAAAAGCAAAGAGGAAGAGGTTAACCGGGGCATGCAGTGATTGCGTATCTAATGGTTTTCTTGTATGGTTTGGTTGCGGGCTCTTTTCTCAATGTATGCATCTACCGCATACCCGAAGGGCTTTCTATTATCAGGCCGGCATCTTTCTGCCCTTCATGCGGGAGGAAAGTAAGGTTTTACGATAATATTCCTTTATTAAGCTACTTATTCCTGAAAGGCAGATGCAGGTCCTGCGGTTCATCAATATCCATGCGTTATCCCTTTGTTGAACTCTTTAACGCTGTTCTCTATCTTACGGCATGGAGTGTATTCAACTCGGCTTCAATAATTACTCTCATTACTTATTTTGTTTTTATTTCAGCTCTGGTAGTCATCATTTTCATTGATATTGATTTTCAGATAATACCTGATGTCATAACAATACCGGGTATATTTATTGGGCTTATCTCGGGTTCGGCATTTCTTCCCGATCCTTTCTTTAGAAACGGGCTGTTGGGCTTAAAAGCCTCTTTCGTCGGATTATTTGCCGGGGCAGCCGGGTTTTATCTAATCGCGGTCTTGGGCAAGATGATATTCAGGAAGGATGCTATGGGATTCGGGGATATTAAGCTGATGGGCGTGGTAGGCAGTTTTCTCGGCTGGAAGGGAGTGGTATTTACTACGTTTCTGGGGAGCCTTCTCGGTTCCGTTGTCGGGATAGCCCTGATTGCAGGCAAGGGGAGGGAGTGGGGTTCTCAGATACCGTTTGGGCCTTATCTCGCGGTTGGGGCATTAACGAGCCTGTTTTGGGGAGAGGAGATACTTAGCTGGTACCTGCGTTAGGTATATTGCCATCGCCTCCGTATATAACGATTTATCTGCCTTTGGTTTTAATATCAGTTCAGTCAGGCTGCCCTCCTCTTTCTTTTTTTAATGATCTCATAATATTTTTTAATTTGAATAACTATTGAGATAAATGTTTTTATATTTAAACTTTCGGGGAAATGCTTTTTCTCTTAATAATCTCTTAAGTTTCAAAGGAGCGTGTCATTGGAAAGGATGTTGACGATAAATGATGTTTTAAAGTCAAAGAGCTCCGCTATCTGGGCTGTTTCTCCGGAGGATTCAGCGTATAATGCCATGGAATTAATGGCGGAAAAAAATATCGGCATTTTGGTGGTTATTGATGAAGACAGTGTGGTTGGGATTATTTCCGAAAGGGATTTGGCAAGAAATATTATTTTAAAGGAGTTGCAGGCCAAAAAGATCCCCGTGAAAAAAATTATGACTAAGGAAATATACTGCATAACGCCTGATAAATCGGTGGAGGAGTGCATGGGTGTTATGACGAACGCTCATATCCGCCACATGCCGGTATTTCTCAAGAAAAGGCTCATCGGCGTTATAACATTCGGTGATATAGCCAACGCGTTGCTTTTAGAAAAGGAAGTTAAGATTCAGGATTTGGAAAATTACTTTTCCTGCGGTGAAGCAAGTTCATTTGATGACTGAGAGTTGAGAGCTTCTGTTATCTGCCGATAAATCCGAGTCAAAAAGTTTTCAGAAAAATGATTCCGGGCAAGCCGGAATGACACACATTAAAGTGTCAATGAGGTCTGGAGAATCACCATAAGCAGAGTTGATCGGCCTGTTTTTTAAGCTTGGCGGCTTTTGAAGGCGTTAGAGAGAGCATTTTTTCTATCTCATTTTCACTCATGGCCGCGAGATCCTTAAGAAGGATAATATCTTTTTTCATGAGAGTATCAATGAGCCCCGCTTTTATCCCTGATATGATTGTGACAGGATAGAGTTTTTTGTCTTCTATCATTTTTTGAAGGCTGTCCCCATCCGGGTAGCTCCAGCTTCTGATATTCAGCCCCGTACATTTTGCGTACTTGACCGCATTCTCGGTACACCTGGTATTCGTGACCAGCCAGCCTTGTATCCTTTTGCCGGGATAAAGCGACTTGATTGTAGGCCAGAGGTCATGGAACCTTGAATGAACGTACATCGCGGTTTTTACGTCTGTTGTCCCTCCGGGAGAATTTCTATACTTGCATTCCGCCATTGATATCTCGTCTTCCTTGACCGCGAAAACATCAACCTCGTGTTCAACGCATCTGCCCTCGATTATGACCCCTGTCTTTACTTCATAACCGTAGTTCTTCAAGACCGCGCTGAAATATCTTTCAAAAGGATATCCTGAAGGGCCGAGCCTGAATATCGCTTTTTTTAAAGAATATCTGAGCCCTGTGGCATTATTGATTGCTCGCAGATGTTTTTTGGCAAGCTTATATATTTTTCTGGTGCTTGTGAAGCGGGGCATCTCCTCGAGCATGAGGTCTATGATGTCCTGCGCCTGCTCGATATCCGCGCCGGACCGTACCAGAGAGGCGAGAAGTTTGTCTGTGTTGATGTCTTCAACCGCCCCTGATGCTTTTTTTACCTTAATGGCCGGCAGTTCCTGCATATCTGGTCCTTTCTGAAATGTTACGGAAAAAATAAATTGGCAGATGCTAAAGAAGGCTTGACGGCTTACTCAAATTCACAGACCCTTCTGTGCTCTCTCAATATCCTGCAGACGTCGTCGGTATTATCAACAATTGAAATAAGGCCAAGATCTTGAAGTTCGATTGTACCGTTACTGATAAGCGTTGTCTTCAGCCAGTCAACAAGTCCGCTCCAGTATTCCGTGCCGAAAAGAATTATGGGAAACGGGCTGATCTTATTTGTCTGCACCAGGGTTAATGACTCAAAAAGTTCATCTAATGTGCCGAACCCTCCCGGGAATATGACAAAGCCGATGGCGTATTTGACGAACATAAGCTTGCGGACGAAAAAATACCTGAATGACATTGTAATATCCTGAAATTTATTCGGTATTTGTTCTGCCGGTATTTCTATGTTCAGTCCTATTGATTTGCCATTGCCGGTCTTGGCGCCCTTGTTGGCTCCTTCCATTATTCCAGGGCCGCCTCCGGTTATTACGGCAAATCCCTCGTTTGAGAGCTTTCTCCCGAGTTCAACGGCCTGTTCATAATAGTATGAACCAGGTTTCAGCCTGGAGCTTCCGAAAACAGTGACAGCCGGACCGATGCCGTGAAGGGTCTCAAATCCGTCGACGAGTTCCGAGAGAACCCTGAAGACACGCCATGTCTCGGAATTTTTCAGATCTTCCATAAAGTAACTTGCTTGAAAAGCAGGGAACCTACCCCGGGATTTCGAGCTGTTGAGGCTCGCAAAGAAGCTCGGGATTAATGGCAACTTTCCCGCAATTTTTGCACTGATATCTCAGGTTATTTGCTTTGTTATGACAGTATGAAGGCGGCATAACTCCGCGGCTTCCGCACCAGTCGGCTTTCTTCACTTTCCCCTGCACCTTGCATATGTTGTTTGGGTCAAGGGCGACTGCCCCGCAGTGAGCGCATACGAAAGCAGGCGTCTCTTTTGGAAGCGGCACATGGACTTTTTTTTCTGTTGACATAATGCTCTCCTTTCAGATTATTGCTTGGAAATATGTATAAAATATAACATATGGCTGATTTATTTTCATTGTAACATTAGCTTATCATCAGTTACATCATCATCAGTAAGCTCAGCATTGAGATTGACCATATTATGTCCAGAGGAAGCTGAAGTTCCGAGTTGGAATCGAGAAGCAGGTCAAGGCGCGCCTGAAACTCCTCATCTTCCTTCCATAGGATCAGTTCCACGGAAAATTTCGGAAAGGGATAAAGCCTTAGAGAGGCATCGCCGTAATTGAGTTTCTCGCCGCCAAGTTCCTCTCCCTTTGATAAAAAGGCGGCCGCGTCAGAACTGTATTTTCCCGCAAGCTTATCAAGAGGGAGAATATGAGAGCCCCTGAAAAAAAGCTCTCCCCCTTTGAGATTGACGGGTTTTATCAGTTTTCCGGAAGGCGGCAGGTCTTTGAATTTTACGAGATACCATATGATGGAAAGGCGCGAGAAATAACCGAGCCTGTCAAGCAATATTCCGCTGAGCCCCGGGCTTCCGGATATCGTTTCATCCTTTGGGAATACGGATATCTCTGTTCCGAAAGAGGAGAGGGCATATTTTCCTGTCTGCTCATTAAATACCGCCCCTGTTCTCTTGCAGACGCTGTCGGGACCCAGAGCCTTCAGTCCTTCCCATCCCTTTTTTTCCCCGGATGACATTGTTTATTATAACTAATAGTGATTTACTTTAAGTGCCTATGATACAGGTTTCCAATTTATGCAAGTCGTACGGCAGGCAGGTGCTTTTTGATAACGTGAGCTTAACTGTCGGGCGCGGTGAACGCATCGGGCTTGTAGGCAGGAACGGGCACGGCAAGACGACCCTTTTCCGTATGATACTGGGGCAGGAGCAGCCGGACTCCGGCGTCATCAAAATACCTGACCACTACTCAATAGGGCATCTTTCACAGCATCTCAGGTTCACGCAGAAGAGTGTGCTTAGGGAGGCCTGCCTCGGGCTCAAGCCGAATGAATACGGCATTGATGAAACATATAAGGCAGAGACCGTGCTGCACGGCCTCGGGTTTTCTTCAGATGATTTTCAGATCGGCCCTGAGGCCCTTTCAGGCGGGTTCCAGGTCAGGCTGAGCCTCGCAAAGGTGCTGGTTTCCGAGCCGGATCTTCTGCTTCTTGATGAGCCCACCAACTACCTTGACATCATCTCGATACGCTGGATAAAAAAGTTTCTCAACAACTGGGGGAGCGAGCTTATGCTCATAACCCATGACAGAGGATTCATGGACAGCGTAACAACGCATACCATGGCTATTCACCGCTGCAAAATACGCAAGATGCCGGGCACTACGGAGAAACTCTACGGCCAGATCTTTCAGGAAGAGGAAATATATGAGCAGACAAGGGTAAACGAGGACAAGAAACGGAAGGCCACCGAACAGTTCATAAACAGATTCAGGGCAAAGGCTACAAAGGCGAGGGCTGTGCAGTCGAGGGTGAAGATGCTTGAGAAGAAAGGGGTGCTTGAGAAGCTTTCAGACATAAAAGACCTTGATTTCAGGTTCAATAGCGCTCCGTTCACCGGGAGGCGGATTTTGGAGGCTGACGGCATATGCTTCTCTTATAAGAAAGAGGAGCCTTTGATAGACGGATTCGGCATCGCTGTGGAAAAGCATGACAGGATCGCAGTCATAGGCCAGAACGGCAGGGGCAAGACCACCCTTCTCAGCATCCTTGCCGGTGAACTTGCCCATCAGGGCGGAAGGATTAGCCGTCACCCGGGCACGAAGCAGGCCTATTTCGGACAGGCGAACATTGAGCGCCTTAATCCCGGGATGACCGTTGAAGAGGAAGTGATGTCAGTCCACCCTGAACATAACAGGACATCGGTCAGGAGCATATGCGGGCTGATGATGTTCAGCGGGGATGACGCGCTTAAGAAGATAAGCGTCCTTTCGGGAGGGGAGAAGAGCAGGGTTTTGCTTGCTAAACTTCTTGTCAGCCCGGCTAATATCATCATGCTTGACGAACCTACCAACCACCTTGACATGGAGTCCGTCGACTCGCTTGTCGGTGCGATCGACTCTTTTGACGGCGCTGTCATCATCGTAACGCATAATGAGATGGTGCTCCACTCTCTGGCGACAAGGCTGATAGTATTTGATGCCGGGAAGATCACTCTTTTTGAAGGTACGTACCAGGATTTTCTTGATCGCGTTGGCTGGAGCAATGAGGAGAGGGCTGATAAGGTTAAAGTGAGCATTCCAGCAAGAGAAGAAAAACAAACGGGCAAAAAGGAAATGAGGCGCTTAAGGGCGGAGCTCTTCAGTGAAAAATCAAGGGTGATGGGAAGCCTGCAGCAGAGGCTGGCCGATGCCGAGGCTTCCATAATGAGCCTTGAAAAACGGGCCGCAGACGCGGGGAGTGAACTTCTTGAGGCTTCGCAAAGAGGTGATGGGAATTCAGTCAGGAAGATATCTAAATCCATTGATGTTTCAAAAGAAAAAATCGAGTCGCTGTTCAAGGAACTTGAATGGCTTACATCCGAGATAATAAAGAAGACGGAGGAATTTGAAAACAGGCTTAAGGAAATGTCGTAGGAGGTTTGAACCTTGCCAATGATTAATGTCAGGGTTTGTCATTGAAATGCTTAGAATAGGCAATCTTTCTTTATCTTCGAAGTGTATTCTTGCTCCCCTTTCCGGAATAAGCGACCTTCCTTTCCGGATGATCAACCGCTCCTTTGGCTGTCAGATGGCGTTCACTGAGATGATAAGCGCCAGCGCGCTTGTTCATGACAGCGGCAAAACTGAGAAGATGCTCCGCACCGGCTCCGGCGACATGCCTCTGGGTGTGCAGCTGGTAGGCGGTGAGACCTATCATATTGAAAGAGCTGTTGAGATACTCAATGCGAGAGAATTCGCGCTTCTTGATGTAAACGCGGCATGCCCGGCCCGTAAAGTCACCGGAAGCGGAAAAGGCGCAAGCCTCATGAAAACGCCCGGGCAACTTAAGGAACTGCTTAAATGCGCTGTCCGGAATTCACGGCACCCTGTTACCGTAAAAATACGTTCAGGATGGGATGATGATTCTGTAAATGCGCGCGATGTCGCGCTGCACGCGCAGGATGCCGGCATAAGCGCCCTTTTCATTCACGGCAGGACAAAGAAGCAGGGCTATAGCGGAAGCGTTGATTACGGTGTGATAAGAAACGTAAAAGAGTCAATCGGTATCCCTGTGATAGGCAGCGGTGACGCTCTGTCTCCCAAACTTATAAAGAAGATGTTCGATGAAACAGGATGCGACGGTGTCGTCATTGCAAGAGGATCCTTTGGAAATCCGTGGATATTCAAAGAAGCAGAGGCATTTCTTCACAATGGCTTGCTTATTCCCCGGCCTGGCCTGAAAGAGTTAACTGACACGGTTTCAGCGCATTTGAATATGGTTGTTGACTTTTACGGCGAGCGCCTGGGAATATTGGTCTTCAGGAAGTTCTTTGGTTGGTACGTTAAAGGCTTGAGGCATTCAAAGTCTCTGAGGGACAGGGCGTACAGGGCTGTTTCAAAAGAAGAGATGACAGGGCTGATGGAAGAACTTAGAGGGATAAAGTTCGTTGGAAAACAATAGCATTACGGGAGTCTTACGCCGAACTTCTTGAGGCAACCGGCTAATGCGCTGAGCGGCATGCCGATTACATTGAGGTAATCACCCTCTATTTTTTTCACAAGGAGCGCTCCAAGCCCCTGTATGGCGTATGCGCCGGCTTTATCAAGAGGCTCTCCTGTTTCAACATACGAGCCAATCTCTTTGCCTGTCAGCTTATTGAAGGTTACTTTTGTCTCGACAGGCTTCGATATTATTTTACCTGTTGCGGTATCGATGATTGTAAAACCCGTTATAACAGAGTGAGTTTTATTATTGAGCATCATCAGCATCTTTTTTGCTTCAGCTTTGGTGTGAGGCTTACCGAGGATTTTGCTTTTATAAAGAATGAATGTGTCTGCGGCGATGATAAGGGCGTCTTTATGTCTTGCGGCAACTGCTTTTGCTTTTTCACGAGAAAGGAATTTTGCAAGCTCATGAGGCCTTAATTTCAGGGAGAGGTCTTCTTCATAATCCCCGGCATCAACCTTGAATTTAAGGCCGGCGTTTTTCAGTATCTCACGTCTTCTCGGGGATGAGGAGGCCAGTATTATTTTTTTCATTATATGAATCGGGATAACAGATTGAGATAAAAAATGTCAAAACCGGTATTGTTTTTATTGCTATTGCAAAAAAACCATTGCCATTTATATCTTATTCGATTATCATATAAAAAATAAATTATATATGAAAAAATCAAAATTATTATTAATATTTCTATCTTGCGCGATCGCCTTCGGTTGCGCCACTTCCGGAAACACCAATTCTTCCGTTGTCATCAATAGCCAAAGTGATTCTCCCGTAAATCCGGAACCTGCTGTTGAAGATAGTGTTGATTTCGCAGAACCTGCGGATAACTTTCGTGCCAATGAAATTCCCGTTAATGATTCCGGCCTGCCTTCCGCGGAAACCGTGAACTCTTTTTCGGAAGCCGCGGAAGAACCGGGAGAGAACCTTTTTGACACCGCGCTTAATTATTGCGACGTGTCTCAGGCGGCATGGACCGACGGCAACTTTGATGACGCGATAGACGCGTTGGATAAGGCTTACAATCTGATACTAAGCGTTAATACAGAAGACAACCCCAAGCTTATGCAGCAAAAAGAAGACCTGAGGTTCATGATCTCAAAAAGGATACTCGAGATATATGCTTCGAGGTACACAGCGGTAAACGGAAGCCATGAAGCGATTCCTTTAGTGATGAACAAATATGTGGAAAGGGAAATACAGCTTTTCCGGGGGCCTGAGCGCGATTTCTTCATTAATGCGTACAAACGTTCAGGCATCTATCGTGAAAAAATAACAGATGCCTTACGGAGCGCTGGAATGCCAGAAGAACTGTCATGGCTTCCGCTGATTGAAAGCGGCTTCAAGGTTAGGGCGCTTTCAAGCGCCAGGGCCTTAGGCCTCTGGCAGTTTATTCCTTCGACGGGGTATAAGTTCGGCTTAAAAAGGGATACGTGGGTAGACGAAAGGCTTGATCCGGATAAATCCACCACAGCCGCCATTTCGTATCTTACGGAGCTTCACAATATTTTTGGCGACTGGTCAACCGTTCTTGCCGCGTATAATTGCGGCGAGGGGAGGGTGCTGAAACTGATTCGCGACCAGCAGATTAATTATTTCGATAATTTCTGGGATCTCTATGAAAAGCTTCCTTCCGAAACGGCAAGGTATTTCCCGAGATTCCTCGCGACATTGCATATAATCAGGGATCCGGAAAAATTCGGTTTTACGCGCGAAGAGCTTGGAGAAGTCAGCGTTCCCGGTTCGTTTAAATTGGTTATCATTGATAAGCCATTGCAATTGAAGACGATAGCCTCTGTGCTTAATCTGCCGCTGGAGAGTGTAACTGACCTCAACCCGGAGCTCCGTTCTCAGGCAACCCCTCCCAAGCCGTATTCATTGAAGGTTCCTGAGTCTTTGGACAATATTCTGCTTTCCAAACTTTATGAGATACCCACATGGTATCCGTCGGAAAAATCGTATGTGTATCATAAGGTTAAAAACGGCGAAACATTATCCATGATTGCGGCTAAGTTCCGGATCAGCGTGGAAAAAATCACGGCTGCCAATAATATCAAAAAGAAGAATGTTCTCAGGGTCGGGCAGAGCCTTAAGATACCCCTGGGCGGCGACAGCGGCACAGCCATAACGGCATATTCTGAAATTCCCTCTGACGGCCTGTATAGGGTCAGTAAAGGGGATTCATTGCTTGCTATTGCCAAGAAATTCAACACGGATACAGAAACGCTTAAACGCATAAATGAGCTTGAAACCTCACAACTGAAGATCGGCCAGGTCCTTAAACTGACCGATGTTAAACAAAAGTCTCCTTCTGACACAAGGTATCGCGTCAAAAAGGGCGACACTCTATGGCTTATTGCCAAAAAGTACAATACGGATACAAAGTCATTGCAGCGTTTAAATAATTTGCAGGATACCAGCCTTAAAGTCGGCCAAGTCCTTAAAGTTAATTAGCCGCCTGTCACAGCCGGTTTGACTCTGCTTATTAAAAAACCCCGATAACTTACCGGCAATTATGATAATGCGGAATTATTTTTTTGCGATAACGATCTGCGCTGCATTACTTTTATTCTTTCAGTCAGCCCCTCTGTTTCCGTCAAGCGATGAACTGCCGCATTCTCTTTCCGTCAATAAAGTAACGGAGCTCCTGAAAAAAAGGATTTCTTCCGCCGGACGGCCTTCAAAGATAATAGTTAGGGGCGAAAAACTTCACGCGTCTTCGATGATAGCTGATTTTTATCGCGGGAAGGGTTTTGAACCGGTATGGGTGCAGGATAAGAACTACCAGGTTCTCGCGTCTGAATTGATAAGCGCCATTAATAACGCATATCTTGAAGGCCTTGCCCCGGCTCATTATCATCTTGAACAAATAAACTTGGCATTAGATCAGGCCGTTGGCGGAGTTACCGGCGCATCTTTTTCAGGGATCGAGACATTGGCCGATCTTGAAATGCTCCTCACAGACGCATACCTTATGCTCAGTTGTCATTATTCAGAAGGATGCGAAAGCTCTCTTTCTATGGAACCGGAGTGGCTCAAAAACGTTGGAAATGCGGACCTGATGTCTTTGCTGCAGAAAAGCTCGAGGGAACGGCGCATCAAAGAGGCATTAAATGAATTACTTCCTTCAAGCGAGGAATATTCAAGGCTGCGCGACGCCCTGGCACGGCATCGCTTGATAGAAAAAGAGGGCGGATGGCCTAAAGTCTCAAACGGCCCTTTGCTTAGAAGCGGTTCGCAGGGGATCCGGGTTGCTGAATTGAAAAAACGGCTTTCAATCTCAGGAGACCTTAACACGGCAATGGGTTTAAATGGAGCAGTATTTAATAATGAGCTTAAGGACGCCGTTATCAGGTTCCAAAAGAGGCACGGCCTTAGGGTTGACGGTATTGTCGGCCCGGGCACGCTCAATGCACTGAACATTCCGGCCAGTTCAAGAATCAGGCAGATAGAACTTAATCTGGCACGTTTGCGCTGGATAAGGGTCGAATCAATAAAGCGTTACATCATGGTTAACATAGCCGGTTTCAGCCTTGATGTTATTGAAAATGGCGGAATTGTCATGTCCATGAAGGCGATAGTCGGCAAGCCGTATTGGAATACGCCGGTTCTGAACGAAAAGATGACTCATATCGTTTTAAATCCGTCATGGAATATCCCGGAAAGCATAGCCGCGGAAGAGATATTGCCAAAGCTCAGAGTAAACCGCGATTACCTTAAGAAACAGAATATAAATATTTTCAAAAGAGGATCTGATAATGATAAAATCTCCCCTGATTCGATTGACTGGCCGGAAGCGAGTGAAGATAATTTCAATTACCTTCTGAAACAGGAGCCCGGCCCTTTGAACCCTCTTGGGCAGATAAAATTTGTCTTTCCGAACAGTTTCAATGTGTACATCCACGATACTCCTTATAAATCGGCTTTCAACAGTGAAATGCGGAACCTCAGCCACGGCTGCATCAGGATTGAACATGCCGAAAAACTCGCTGAATATCTTTTGAAAGGCGATACCGGCTGGCCTCTCGAAAAAATTAAAGAAGTTTTAAGCATCGGAAAAGAGAAAACGGTTTTGCTTAAGGAGCCTATTGACGTGATTGTGATTTACATGACTTCCTGGGTCGATAAAGAAGGAGAGGTGCAGTTCAGGAACGATATATACGGAAGGGACAGCAGGCTTGACAATTACCTCCGGGCAAAATAAAATTTTTCACAAGCATTTAGACGGTTACGTCAGGGTTTATTTGCATTTAACAGCGCTTTTATTTACAATTTACTAAACTGCATACACTGTTTTCATTCAGGGCTTGAAATTGTTGTCCAAAGGAAATATTCATGAAGCCGGAAAAAAGAGATAAGAGCATTGATGAAGGGCTGAGCCGGAGAAAATTTCTCGCTTTCGGAGCCGTTTCAGCGCTTTCAGCTATTCTGCCTTCAAATCTTTTTGCCGCGCTTAAAAATTCCAATAGCTCTGAAAGGGCCTTGAATTTCTATAACATACACACCGATGAAAGGCTGAAGACGGTTTATTGGCATAATGACAGATATTTGCCGGAGGCTCTTGCGGAGATTAATCATTTGCTGAGAGACTATCGCACAGATGAGGTAATGGAGATCAATACAAAACTTCTTGACCTTCTTTACGCGATAAACAGAAACATGCAGACATCGCAGCCTTTTCATGTTATGTCCGGGTACAGGTCGCCGGCAACAAATGCCATGCTTGTCAAAGAAGGCAGAGGAGTCGGGCAAAAAAGCCTTCATATGTACGGAATGGCAACTGATATAAGCGTCCCGTATCGCAGCCTTTCATCATTGCGGAACGTGGCAAAATACCTGAAAGCCGGGGGAGTAGGTTATTATCCTGAATCCGATTTTGTCCATGTCGACATAGGCAGGGTCAGGTACTGGTAGTTTTCAGCAGGTTCATTGCCGTTTCTTTTTTTGCCGCGCCTGTCTTGATTTACATATAAATTCCATTTACATATCCGCGAATGAACTATTCAGACAATAAGAGATTAAATCAGCTTAATACGCTTATCGAGATGACCGCCCTTATAACCTCGTCTCTCGACTCATCAGCCGTAAATAAATTGGCTCTTGAGTCTGCCTCAAAACTTCTCTCTGCCGAAGCCGGAAGCCTATTGCTTATTGACCACAAGACCGGTGAACTTTTTTTCGAGGCCGCCATAGGAGCCAAAAGCAATGAAGTTCGTTCAATAAGGTTTAAAAAAGACTTGGGCATTGCCGGCTGGGTTGCCAGAAATTGCGAACCCGTAATAATCGATGATGTCATGTCAGACCCGAGATTTTACAGAGGCATCGATGATGTCAGCGGGTTTGAGACGAGAGACATGGTCTGCGTTCCCGTAATGGAGAAAGAAAGGATCATAGGGGTGCTTCAGATAATAAACAAAAAAAGCGGGAAGTTTGACGGCGACGATTTGGTGATATTGCAGACCTTCGCGAATCAGGTCGGCATAGCCATTGAAAATGCCGCATTGTATGAGGAAGCCGTTACCGACGGGCACACTGGGCTTTATCATCATAAATATTTCAAATTGAGGTTAAAAGAGGAGATTGACCGTTCAAAAAGATATAACTATCCGATATCCCTCATCATCATGGACATTGATTTTTTCAAGAAAGTAAATGACACCATGGGGCACTCTTCGGGAAGCGCGGTTATCGAGAGGGTGGCGGAAATATTGAAAAATGTCACCAGGGCCGCTGACGTAGCCGCCAGATACGGCGGCGAAGAGTTTGCGTTGATACTGCCTTATGCCTCATTTGAATACGGCCTCGAGGTAGGCGAACGGCTCAGGAGGACTATTGAAAAGTCGGATTTCAACGGCATTCGAATAACCGTTAGCGTCGGGGTAAGCCATTATGACGGAAAGGGCAGGGATGTTTCATCGCTTGACCTTATCGGTTTGGCGGACAGGGCTTTATACATGGCAAAAGATAACGGCAGAAACAGGGTTGAGGGGCTATTGAGCTGAGCGGGCATTCGCATGTCTTAATGTAATAAAAAAAGCCCCCGCATTAAATGCGGGGGCTTTTTCGCGTCCAGATTATTACAGCTTGACTACATTGACCGCTTTCGGCCCTTTCTCACCCTGTTCCACATCAAATGAGACTTTCTGTCCTTCCGCAAGGGTCTTATATCCTTCACCCTGTATCGAGGTGTGATGGACGAATACGTCACCGCCGTCGTTGCTTGTGATAAAGCCAAACCCTTTTGAATCGTTAAACCATTTTACTGTTCCTTCAGCCACTTCTTCTCCTCCTTTTACTATGATGTTCCTGTTGAATTTTTTCTGAAGTTGATGGCAAGTTTTTGTAAAAAATAAAGGCCACAAAGATAGAAGTCTTTGCGGCCTTCTAAATCCGTTCAGGATCTGATGCGATTACAAATACTTCCATAACTTCGATTTTAAAATAACATTTCAGGAAAAATATGTCAATGGATTTTATGGCGACGGGTTAACCCCTCAATATTGTCCGCCTGAAACGGTTCAGGAGCAGTGCGTGAGGCGGCTGGATTTTGCCTGATATTATTTGCGGTGTGGAAAGAATTTATCATTATTTTGTATAATTAGCATATCTTTTAAGGCCGGTAAACACAGCGAAACAATTAGTATAAGGAAGGGGTTGAATAGGGTTGGATGTTAAAGTTCACGGAAGCGATATAGAAAAAGCTTTAAAGATCTTAAAACGACAGCTGCAGAAAGAAGGGCTTTTCAGGGACGTAAAAAACAGGAAGTATTATGAAAAGCCTTCCGAGAAAAAGAAGAGAAAGCGCATTGAAGCCAGAAAAAAGAGGATGAAGGCTTTGAAGATGAAGAACTCGCCAAGCACAGGTTAATCAGTTTTACGGAATAAGATTTAAACACAGCCGGTCAGTTCAACGAATTGACCGGCTCGTTTTTTTCGGATTCGCTTCCTCAGTTCTATCCTGAGAAAATAGCTCAGAATTGTCCTTATGGCCACGATGACGGAAAGTATCCCCGTCTTTGTAGTAACGGAAACCACAACCTAAATCAGCGGCGGGCAATTGCCCGTCCGCCGGAGTGTTTTGTTAGGCACTGTGTCGTTTTCGTTAAATCAAGTAAAGACCGCAATGCCTTATTTGAAGCATCTGAATCAGCAAATGATTTAGCAACATCCGGCTCAAGCATTACGATATTAGCTCCTTTGGATAGAAGACGTTTGTAATACTTACCGCGAACAGCTTTTGAATAATCAAAATCATATTCGGGGCGTAATTCATCATTAAATTTCTTTTCTTTAGTTTTCATGTTTTTTCCTTTCCCTGCCTACTGAAGATTGCCTTGATCTCATCATCATGCTTTTGGATTCTGTTTTCAAGCAGCGCAAGCTTGTGGAAAAGCTCTTTATTTGCCGAGAGCAATTCCCGCAGTTTTACAAAAGTCCTCATTATGGCGATGTTAACCTGAATTGCTCTTACGCTGTTCAGCACGCCTGAAAGCATAGCTACACCCTGTTCAGTAAAGACTAATACATTTTTTGAGAACTTGAGAGGTGCCTTTTCCGTTATGTCGGAGGATATCACAATTTGTGATATCCTCATGACTTCCTCACGGCTTAGTGAAAACATAAAATCCTCAGGGAATCGTTCAATATTTCTACGCACAGTCTGATTTAGGACACGGGTTTCTACCGTACAGTTCAGCCAAGTCCCTGTCTAACATGACCTTGTGTCCCCGGATCAGATAAATTTTTTTTCAATCAGTTCGGCAGGTAGTGTTTCACTCATGGCTTAAATTAAAAAACATATCAGTCATGATTATCAAGATAATGAATTAACCTGTCTTTTTCTAACGGAAGAGAATTGTAAAGAGAAATCTTTTAATTATTATTAAATCTCCCCTTTCGCCTCGGCTAATACGCCTGAGTGCGGAGCCCCCTCTCGGAATCGAGTCGTACCGGCTTTATAGCGGGGAATAAAGGATTCCTCGCCTCAGGCGAGTCGCCGAGGAGACCGATTACAGTCCTCGGGAATGACGGAAGAAGAAAGATTTCTCGTTACACTCGAAATGACAGTAAGGTGCGATCCTTTGAGATTCTCAGGATGAGAGCGCTTGATTCCTATTCGGAGAATATATTTGTGCAGTCCTGCTTCGGTTGCAGCGCATCGGGGAAGGTGTATCGCTCGCCCTCTTTTACGGGAAGCCATAGATCGACAGTCCCGCAGAAGTTGCCGCCGATGGATGTGGGCACTTTGTCAATCATGATGCTTCTGCCTTCCAGCGTCTTCAGGAGGATGCGCCTGTCAGCGCCTGAGATGTCGGTCAGGAATGTTGGAGGGCTTGGAAGGTCGGTCACTTCGATGACCTGCGCCTCAAATTTCTCCAGCTTGAGGAATTTTTCAAATGTGTACTGGCGCTGAGTTGCACAGCCGGATAAAAGAATTAGGATTAAAGCGGATACTGTCCGAATCATGATATGTATTTTAACCTAATAAAAGAAAAAATCATAATTGCCGCGTTAACCCACTTTCGACAAGTTCAGAGTGACAATTTAAAGAGCATGCCGTAAAAATCTTCATCTATCGAGAAGTCGATTATCAGCGCTCGGATATTTTCGGTATTCTTCATCCCTCTCAGTTTCACCATATCCTTTTCAGTCGTGATGATATCCCTGCCCGCCGCGCTCCTGATTATCTTATCTATCTCACGCTGCCTGTAATAATGGTGGTCCCTGAATTTTTTATACCTCACGACCTCTGCGCCGCCTGAGTTCAGCATTTCTTTAAAATACATCGGGTTTGCTATGCCTGAGAAGACATAGACCTCTTTATCTCTCAACTCCTCAAGCCCGCTTCTTTTGCCTGAGATGTCCGCAAGAGCCGCGGGTTTGTGGCTTGCGGTGAAGATGGGAGCGCCGGGATTGTACACCTTTATCTTCTGAATTGTGTTCTCAACCGCGAGGCTGCCCGCCATGTCCGCCTTTGTCATCACAATGATATCAGCCCTTTCAATACCCTTCAGCGGTTCTCTCAATCTTCCCTCAGGGAAAAGCCTCCCGTTCCCGAACGGGTTTGTCGAATCTATCAGAAGCACGTCAATATCTCTGTGAAGGGAGATATGCTGAAATCCGTCATCGAGTATGAAAAGAGTTGACTCATCATGGAGCATGTTCTCTAACGCGAATATACCTGAGAGATACCTCTTTCCGCCGATTACAACAGGCACCCCTTCGAGCCTCTCCGCCATGAGGCAGGGCTCGTCCCCTGCGTCCTTCGCGCTCAGGACAGGGCCGTTTCCTTTGCCCGCGAAGACCGGCCCTTTTGCTTTGCTCTTATATCCTCTTGTCAGTATGCACGGCTTAAAGCCGAAGCCTTTTGCCTTTTCAGCGGTTGCTATTACCGCGGGCGTCTTCCCTGTCCCGCCAAGAGTTATGTTGCCTATGCTTATAACCTTCGCGGGCAGTTTTTTAGGTTTTCTGATATTTAAATAAAAGAAATCTCTGCCTGAAAGGACAACGCCGTATACAGCGCTAAGAATTCCCAAGATGCCTCCTCACTATCTCAACGGCTTTATCAACCGCGCCTGAATTCTTATCAACAATAGCTTTCGCCTTTTTTCCCATTGCCGCGGCCAGCTCTGCATTGTTTAATATCTCCGATGCCTTCTCAATTATCTCCTGAGCATCCTTTACAATAAAGGCGGCTGAGGCATCGAGGAATTCCCTGTGAACGGGAAAGTTATCCATATGAGGCCCGAAGATTATCGGGTTGCCCCAGTACGCGGGCTCAAGAATATTATGCCCCCCGAAAGGCAGAAGGCTTCCGCCCATAAATGTTATTGACGAAGCGCTGAATATGCCCGCAAGTTCGCCGACAGTATCCAGAAGCACCGCTTCAGGCAGTTCTGCTCCGCCTGCATCTTTAATTCCTGAACGCCTTATGTAATGAAGGCCGCTTTCTCTGATTATGCTCTCCACCTCATCAAACCTTTCGGGATGCCTCGGAGCAATTATCAGTTTAAGCTCCGGGAAGGCGTGACGCAGTTTTTTGAATGAATCCATTATTGTTTCGTCTTCCCCTCTGTGAGTGCTTCCCGCTAAAAATAACCGCCCCTTAATCTCTTTAATCCAATGAGGAATGGGCATGCCGGCGCTGCGGATATCAGACTTGAAGTTTCCCATTACGCTCACCTTTTCAGGTTCCGCGCCTATCGATATTATCCTTTCAGCATCTATCCCGCTCTGCATGCAGAGGCCGTCCGTATCATTAAACACCTTTCTCATGAAGAATGCCGCGCGCTTGTATCCTTTGAATGAGTCAGAGGAGATGCGGCCGTTAAAGAGAAAAATTTTTGTCCCTGACCTCTTGAGGGTCTTTATCAAAAGAGGCCAAATCTCCGTATCTATCGTTATGAATATCCGGGGCTTGAGCAAACCCGCGGCCCTCTTTACGCAGATGCCCGCATCCCAGGGCATATACATTATCCTGTCTGCCTCAGGGAACTTTTCTTCCGCTATCTTCTGACCCGTATATGTTGTAGTCGAGAGGGTTATCTTTCTGCCGGGGAATTCTCTCTTCAGCCTTTTGAGAAAAGGTATGCATGCCAAAGTCTCGCCGACAGATACCGAGTGTACCCATATGTCAGTTTTCGTATAACTTGAGATGCCGAGCCGCTCTTTCACGAATGCGGTTTTATCTTCAGGCCCTTTCTTCATCAGAAGGAAAGGAAGGTAGAAGAGAAGGGCGATTGCAGAGATGAGGTTATAAACGAGAAGCACAGTTAAAAATCCCCATGCGACAGGCTGTTAAAAGAGGGTATCGGCGGCATTATTATTATCCGTATTTTGCGTATCATCGAATTGCGAGAGATAGAGGGATTTGTATATGCCTCCTTTCTGAAGGAGTTCATCGTGAGTCCCCTCCTCAGCTATCCTCGTCCTGTCGATCACGAGTATCCTGTCGGCCTTTCTTATTGTTGACAGCCTGTGGGCGATGACAAAGGTGGTCCTGTTCGTCATGAGGTTGTCGAGAGCCTTCTGCACTATCATCTCGGAGGCCGTGTCAAGCGATGAGGTGGCTTCGTCGAGGACGAGTATTGCGGGGTTTTTTAGAAGCGCCCTTGCTATGGATATCCTCTGCTTCTGCCCGCCGGAGAGCTTGACCCCCCTTTCGCCTATGACAGAATCATACCCTTCAGGCATCTCCATTATGAAGTCGTGCGCATACGCAGCTTTTGCCGCCTCAATGACCTCCTCGTCAGTCGCGTCGAGCCTGCCCATCCTGATGTTGTCTCTCAGCGTCTCGTTGAAAAGAATGATGTCCTGGCTCACAATGCCGATGTTGCTCCTCAGCGATTTGAGCGTCGCGTCATTTATGTCAACGCCGTCAATGGTTATCTTTCCCTCAACAGGCTTGTAGAATCTCGGGAGCATGTCTGCCAGAGTCGTCTTGCCCGCCCCGCTCTTTCCGACTATGGCGATAAGCTCCCCCTTTTTCACCGTGAAGTCGATGCCCGTCAATACCTTCCTGTTCGTTCCGGGATAGACGAAACTCACGTTGCTGAAGGCAAGTTCGCTCTTTATGGGAGGCAGGTCTGTTACGCCGTCTTTCTCAGGCTCCTTGTCGAGCATGTAGAATATCCTCTCAGCCGCGGCGCGCGCGCTCTGGAGGTTGTTGTTCGCCGCCCCGATCCTCTTTACCGGCGTCATCATCAGGCCTATTGCCGTAAAGAGAGAAAAAAAGTCTCCGAAGGTCATCTTTTCATAGAAGACGAGTGAGAAGCCGTAGAACATTATTATGGTGAGGCCGATGCCCATCACTATCTCGTGCAGGAGTTTCGAGTATTCCGAAGTGCGGGCGGCCTTTATCGATACCCTGTAGAACGCCTTGTTGGCGTCATCGAACTTTGCCTTGTGCAGGTTTTCCCTCAGGAACGCCTTTATCATCTTTATCCCCGATATGCTTTCGCTCACCCTGACGAGGAGCCCTGATATCTCTTCCTGTATCTTGTGCGATATCTTCTTCATCATCCTGCCGAATTTTTCTATTATGAAGAAGGAGAAGGGGAGCACGATGAGCGCCATGAGCGTGAGGTCCCATCTTCTGACAAGGGCAACAATCATCAGAAAAATGAATGTGGCGCTCTCGACCACTATGTCCTTGATGGAATAGCCGAGCACGCCCTCAAGCGCGTTCGAGTCGTTGATGACTCTCGAAATAAGTTCGCCGGACGGTTTTTTGACAAAGAAGCTCATCGGAAGGTCCATGAGCCTGTTAAAGAGCTGTTCTCTTACATCCCTTACGACCTTTGCGCCGACGATGCGCATGAGAAAAGAGTGCGCGAAAGAGAATATGCCCTTTCCCAGTATGAATGCTATGTAGAGGAAAGGATAGAGGCTGATAATGTTTTTGTCGGTTTTGATGCCGTCGACAAGGGGCTTGATATACCACGCCATCGCGCCCGTTATGCCGGAGACGCAGAGGCTGAATATAGTCGCGAGGGCTATAATGAGCCAGTAGGGTTTCAGATAATTCAATAGGCGCTTGTATTGTTCCATCCCGCAATCCCGCCCGCGATCTCCGCGACTCTCTCCGAAGGCCTTTTAACGGCCATCAGTTCTTTTATCTTTTTCAAATTCGATATCATGCCGTTTCTGTAAGAGGAATCGGATATTATCTTTCTCAGTTCAGTGAATATGTTATCAGATGTCGCCTCTTTTTGAATCATTTCCTTCACTGCCTCTTTTCCCAGGAGAAGGTTGACGAGAGAGATATACTTCACCTTGACAAGCAGTTTAGCGATCATGTACGAGAAGGGCGACAGGACATAGAAGACTGCCATCGGCGTGCCGAGGATGGCGGTCTCGAGCGTTGCCGTTCCGGAAGCAACAAGCGCGGCCTCCGAGCAGGCGACAACCTCTCTTGTGCGGTCTTTGATGATTTTTACATAGCTCTTCACATTATCGGGAAGTTCTGATGAGGCCGTAAGAGGTATCGCTATCTGAAGTTCGGGGAGTTCATTATGAATCCTCTCAGCGACCTCTTTTATTATCGGCATGTGCCTCTTGATCTCATCCGGCCTGCTTCCGGGGAGGAGGGCAATAACGGGCTTTGCAGGGTCGAGCCCGAGCCTTGTTTTCAGCTCATGCCTGTTTTCTTCCATAGTTAAAGTTTCGGTAACCGGGTGGCCTACGAACTCGCACTCAAGCCCTGAGCCTTTATAGTATTCGGTTTCAAACGGAAAGAGCACCGCGATCTTGTCAGAAAATGACGCTATCTTCCTCACCCGCCCCTTTCGCCATGCCCATACCTGCGGGCTTACGTAATAGAGGACAGGAATCCCGGCGGCCTTCGCCTTCTTCGCGAGCGCGAGGTTAAAGTCAGGATAGTCGATGACGACGAGTATATCGGGCTTTCTCTGCCTGAGGGCATCCGTTGCTTTTATGAATTTCTTTCTGATCTTTCCGAGGTGCTTGACCGCTTCGGCAATGCCTATCACGCTTGTGATGCGGGCGATGAGTTCCGCGCCGGCGCTCTCCATCTGAGGGCCGCCTATGCCGAATATCTCGGCATCAGGCCATCTTTTTTTTACCGCCTTGCACAGGAGCGCGCCGTAAAGTTCGCCCGAGGCCTCTCCGGCGCTTATCATCATTTTTTTAGGCATCAGTTAAAATATCATTCTTCAGAGCTTTAATCAATGGCAATTATGAGGGTAACGCCGAGGGGCCTTGATGAAAATCTCTCTTAAACGCTGCCAATAAGCCCCATCTTCCTGAAGAAAAGGACGCAGGCATATATGAGCAGGATCAGGGCGGCAAGAAGGCTGGCATGGCACAATGCCTTTCTTACAGAGCCTGCTTCGTAGGGGTTTGTTATTACTCCGTGCAGCCCTAAAAAGAAGAGATAAGGCATGAGGCTCTCAGCACCCTTGAAAGGCGGCTCCATCACTTTGGTGAAGAAGAGGATGCTGAAGATCACAGTGATTACAGAGAAGAGGCGCGTGAATGTGTCCTTGAACGCGCCTCTTTTAAATTCCTTTACCTTTACCTTTACCTTTTTCGCCATGGCGCTTTAGAGGCATTTTGAAATTACTTCAGAGATGAACCTCACCTTCTCATGTTCCAGTTCAGGATACATCGGGAGAGAGAGAACCTCTTTTGCCGCGGCCTCGCTTTGCGGCAGGTCTCCCTCCCTATAGCCGAGGTGCGCGAATGCCTCCTGAAGATGAAGAGGCACCGGATAATATACTACAGACGCGACCGAGTTATCTTCAAGAGTCTTTTTTATGTGCTCCCTTTTTGGGGAGCGGATCGTGTACTGATGATAGACATGGGTTGTGCCCGGTATGCCGGAAGGGCATTTGACGGCTCCGCCTAAAAGAGAAGAGTAGAGTTCAGCGATGCCGCGCCGTTTTTGGTTATAGCTGTCTATGTGTTTCAGTTTTATCCTCAATATCGCCGCCTGAAACTCATCGAGCCTGCTGTTGTAGCCGATATATTTATGCCTGTATCCTCCGGCGCTCCCATGGTTTCTGAGAAGCTTTACAAAATCATATATCTTCTCGTCATCAGTGACGATAATTCCGCCGTCGCCGTAAGCCCCGAGATTCTTGCTCGGATAAAAGCTGAAACATCCGGCTTTGCCCATGCTTCCCGTTGCCTTTCCTTTATATCCCGCGCCGAATGACTGAGCGCAGTCTTCGATAACGATAAGGTTGTGCCTCTTTGCTATATCCGTTATCGCGTCCATGTCCGCGGGCTGGCCGAAGAGATGCACGGGAAGTATCACCTTTGTCCGGGGGGTTATCTTCTCTTCTATCTTTACGGGGTCTATATTGAAGGTATCTTTTTCAATATCGACGAAGACGGGGACGCCGCCGTCATATGTGATTGCCTCGGCCGCCGCGATAAATGTGAACGGCGTAGTGATGACCTCGTCGCCTTTTTTCAGGCCAATGGCGCGCAGGGCAAGGTTGAGCGCGTCTGTCCCAGAGGCAACGCCTGCGGCATATCTGACGCCGTGATATGAAGCAATGTCTTTTTCAAACGCCTCGACATTGGGCCCGAGTATGAAGAGGCCGCTTTCTGATATTTCATGAAGCGACTTTTCAATCTCTTCCTTAAGGGAATAGTATTGTTCCTTCAAGTCGAGCATCGGTATCTTGAATTTTATGTTGGGCATAATTAGAAAATGAAGCAGGGTGCTATCGGCTGTATACGAGTTCCGAGACCTTCAGGGCGACTTTAAGCGCTTCCCTTCCTGCAATTCCCGAGACGACCGGCTCTTTTCTTTTGGTAACGCAATCTATAAATGAGATCAACTGCTCCTTCAGCGGCTCCTTGTCTTCAGCCTTAAAGATATCGGTCCCGGCCCCTTCGGCGGTCTTTACGGTGCGCGAGACTTCCTGCTTCATGTAGTCAAGGTTTAAAAACGCGTTATGCTGAAAGACCTTGAGAAGCCTTATCTTTGAGTCTGCGATCCTGCTGCTCACTGCTTCTGCTATGCAGCCGTTCTCAAACTCTATCCACGCATGTGCGATGTCTATGTTGTCTGTGAGTACTGACGCGCCCGTTGCCCGTATGTCCGCGATCTCTGATCTGACGAGGCTGAGTATTATATCTATATCATGTATCATTAAGTCAAGGGTAACGTCAACGTCTATGCCCCTGCCTAAAAAGGGAGAGAGGCGCTGTGATTCTATGAAGCGGGGGTTTTCCGCCATGCCGCTTATAAGGGTTACGCCGGAATTGAACCTTTCGAGATGCCCCACCTGAAGTATGAGGCCTCTCTTTTGCGCTTCTGATATGAGGCTGTCTGCTTCCTCAACGGTTGATGCTATCGGTTTTTCAATGAGGATGTCCTTCTCCCTCCTGATAAAATCCATTGCCACTTTATGGTGAAGCGTCGTCGGGACAGCGATGCTGACAGCGTCAACATCATCCATCATCTCCGTATAGTCTGAATATGCCTTGCAGTTATAGAGCTTCGAGAGCTCAATGGCCTTTTCGCGGTCAGGGTCTGCTATGGCGGTAAGACGGACGCCGTTTATCTCCGAGTATATCCTCGCGTGGTGCCTTCCGATCGAACCTGTCCCTATTACTCCGGCTTTAATCATGCGTTAAAGATGTTGTTTCCTGAAATCTCTTAAGGGGATTCATTGATGAAGGATATTGTTAGAGGCTTATTCCCACTACAGATATTCCCGCCCTGTCAGCCTCTTTTATAAATTCATCAATATCGATGATTATGGTTTTATCCGCCTCGACCGCAAGCACGCCTGCCTTCGAATCCCGCATCGAATGAAGGGTCTCGATGCCTATGACGGGCACGTCGAACCGCATGTCCTGATTCGGCTTGCTCACCTTTATCACAACCGCGTCTTTCCCGGCAAGGCTGCCGCCTCTCTTAATCGCCTCGTCAGTTCCTTCTATCGCCTCTATTGCCATTACCGCCCTCTTTTTTACGACCACGGTCTGCCCTATATCGAGCTGCCCTATCTTTTTCGCGATGAGCCAGCCGAATTCGATGTCAGCGTACTCTTCCTTAGACGGCTTCTTTTTTGTCAGCACGCCTTGGGGAACGGTGTTCTCTCCGGCAAAGGATGTTGTCGTCAGGATTTTAATCCCCTCTTTTTCGAGTTCATTTACGATTGCCGTCATTATAGTGTCATCGGATCTGTCTTCAAGAGAGAACAAAACTTTCGCCCCTCTTGCGTCGGGGATGAGCTTCATCTTGTTCTGGTAGAGGAGGCTCTTTGGTACCTTGCCCGCCATTACCGCCTCGGTAACCGAGAGCTTTTTCATGAGCGATATTAGCTTGCCGAGATGGCCGATATTTACTTTATGGAAATCATCTGCATATTCTCTTATGGTGTTGTCAGAGGGCGGCTGAAGCGCAAAGGCCGCGACCCTGTATCCTTTTTTTTTAGCTTCTTCAGCGACTATTCTGGGCAGGCCGCCCATCCCTGCTATCAGCCCTAATGTCATTTGTGAATCAGTATGGCGCGATGCCTTTAACGGCATATCCCCCGCTTTTCGCTCTTTTCGAGAAACCTGATGAGGTGCTCGATCTCCTTTGTCTGCTTCACGTCGGTTCTGACCATCTCGATAGCTTCTTTTAGAGTGAGTTTGCTCCTGAAGAGGATCTTGTATGCCCTTTTAAGCTCCAGTATCGAGGCATCGTCAATGCCCTGGCGCTTCAGCCCGGTTGTGTTGAGGCCGTAGAGTTTCGCTCTGTTGCCCGATGCCATTGTATAAGGCGGAACATCCTGGCTCACTCCGCTTACCCCTCCTATCATCGAGCATGTCCCTATCCGCGTGAACTGGTGGATTGCCACAAGCCCTCCAATCACGGCGTAATCTTCAACATCCACATGGCCGGCGAGAGTCGTTGAGTTTGCCATTATCACGGAATTTCCGACTTTGCAGTCATGAGCTATATGAGAGTATGCCATAATGAAGTTGTTGTCGCCGACATCGGTGAAGCCGGTCCCCTTGACAGATGCCCTGTGTATGGTAACGCTCTCTCTTATTATGTTTCTGCTGCCGATTCTCACTCCTGTCTTCTCATTGTGATATTTGGTGTCCTGCGGGGCGAGGCCGATGGATGAGAAGGGATAGATCATGCAGTCGTCGCCTATCTCAGACTCCTTGACCGTCACATGAGAGACGAGCCTTGTGTTCTTGCCTATGGTTACGCCTTTCCCTATGATGCAGAACGGGCCTATCTCAACGCCGTCCGCGATTTGCGCGGCGGATGATACTACGGAAGTGCGGTGAATTTTTGTTTTAGCCATTTTTCCCGCTCTCTTCCGTGACCATTGCCGTAAGCTCTGCCTCTGACACGAGTTTGCCGTCGACAAATGCCTCGCCCGAACACTTCCAGACATTTCCTCTCTGCTGGATGACGCTCACCTCGAGGCGGAGCTGGTCTCCGGGCACCACGGGTTTTCTGAATTTTGCTTTTTCAATGCTCATAAAGAAGACAGAACTCCCTTTTGCGCCTGATTTGAAGGCGAGTATGCCGGCAACCTGCGCCAGGGCCTCGACTATCAGAACGCCGGGCATAACGGGAAATGAAGGGAAGTGCCCCTGGAAAAAGGGCTCATTGATAGTCACGTTCTTTATGCCGACAGCCTTCACTTTGGGCTCTATCTCCGTTATCCTGTCCACCAGCAGGAAAGGGAATCTGTGAGGCAGGACATTTTGTATCTCCCTGATATCCATCATGTTAAGGCACCTCCTTGTTTGCTTTTCTTTCAAGCGCCTGAAGCCGTTTGATATACTCAGGCAGTTTTGAGATTATGTTCTGCGCCCTCAGCCATGTCCTGTGAGGTATCGCCGGCGTTCCTGAAAAGACCCCTCCTTCGGGTATGTCATGAGCCACGCCCGATTTGGCGGTCACGACCGCGTTCCTGCCTATCCTGACATGATCGGGAATGCCGGCCTGTCCGGCAAGTATGACATCATCTCCGATCTCTGAGCTTCCAGCAATGCCGGTTTGCGAGACAATGAGGCAGTTTTTCCCGATGACAACGTTATGCGCTATCTGAACCAGGTTGTCTATCTTTGTCCCTCTCCCTATTATGGTGAAACTCCTTTTCATTGTTGCCCTGTCTACAGAAGCGTTAGAGCCTATTTCAACATCATCTTCGATAATAACCCCTCCGAGCTGGGGTATCTTGTGAAGCTTCCCTTTCTCCTTTACAAAGCCGAAACCGTCGGAGCCTATCACTGTCCCAGAATGAATAATGACCCTGTTCCCAATTTTTACTTCTCCGTAAACAGAGACATTCGGGTATATCGCGCAGTCATCGCCTATTGTGACGCCTTCCCCTATGTATGCGCCTGGACAGACAACTGTTCTTGAGCCTATAGATGAGCCGCCGCCTATAAAGGAAAGAGGATGGATGCTGACATCCTCACCGAAGTTAACATCTTTTCCGATAACGGCCTCTTTGCTTATCCCCAGGCTTTTGTAAGGTTTCGCGTAAATGGCATCGGCTGCAACCGCGAATGCGTATTGGGGGTTGGCAACGACCAGTGAATTTCTGGAGAGGGATTTGTGTTCTTCTCTCAGTATGACAGCCGATGCCTTTGTCTTATTTATCTCGCCCGCAAACTTGCCGCCGGAAACAAATGTTATGTCTCCTTCCACGGCATTATGTATGCCCGATGCGCCGGTGATTTCAGTATCGGGATCGCCGTGCAGCTTGCCGCCGGTCAGAAGAGCAACTTCCCTCAGTTTCATTTTTTCGTTTTGGCAGCCGTATCTTCGTTTAATCTCTTGATTACCGTATCCGTCAGGTCAAGCTCTTTGGGCATGTAGAGTATGCCTCCCTCGACCATCTCTAATATCGCAGTGTAGTTCTCTTCTTTTCCTATTTTATCAAGTATTTCTTTAACCTCTGCCGATATCTTCTGGACATACTCGACCTCTTTCTTCTGAAGCTCCTCATCCGTATCTTTCACCATTCTCTGGTATTCCTTTATCATCTTATCGCGCTCTTCCTGCTTCTTTTTGAGGCTCTCCTGTGTGAGTACAGAGGCCTGTTTGGTTATCTCTTCGTCGAGTTTTTTTATCTCCCTTCCCTTGGCATCTATGACCTCTTTCTTCTCGCCGATCAGCTTTTCAAGCTCTGCGAGGGCGGCTTTTCCCTGGTCGCATTCGCTTACTGCTTTTTTAAAATCGACATACGCAATTTTTGTTTCTTTGGCGTTTGCATTAATGCTGAAGAATGTCAACGCTATAATCATCAATAAAATCTTTTTCATTTATCCCCCTTTATTTTTTCTGCTTATAGTAATTTTTATTGTCTTTGAGTTAAAAGACTCCGCCCATAGTGAATTCGATCTTGCTCGATGTCTCATCAGGCTTCTGGTCGAGATTGAAACCCCATTCGAGCCTTATCGGGCCGAATGGCGAGTTCCATCTCAGCCCGGCGCCCGTAGTCGGCCTGAGCTTTCCGACGGAGATATTCTCAGTATTCTCAAAGGCGCTGCCCGCGTCGAAAAAAAGCACGCCTTTAAGTTTTGCTTCTTTGGCAATCGGGAAGATAAGCTCCGCGTTGAATATCAGCTCTTTATTTCCGCCGATCCTTTCGCCGTTCGGGTTTCTCGGCCCGGCTTCGCCGAATGACAGCCCCCTGACACTGTTAATTCCGCCGACATAAAATCTTTCATAAAGCGGGAGTTCCTCACCGTTAAAGCCGGAAGCATAACCAAACCTGCCGCGCAGGCTGAGGACAGTGTCCCAGAAGAGAGGGAAGTAACGGCCGGAATCGATAACCCCCTTTGCGAAGTAGTTGTCTCCCCCAAGGCCTGCAACCGTGGTATTGAGCGCTATTCTCGATCCGGTCGTGGGGTCAAGGTAATTATCGCGGGTATCTCTCCAGACGGAAGGGCTTATGCTGCTTGTCGTGCTGGTGCCTTCCTGGTCCGTAATTAGGGAGGAGGCGCCTTCAACGACATCCGTTATCTCAACTGTTTCCAAGTTATACACAATGTTGCCGCCGACATATTCAGACAGCTCTTTTCCAAAGCCTATCGATCCTCCGGTGGATTTTTTGTCGTAATCCGGGTATTCATAGGTATCGTTATAAAGTGAGGCTGATGCCGATATGGGCTTATCCATGAACCACGGGTCCCTAAGAGAGATGTTGTAATTCGTCCTCACAGAGCTTAGCTCTGCCTTCAGCTTAAGGTAGAGCCCCTTTCCGAAAAGGTTCGCCTGCGTGATCTCGCCCATGACCATGAATTTGTCGACAGAGCTGTACCCGCCGCCGACGCTGAGCATTCCGGTCAGCTTCTCCTCGACCTTTACATGCAGGTCGATGAGCGGTTCCGCAGCCCTCGGCAGAGGCGCGATGCTGACGTTTTCAAAGAAGTTGAGGTTATTTATCCTTTGATAGCTCCTTTTGAGCAGTTTGCTGTTGTATGTGTCGCCTTCATCAAGGCGCATCTCTCTTCGTATTACCTTGTCGCGCGTCTTTGTGTTGCCTGATATCTCTATCCTTCCTATAGAGAAGACGTCTCCTTCGTTTACCGCCATCGTGATGTTTGCGGTTTTCCTGTCGCTGTTGACATCGATTATCGGATTTATGTCAGCCCTCGCGTAGCCCTTTTCCATATAACGCTCGATGATGGCGTCAATATCCTCTCTAAGCGAGCTTCTGTTGAATATCTCGCCGCTCGTGGTCTTAAGCCCTGCCGAAAGCTCGCCTGCATCAAATACGCTGTTGCCCGAAAATCTGACATCGCCCGTGCGGTATTGCTCCCCTTCCGATACCGGGATTTTTATAAAGAGCTTTGTCTTCTCCTCGTTAAGCGCCACTTCAGGTTCGGATACGACCGCATAAATATAACCCTCGCTGTTGTAAAGGTCCCTTATCCTCTCGATATCTCCCCTGAGTACATCTTTGCTGTAGATGCCCGATCCCGTGATGAATGAGAAGAGCCAGCTTTCTTTCGTTGCCATGACTTTTTTAATCTTCTTTGCCGGGATGGCGTTATTCCCCTCGATAGCTATCTCTTTTATGGCTACCTTTTTACCTTCGTCAATCTGGAAGGTGAGGGCGACGCTGTCTTCGGAGATCTCCTTTATGATTTGGACAACGCTCGCGTTCCAGTAGCCCTCAGACTGGTAGAAAGAGAGGAGCTTCCCCGCATTTTCAGAAATAAGCGACGGGTTCGCGATTGCGCCGATTGTTATGCTTATCTTCTCCTTAAGCTTATCCGCGTCATATTCCTTATTACCCTGGAAATCGATGCCCGCTATAGACGGTTTCTCCTTAAGGTTATAGATAAGCCTGACGCCTCCTTCGAACTCCTCGATCTCCACCTTCACGTCGTCAAAATACCCGATGCCGTATATCGCCTTGATGTCTTCCTGCACCAGGCTCTCTAAAAAAGGCTCACCGACAGAGCTTTTGAGTTTTGAATAGACGGTCGCTTTCTCTATCTTTTTGCCGCCCTGTATAACAATGTCTCTGACGAGAGGGGCCGCGTTTGCCGGGGCAGGGACGATCAAAACAGTTAAAAACATCAGGAAGAGGATTAAGGCTGTAAAACAGTTAAGGTTTTTTTCGGCTGGTTGTTTTAGACAGGGCTCATGCATTGCGCGATGCTCCTTATATAAAAAATAAGTGATAGTATAGCACTATTGTATTTAAAATCCAACTTAATTTAACCGCGTTATATGATAATATATACACCAGCGATTTTATATAATTACGTATTGCCGTTAAGGTGTTTATGCTAAAATATTTCCTGATTAAACCCGTTGCAAAGGAACCGGGCGGAGGGATTTTTGAAAGATAGTTATTCACCCCGAGAGATCGAAGATAAGTGGCAAAAGTCCTGGGAGGAGAACGGCATCTTCAGGGCCGAAGAGAGGCCCGGCGCGCAGAAGTTCTACTGCCTTGAGATGTTTCCTTATCCTTCGGGAAAGATACATATGGGCCATGTGAGGAATTACGTGATCGGCGATGTTATCTCCAGGTACAAGAGAATGATGGGATACAACGTCCTCCATCCTATGGGATGGGACGCCTTCGGCCTGCCGGCGGAGAACGCGGCAATCAAGCACAAGACGCATCCTTCGAGATGGACATATGAAAATATAGATTACATGAGGATGCAGTTGAAGAGGCTCGGCCTAAGTTACGACTGGTCGAGGGAGTTTGCCACATGCGACCCTGAATATTACAGGTGGAACCAGTGGTTCTTCATAAGGATGCTTGAGAAAGGGCTCGCTTATAAAAAACTCTCTCCTGTCAACTGGTGCCCCTCATGCGAAACCGTACTCGCGAATGAACAGGTTATCGACGAGAAGTGCTGGCGCTGCGACTCTGCCGTGTCCAAGAAAGAGCTTGAGCAGTGGTTCTTCAGGATAACCGCATATGCGGATGAGCTTCTTTCCTCTCTCTCCTCGTTGAAGAACTGGCCCGAAAAGGTGGTTGCCATGCAGCATAACTGGATTGGCCGGAGCGAAGGTGTTAACGTTGACTTCAAGGTGACGGGGACGAACAGGAGCATAAGGGTCTTTACCACAAGGGCGGATACGCTCTTCGGCGCAACGTTTCTGAGCCTGGCAAAGGAGCACCCGTTTGTCGCGGAATGGGTAAGGGATAAAAAAGTGCTTTCCGACATTGCGGCCCTTTCCGATGACCCTGAGAAGAAAGAGGGTGTGTTTACGCGCCACTACGCGGTCAACCCTCTCACAAACAGGACAATTCCGGTCTGGGTAACGAACTTTGTGCTTATGGAGTACGGAACGGGCGCGGTGATGTCCGTCCCGGCGCATGACCAGAGGGACATGGATTTCGCGAAAAAATATAAACTTCCCGTGAAGGTGGTCATATCAGGCGAGGGCCGGGATATTGACATGACAAAGGCTTTCGAGGATGAAGGCTTGCTCGTCGATTCAGGCAGATTCTCAGGGCTTCCGAGCAGGGAGGCGAAAGAGCGTATAGGAGAATATCTTGAGTCAAAAGGGCTCGGAGGAAAGGCGGTTAATTTCAGGCTGAGGGACTGGGGCATATCGCGCCAGAGATACTGGGGTACGCCGATCCCCGTCATATACTGCAAATCCTGCGGCATCGTCGCTGTCCCTGATGATGAATTACCCGTAATTCTTCCGAAAGATATCGCTCTTGCCGCAAAGGGCGGCTCGCCACTTGCCGATCTGATGGATTTTGTAATTACCTCCTGCCCTAAGTGCAAAGGGAGGGCAAGGAGGGAGACAGACACCATGGATACATTTGTCGATTCATCATGGTATTTTCTCAGGTATGCCTCGCCTAAGGCAGGTGACAGGCCTGTAGACTCCTCTGCCGCTGCTTACTGGATGCCTGTTGACCAGTATGTGGGCGGGATAGAGCACGCGGTCCTTCACCTCCTTTATTCAAGATTCTTCACAAAGGTGCTCCGCGACCTCGGGCTGATAAATGAGAAAGAGCCTTTTGACAACCTGCTTACGCAGGGAATGGTGATTAAAGACGGCGCCAAGATGTCAAAGTCAAAAGGGAATGTGGTTGACCCTGATTATCTCGTGAAGAGGTACGGCACTGACACAATGAGGCTCTTTTGCCTTTTTGCCGCTCCGCCACAAAAAGACCTCGAATGGTCTGACAAGGGCGTGGAAGGGGCATACCGCTTTCTAAACAGGATATGGGGGCTGGTTCACAAATATCATAAAGTGTTTCTCAGAGCCGAAGATGATGCAGCCCCCGGCGCTCATGGACTCTCGGACGGCGGGGCCGCGCTTACGCGGAAGGCGCATCAGGCCATTAAAAAAGTCACAAACAGCATAGAGAAGGATTATCATTTCAACACTGCCGTTGCCGCTCTCATGGAACTTCTCAATGAAGCAACCGCTTTCAGCCCGTCAGGAGAAGAAGACCTTAAGGCGCTTCGGTTCGCGATCAGGCAGGCCGTGATACTTCTATTCCCTTTTGCCCCTCACATAGCTGAAGAGCTTTGGGAGAATATCGGCGGGGCTCAAGGCCTCCATTATGAAAAATGGCCCGTATGGGACGAAGAGGCCGCGAAAGAAGAAATGGTCGAGCTTGTTATTCAGATAAACGGCAAGGTGAGGAGCAAGAGCCTGATTCCCGCCGGCCTTGATGATGAAGCAGTGAAGGAGAAGGCATTCAGCAGCCCGAGAATAAGCGAGTCTCTCAAGGGGATCGAACCCAAAAAGGTTATAGTAATAAAAGGCCGGCTGGTGAATATTGTTGTATAACTAAAAACTAAAAACTGAGAATTTGGAACCGGGCAAATGAAAATACAGAATATAAAGTGCGGATCAGGTCCCTTTGCCGTCAGCATACGCGCATGGCATCGTATCTTTTTTTTAATTTTAATTTCCCAGTTCCTGTTTGCCGCTTCCTGCGGCTACAGCATTATCGGCTCAAGGCATCTGCCTTTCAATTCCATTTACATAAGGCCCGTTATAAACAGGACTTACGAGCCCAGGCTTGAGGACATGCTCCATTATGACCTTTCAAAGGAATTTCTTGCGCAGGGTGTGAAGGTATCCTCGGGCGGCGATATTTATCTGGATGCCGAAATAACCTCTTTCTTGCTGAATACCATCGCGGCTGTCGACGGCAAGGTAAAGGAGCAGGAGATAATCATAAAGGTCGACGCAAGGCTGACGGACCGAGGCGCGGTTACCGAATTCCGCTCTGTAATATCGCCGATAAGAATAACCTTTGAGACAACAGGGTCAGTCACCGAATACGTGGTTCAGAAGGAGAGGGCGCTTGAGAAGGCCTTTAACGAGATATCAAAAGAGATAGTGAGCAAGATAATCATCCTGTATGTCGAATAGCTCTCTTGAGAAAGAACTTGAAAAGGGCCTGCCCCGGAACCTCTATTATTTCTGGGGCGAAGAGGCATTCTTTCTTGATGAGGCATTGAGGAAGGCCGTCGGGAAGGTAATATCCGGGACGCAGGCTGATTTTAACTATGACACCTTTTACCCGTCTTCCTCGCCTGGAGAGATACTCGATGCGGCATCCACTCTTCCCTTCATGGCTGCGAGGCGGCTGGTCGTGCTCAAGGATTTCCACCAGTATTCCAAATCCGTTGTTGAAGCCCTGATGCCCTGCTTAAGAGAGCCTTTTGAGCATCTCTGCATGCTTGTTTTTTCACAGAAGGCTCCGCCGAAAAAACTGGCTGGCGTTCAATGGATGATTTTCAAAGCGGGAATTCAGGAGAGCGAAGTGCCCGGCTGGCTTAAGAGGTTTGCGGCTGAGAGAGGGCTTCAGCTTTCGGCAGAGGCCGTGGATTCTCTCATTGAACACGCCGGGTTTGACGCGGGGCTACTTGCATCTGAAGTTGAGAAGCTCCTCCTTTCAGGCAAAAAGAGGATAGATGAAAAAGATGTCACGGATTCAACCAGTTCCGTCCGCGAATATACCACCTTTAACCTTATTGACGCGATTGTTGCCGGGCAGAGGGCAAAGTCCTTCACGATACTCAGGTCCCTGCTTTCCGAAAAGGCTTTGGCAACGGTCATCCTCGGCACGTTAAACTGGCATTACAGGGAGTTTTACGATCTCTGGCTGAACAAAGGAAGAAGGCCAGCGAAGATGAGAGACTCGACATACGGCAGGCTCTCAAAAAATCTCAGGTCTTTTAATGAAGACGATTTTCAGCGGATATTCCAGAGCCTCCACGAGGCTGACGCGGCGGTAAAGAGCGGCCGCCCTGAACTTGTGCTTGAAGTCCTTCTTATCAAGCTGCTTCAGCAGAGGAGAGCGAGTTGACGATCCGGGTAAGGCGGGATACCTTCCTCGCGGCGTTGTTCTTGTGGATGATGCCGTTTTTAGCAGCCTTGTCTATCGCCGACACGGCTTTCTTCAAAATGGCATTCGCGTTTTCAGCGTTCTTATTGTTCACTTCGGCCTCTAATTTTTTCGCCAGCGTCCTGATTACGCTTTTCACCGAGCGGTTCTTCTCCGTTCTCGTCTTTTCCTGCCTGGCCCTTTTTAGAGCTGATTCATTCTTTTTAACGGGCTTTGTAGCCAATGCCAAACCTCCTGCTGTCTGATGGTTTCAATGAGTAAATAAATTACATTATGAAGTATAACAAAGTCAAGCGTTATGAGTGAGAAGAAGAAAATAGCCAAAGCCGCCGGGCTTATGTCAGCGGCCACATTCATAAGCCGCGTCCTGGGGTTTGCAAGGGATATGATCTTTGCCCTCTACTTCGGGGCGACAGGGACCTCTGATACCTTTTTCGCGGCCTTCAGGATACCGAACCTTCTCAGGGAGCTTTTTGCCGAAGGCTCCATGTCCGCGGCGCTCGTGCCTGTTCTTACTGAATACAGGGAGAAGCAGGGCGAGGAAGAGGCGAAGCGGATAGTCAAAACCGCTTTTACCTTCATAGCCGTCGTTGTCGGAATGGTATGCATCGCGGGGATTATCTTTTCTCCTGCCATCGTCGCATTGATCGCCCCCGGATTCCTGAACTCGCCGGAAAAGTTTTCACTTACCGTCCTGCTTACAAGGATAATGATGCCGTTTCTTCTCTTCATCAGCCTTGCGGCCCTTGCGATGGGCGCGCTGAACATAAGAAAGGTCTTTTTCGTCCCCGCGCTTGCGCCCGCGATGCTCAACATCACTTTGATAGCGAGCATACTTCTTTTCGAATCAAGGGCTCAACAGCCTATAATAGCGGCGGCGATAGGCATCATGGCAGGAGGGTTTGTCCAGTTCGCCTTCCAGCTTCCCGCCTTTTTCAGAAACGGGTACAGGCTCGGCTTTGACACGGCCTTCGGCCATCCGGCGATTAAAAAGATGGCGCTTCTCATGATACCGGCAACACTTGCACTCTCGGTCAATCAGGTCAATATAGTGGTGAGCAACATACTCGCTTCATACCTCCCTTCGGGGAGCATCACATACCTTTTCTATTCAATGAGGCTCATCCAGTTTCCCATAGGCATCTTCGGCGTGGCGATGGGCATGGCCGTCCTCCCCGCGCTCTCCGCGCATGCCGCGAGAGGGCAGTTCGATGACCTGAGAAAGGACTTCTCATTCGCGCTGAGGCTTCTCTTTTTCATAACTGTTCCGGCGATGGCAGGGCTTATCTTTCTGAGGGAGCCAATAGTGAACCTTCTTTTTCAGAGGGGGAAATTTGATTATGCCGCCACGGCAGGCACAGCGCAGGCGCTCCTCTTTTATTCATTGGGCATTTGGGCGATAGCGGGCATGAGGATAGTGGCGGCAGGATTTTATTCGATGCAGAACACAAAGACTCCGGTCAAGGTTGCCATTGCCGCGATGATTACAAACGTTGCCCTCAGCCTGATACTGCTTAAGCCGATGCGGCACAGCGGGCTTGCCCTCGCCAACTCTGCCGCGGCGTCAGTGAATTTCATTATCCTCTTTATCCTGCTCAGGAAAAGGCTCGGGAGTGTTGACGGAAGAAACATCGCGCTCTCTTTTATTAAAGTATCCATTGCTTCGGCCGTGACAGGGCTTTTATGCTGGTTTTTTGTCAGGGGCGATATATGGACTCAGGGCGGGCGCATCATTGAAAAAACGGCTCTCCTCGGTTTTGCTTTTGCTCTCTTTGCCGCGTTATACGCCTTTATCATGCGCTTTCTCGGCAGCGAGGAGATTGCGTATCTTGTTAAGCTCTTCAGGGAGCGGAAAAACAAAAAGAAGACAGGAGACTGAAGATGATCATAAAAAAGATTATTGTCGGGCCGCTTGAGGAGAATGCCTACATTGTCTGGGATGAGAAGACAAAGGAGGCTATCGCCATTGACCCCGGAGACGAAGGGGACAGGATAATCGAGATGATAAAGAGTGAAGGGCTTGATTTAAAGCTGATCATATACACGCACGCCCACTTTGACCATGTCGGCGCATCGGGCGACCTGAAGGCGGCTACAGGGGCAAGGATACTGCTTCACAAAGGCGATATGGAGACATACGGCATGGCAAAAGAGCATGCGGCGTTCTGGGGCTTTGACGTTGACGACCTTCCGGAGCCTGACGGTTTCTTAAATGAAGGAGATGAAGTAAAAGCCGGCGGCCTCAGTTTTAAAGTCATGCATACGCCCGGCCACAGCCCCGGAGGAATATGCCTTTACGGCGAGGGGATAGTCATCACGGGCGACACCATCTTTCAGGGCTCGGTCGGAAGGACCGATTTTCCGGGCGGCAGCCATGATAAGCTGAAAGATTCGTTCAGGAAGATACTCGCACTTCCTGATGACACAAAGGTTTATTCGGGACACGGCCCTGATACCACGATAGGCAGGGAGAAGCGGGAGAATTTCTTTGTGAATGAGCTTTAGATAAAAGGTAATAATGGTCAGCAGGGGGGAGCTGGCGTGAAGACATTGTACGAGTTACACCGTCGCTAATTCTAATTTCTCTTTTGTAATAATGGGCAAGCGTACAGGAGCAAAGAACTTTTCAGGATACAAGTAATCTTCCCCTGATTCATCAATGACTCTTAATTGATGATGTTTTTGAGCAGTCTTATCAGTCAATACTTCATACAGTTTCCTGATCTCCAGGGACGAGTCATAGCCGTGGTTATCTACGCATATCATAAAATGTTTTCTCATGGTTGTCTCCTCATAAATATTTTTTAATTTTTATCTCTTTCTTCCCAATGCCGTGTCCCTCATACCAATGCACTTCCGCTTCAAGAACAGAGCCGTCCTCAAGTTCCACACGACAGATGCCTTTTAACTTTCTCCAGTTTGCTTTTCCATAAATCTTGTTTAATCTGCTTAAATTATTTATCCCATGCCCTGTTGCAATGGTTTCAATATTCCGAATCGTCCCTTTTATCTTGAAATACATAATTAATTTTAGCTTTTTTTGTTACTTATTTCATAGGCTTAATGAAGTGCATCAGCCGACACGCCACAGACATAGAATGAAAATCAAACCAGCCATATTCACAGGTCGGTATGAGTGGAATGTTATGCCTGTTATCATTAATATGTTTTAAAGAATTGAACGACACCATAGACGATATAGCTGAAAATTGCCGTTAACATTATCAGGAACGAAATGATTAGAATGTAGGCTCTTGTCCTATTGCCTTGTTCCAATGCCTTTTCGGCATGATGAAGACCGAGCCCTCCAAAAAATTCGGCCACTACTTCTATTAGAAAAGTCATCTATTTGGCCTAACGAGTCTGTAGAAAAAGCCTCTTTTGCTCAAAACATGCAGTTTTCAAGGGTCACTTTACCCTTGCCTGATCCGAGATCGTTTAATACAGCCCATTTTACGCATTCATTTTATTGATTATTTCCTCACATTTTTTCAATAAGGTCTTTTTCTACAGCTTCAACGCAAAAGTGAGCGACGAGTGCCACTGCTAAAATGTAAAAGAGCAAAAAGATGATTTGCAAGTCTTAAACTGTTGCTCATCTGAAAAGTGTCCTGTGGTCTGAATTCATGTCCAACGACTTGATAGGAATTTTTATAGTTCGTCTCCATGAAGAGGTTTTCTGTCTGGAATCTTATCCAGTATCTTCCTGAAGTCCGCTTTTTTGGCTCTTCGTGCTCTTCGACCCAAATAATCTTCAGTAAGAATTGCTGATATTTTTTCAGCAACTGCCGAAGATATAAACTGGTTGATCGATACACCCTCTTTGTTCGCGATCTCTTTGATATGCTTGTGAATAGAATCAGGCAATCTTAAACTCAATGCACTCATTTTATTTCCTCCAATAATTCTCTCGGTGTTATAACCCTGATTCCAAATTTCTCTGACCCTTTGAAATCCTTGACATTGTGGGTTA
>JACQZG010000038.1 GCA_016213935.1 Nitrospirota bacterium
GACCATATCAAGAGCAACGCGCGAAAACGCAAGATATGCAAAGAACATGAGAAAGAGAGCGGCGACGGAACCGAGCATAACAGCATTCCGTCGAAGTACCTTACTTCCCCCTCCCGGCGTTACGAAGAAGTAGCTGATAAGGGATTTTTTCTCCCTGCGCCCCATCATCTTCCCGCATTCATCAATGCATTCAGCGCAGTTTATGCAGGCATTGCTCATCCCCTCTCGTATGTCAATATTTACAGGACATACTTTGACACACGCCCCGCAATCCATACACTCCTGTTTTCTTCGTGCATCAAAAGCTATGACAAGGGTTTTGTCGTCATACATGACGCCCTGCAGTTTAGCGTAAGGGCATACGGTCGCGCAGAACCTCTGCCTGAGAAGAATAAAATTCAGAAAGATTATTCCGGTAAGCGTTAGCCAGAATCCCCATGCCACATCTCCGAGACTGCCTTCCAGCACCTGCGGGATGAATTCATACGGGTCAATAAAATACCATATGAGGTTTGCGGCAACGATAATGCTTATAAGAAAGACCGCTGAATATGCGCCGAGTTTATGTGCAAGCCCAGTTGCCTTCTCCGTAAACCGTGTAAGGTCAGAGATCACAGTCTGCGGGCAAAGCCAGCCGCACCATACCCTGCCGAAGAGCAATGTAATAAGCAGGAAGAAGAAAGTCAGGAAGATCACGGCTATTAGGAGTATAAAGAACTCCTCCATCCAGAGACTTAAACCAAAGAAGTGAAGTCTTAAGGATGGGATATCAAATCTTAAGGCACTCTCGCCGTTTATCCTCAAGAATGGGATTCCGAGAATTATTACAGCCTCAAGCGCTCTGACAAGCCTTCGCCAGGGCTGGAACCTCTTACTCGTCGTCATCAAGCATTTTATACTTCGGCTCCTCGACTTTTTTATGCCTCTTTTTGGAGTAGTAAAAAGCGATTATTCCCACAAACAGCACAACAAGTACAAGGCCGAATATAAAATATGCAGCAGATTGTTCATTCATGGTTTTCTAATGTTCTGAGCTTCACTTCTTCTTGCAGCCGCAGGAGGCATAGAAGATAACCGCAATCCCGATGACCGCCAGCACAGTAAAGCCTATTGTTGCGACAATTGATATATCCATAGCTATTTCCTATTCACCCTCCCCTTAATCCCCTCCCCTCAAGGGAGGGGGACTTTGGGATACTCTGCCGTTATTTACAATAAAGTAATAAATGCCCCATATTATAAGCCCCCAGAAGAGTATCAGCCAGCCGACCGGCAGTTTTCTTGATGTCTCTTTTGCCTCAAACGCCTCTATGTTATCGAGTTCTTCAGCCATGATTCCCTCCTTATCTTTTCTGAAGAGTTCTTATATAAGATATGACCGACCATATCTCATTCTTCTGCATCTGGTCGCTAAACGAAGGCATGCCGCCTTTTGCAGTGCGTCCTTCTTCCACCATACACTCGGATGTCCCGTTATTTATTATCTCAAAATAATCGTCATCAGCCAGATCGCCTTCTTCATAAAGAAAGATATTGTCAGCAAGGCTTGGGCCTATATCTCCTTTGCCATCTTCACCATGACACATTTCACAGTTTGCCTCATAAAGTTCTTCTCCAAGTTCAATCGCTTTCGGGTCTCCGGCAAGCGGATTTTCAGCCTCTTCTGCCTTGACCCTTGGCTTTACCTCGGCGGCAGCCGTTTTAGTGACGGCAATCCCTATGACCTGCATGTATGCCACAAGCGCGTCCATCTCGTCCTTGCCGCTCAAGCCCGTAATCTCCTCTGCGGAATAAGGGAAATCTAACGCATCCATGTGGCTCTTTATATCTTTGGGGTCAAGGCTCCGCCCCTTCAGCCATCCGTAAGAAGGCATATTGGATTCCGCAAAAAATGCCCTTGGATCTGCAAAGTGCTTATAGTGCCACATATCAGGATATTTCCCTCCTATCCTCGCAAGGTCCGGCCCTGTTCTCTTGGAGCCCCACAAAAATGGGTGGTCATAAGCAAATTCTCCGGCCTTAGAGTATTCGCCGTACCTCATAACCTCTGTCTTTAACGGCCTCACGGTCTGTGTGTGGCAGTTATTGCAGCCTTCCCGCTGATATATGTCTCTTCCGGCAAGCTGGAGTGTGGTAAAAGGTTTAAGGTTTTCAAGCTTCGGGTGCATCTGAGGGGTGAGCATAGGGATAAACATAGTGACAGCAGTTCCAATCAGGATAACAATCGCTGAAACTATCGCAAACATTATTGGTTTTCTGTAAATTGCTCCTGCCATTACCGCACCCCCTCTCTCTTTATGGCCGACAGGGCTTTGCCCTTCCGGATCGTCATAAATATGTTATAGATGAAGAAGAGCATTCCCACTGTGAAGATGATCCCTCCGAGTGTCCTCATATGCCAGTAGTGATAGTTCTTCACAAGGGTCTCGATGAATGTATACTTCAATGTTCCGTCAGGGTTTACGGCCTTCCACAAAGCCCCCTGCTGAATACCCGTGATCCACATGGTAATTGAAAATATCAACTGTCCGAT
>JACQZG010000037.1 GCA_016213935.1 Nitrospirota bacterium
GAGCTTGTAAAGAAGAATGTGACGCCAAGAAAGATAATGACGCTTACTGCCTTTGAAAACGCGATAGCAGTTGATATGGCTCTGGGCGGTTCAACAAATACGGTGCTTCATATACCTGCGATAGCGCATGAGGCTGAGGTTGATCTGCCGCTTGAGTTGTTTGACAGGATAAGCAGAAAGACGCCGCATATAACAAATATGCTTCCGGGCGGGACGGATTATCTTGAAGACCTTGAATATGCAGGAGGCATCCCTGCTGTGATGAAGAGGCTGAAGCCGAAGCTGAAAAACACAATGACAGTCACCGGTTTAAAAATATTTGATATTATGAACAGCGCGGAGATCATGGATGAAGCGGTGATCAGGCCTCTTGATAAGGCATATCATAAAGAGGGCGGCATTGCCGTGCTTAAGGGAAACCTTGCACCGGACGGCGCTGTCGTGAAGCAGTCTGCCGTAAGCGATAAGATGATGAGGTTCAATGGAAAGGCAAAGGTCTTTAACTCTGAAGAGGACGGCATGAAGGCGATACTCTCAAATAAGATAAAAGCCGGTGATGTTGTGGTTATCAGATGCGAGGGACCGAAGGGAGGCCCCGGCATGAGGGAGATGCTGAGCCCTACAGCGGCAATTGCTGGCATGGGGCTGAGCGATTCAGTGGCTCTTATAACCGACGGGCGTTTCTCAGGAGGCACGAGAGGGCCGTGCATAGGGCATATATCTCCTGAGGCTATGGAGGGCGGGCCTATTGCCATAGTAAGAGACGGTGATGTAATATCCATAGACATCCCAAATAGAAAAATAGATATTAAGCTTGATGAAAAAGAGATCAAGAGCAGGTTAAAGTCATTAAAGGCTTTAAAACCCAAGATACGCAAGGGATGGCTTGCAAGATATGCCGCATCGGTAACATCAGCAAGCACCGGAGCGGTGATGAGAGATTACAAATAAAGGATAAGGCTGGTAAGAAAATGAAAATGAGCGGCGCAGAGATACTGATCGAATGTCTTAAGAAAGAAGGGGTGAAGCACATCTTCGGTTATCCCGGAGGCGTGGTACTCAACATCTTTGACGTTCTTTATGATGAGAAGCAGCTTAAGCTTATTCTCACAAGGCATGAACAGGGAGCAGTGCACGCGGCTGACGGTTATGCGAGGGTGAGCGGCAAGGTCGGAGTTGCTATTGTCACTTCCGGTCCGGGCGCGACAAATACGGTAACAGGCCTGGCAACCGCATCTATGGACTCTATCCCGCTTGTTGTTTTTACAGGACAGGTCCCGACCATGCTGATTGGCAATGACGCGTTTCAGGAGGCGGATATTGTAGGCATCACAAGGCCTTGCACTAAGCATAACTTTCTTGTGAAGGATGTAAAAGACCTGGCAATGACCGTGAGAGAGGCCTTTCATATAGCCTCCACAGGAAGGCCCGGCCCTGTGCTCATAGACCTTCCAAAGGATGTTACAGCCGGAACAGGCGAGTTCATATGGCCTAAAGAAATCAATATCAGGGGCTATAATCCGAAATACGAGGGAAACAAGTGGCAGATGAAACAGGCCGCGAATGAGATAATCAAGGCGAAGAAGCCTGTGATAATGGCTGGCGGCGGCGTTATCCTGTCAGATGCTTCAAAAGAGCTTAAGGAGTTGGCTGAGCTGACAAAGATACCTGTGACAATGACGCTCATGGGATTAGGCGGTTTCCCGGGAACGAACAGGCTTTCAATGGGCATGTTAGGAATGCACGGCACTTTTTGCGCGAACATGGCGGTTCAGAATGCAGACCTTATAATAGGCATAGGCGTAAGATTTGATGACCGCGTTACAGGCAGGACCAAAGATTTTGCACCGGGGGCTAAGATAGTTCAAATAGATATTGACCCGACATCTATCAAGAAGACTATCAGGGTTGATGTCCCTGTTGTCGGAGATGTAAAGCATGTGCTTAAGGGGATAATCAAGGAGTTGAAAGAGTCGAATGAGCAATGGTCGGCTGTGAGAAACGCGTGGCTGAAGCAGGTTGACGCATGGCAGAAGGAGAGGCCTCTTGATTATGAGCATGACTCAAAGGTCATAAAGCCGCAGTATGTTGTGGAGAAGATATATGAGCTGACAAAGGGCGATGCAGTTATATGCACTGAGGTGGGACAGAATCAGATGTGGGCTGCGCAGTTCTATAAATATGACAAGCCGAGAAGGCTCCTGACATCAGGAGGTCTCGGCACAATGGGGTACGGGTTCCCGGCGGCGATCGGCGCTCAGATGGCTATGCCTGATGCCACGGTATTCGAC
>JACQZG010000004.1 GCA_016213935.1 Nitrospirota bacterium
AAAGCAGGTCTCTATATCATGCTGCTTGCCCCATTCAATTATCTCTTCTGCTGATGTGCTGGCGCTTTTTATTGCTTTATCCATATAACCTCCATTTTTAACTAAGAAGTAGGAACTGGGAAATAGGAACTATAAAAAATAACTCCTTAAGTTCTTACTTCTAATATCTCACTTCTCACTTGTTTTTCTAAAACATCGGCTCCATTCCAAGGGCCGGATGTCCTGCGTTTGTCAGAAACTCCAGAAGCTTCTCGGAATCTTCCGCTGCTGTTTCATCAGCTATTTTATCAATCAGGTCAGGAAAGCCTTCTTCCTCACACCTCTTCTTAAAGTCTTCGCCGAGTCTCTCTTTCAGATTCTTCGTCATCCAGACGATCCTCTTTATGCCGCCGTCGGCAAAGAGGAATTTTTTGCTGGTGATAAAGTTCACGCCGATGCCTGAGAATCCGGGGTTTTGCGTTCCTCCCCCTACAGTTCCGGCTAAAGTGGAGAATTTCATACCTACAGGGGTTTCTCCCGTATGCCCCCTCTGCACCAGCATCACACCGTTGGCTTCAGGTATTATCGCTACAATGCACTCAAAGCATCCGCATGATGTCATGGGATTATCCATTATCGTATAAAGGTTCAATGACTCCACAGCGCCTGCGGAGTTGCTCTTAAGGTACTTGTCAACTCCTTCCCACCTGCCGCGCTTCTCGTCAACCGCGGGGCCTTTTGCAATAGGCTGATTGCCGCCGGTCGGGTCTATCTCGAATGCGGCCTTGCAATCGAGCCAGTTGTACGCGCCACAGAGCCCGAGACGCTCCGGACTTATTACGCAGACATGAGACGGGGCAAATGACTGGCAGAGCAGGCACGAGTAGAAGGTTTCAACGGTCTCGTCCGTCATTCCTCCGAGCCTCCGGTCTCTCTCTCTATAAACAGCCCTTGCCTGCTCCTGAAGCTCAAGCACATCTTTCTCATCGCAGTAAAGGGTCACCTGCACCTTGTCAACGATTGACTTGAACCTGTGGTGCGTCATGGTGTTATGTATTATTCCGATATGTTCAAGCGTGATGCCGTCCTTGTATGATTGGTTGCTGATCCTCATCCATACGATGTCGCGCTGTCCCATATGCCAGAGTCCCTGGGCTTCGTTTATATTATGATGCAGCTTCCTCTCGATAATAGCCTCAAAGTCATTCTGCATCTTCCTGCCAGCAACATCTATTACAATCGCGAGAGGCATCTTGCCGCCTGCCTTGAACCTCTCCTCGACATTGGTGCCGACAATAATTACTTTATTGTCCTCTATCTCATCAAGTTCTTTTGTCCTTACCCATTCAAACGCAGCAGTGCGCTGCCCGCCGAACTCTATGAACATGTCCTCTTTTCTTATCCTCTCGCCTTCAAAAGCAGGGCCATAAGCTACAGGGATCGGCGGCTTTTCTCTCTCCCAATACGAGCGCAAAGGCGAAGACCCTGTCCTTTGTATATTTAAGGTGGGCCTTGTAATCGCCGGGCTTGTTGCCGCCGAATATCATTGACGCCCGGATGGACCAGCTTAACGCATAGAGCGTATGTTCCGTGTCAGGGCCTAATGGAACGATATAAGTGTCCCAGCCGAGTTCAACCTTTCTTGAGAGAAGCTGCCGGGTAACATTTGTAAGCTTGCCGTTTTTATCCTTTGCCTGACCTGAGAGAAATGTCAGGATATTCTTCTCCTGAAGTTCCCTGACGATCTTTTCCGCTATCTCAGCATCAGGCGCTGCCCCTATAATTGCGGCAAATCCCGGCATCCTGCCGTCAACAAGCTGTATTCCGAGATTTCTCTAGATAGTGTCGGTGATAAAACCGTTATAGACATAACCTGTTTCCGGATCGGTTACAGGCTCAAGACCGTTGAGATACCTAAGCGCGAGGATTATCTCTTCGCAGAAGAGGGTTGCCATTCCGGAATCAAGCGCCTCACCCAAATATGGTTTCCAGAACTTCTCTTCCGGCATATCATGCAGCATCTCTCTTGCCATTTCGAGCGCGACCTTCATGTCCGCAAGGCTCTTCACAGGGAACGCGGTCATTGCGTATATCTGCGGCAGGTAGAAAGCTGTGTCCGGAAATTCAATAACAAAATCTTTGCCTTTTTCAGCAATAGCCTTCTCAAGCATTTCTTCTGCTGTCTTAAACAGATGGTGTGAAGCACTGATAGCAGCAGAGGCTATAATCTTTGACATCTTGACCTCCTGAATTCATTTTTCAAACTGTAAACTGTTTATACTCTGAAATATTCTGTTAAGGCGAGAATACTTTAAGCCACTTTAAAGCTGCTTACCGCAATTGGGACATATTCCGTAAAACTCAATATGATTGCCTTTTATCTCGAACCCGTTAGCCATGTTGTCTGAAAGGTCAAGCTTGAATTTTTTGAATATATCAATAATGTCCTTGCACTTTACGCATATAAGATGATGATGAGGCGAACAGTCAGGGTCATACCTCTTTTTCCCGGGCTCGATCGTAAGCTCTTGTAAAGCCCCTTTGTTCTTAAGCGCTTCAAGCGTGTTATACACTGTTGCAACAGACATGGTCGGGAACTTTTTTGAGACAGCGCTGTAGATGGTGTCGGCGGAAGGGTGCGCCTTGTTGCCGTCCATATAATTCAGGATCGCAAGCCTCTGAGGCGTTAATTTTATCCCGATATTTCTGTATCTTTCCATGTGAGTTATGATAAGCCCATTAAGTAAGAAATAATATCAGTTTAGAATTATTCCTGTCAATTGTTGCGCTCTTGTCAGAGAGCATTAAGCAACTTTATTCTTGAGAAAGGTCGGGATACTGTTGGCTTCTCTTGGACCGACAGTGATCTTCCAGCCTTCCAG
>JACQZG010000040.1 GCA_016213935.1 Nitrospirota bacterium
ATCTTCTCTGCTGACATAAAGAATTTTATCCCAGCGAGAACATCCATTGTAATTGCTGGATTGATAAAGTTTCCGGTTCCGATCGCCACAGCGCTTGCGCCCGCAAGCATAAATTCAACGGCATCATCAGCCGTTATTATGCCGCCCATGCCTATAATTGGGATGCCGATCTTTTGATAACATTCCCATACCATCCTGACTGCAACAGGTTTGACGGCAGGGCCTGAGAGCCCTCCCCTGATATTCGCGAGCTTCGGCTTCCTTGTTTTTATATCAATCGCCATGCCGGTTAACGTGTTTATCAGGGATACTGCATCAGCGCCCGCGTCCTCTGCTGTCTTTGCCATCAAAGCTATATCCGTAACATTCGGCGATAGTTTCACAATAAGCGTAAGGTCTGTAGCCTTCCGCACAGAACTGACAACTCTATATGTAACTTCCGGATCCGTGCCAAAGACGCTCCACCCTGCCTCTTTGTTTGGACATGATATATTCATCTCAAGCCCGTGAACGCCATCCGCTGAACTCAATCTCTCGGCAGCCTTGACATATTCTTCAACAGAGTCGCCGAAGAAATTAACTATTACCGGGGTATTAAACTGTCTGAGATACGGAAGCTTTTCTTGCAAGAATTTATCTATGCCTATGTTCTGGAGGCCAATGGCATTCAGCATGCCTGCGGGAGTCTCAACAATGCGGGGAGGAGGATTGCCTTCTTTCGGGAGCAGGGAAAGCCCTTTTACAACAAGAGCGCCGAGTTCATTTATATCAATAAATCCCGCATACTCTTCGCCATAACCGAATGTGCCCGAAGCAGTCATAACTGGATTTTTGAGTTTTATCTTCCCTATCGCAACTGACAAGTCCATAATATTAACCGGAGATATAATTGAGTCTCTGCTTCCCTACCACATTATATCATCAAAAGAGAAGACCGGCCCCTCTTTGCATACGCGCTTGTAACCGTCAACAGTCTTTATTACACAACCCAGACATGCCCCGACACCGCAGGCCATGCTCTCTTCAAGCGCCATGTAAGCCTTTACCTTATGCTTTTTGGCAACGCCCGAAAGAGCCGCAAGCATGGGTTTTGGCCCGCAGGCGTAAATTGAGTAAAGATCAGAAGAGTGATGCTTGGTGAGAAACTCATCAACGAGTTCTGTTACAAACCCTTTGCGTCCCGCTGTGCCGTCATCAGTGGATACTACAGGCACGATTCCTATTGAGTCTAATTCATCCAGACAGAGGAGTTCATCCGCACTTCTTGCACCATAGAAGAAAAATGGCTCTTGTTTCGCGACTTTCTCTGCCAGAGCAACAAGAGGCGCAATGCCCATGCCCCCGGCAACCAGCACAGGATTTACTTTTCCTGCCTGATTTAGAGGAAAACCATTGCCAAGAGGGCCTATAAGCTCCATAATGTCGCCCGGCTTCTTCTCCTTCAGGATGGATGTAGCCTTGCCCACGACCCTGTACAAAAACTGCAAATCACCGGAGACAAAACGATGAAGGCTGAAAGGACGTTTGAGAAGGGGGTCAAGCCTGCTGTCAACAGAGAGCATAAAGAACTGTCCGGGATTAGGCGCTGGAATTGTATCCAACGGCCGGGCTGTCAGGAGAAAATGATCTTTTGCCGCCTGCCTGTTCTCCTTTACAGATATTTGAAATAGTTTACTCAAAGCTTATCTCTAATATCTCGTACTCAATCGTCTTTGCAGGAGCCTGTACAATAACGATATCTCCTTCCTCTTTCCCAATGAGAGACCTTGCCACAGGTGAGTTTATTGAGATTCTTCCGGCTTTTACATCCGACTCATCAGGCCCTACAATATAATAGACGCACTCTTTTTCGCTCTCTGTGTCCGCGAGTTTTACTTTAGCCCCGAAAGCGATCTTATCCTGAGATATTGTGGACGGGTCAATGATATTGGCATTGGCAATTTTTGTCTGAAGCTCCTGAATGCGTCCCTGAATGAATGATTGCCGCTCCTTTGCGGCATGATATTCAGCATTCTCAGAGAGATCGCCATGCGCCCTTGCCTCGGCAATCGCCGCAACATTCTTCGGCCTCTCAACAGTGATAAGCTTCTCAAGCTCTTCCTTGAGTTTCTTATGGCCAGATGGAGTTATTGGAACCTTATGCATGGCAAATTCTAACAATAGATGATAATTAATGTAAAGAAGTTCTCAGTTCTCACTTCTTGGTTCTTAGCTCTGAAATGTCTTTATGGTACTCCTGCAATGACCTCACATTAAGGTCTTCTTTTAGCACAACCTCAATGGCGTTTACCGCGGCCTTGGCTCCTGAAAGCGTCGTTGTGTATGGAACGCCCTGCCGCAGAGCGCTCTCTCTTATTGAGAATGAATCTCTCTGCGCCTTTGCGTCCGAGACAGTATTTATCACAAAATTTATCTCATTGTTCTTTATCAGATCCACAATATCAGGACGGCCTTCCCCGACCTTGTAAACAGTATCCACTTTTAATCCATGCTCACTCAGAAATGCGGCTGTTCCGACTGTTGCGGTAACTGAGAACCCCATCTCAATAAATTTGCCTGCCATCCGGGGCATAGAAGGCTTGTCTTTATCCTTAACGCTGATAAAGACCCTGCCCTTCAGCGGCATTGTATTCTTTGACGAGGTCTCCGCCTTTGAATAAGCCCTGCCAAAGTCTTTATCAATCCCCATGGCCTCGCCGGTGGATTTCATCTCAGGCCCAAGTATTGTATCTACTCCGGCAAACCTGTCAAACGGGAAGACCGCCTCCTTTACCGCAGTGTGAGATATTGCCACCTCTGATATAAGCCCAAGCTCCTTTAGAGTCCTGCCTGCCATAACCTTCGCAGCCATCTTTGCAAGAGGCACTCCCGTAGCCTTGCTCACAAACTGGATCGTCCTTGAGGCCCTCGGGTTCACCTCTAATATATAAATATTGTTATCCTTCACCGCATATTGAATATTCATCAGGCCGATTACATTCAGCTCAATAGCAA
>JACQZG010000041.1 GCA_016213935.1 Nitrospirota bacterium
GGTTGTGGCGCGATTGGCAGCCCGGCTTGGCAAAGTTGGATATTTCGTAATGCTCAAATCCTGAGGATGAGAGATGATCAATTGCGTGGTTATACATTTCGATGATTTTGTCTTCATCAGGTAAATTAATCCTATTACCACCTCCCCCTAACCCCCTCCCGCAAGGGGCGGGGGAATTTTGTAAGCGCACTTTCTTTGATGCCCTCTCCCATGAGGGGAGAGAGTCAGGGTGAGGGGGCACCATCATATATTCATAAAGCTCAGTCCCTTCTTCAACTGTAAGTTCATAAGTTGAAATATGCTCAGGCTCCAGGCTAACGGCAGCATCAAGCGTTCTCCTCCAGTTTTCCATGCTCTGTCCGGGAATTCCGTAGATAAGGTCAATGCCGATATTTTCAAAACCCGCCTTCTTTGCGAGATGAACCGCCTGACGGGCATCTTCTGCAGAATGAATCCTCCCAAGAAATTTAAGTTCGTCATCATTGAATGACTGCACGCCGATGCTTATTCTGTTGATGCCGGATGAACGTATTATGCGCAATTTCTTAATATCAATTGTGCCGGGATTCACCTCGATAGTTGCCTCATAATTATCAGAAAAAGAGAGGTGATTAAAGAAGTGAGCGATTAAATCTTTTAGGACATCCGTGGAAAGCGCTGTCGGCGTCCCTCCGCCGATGTATAGAGTTGAGAACACCTTCCCCCTTGCCCGCTCCCCTTGAGGGAGGGGGTTGGGTGAGGGGTAATTTTCATAGAAAATAAGCGATATCTCTTTCTTCAGCGCGTCAATATACGCATCCGCCTTTTTAGGCTCATATATCCCTGAGACAAAATCGCAGTATATGCAACGCTTCAGGCAGAATGGGATGTGGACATAGAGGGACGTGGGAGTCACTTAATGGTCTTCAACGCCTCATTGAAAAGCTCTTTTAGCTTCTTGCTCTCGTCAACGACCTTTACCAAAATGCCTGAGAGTTCTTTCTCGCCCAAAGCCTCTGCCTTTGCCGCCCATTCCTTATAAGTATGGGTATGCGCGTCATTGTGTTCTATCCAGTGTTCAAGCAGATGCTTCAGTTTATCAAGATCATTCATGATTCAAACTTGGGGAAAAGAAACTCTTTTTTATAAGCCGAAGAAGATAACCGCTATCCCGCAGAAACTTATTATCGCCCCTGCTATGGCATGTGTATACCGCTCAAGCCTCTGCATCGGCAGTAAGCTTATTCCATATGTCGAAACAAGCACAATGCCGAGCATGGCGCATATGGTCGTCACGCCGAAAACCGCGGTTACGGCAAGAATGCCTGCCATGCTGCTCTTTGCCGCCGGATACATAAGCATCGGAATAAGGGGCTCGCAGGGGCCGAAGACAAATATCGTAAAGAGCACCCACGGCGTTATGCTCTTTTTACCGGCTGAATTATGCACATGCATGTGTTCGTCCGTATGCACATGTGTATGAAGATGCCCGCCGCTTTCGCCGTGATCATGGAGGTGCTTGTGAGGCCTGTTTCTATAGGCGCGCCTGACTCCCCAGATAAAATAAACAAGCCCGAAGGCAAGAAGCGCCCATGCGGCTATATTGCCCCTGAATGATTCAAACATCTCAAGTCTTGAGACCGCAACGCCGAAAGTCACGCCTATGATACCCAACAAAACTGAGCTCATCACATGGCCGATACCGCATAATATCGTGACAACCGCTGTCTTGCGCATCGACCATTCTCCTGATTTAGACATCGCGATGAACGGGATGTAATGGTCAGGCCCGAAAAGAGTGTGAAAGAACCCGATCGATGCGGCAGCGGTCAGAAGGATTATAAGTTCATTTGACATTGAGGTCTCCTTAATGAAACAAAGCGGTGCGTTAACCTATAGAAGCGAGATTAATATTTGCATATGGGCAATGAAATAGTCAAGGATGCCGTGAAGCCTTTATCCGCATCCTTGTCCCGCGCCATATATATTATATTTCATGAAGCATTCTCAATCATAGCGGAAATATCCTGTATTTTCCGCCTCTGATTTGTTAATATTTACTCATCCGGGCAACACTTAAGGAATACACTTTGATAAAGCTATTACTCATCGGCGCCGGCGGTTTTATAGGCTCGGTATCGAGATACCTCATAAGCGGATGGGCTCATGACGCCCTTCCCCTCTGGAGATTCCCCGTCGGCACGATCACGGTTAATGTCATCGGATGCATGGTTATAGGTTTTTTAGGCGGCCTTTCAGACGCAAAAAACCTTTTCGGCCCTGAGGCCCGCCTCTTCCTCTTCGTCGGGGTACTCGGAGGATTCACCACCTTCTCCGCCTTCGGCTATGAGACAATGGCGCTTCTCCGCGACACTGAATTGCTGAGGGCCTTTGCAAATATATTTTTTCATATTACAATTTGCTTGACGGCTGTTTATACTGGTGGCGTGATATCGCGCCTTATCTGAGGAGGCAATGATGATTCTTAAGGATACCGGAAAGCTGCTTCGTATCTTTATCGGAGAAGACGACAAGCATGAAGGAATACCTCTTCATGAATGGATCGTGAGGATGGCGAGAGAGAGCGGCCTTGCCGGCGCCACGGTCATACGGGGGCTCGAGGGTTTCGGAGCGCACAGCCGCCTGCATACCGCCAAGGTCCTCAGGCTTTCAAGCGACCTGCCGATAGTGGTCGAGGTTATAGATACTTCTGAAAAGATAGAAAAGTTCCTGCCGTTGATCGATGAGGCGATAAAGGAAGGGCTGGCAACTTCGGAGAACGTTGAAATAAAGTTCTACCGCAGCGGGGAACAGCTGTAGAATTTCACATTGAATCCTTACTGCTGGGCTGACTCTCCCTGCCGTCATTTTTTCTTAACTTAAGATACTCGGGAAGAATATTATCTCCTAACGCAACAAGTTTCTTCATGCAGGGAAATGTTATTGACTCGATAAATAAACCGTTATCCGCCGGAAGAAATGTCATGAGAAGAACTACGATTACCAGAGATACCAGCATTCCCTTGATGAATCCTAACATTCCGCCCGCGAGACGGTTTGCCCAGCTCATGCCCACAGACTCGATAAACTTTTCGGCAAGCTTCGCCGCTAATGAGGCGAGGATCATACAGATTACAAAGATCGCCAGAAAGACGAATATCCTCGGGTATATGTTTTCAGGCCCGAATAGGGCAAAAGAAACAAGGTTATGAAGTTTCAGCGAGACGAAATACGCGGCAATAACGCCCGCTATGGAGAAGAGCTGCTTGATAAGCCCTTTGATAAGGCCGGCGGCAACACCGATTCCCAACAGCGTGAGTATTGCAATGTCAAGCAGGTTCATAGGCTGTAATTAATCCATAATTTCGAAGAATGTCCTGATATTTTTCTCAATATCGCCTGAGAGAATTGCCGAACTGACGGCAAGGACATCAGCGCCTGCGGCAAAGAGAGATGAAGAAGTTTCAGAAGTTATTCCTCCTATCGCGGCTATCGGTATTGAAACTTTGCTCCTCACTTCCCTGAGCATCTTTAAACCCTTCGGCCTACCGGCGTCTTTTGTAGTTGTGCGGAATACGGGGCCAAAACCTATATAGTCTGCCCCTTCCTCCTGAGCCTTCACGGCCTGCTTTATTGAATGCGTGGATACCCCGATAATTTTTTTCTTTCCGAGTATCTTCCTTGCTTCTTTGACAGGCATGTCATCCTGCCCGAGGTGAAGGCCGTCAGCGTCAACGGCAAGGGCGATGTCCACATAGTCATTAACAATAAATGTGGCATTGTATCTCAGGGCAAGTTTTCTTATCTCCTCGGCATCCTTGAAGATATCTCTTTTCGGCGCCCTCTTCTCCCTCAACTGAATTGTCCTGACGCCGGCGGAGAAGGCTCTTTTTGCTATCTCAGGATTTGAGATGCCCGCAATTGCGCTGTCTGTGATAAGGCACAGCGAACGGTGATTTTTGAAAGATATCTTCAATCTTTTTTTACGGAATAAGAAGCTAATGGCTTAAGAACTTCGCGAGAAAACCTGTGTTAAAGTTCCCGTTAATGAAATCCTGTGAATCGAGTATCTTGAGATGCAGAGGTATGGAAGTCTTAATGCCTTCAACGATAAACTCCTTCAGCGCGTTCTTCATTTTGTTAAGAGCCTCAGCCCTGTCTTTGCCGTGAACTATCAACTTCGCTATGAGAGAGTCATAATGAGGGGGGACGGACCAGCCCGAATATGCGGCAGTATCGACCCTGACGCCGCTTCCGCCAGGAGGGATAAACAGAGATATCTTTCCGGCTGACGGGATGAATGTCTCGGGGTCTTCCGCGTTTATCCTGCATTCTATGCTGTGCCCCGAGAATTTAACGTCAGACTGCTTGTGCGAAAGATTGTTGCCTGCCGCGATCTTGATCTGTTCCTTCACAATATCGATGCCTGTCACCATCTCCGTAACCGGATGCTCTACCTGTATCCTTGTGTTTATCTCCATGAAATACACATTCCCGTCTTTATCATAGATAAACTCTATTGTGCCGGCGTTTCTGTATTTGAATGCCTTTGCGGCCATGACCGCCTTCTCGCCGAGCATTGCGGTGATATCTTTATCCGAGAAAGTGAACGGCGCCTCCTCGATAAGCTTCTGATGCCTGCGCTGAACCGAACAGTCCCTCTCTCCGAGATGTATTATGCTGCCTTTCCTGTCTGCAAGTATCTGAACCTCGAGATGCTTCATGTCCGTAATGAACTTCTCAATGTAAAGCTCCCCGTTGCCGAATGCCGCGAGAGCCTCTTTCTGCGCTGTATGAAACATTCTTATCAGTTCATTCTCTTCCCTCACGATCCTCATGCCTTTGCCGCCGCCGCCCGCGGAGGCCTTTATTATGAGGGGATAGCCGATCTCTTTCGCGACCTTGACGCCCTCTTCTTCGCTCAGCACGGGCGTATCGCTTCCTGGAACGACAGGCACGCCGCTCTCTTTCATCAGCTGGCGGGCCCTTGCCTTGTCGCCACCGGTCCGGATATTTTCAGCGGTAGGGCCGATAAATGTGATATTGGAAGCATTGCATGCCTCAACCAGATGAGAGTTCTCGGCCAAAAAACCATAACCCGGGTGAATCGCTTCAGAGTCTGTTATCTCAGCCGCGGTTATTATCGCCGGTATATTGAGGTAACTGCCTGCGGAAGAAGCAGGGCCGATGCATATGGATTCATCCGCCAGCCTCACGTGGAGAGAATTTTTGTCTATGTCGGAGCAGACGGCAACGGTCTTTATGCCGAGTTCCCTGCAGGCTCTTATTACTCTGACGGCAATCTCGCCCCTGTTCGCGATGAGGACCTTTTTGAAAAGCTTCATGACAGAGGCTCTATGATAAAGAGTGTCTCGCCGTACTCGACAGGCTGGCCGTTGCCGGGAAGGATCTTCTTTACAATGCCGTTACAGTCGCTCTCTATCTCGTTCATGAGCTTCATCGCCTCAACTATACAGAGCACCTGCCCTTTCTCTACTCTGCTGCCGGCCTGGACAAAAGGAGGGGCTTCGGGAGACGATGCAGTGTAAAAGATGCCGACTATCGGCGATGTGACTTTGATAAATCCCTGGTCTGCTTCCGCCGCAGGAGCAGGTATTTCAGCCTCTTTTACTACGGAAGGCGCGGGCTGAAGAACCGGCTGAGCGGAAACGGCGTGTGAATACCGCTCCTTTTTTATGGTGAATTTAACGCCCTCTTTTTCAATGGAAAGCTCGGAGATGTCGGAATCCCTGAGCATATCTATTATCTCTTTTATCTCATTAAGTTCCATTTTTACCTGCCTGTTTTATATTTGCCGTATGGCAACTACTTCACTCTTTCGATATATTCTGATGTCCTTGTGTCCACCTTGATGACATCGCCCTCGTTTATGTGAAAAGGCACCCTTACAACAGCGCCTGTCTCAAGGACAGCCGGCTTGCTGCCGCCGCTTGCGGTATCGCCTTTAAAACCCGGGTCAGTCTTCTCTATCCGCAGTTCCACGAAGAGAGGTATCTCAACAGTAATCGGCTCATTCTTGTAATAAAGCACCTTTACCTGCGCATTTTCTTTTATGAACTTAAGAGCGCTGCCGAGCTGCTCCTCGGTTATGGGAAACTGCTCATAGCTCTCCATGTCCATAAAATAACAGAGGTCGTCCTGCTTATAAAGATACTGCATGGTCTTTTCCTCGAGATTCGGCGTCTCAACCTTTTCGCCGCCTTTGAAGCTCTCCTCAAAGATGCTGCCCGTCTTGAGGTTCTTTACCTTTGCCTTGACGATCGCGCCGCCTCTGCCCATTTTTATGTGCTGAAACTCGATGATCTCGTGGGGAGCTCCCTTTATCTCTATCTTGCCGCCTTTTCTGAATTCACTTGTAGTTATCAAACCTTCACCTCTTTTTATTTTAAATTCTTCGGCAGTGAGCCGAGAAGATGAGCCTTCTTCTCTCCGATATAAACCATATCCTCGATCCTCACGCCGCCCAGCCCGGGTATGTATATCCCCGGTTCAACAGTAAATACCATACCATTTTTCAGAGTATCTTTGCTTCGCCATGATACAATAGGCTTTTCATGAATTGCAAGCCCGATGCCGTGCCCTGCCGCATGGCCGAAATGTTCTCCAAAGCCTTCCATTTTTATGCAATTTCTTGCCGCATAATCAACTGAAGATGCCTTAACTAAAGGCAGTGACGCGCTAATCGCTTTTTTTTGCGCATCGAGCACAATGGAATATATTTTCTTCTTGTAATCATTCTTCCCGCCGTCCATTATCAGCGTTCTCGTCATATCAGAAAAATAGCCTTCGCACTCTCCGCCCCAGTCAATTACAACCAGGTCGCCTCTTCTGAGCCTTCTGCCGGTCGGCCTTGCGTGAGGCATCGCGGACAAAGGGCCTGACGCGACTATCGCTTCAAAAGGAAGTTTTCTGCACCCTTCTTCCCTCAGATAACCTTCGAGCCTCTGTGAAATATTTATTTCTCTCTCGCCCGTTTTAATGTAAGGCTTAACCCTTAAGAATGCCCTCTCAGCCCTCTTCACTGCCTTCCTGATATAGGTAAGCTCCTCGGCTGATTTTATCTCCCTGAGATCTTCAACTGTATCGATAAGAGGCTTAAGCCTGACCTTTCTTCTGCGCAGCCTGCCCAAGAAAGCGTAGGTGGCATGGTTCGCCTCGAAACCGAGCCTTGAGACGCGGTGCTTTACGCATAAGTCAGCTATCACCTTCTCCCTGACATCGTTTTCTATATGTATCCTGAACCCTTTTTCAACCTCTTTCTCAGCCTGTTCCGAATAACGAAAATCTGTTACAAAGAGAGATTTGCTCTGGGTGATGATCACACAACCCGAAGAGCCCGTGAAACCGGATAGGTATCTGATATTGGCAGGGTCTGTGACGAGGATGCCTTTGATCCCAAGCTCTGGAAAGGAGCTTTTAAGAGCCTCTGTTCTTTTCATTTACGATGGAAACCGCGGCACGAAGCGCGAGAAGGTAACTGTTATAGCCGAAGCCCGATATCTGCCCATGCGCGACAGGAGCGATGAGTGATTTATGCCTGAACTCCTCACGGCTGTTGATGTTGGAGAGGTGAAGCTCTATCGCGGGCACATCCACAGCGGCTATCGCGTCTCTTATTGCGACACTCGTATGCGTATAAGCTGCGGGGTTTATGATTATCGCGTCAAAACCTTTTGCGTTCTGGATAATGTCAACTATCTCGCCTTCATGATTCGACTGTTTTATCGATAATTCGGCAGAGAGTTCGTCGGCGAGAGAGTTGAGCATGCCGTTAATATCCTCAAGCGTGCGTTTGCCGTATATATCGGATTCTCTTGAACCCAAAAGGTTAAGGTTCGGCCCGTGTATAACTAAAACCTTCATCTCTTTCCCCCCTTTTCCCAGAGTCTGAGCATTCTGTCGATTATTATATCAGCAATCTCTATCTTCTTCATCTTCGGATGGTCCGAGACGCCGCCGTTTCTGTCTATGATGGTGACTATATTGGTTTCGGAATTAAAACCCGCGCCCTCCTGCGTTACATCATTCAGCGCTATCATATCAAGGTTTTTGCTCATGAGCTTCTTCTTCGCGCTCCCGATATCCTTTCCCGTCTCAGCGGCAAATCCAACAATAAGCTTTTTGCCCTTTTTCTTTCCGAAGCTTTGAAGTATGTCGGGAGTTCTCCTGAGCTTAAGCACATCGAGCCCGCCCTTTTTTATCTTCTTTCTGCTGAATGCCGAGGGCGCAAAATCCGATACCGCCGCGGCCATTACAAGAGAATCGCATTTGATGAATTTCTTTGAGACAGCATCCTCCATCTCAGACGCGCTTTCAACCTTGATAAATGATACGCCAAAAGGGGGAACGAGTGGCGAAGGGCCGCTTATGAGCGTAACATCGGCTCCGCGCCTTGAGGCGGCGCGGGCTATCTCGTATCCCATCTTTCCGGAGGAGCGATTGGATATGAACCTGACAGGGTCAATAGCTTCAACAGTGGGGCCTGCGGTAACAACTATATTTTTGCCTTTAAGGTCCTTAGGGGAAAGGGCGGATATAACAGCCTCAACAATCTCACCGGTATCTGCGAGCCTCCCCTTGCCTTCATAGCCGCACGCAAGGCTTCCTGAGTCAGGCCCGATGAAACGAACACCTGTCGCTGTGAGATTCTTTATGTTCTTCTGAACTACAGGATTATTGAACATCTTCTCATTCATCGCTGGCGCGATGAGGACAGTGCCTTCAAATGCCATGAACATGGCGCTCACAATCTCGTCGGCAATGCCCGAGGCGAACTTCCCTATGGTATTTGCCGTGGCAGGAGCAACGAGAAACAGATCAGCGTTCTGAGGCAGGGTTACGTGGCTTAAAGGGTCGTCAAAGAGATTGGTGTATACTTTATTGCGGGTAACGGCCTCAAACGCAAGCGGTGACATAAACTGCCTTGCCGCATCGGTCATGACGACACTGACATTTATGCCGCTATCTGACAGGCGCCTTGCTATATCAACGGCTTTGTATGAAGCGATGCTGCCGGTAACGCAGAGGATTACATGCTTCCCTTTAGTCACCGTTCTTAGAATCCCCGAAGATCTCCTCTATGACCTTTTTGCTGTCCCTCTCACCTTTTTCACTCAGGTAAACCTTCAAATCTTTTTCAAGTTCGGTCAGGTCTTCCGGGAGCTTCTCCATCTCAACGGCCTCTTCAGCCGCGCGTTTCTGAGCCAGTTTTTTAGCCTTCTCGATCGCCTCGGCGGCCGCCTCTCCGGTCAATATGTCAAGCGCTCCGGAGGTTATCTCCTCTATGGCAATAGTGGTAACCTTTCCGGAGGTTGTGGCTATTACAGGGTGCGCTCCCTGGGCAAGGTCTTTGGCCCTCATCACGGAAGCGGCGACAAGGCGGAAATTCGAATCTATTTTTTCGTTGTCAATATCGATGGGGAGTGAAATCAGGTCCATATGTCACCTCTTGTATTATTTATTGATTAATTTTTCTATTTTTAAATTATCGGCCCTTGTAAGCGATAGCCTTGCCGATATAATTATGCTCTCAAGCTCTTTAAGGGCATCGTGGAGATTGTCATTGATAATTATGAAATCATAATCTCCGTACCGCGACATCTCGTCCCGCGCCTTTTCAATGCGCCTGCTTATTTCTGCCTTTGAATCAGATTTCCGGTTTCTAAGCCTCTTCTTCAGGGCGATGCCGCTCGGCGGAAGAATAAAAATCAAGAAAGCGTCTTTGTATACGCGCCTCATCTGGTCGGCGCCCTGGACATCTATGTCGAGTATTATATCATAACCCTTTGATTTAAGCTCTTCGAGTTTCCTGATCGATGTGCCGTACAGATTGCCGTGTACCATTGCCCACTCGGCGAATTCGCCCCTCTCCCTCATCCTGTTGAACCTCTCTTTTGTCACAAAGAAATAATCAATTCCGTTCTTTTCGCCTCTTCTCGGCGGCCTTGTCGTATACGAAACAGAATGTACGAGGCGCGGGAGCTTCTTGATCGTTTCGCGGCAGAGCGTGGTCTTGCCTGCCCCTGAAGGAGCGGAGACGATAAAGATGTCTCCTTTAATTATGTTTTTTCTCTTTTTCATTATTGAAGTTGTCATAAGCTTGCGGCAAATAATTACTGAAGGTTCTGGACCTGTTCCTTCATCTTTTCAAGCTCGTCCTTTATCTCTACAACGGTCACGGCAAGGCCGACGTCAGCGCTTTTCGATCCTATGGTGTTTATCTCCCTCTTAAGTTCCTGAAGAACAAAGTCGAGCTTTTTGCCGACGGTTCCGCCTGATTTCAATATATCCCTCATATAGCTGAGATGGCTCTTGATCCTGACCAGCTCTTCAGTAATATCCGACCTCTCAATGATTATGGCGGTCTCCTGTATCAGGCGCGCCTCGTCAAGAGGCGTATCGCCGAGAATGTTTTTTATTTTTTCACGCAGGCTTGCCGCCGAATTTGAAACAATCTCCTTCCTTCTTGCTTCTATGCTCAGCACAAGCCTGTTCACCGCATGCATCCTATTGGCAACCTCAGCTACGAGCGCCTTTCCTTCCCTGCGCCTTGAGGTCTTGAGCTTAAGCAGCGCATGTTCGACAGCGCCGGCAATATCCCGCTCGTTCATGTTGGGTTCGTTTGATGAAAAGACGCCTTTTAACGATAAGAAGAAATCAAGCCCTGCCTCATCTTTGAGCTTCAACTCTTTTTTAAGAGCTCCAACCGCGTCGCGGTACTGCCTTGCCAGCCCGGCATTGACCGTGATCTTCCTGCGTGAATCATGAAGCGATGAAACATAAATATCGATGCGCCCTCTGTCAAAACGGCTCTTGACACTCTTTCTTATGTCCGGGTCAAGGCGCAAAAGATACGGCGGCCCGTTAAAATTGACATCAAGGTTTTTATGATTTACCGAACGAGCCTCAACCCTGAAGCCGCCCTTTTCATAACTTCCGAAGCCTGTCATGGATTCAATCTGCATCTTCACCCGTGCCTTAAATAAAAAGAGAAAAAATTCTCATTAAAATTCCTGCGGGAACACGCCATATGATAGGATTATAAAAAAGGAAGAGGTTTAAAAGCATTTAATGTGATATTAATTCCTCGACTCCGCTTTCAATAAATACCGGCCTTCCGCCGTCAATTATCACTTTAATGTTCTTCACCCCGATAAATCTTCCCCTGAGAATCTCCTCTGAAAGAGGGTCCTCTATATTCTTCTGTATCGCCCTTCTCATGGGCCTGGCGCCGTAGGAGGACTGGTAATTATGCTCGATAAGCCACTCGACCGCCTCATCGGTTAGCTCAACGGTGATGTCCTGGTCGATAAGCTGCCTGTTAAGTTCAAGCATCAGAAGATGGATTATCTTGATGAGATGCTCTCTCTCAAGCTGATGAAAGACGACTATGTCATCGACGCGGTTAAGGAACTCAGGGTTGAACTTCTTCCTGAGCTCGGTAAGAACATTGCTCTTAATCTCGGAATATCTTGAGGAAGAAGCCGCCTGCTGAAAACCGAGAGGCGTCATATTATCGGTAAACCGCGTTCCGATATTGGAAGTCATTATTATTATCGTGTGCTTGAAATCAACCTTCCTGCCGAGATTGTCCGTCAGCACGCCTTCATCAAGCACCTGAAGAAGGATATTGAAGACATCCGGATGGGCTTTCTCTATCTCGTCAAAGAGCACGACGGAATACGGCCTTCTCCTCACAGCCTCGGTAAGCTGGCCGCTCTCTTCATATCCGACATATCCCGGAGGCGCACCCGTAAGCCTCGAAACATTAAACCTCTCCATGTATTCGGACATATCAACTTTTATCAGGGCCTTTTCGTCATTAAAGAGAAACTCGGTCAGGGCCTTGGCAAGCTCGGTCTTTCCAACGCCTGTGGGGCCGAGGAAAAAGAATGATCCAATGGGCCTTTTTCTTGATTTGAGGCCGGCGCGCGAACGCCTTATCGCCTTTGAGATAACATTCACGGCATCCTCCTGCGCCACGATCCTCTTGTGAAGCTCCTCCTCCATCCTGAGGAGCTTATTCGACTCCTTCTCTTCAAGCCTCGAAAGCGGAATGCCGGTTATCTTTGATACGGTGTAAAGGATATCGTCTTCTGTAACGACAGGGTTCTCATTGCTCTGGTTCTCGCGCCATTTTTCATGCAGCTCGTCATAAAGCTCACGGATCCTGTCCTCTTCTCTCTTAGCGGCTGCGCCTTTTTCAAAATCATGAAGTTTCACATAGAGGTTCTTCTCCCTGTTGACCCGCCTCATTTCAGCTTCAAGCTCCCTCAGTTCCGGAGACATCGTGAAAATCTTCAGTTTTATCCTCGCGCCCGTCTCGTCAAGGACATCCACTGCCTTATCCGGCAGAGACCTTTCGGTTATATACCTGTCGGCGAGGCGAACGCATGAGATAATTGCCTCGTCGCTTATTGCAACCTTGTGATGCTCTTCATAGTTCTTCTTAAGCCCCATAAGCATCTCGATAGTCTCTGAAACCGTTGGCGGCTGAAGGAATATCGGCTGGAAACGCCTCTCGAACGCGCCGTCTTTCTCGATATACTTTCTGTACTCCGAAGATGTTGTAGCTCCTATGCACTGTATCTCGCCGTTTGAGAGAGCAGGCTTCAGCATGTTGGACGCGTCTATCGAACCCTCTGCCGCTCCCGCGCCCACAAGTGTGTGGAGCTCGTCAATAAAGAGAATGATATTGTCAGACTGTATTATCTCTTTCATCACCATCTTGAGCCTCTCTTCGAACTGGCCCCTGTATTTTGTGCCGGCGATAAGAGCGCCGAGGTCAAGGCTGATGATCCTTTTATTGAATAAATTCTCCGGAACGTCTCTGGCAACGATCTTCTGCGCGAGCCCTTCGACGATCGCGGTCTTGCCCACTCCGGGCTCGCCGATGATGACCGGGTTGTTCTTTAAACGCCTCCCAAGAATCTGAAGCACTCTCTCTATCTCGTTAGCCCTGCCGATGACGGGATCGAGCTTTCCCCTCCTTGCGAGGAGAGTTATATCTCTTCCGAATTCATCAAGCGCCGGAGTCCTGCTCTTCTTCTCTTTTATCGACTGCTGAGTCCCGCGCATCGAAAGGTTTATCGCGAGCTGGCGCGCTGCGAGGAGATTCGCGCCGAGGCTTCTGAGTATCTTTCCGGCGATGCCCTCCTCTTCCCTTATGAGCCCGGTGAGGAGATGCTCGCTTCCGATGTAACTGTGGCCGAGGAGCCTTGATTCTTCAACGGCGAGTTCGAGGACTTTCTTCGCGCGGGGCGTGAAGGGAACGTCGCCGAACGCGAGTATGCTTGAGCTTGAAGGAAGATTTCTCTCGACCTCGATGCGGAGTTCGCCGACCGAGATGCCCATCTTTTTGAGGATTATTAAAGGGAGGCCGTCCTCCTCTTTGAGGAGCCCGAGGAGGAGATGCTCTGTGCCGAGATAATCATTCTGCCGCTTTTCCGCTTCCTCTCGGGCGTTTATGATGACCCTTCTGCCTTTATCAGTGAACTTCTCAAACATTCGTCACCTTATTAAATAATATCTGTTAGCCGTTTTCAATGTCAAGGAAGGAACGTGGGATGTTTTAGAATGAAAGATGAAATCACAGTCTTTTTGAATAAGAAAACTCGGGCAAAAGGGAAGGCGTTACTTCTGCAGATACATGTCCTTTATCTCTTCCATGAACTCTTTGATGTCCTTGAACTGCCTGTAGACCGAAGCAAAGCGGACAAACGCGACCTCGTCTATCTCTTTAAGCCCGGCCATTATCTCTTCCCCGATGATGGAGCTCGGTATCTCTTTCTCCCCGAGTTCGTGGAGCTTCTTCTCCACCCTGGTCGCGAGCAGTTCCCACTCCTTGACGCTCACGGGCCTCTTCTCGCATGCCTTTTCGAGACCGTGTATTATCTTCTGCCTGTCAAACGCCTCGCGCCGTCCGTCTTTCTTTATGACGAGCGGGAGAATCTCCTCTATGCGCTCGTAGCTGGTGAAACGGTTCCCGCACTTAAGGCATTCGCGCCTCCGCCTTATGACGTCGGCATCTTTGCTTGAGCGGGAGTCAATGACCTTGTCTTCGATAAAACCGCAGAACGGGCATTTCATAATTTATAAGTTATCAGCCCCGGCTGACCTGTCTGCCGACAGGCAGGTTCGCCTGAGGCGAAAGAGTTAATAGTTATAAGTTGAAACAGAAAATATTTATACTTTCAAATCGCTGTACGCGGGAAATCTCCTGCACAGTGCCTTCACCCTGTCCCTGACACGCGTTATGTTTTCATTGTCATTCGGAGCCTTAAGCACGGTTGTTATCATCTCGGCGATCTTGACCATTTCCGGCTCCTTCATCCCCCTGCTCGTGACGGCGGGCGTGCCGATCCTTATGCCGCTTGTTATCGCGGGCGGTTTGGTATCGTGAGGCACGGCATTTTTGTTGAGCGTTATTCCCGCAAGGTCAAGAGCGGCCTCTGCCTCTTTGCCCGTAATCCCTTTGTTCGTAAGGTCTATGAGCATAAGATGAGTGTCAGTGCCGCCTGATATAATTTTGAAGCCCTGCCCAATAAGCGCGCCGCTGAGTTCCTTCGCGTTTTTAACAATCTGTATCTGATAATTCTTAAAGCCCGGAGAGAGCGCCTCTTTAAAAGCAACCGCCTTTGCGGCTATGACATGCATCAGCGGGCCTCCCTGTATTCCGGGAAAGACCATCTTGTCAATCTGTTTAGCGTACTTCTCTTTGCACATTATCAAGCCGCCCCTCGGCCCTCTGAGAGTCTTATGAGTCGTGGATGTAACAAAGTCCGCGTAAGGTACGGGAGAGGGGTGCACTCCCGCGGCGATGAGCCCTGAGATGTGCGCTATGTCAGCCATCAGGTATGCCTTTACGCTTTTAGCGATCTTTGCGAGGCGTTCAAAATCGATTATCCGCGAATAAGCGCTCGCGCCTGCAACAATCATCTTCGGTTTAACTTTCTTCGCTATCGTGCTGACCTCATTGTAATTTATCATGCCGGTCTTCTTTCCGACGCCGTAAAAAAAGCCTTTGTAAACCATTCCTGAAAAATTGATCGGAGCGCCGTGCGAGAGATGGCCGCCGTGGCTGAGGTTCATGCCGAGTATCTTGTCTCCGGGCTTGAGCATGGCGCAGTAGACAGCCATGTTCGCCTGAGTGCCCGAGTGGGGCTGGACGTTGACATGCTCTGCGCCGAAGAGATCTTTCGCCCTCTTGATCGCGAGAGATTCGGCTATGTCGACATACTCGCACCCGCCGTAATAGCGCCTGCCGGGGTAACCTTCGGCGTATTTGTTTGTGAAGACTGTTCCCTGCGCCTCGAGCACTGCCCTGCTCGCGTAATTCTCGGAAGCGATAAGAATGAGTTTCTCTTTCTCTCTTCTTATCTCATTGACTATCGCGTCGTATATCTCGGGGTCAACCTTCTGCAGTTCAGACATGTTTAACGGCATAAATATTTATCCTCTATCGCCTTTATCTTGTCGAGCCTCCTCTGATGGCGCCCGCCCTCAAAAGCAGTCTCAAACCAGACTCTGACTATTTCAAATGCTGTTTTATTGTCAAGCGCCCTTCCGGGAAGTATCAGCATGTTTGCGTCATTATGGAGCCTGCTCATCCTTGCAGAGTTCACGTCATGGCAGAGCGCCGCCCTCACCCCGCGGAATTTATTTGCGACAATCGACATCCCTATGCCCGTGCCGCAGATGAGTATGCCGCGCTCCGCTTTTCCGCTTGAGACCATCTCAGCGGCCTTTGCGCCGAAATCCGGGTAGTCAACAGACTCCTCATCCTTTGTGCCGACATCCTCACAGCTTAAGGAGAGCTTTTCAAGCTCAGGCAGTACGGCATTCTTTAACGCGACTCCGGCATGGTCACAGCCGATGGCAACTATCATTGATCCTCCATGGAAAATATCTCCTGAACGCTACCGCTGTCCGACTTGAATAGAAGATTTTTCAGAGACAAAATATATTATCAGCATCATATATCTAAGTCAAGAAATCACAGGAAATCTGCTATAATCCAGTTATGCCGACAATAGGACTGACAGGCGGTTTCGGAACTGGCAAATCAACAGTGCTGAAGCTATTCAAAAAGCTCGGCGCGCATACAGTTGACAGCGATAAACTCGTCGCTGATATTCTCAAAAGGCCGGTTATCATCAATAAGCTCATAAAAATTCTCGGCAGTGAAGTTGTAAGAAAAAGAAATGGCAAATCTATTCTTAAAAAAAGTCACGTTGCAGGAATTATATTTGCAGACCCTGATAAACGAAAGGCTGTTGAAAAGATAATTCATCCTGAGGTCTTGAAAGAGATCAAGGCCGTCGTAAAAAAGATATACAGTAAAGACAAATCAGCAACCATAGTGGTTGAAGTCCCTCTGCTTTTTGAAACAGGCTTTTATAAATATTTTGACAAGACAATTGTTGTCTACTGCAAAAAAGAGACCGCAATCAATCGGCTTATGAAGAAAGGCTTTTCCAAAGAAGAAGCTCTCAAACGCATCCGCGCGCAAATGCCAATCTCAAGAAAAAAGAGGCTGGCTGATTTTCTCATTGACAACAATAAAGAGAAGAGTGGGCTGAAGATGAAGGTTAAAGGGGTAGGAAAAAAGATAAGCTAAAAGTGTGGGAGCAAAAAAAATCCGGACGAGTGACGCACTTCGACAAGCTCAGTGTGACAGTTTAAGGAACTGGATTCCCGATCAGGGTCCGGAATGACGAGAAAGGTGAAGAGCAGATTCCCGACATTGCGGGAATGACTAAAGGAGAGATGGGATTACCGCACTGTGTTCGCAAAGACAACAGCAGAATTTGACTAACTTCTACCCTAAGTCCTCAAAATGCGTGAGCCTCTTGAACTCCCTGAACCGCGCCTCTATCTCTTTGTAATCGAGAGACTTGAGCCTGTCGAGGCTGAAGGATTCGACATTGAATGACGCCATGACGCTGCCGAATATTATCGCCTTGCGGATGTTTGAAGGCTCGAAGTTCATTGTGTTTGCAAGATACCCCATGAAGCCACCTGCGAAGCTGTCGCCTGCGCCTGTGGGATCGAATACCGCCTCAAGAGGATATGCAGGCGCGGCGAATATCTCCTTGCGCGTGAACATCAATGCTCCGTATTCACCGCGCTTTATCACGAGAGTTTTCGGCCCCATGGACATTATCTTTGAAGCGGCCTTAACGAGGTTAGGTTCATTGGCAAGCTGTCTCGCCTCACCGTCATTGATGAGAAGCATGTCAACGCTTTTGAGCGTTTTGACAAGTGAATCCCTCTTGCCGCTTATCCAGAAGTTCATGGTGTCGCATGCGACAAGCGCCGGCTCTTTCACCTGATTCAGGACATCCCTCTGAAGGTCGGGGTCTATGTTGGCGAGAAAGACCACCTTGCGGCTCTTGTAGCTGTCGGGAAGAACAGGCTTGAATGACTCAAATACATTAAGCTGTGTATCGAGCGTCTTCGCCTCATTCAGTTCATAGCCGTACTCGCCCTTCCACCTGAATGTCTTACCCTCTTTTCTTTCAATGCCCTCGATATCAATGCCGCGGCTTTTTAATGAAACGAGATGCTTTTCAGGAAAATCCGAACCGACAACGGCTACAACAGCGACGTCAGTGAAATAGCTTGCGGATGTCGAGAAATATGTTGCAGAACCTCCGAGCGCCTCGTCGACCTCTCCAAAAGGAGTCTTGACCGCGTCAAACGCGACTGAACCTACAACGAGCAGAGACATATTATTCCTCCGTAATAATTTTGCATATCAGCATTTCTTCCCCGGCTCAATGATCACCTTGATGGATTCCTTCGCCTCCGCGACAAGGCGGAAGCCTTCCTGTATCATCTCAAATGGGAGCCTGTGCGTCACCATCTCGCTGAATGATATCCTGTTATTGCGCATAAGGTCTAAAGCCATCTCAAGGTCTGACGGGCCTGCGCCGTATGATGTCATGAGGGTAATCTCATTGCGCCACATCTCATTTATCGGAACCGGCAGCATCACTCCCGGCTCGGGCACGGCAAAAAAGAGCACCGTCCCTCCGCGTTCGACGCAATTGATTCCGTCTACTGAAGCCTGAAGCGCTCCTGCGCATACTATGACAAGGTCTGCAAGCTTGCCTTTGTTCGCCTGCAGCAAAAGATCGGAAACATTCTCTCGCGCATTGAAGACCGCGTCAGCGCCGAAACTCTTTGCCGCATTAAGGCGATAGTTATTTATGTCGGAAGCAAATATCCTTCCGGCCCCGAGAGCCCTCGCAAGCTTCAAGTGTATGAGTCCTGATATACCGCTCCCTATCACAAAAACGCTCTGCCCCGGCCTGAGGCCGGCAAGCCTCTGCCCTCTCATCACGCACGCGAGAGGCTCGATGAATGTCCCTTCTTCATAAGACATCTCATCGGGAAGAATATAAACGCCGTTTTCAACATTTATCTTCGGTATGCGGATGTACTCGGCAAAACCTCCGGGGTCGTAATTCGTGTTATGCAGTGTGTCGCACGCAGTGTGCGCTCCGCTCAGGCAGTATTCGCATGTATTACAGGGCACATGATGGGAGACAAAGACCCTCTGCCCCACATTGTAATCGCTGACGCCTTCGCCGGCCTCAGCAATGTAGCCCGTCATCTCATGGCCGAGGACGCGCGGCGCCTTCTTCACCCTGTACCACTCCATGACATCGCTTCCGCAGATTCCGCTCGCGACAACCTTTACGAGTATCTCTCCGGGGCCGATCTTCGGAATAGGCCTCTCCTCGACCCTGACGTCTTTATTGTTGTAATAGACAGCGACGCGCATTATTTCTTATTCTTCACCTCATTGAAAATATCAACAGCTTCTTTCGGAGTAGCCTTCTTATGAATTACGGCATGAAGCGCCTTCATCATCGCGACCGGATGCTTGTGCTGCCAGACATTCCTGCCGAGGTTAATGCCTATGGCGCCTTTCTGTATACCGTCATAGACAAACTCCATCACCTCAAGCTCGGTCTCGCACTTGGGCCCGCCTGCCATCACAACCGGAACGGGGCAGCCGTTTGTCACCTTTTCAAAATTCTCGCACCAGTATGTCTTTACGACCATCGCGCCAAGCTCGGCCGCTATCCTGCAGCATAAGGCAAGGTAGCGCGCGTCCCTCTTCTCAAGCTCTTTGCCCACAGCGGTCACCGCCATCACGGGAATGCCGAAATTCTCGCACTCATTGACAAGCTCGGCAAGGTTCAAAAGCGTCTCCTTCTCATACGGTGTTCCGACAAAGACCGATATTCCGACCGCGGAGACATTCAGCCTGAGCATCTCCTCAATCGATGTCGTGAGCCCTTCGTTCGCTAAATCTTCTCCCACAACGCTCGTGCCGCCGGAAACCCTCAGTATTATCGGCTTGCTCTTTAGTGGGTCGATTGCGCTGCGCAATACGCCCCTTGTCACAAAAAGGGCATCGGCATACGGCAGAAGCGGCTTTATCGTTTCGCCAGGCTTTTCGAGTTTTGACGTAGGCCCGAGAAAATAACCGTGATCAATCGGAAGAAAAAAACAATGCCCGTCCGGTTTAATTATCTGAGCCATCCTGTTCCTCATTCCCCAATCCATGAGATATCCTCCTTTGATTATTTATTTGTCTTTAAGAACGCCTTTATCTTTCAGGTGCTCGTCCCTGACCTTCAGAGACTCTTCAAGCATCATCACGTATTTGATATACTTTGCCCCGAACTTTATGAGCTCTATATCGTCATTCCTCAGCTTTTCGACCGTCTCTTCGTCAATGTCAAAAACCTTAAGGAATCTGCTCTCAAAGATATACCTCCTGAACCTGTCGAGGTCATAGCTTGCCAGATAAAACTGAACCTGCTTATTCTCGTCAAGTTCGGGCTGGCCCGGAAGGTTCTTCCTCACCTGGATCGCCTTCCACTCCCTGTTTACCTCATCATACCTGTCGACTTCCTGGTCATTCCTCCATGAGGCAACAGTCCATTCTTTATTCTCTTCAAAACCGAGGCAGTGCTTTTCATTTATAAAAAAATAAAACTCTTCGTCAACAGGGCCGTTCTTTCCCTCAACCTTGAGAGTGCCCTGCCCTATGGGGTAATAGCGGCAGTTTGCGGGGCGGTCGGTATACACGCGGCAGCCATCTTCAGTGACGAACGGGCACTTCCTCTCCTTATCATCATTCATCTTCAGAATCGCGTAGGGATGCGAGGATTTTTCATCGATCTTCATGTGAGCGTATTCATCGAGAAACTCCTCGGAAGAGATGCCGAGCCTGTTCTTCAGCCTGAGGACGTCATACGGCGTAAGAAGAATATCTATGTTGCTGCAGCATTTAGTAAAGCACTTGATATCCTTGTGGCACCTGAATTTGAACTTCGAATCAAGTGAGAGCTTCGTCTCCACGACAGCGCTGAGTTTGGACATTATTGCCTCCGGCCCTGAACATCGGGATTTAAATCAGAAATGAAAGAGGAATTATTTTACTATAACGCCGGCATATCCGACAACATGGCCGTAATCGCCGCTGACATCTCCTGAGGTCATGTACTTCACGAGAGACGCCTCTTTGGCCCCCAGTTCAAGGGCGGCGTATAGCATGACGGTAACAGGAATAAAACCGCACATCGAGATCTCCTGCTCCTTCACTGCCTGATAAAGCCCCTTCGGGTCGAGCGCGATAATCCTCTCGATGGCGGCTTTATCTTTTTTGCGGGCAACGCGGTCCTCTTCATAGTGGGTCATGTCCGAGCTTGCCGCGATTGTTACCGGATAATCAGAGTTTCTGACGGCATCAGCGACAGCTATGCCGAGCCTCCTGCATGCCTCAACAGATTCTGACATCAGCGTCAAAGGGGCTATCTTCGCGTCAGGAAAGAAGTGGCATATGAATGGAAGCTGCACCTCTATAGAGTGCTCCATCAGATGCGCGTGAGTATCCTCTTCAATCTCTTCCGAATTGGCGAGGAGCTTCATCGCGAGCGTTTCATCTATACTTACCTTTCCCGTCGGTATCTGCCATTCGCCTGATGTCATGAGTGACGCGCGCGCGCCGAGGCCGGTATGGTTTGGGCTGATTATTATAAAAGTATGCGGAGAAGTTATTCTCGAATAGACAGCTCCCGCAACAGCGCCGGAATACATAAGGCCTGCATGCGGAGAGACTAACCCGATAGCTCTCATCCTTTGAACATTATCATCCACTAACCCCTTAACCTCTCCTTCGAGCCCTTTTGGCGAGGAGGGGTAGAACATCCCGGCAACCGCGGGTTTTCTTATCATGGTTTAATTATAAGGGATGAGGGTATTTATTCAAAACAGGGGAAATCAGAAAGTCTCTATGCTTGTGTAGTCCCTGAATTTTGTAAATTTATTGATGAAGGTGAGCTTCTGTATTCCTGTCGGGCCGTTTCTCTGTTTGGCTATATCAAGTTCAGCAACTCCATGTTCGGCAGAGTCTTTTTTATAATAATCATCTCTGTAAAGGAAAAGGATTATATCCGCGTCCTGCTCAATCGCCCCCGACTCTCTGAGGTCCGCGATGACGGGATGCTTGTTCTCCCTCATCTCACAGCTTCTGTTGAGCTGGCTGATTACTATTACGGGCACCGAGATGTCTTTTGCGAGCGCCTTCAATGACCGCGAAATATCTGATATGACCTGCTCTCTCGCCACAGGCGTGCCCACGCCGCTCATAAGCTGAAGGTAGTCTATGATTATAAGGCCGAGGCCGTGCTCTGCCTTGAGCCTCCTCGCCTTGGCCCTTATATCGAGCCCAGAGTTGAATGAATCGTCGATGTATATTGGCGCTTCCGCAAGCCTTCCTGCCGCGTTCACAAGCTTTCTGTAATCCTCTTTGCTGTGATATCCTGAGCGGACGCTGTTTGAACTCACCTCGGCTTCAGAACATATCATTCTTAAGACAAGCTGTTCCTTTGTCATCTCAAGGCTGAATATCGCGACAGGCGCCTTAACCTCTATGCCGACATAAGCGGCGATATTGAGGCAGAAAGCGGTCTTTCCCATTCCGGGGCGCGCTCCGACAACGATAAGGTCTCCGGGATGAAAACCGGTCGTAAGTTTATCGAGGTCCGCGAAGCCGGAAGGCAGGCCGGTGATGAGTTCCTTCTTGTCATAAAGCTTGTCAACAAGTGCTATTGTGTCTTTTAAGACATTTCTGATATGCACATAGGAACTGCCGGCGCGTTTTTCCGATATCGAGAATATCTTTGTCTCGGCGATGTCAAGGACCTCGCTGACATCCTGATCGCTGTCAAAGCTCATCGAGGCGATCTCAGTGGAGGTCTTTATGAGGCTTCTGAATACGGATTTCTCTCTGATGATCTTCGCGTGGTATCTTACGTTCGCGGATGTCGGCACCATGCTTATTATCGAGCTTATGTACGACGCGCCGCCGACCTCTTTTAACTGCCCCTGCCTCGAAAGCTGTTCAGTGAGGGTAACGGAATCTATCGGCTCGTCCCTTTCATAAAGCTGGAGCATGGCAAGAAAGATCTTCTTGTGGGAGTCCTTGTAAAAATCATCCGCGGAGATATACTCGATAACTGAAGCGAGGGCCTCCTTCTCAAGCAGTATGGCTCCGAGGACCGACTGTTCCGCCTCGATGTTCTGGGGAGGTACCCTGTCTGTCGGAAACCTGATTATCTTTTCATCAGGAAGAGGCTCAAACATTTATGACTCTGATCTCTTGACCTCGAGCTTGATCGTTGCCGCAACGTTCTTGTAAAGTTTCACGGGAAGTTCATAGGAGCCGAGGCGTTTTATAGGCTCGTCCAAAACTATTCTCCTCTTGTCTATCTCAATCCCCTGTTTAAGCACGGCATCCGCGATATCTGCGGCAGTGACAGAGCCGAAGAGTTTATCCTCTTCGCCCGCCTGGGCTTCAATCGCGACGGAAACGGAAGAGAGCTTTGAAGCGGCATCCTCCCACTTCTTCACGGCCTTCGCGGCCCTTGCGGCTATCATCCGCTTCTCATGCTCAAACTGTTTAATATTCTTAGGGTTGGCCTCAATGGCCAGTTTTTTCGGGATGAGATAATTTCTTCCGAAACCTTCGGAAACATCAAGAATCGCGCCGATCTCTCCAAGCTTTTCAACATTTTCCTTTAAAATAACCTTCATTTCATATCTCCTCGCAGTTTATTGTTATCTGAAATATCAGAAAAGAGTTTTAATTATACCCCACCATGATAAAAAAATCACATGCAGCGTGGGGCCGCGCGTCATTACTATGGAAATATCTTGCCAGGGTTCATTATGCCCTTTGGATCGAAAACGGCTTTAATGCCTTTCATGAGTCCGATGCTTGCCTTTGAAAGCTCCATGCCGAGGTATTTTGACTTTGTAATGCCGATGCCGTGCTCCCCTGATATCGTGCCCCCCAGCCTGAGCGTCTCTTCAAATATGTCCCTTACGGCGGCCTGCGCCCTGCCGTATTCATCAGGATTATTTTTGTCTGTCATAACATTGACATGGATGTTGCCATCGCCCGCATGCCCGAAGTTCACAATCTTTAAGCGATACTTTTGCCCAATAGTTCTAATTGATTGGATTATTTGAGGTATTTCTGTTCTTGGAACCACAATGTCTTCATTTATTTTTGTCGGTTTCAGGTGATAAAGGGCGGGAGAAAGCGCCCTTCTTGATTCCCATAGCCTTTCCCTTGAATAAATATCATCCGCAATCTTCACGTCAGCCCCGTAAGAAGCGCATATCGCCGCGGCCTTTTCAGCCTCCTGCCTTATTACATTTTCAGCGCCGTCAACCTCGATTATGAGGACTGCTTCAGAATCAGAAGGAAGCCCGACAGGCCTGTAGCTCTCCACCGCCTCGACAGCGCCTGAATCCATAAACTCTATCGCCCTCGGAATCACTCCGGAAGCGATGATCGCCGGAACAGCCTCTGCGGCCTTCTGAAGCTGAGGGAAAGAGCAGAGAAGCGTAATTACGTCTTCAGGCAACGGCAGAACCTTTAAAAATATCTTTGTCACTGTGCATAAGGTTCCTTCGGACCCAACAATAAGCCACGAGAGGTCATAGCCGACAACCCCTTTCCGCGTCTTTACTCCCGTAGTTATCACAGTGCCGTCAGGGAGCACGACTTCAAGCCCGAGCACATAATCTCTCGTTACGCCGTATTTGAGAGCCCTCGGCCCGCCCGCATTCTCGGCAATGTTTCCGCCTATGGTGCAAAAGTTCATGCTTGTGGGATCAGGCGGATAAAAGAGCCCGGCAGCTTCAAGCCGTTCCTGAAGGTCTCTGTTTATGACGCCCGGTTCCAGCGTGACCACCATGTTCTTTTCGTCTATATCGATTATCCTGTTCATCTTCTCCATCGAAACAACGATGGAGCCCTGGAGAGGGACCGACCCTCCGGTCATCCCGGAACCGGCGCCCCTCGGAACTATGGGAATTCCATTGTTGAAGGCGAATTCAGAGAGCCTTGAGACCTCGTCAGTGCCGTACGGCCTTGCGACCGCTGAGGGAAGCCCCTCCTCTTTTGATGCGTCAAAACCGTAGCAGAAGAGTTCTTCCTTCTCTGTGGTGATTCTGCCGGGGAGTATATCCTTGAGATTCTTCATGTCCGGTAAACAGAGGGTTAAGTTAAAGCGGTTAGAAATGAAACAGCATCAGCTCATCCTGAGCTTTTCAATCAGCTCAAGCAGATATTTTCTTTCGTTTCTGCCGCCCTGAAATGAGATATAGGCCTTTTCCGCTACAAGATATATCTCTTCGACATAGCTGGTCGCGGCTTCATCTTTTTTAAATTTTATATTAATGCAGTCCTTGCCCGCGATGTTGCAGGGGCTCTTTTCGATCTGCTCAAGTCCCGGGGAATTGCCGCCCGGGACATAATCCGCAAGCCTGACATATATGGTAGCCAGCAACGGGTTTTTCATATAAATAATCTCAAGGATTTCATTTTCAGTAACCTTGCAGACGAGGTCATCGGGTATCGTGATCTTCAGATTGCCGACACTGATAGGTTCGGGGTTCTTGACATGCCAAAGATAAGTATATATCTCAAAGCCGTAATTATATAAAACAAAAACCACGCAGAATACAATGAGAAGCCCCGCAAGGATATACTCTGTTCTTCTGACTGTTTTGTTCATGGTGTAATCACCTTCTTCAGCGGCATGTTAAACACCTTTTGCATTAATAGTATATCAAATAATTTTTAATTAATATTTCAGCCGACACGGACGTCATGCCACATCAGCCATCTGCATAGAGACGGCTTTTGAAGCGCCGGGCTCCTCCATTGTTATGCCGTAAATAAAGTCTGCGGCTTCCATGGTCAGCCTGTTGTGAGTAATGGCAATGAACTGAATCTTTTTTGACATCTCTGAAAGAAGAGAGAGAAATTTTCCCGTATTGGATTCATCGAGCGGAGCGTCAACCTCGTCAAGAATGCAGACCGGCGTGGGCTTGACAAGGAAACCCGCGAAGAGCAGAGAGAGGGTGGTGAGGGCCTGCTCCCCTCCCGAAAGCGCCATCAGGTTCTTCAGCCTCTTGCCGGGCGGCTGCGCCACTATATCGATTCCTGCCTCAAGTATATCCTCATGCGTCAATATAAGCTCGGCATTGCCGTTGCCGAAAAGAATGGCAAAAACCTCTTTAAACTTTTCATTAAGAGCGTCAAACGCCTCCCTGAGCCTCTGCTTCGTGCTTCTGTTTATCTTGAAAATCGTCTCCTCAAGTGAAGTTATCGAGTCGACAACGTCTTCCTGCTGTTTCGTCATGAAATCATATCTCGTCTTCAGTTCTTCATACTCCTCAAGGCTTCCGAGATTCACCTGCCCAAGCTCCTCTATCTTCTCCCTGAGCCCGGGTAATCTCTCCTCCTCTTCAGGCGACAATTCTCCCTCGATCGGGTTGCTTATGATATCGACAGCATATGCCTTCCTCATATCTTCTCTGAGATAATCGTATCTCATGGAAGATTCCGTCTTTCTGACCTCGGTATGGCCAAGCTCTTTTCTTACAGCCTCTATCTCAGACGCGTATGCCTTCTCCTGCTTCTCGATAAGGCCGACTTCGGCATTCTTCGCCAGCAGTATCTCCTCCATCACGGATACCTCTTTTGCGAGTTTGTCTATGCGGGTGACCTTTGACCTGAGAGTCTCCTCTATTTCAGCCGCCTCATCTTCCTTCTGAAGGATAAGGCCTTCCATACCGCTCATCTCCTTTATCATACCTGCTTTTTTTCTGTCGATATCGGCCACCGCGGCCTCGAGCCTCCTCTTCTCTCTTTCATAAGAGGCTGTCTTCTCGTTGATGGATGTCTGCTCAAGCCTTATCTCCGTCAGTTCGGAACGAAGCCGTTCGAGCAAGGCCCTCTTCTCCGCTGTCCCGTTCTGCAAATCAATGATTCTTTCTTCTATAGACTTTTTCTCCGATTCACGAACCTCGCAGAGCGCGCTCTTCTCGTCAAGCGCTTTCTGAAGGCTCTCTTTCTCGCCGCGTCCCTCATCCGCTTCGATGGAAAGGAACTCGAGTTTTCTGACATGCCTTGCGTTCTCTTCCTCCATTGCGGATATCTTCACCTGCAGTTCATGGCAGAACTTCTCCTTTTCGGATGTCTCCCCGTTTATGGCGATGATTTCGTTTTCTATCTTTGATATGTCATCGCGAAGTTTCTTCACAAGCCCTTCCGAAGCCGAAACTGCCTCTCTCGTTTTCGATATATCAGCCTCAAGCTCCTTGAGATTCCTCTTTGTCCTGAGCACGCCTTTTTCAGTTCCGGCAAATACGATGCCCGAAGGTTCTACAACTTCGCCGTCAAGCGTAACGTAATAATTTGATGCTGAAGAGCTTCGGCATGAGAGCGCGGTCTCGATATTATCGACCAGCCAGACATCGCTCAGCATAAGAGAGGCAATATTTTTAAATTCCTCCTTGACCCTGATAAAATCGAGCGCCCGCCCTATCACTGAGCCTGAACCTCCGGCCTTTGGCAAGGGCTCCGGAGCCGCGTCCGCAATGTATGTTTCGGCATCTTCGGCAGATACAAAACCGCTCCTTTTGCCATTCTTCTGCTTTATATGGTTCAGCGCATTCAAAAGATCTTCGTGAGACCCCACAACAGAGGCATTAAGCTTGTCGCCCAGAATCGCCTCAATTGCTGTTTCATATTCAGGAGAAGTCTCGAATGTATCCGATATCTGCGAAAGCACGCGGACGCTGCCGTCAAGATCCGCCTTCCTGCTTGCGTATATTTCTTTGAGAGATTCGTGCTTTGAGATGAGCGCGGCAAGAGTCTCTCTCTCTCCGTATAAAAGCGTTTCGGAAGAGGCCATCTCATTTTTTTTATCAGAGAGAGAGGAAACAGCCTTCTCCTTATGTTCTTTTGTTTCATTAAGCGAGGCGACTGCTTGGCTGCAGGCCTTTCTTGTACTTCCGATAATATCTTCAAGCGAGGTAAGGTCGCCCCTGACAGCGGTTATATCGACGGAACTCTTCTCAGCCTTCTGCTTCAGGTTTGATATCATGACTGAGACGCGGCTAATCTCGTTCCTTATCGAGCTTATCTCCTCAGCCTTGGAAAAGAGCCCCCGCCTTTCCGCCTCGAGGGAACTTTCGGAGAGCGATATCTCCTCTTCGGCTGAGACAAGCGCTCTCTTTTTTTCCTCGAGAATGGAGCCGAGATCAGAGAGGTTTTTTATTATTTCACGGCTGTCGGCTTCGGTCTTCGCAAGCTGGGCCGAGGCTTCTTCTCTTAACAAGAACGATTCTTTTTCTCTCTCTGCCAGGTTCGCTATTCTCTCCTTCAGATTTTCGCAGTCTCTTCTCAGAAGCGCGGCCTCGCCCTCTTCTTCGGCGACCTCCCTCTCAAGAGCATGCCGCGCCGACCGCGCCTCTCCGAGTTTCTTCTCCGAATCAACGCATAAACGCCTCTTCTCCTGTATCAGCGCCTCTGATGAATGAATTTTAGCGGAGAGTTGAGCCTCTTTCTCTTTAAGTTCATTTTCAGAGGAGGCGAGGGCAGAGAGTTCGTCCCTGAGCAAAGAAAGCTCCCTGTTTGCGATCTTCAGGTCTATCGCCCTGATCTCTTCAAAAAGCTTCTTGTATCTCTCAGCCTTCTTCGCGTGCCTGTCAATGGCATTTATCTGCCTTTTTATCTCACTTATGATGTCAGAGAGCCTCTGCAGGTTGAATTTGGAAGCCTCGAGCTTCCGCAGCGCCTCGGACTTCCTTACTTTATACTTCATTACGCCGGCGGCTTCTTCTATGAGGAATCTCCGCTCCTCGGGCTTTGAATTGAGTATGTGGTTTATCCTGCCCTGTTCAAGTATTGAATAGGCCTTCAGCTCAAGGCCTGTGTCAAGCAGTATGTCTTTGATATCCTTCAGCCTGCACGGAACCTTGTTAAGGAGATACTCGCTCTCTCCCGAACGGTAAAGCCTGCGCGTTACAGTTACCTCTGCGGCGCCTGCACCTCCGTTGCCATCGGGGTTTTGAGAAGGCAGTTCGTCAACACCGGAAAGCACGAGCATCACCTCTGCCATACCCTTGCTCTTCCTGGCGGAGGAGCCGAAAAAGATTACATCCTCCATGCTCCCTCCCCTGAGGCTTTTTGCGCTCTGCTCGCCGAGCACCCATTTGAACGCGTCGACCACATTGCTTTTGCCGCATCCATTGGGGCCGACAACTGCGGTTATCCCCTCATGCATATGCAGGACAGTCCTGTCGCAGAATGATTTGAACCCGTTAAGTTCTATACGTTCGACGTGCATATAGCTATGATTTTAAATAAATGGATAACACAGGGATCAACTGTCGCAAAATGAGGCTGTAAATTACCTTCTACTATATATTAAACGGCGGGTATCTATCAAGAGTATTTTTCATCGGCAAGACATAAAAAAAGGGAGGCGGATTAACGCCTCCCTTAAAAAATACATTTTATGAATTATGGAGTCCCCCAATATGGAATTCCTCCGCTTGCGAGATCTACCCAGGGATTAGGGCATGCGACACCGGGCTTGGTTTCGGCAAGCGCCTCACAGTCCCATTTAATTGAAGTGGCTTGGGGTCCCGTGCAATCTCTATCGCAATATTCGATACCCCCGTTATTCTCAGTTAACGACCAGTCTGCTATATCCGATGAGAAATTTGCAACGCTTGCACCCTCATCAAGCTTCCAGTAGCCGATAAGGCCTGCATTCTCCATTCCGCACTGCCCCGTGCCAGGGACAAGCTCAGCATTTCTGCATGCAGCTATATCAGCCGCTGACCTTGCCACGCCCCAGAAACGCACCTCGTCAATAATCAATGTGTTTCGGTCACTTGGGTTTACGAGATATGATGTGCCTCCAATTGACACCCAATTTGTACCAAGCGTTGCGGATCTCCCTATAGCCTCATTATAAATGGATAAAGCCGGAAAAGCCCTCCCCTCTGTTGAACCGCAATCTGCATATGCTCCATTAACGTATATATCCAGATGAGACGCTGCGCTTTCAGCCCCGGGAGTCACTGTACAGGTTGCATGAACGCCTGTATGATTTGAAGTTGTAAATACGCCTGCAACATGGAACCAGGTCCGGTAAGCTTGTGCGGTGTTAAATCTTGCCTGTAAAATAGGGCTGACATTTGTAGCAGCTCTGTCTATGTACTTAATTATAATAAACGGTTTTAAATTAGCGATAAAGAGCATAAACCCTTCATCATCGCCTCCGCGGGCAAAAATGGCACCGCCGACATTTCCTGTCGTAAGAGGGGTATATACCCATGCTTCTACCGTAATCTGCATGCCGGCAAGGCTCGGCACGCTTTTGCCGAGCGCGACATAGGAAACTTCATTAACACTAATCGAAGTATCCGGTGGAGCCTGATTGAGATTGATTGCCCATCTGCCATTGTCTACCCGCTCAACCGGGCCCTCGCTCTCGCCCACCTTGCTTTGCGGGCCCGAGCCGCATGAAATCAATGCCAAGCAGAAGAGAACGGCAATAACAAACTGTAATATGTTTTTTGCACCTGTCAGACTTCTGAAATGCCTCACAATCTCCTCCCTGCTGCTGTATATTTATAATAAAATTTTATTTGTATTATTAAATTATACTAAGGAAAATTTTGATTAAAAGTCAAGCACTCCAAAGAGAAACAAGCCTACTTGTCCCTTCTCTGGTGCTTTGTCTTTTTGAGGAGCTTTCTGTGTTTATGTTTGCTCATCTTCTTTTTACGCCACTTCATTACGTTTCCCAAAAAAACACCTCCTGATGTCTAATTTGATAAAAAATGTTTTATATTTTGCAGAATTTTATAGATAATTTCAACCTGTTATATGTTTTTACTCTTCTTCCTCGCCGGTCTTGGCACGTTCATCTATTATTTTTTGCGCTATATGCGCCGGCACTTCTTCATAATGCGAAGCGGCCATTGTGTATATGCCCCTGCTGCTCGTTATAGCATTAAGCTGATTGGCATAAGTGAGCATCTCGGCCATAGGCACAAGCGCCACCACCTTCTGGTTATCGCCTGATTGTTCGACCCCCTGAACCTTGCCGCGGCGTGAGTTAAGGTCGCCCATTATGCTCCCCATAAATTCATCCGGCACGGTAATCTCGACTCTAACGATCGGCTCAAGAAGCACAGGCTTTGCCATAGAGACGGCCTTCTTTATAGCGAAAGAGCCCGCGATTTTAAATGCCATTTCTGAAGAATCGACCGTATGATATGAGCCGTCATATACGCTCGCCCTCAGGTCGACCATCGGATAACCGGCATAAATTCCATGAGACATAGCCTCTATTATCCCCTTCTCAACCGCGGGGATATAAGACCTCGGGATGGCGCCGCCCACAATGCTGTTTACAAACTCAAACCCCGTCCCCCTCGGCAGAGGCTCTATCCTGATCCAGCAGTCGCCGAACTGCCCTTTGCCTCCTGACTGCTTCTTGTATTTACCCTGGGACTGAGCTGAGGCCCTGATCGTCTCCCTGTAAGGAATCTTTGGAGCCTTCATGATAACTTCAGTCCCGAATTTTCTCTTCAGCTTTTCAAGTATCACTTCAAGATGCACCTGCCCCATACCCGACAATATCATGTCCTTTGTCTCTGCGTCCCTCGTGAATTTAAGCGTCGGGTCTTCTTCAAGCAGCCTCTGAAGACCGGTGCTCACCTTATCTTCGTCGCCCCTGCTCTTGGGTTCAATCGCGTAAGAGATCATAGGGTCTGAAAACCTGAGCGGCTCAAAAAGGACCGGCTTGGAAGCATCGCATAATGTATCTCCTGTAAGTGTGCCCTTAAGCTTTGCCACCGCGGCGATTCCTCCGGGGCCGACTTTCTGGGCAGGATGATGCGCCTTTCCCTGAAGATAAAAAATGTTGCCTAACTTCTCTTTCACGTCGCGAGCCGTATTATAAATATTCGAATCAGCCTTGAGAGAGCCTGAGAAGACCCTGAAGAGAGTGAGTTTGCCGGCAAAGGGGTCGGCTATTGTCTTAAAGACCCTGACCGCGAGCGGGCCGTTCTCATCAGATTTAATGATAATATCTTCACCGGCGGCATTCTTTGCCTTGACAGGAGAAACGGTGTCCCTTTCAGCAGGCGAAGGAAGGCAGGAAAGCACGGAATCGAGCATTTGAGCGATGCCGATGTTAGAAACAGATGAACCGCAAAGGAGCGGCACAAACTTTCTTGAGAGAGCGCCGTCCTTGAGCCCCTTATTTATGTCAGATGATGAAAGCTCTTCGCCCTCGAGATATTTTTCAAGAAGCGAGTCATCCGTCTCCGCGACCTTCTCAATGAGTTTTGTCCTGTATTCATCGGCCAAAGGTTTTAGAGCATCCGGAATATCGGACGCTGCTGTTCCTTTTATGAATTTCATGTTAACAGCGTCGATCACGCCTTCAAACTCCGCGCCGGAACCCGCCGGCACGGTCAATGCGACTGTGGAAACGCCGTACGACTTTTCGACGCTGGAGACGGCCTTGGCGAAATCAGCATTCTCCCTGTCCATCTTGCTTACAAAGACGAGCCTCGGCAGGCCGTAGTTGTCAGCCGCCTTCCAGACCTGCTCTGTCTCCGCCTTGACGCCTGTCATCGCGCTTACAAGGACGACCGCACTGTCGGCAACGCTCAGGCATGCCTTTGAGTCTTCAATGAAGTTGATATATCCCGGAGTATCAATAATATTAAGCCTGAAGCCTTTCCAGTCACAGAATGCAAGTGCGGAAGATATCGAAATTGTTCTGCCTATTTCTTCGGGTTCATAATCAGTGGTGGTTGTCCCTTCGTCTATCTTTCCTATCCTGTCAATAGCTTTCGCATTAAAGAGCATCGCGTCCGCCAGTGTCGTCTTGCCCGACCTTCCTCCGCCAATTAAAGCAATGTTCCTGATACTGCCGATATCAAAACTCATATATTGCCTCCCTTATGATATTGAGTAATAATCAGGTCCGGTTCTAATGCGATATCTCAGGAGATAATCTCCTCAATAACCGGTTTATATTCTGCTTTTGACTCTAAATTTTTGCTAAAGACCCTGACGAACAAAAAAGCGATTCCGAAGGCTGTGAATCCGGCAACCGCCGCGGCAAGGTCGGAATTAAAAGGAAGAAGCAATTTCTCCGCAATATTCTTGCCTATCACCGCGCCGGATATCAGAGCTAAAAGAGGAAGCCCGTAAACGAGCATGGTGCCTTTGAGGTATGTCATTGGTTTTATCGAGACCCTGACTTTTTGCCCTGCCTTTGCCTGGTGAGGATTCAACGCCTCTATCTCCATCCCTTCCTCAGTGACTGAGCATGTTCCCGTGGCAGAGCAGCCTTCACAAGCGCCCCTCTTTTGAACAAGGACTTTTGCAATGATGCCGTCAGTACTGATTACAACCCCGGTCTCTTCGATCATAATTAAAAAAGCTATCAGCCGTCAGCGTTCAGCTATCAGCTAAAAAACGTTTTCAACTTCAACTGCAAACCGACAGCTTACAGCTTTTTATCCTTTCAAAAGTTTATACTCAATGCTGTCCACGAGCGCCTGCCATGATGCCTCGATGATGTTTTCAGAGACGCCCACGGTGCCCCACTTATGCTCTTCATCGCCGGACTCTATCAGAACCCTCACTTTTGCCGATGTCCCCTTCCCTGCGGTGAGAACCCTAACCTTGTAATCAAGAAGCTTCACATCCTTTAACTGGGGATAGAATTTTTCAAGCGCCTTTCTCAAGGCATTGTCAAGAGCGTTCACAGGGCCGTTGCCGGTGGCGGCTGTATGCTCTGTCTTCCCCCCGACTTCGACCATGATGGTGGCTTCGCTTATCGGCTCTTCGCCCTCTTTCCTCTTTTCGATTATCACTCTCGCCCCGATAAGCGTAAAAAACTTCTTGTGAAGACGGAGCTGTTTCTTCATCAACAGCTCAAAAGACGCCTCTGCCCCCTCATACTGAAAGCCCTGGTTCTCAAGCTCCTTGAGTTCGCGGACAATGTTTTTTATCTTGGGCGAATCGCTCTCAATTTTAAGATTGTACTCTTTCGCCTTCATGAGGACATTGCTTTTGCCAGCAAGGTCGGATACAAGGACTCTGCGGTAATTCCCCACAAGTTCCGGCCTGATGTGTTCATAAGTGCCGGAGTGTTTGAGAACGGCATTGACATGCGCTCCGCCTTTGTGCGCAAAGGCGCTGTCGCCGACATAAGGCTGCCTTTTGAAATGCCTTAGATTTGCGATCTCAGTGACAAATCTCGAGACAACCTTCAGTTTCTTTGTGTTCTGCAGAGAAACGCAGTCATAACCGAGTTTCAGTTTCAGGTTCGGAATTATTGATACGAGGTTCGCGTTCCCGCACCTCTCACCCAATCCGTTTATCGTCCCCTGCACATGCGACGCGCCGGACTCCAGCGCCATAATGGAATTGGCAACGGCGCAGTCAGAATCGTTATGGGCATGAATCCCGACGGGAACGCTGAAATTCAAGGCAACCGATTTGACTATCTCTCCGATATCCTGAGGAAGCATTCCGCCGTTTGTGTCGCACAGCACGAGAAGGTCTGCCCCGCCTTCTGCAGCGGCCTTGAGCGACAGAAGCGCGTATTCAGGATTCGCTTTATATCCGTCAAAAAAATGTTCGGCGTCGAAGAAGACCTTTGTAACTCTTTTTTTGAGGTAAGAGACAGAATTGCTTATAAGGTCAAGATTCGCGGCCCTTGAGATCTTCAGCGCGTGCGAGACGTGAAAATCCCATGACTTCCCGAAGATGGTGATAACGGGAGCGCCGGACCTTAAGAGGCTTTTGATGTTCGGGTCATCAGACGCTTTGTTGGAGGCGTGGTGCGTTGAGCCGAATGCCGCAAGGCTCGAATTTTTCAGCCTGAGTTTCTTTGCCTTTTGGAAAAACTCCACATCTCTCGGGTTTGACCCCGGCCATCCGCCCTCGATGAAATGAATGCCGAGGCCGTCAAGCTCCTCCGCGATCCTCAGCTTGTCTTCGACAGAGAATGAGACATCCTCGGACTGTGCCCCGTCTCTTAGCGTCGTGTCATACAATTCTATCTTTCTCATAAAGTTATTCTAATTAAAGAAAGCAAAAAAGTCAGGAGTTATCCTTCCGCAAGCCCAAAGGCACCGTGCAGCGTCCTGACCGCTGTTTCAGTGTGGGCGATGTCTATCACGCAAGATATCTTTATCTCGGATGTGCTTATCATCATGATATTTATTCCGGCCTTAGATAAGACATCAAACATTTTAGCCGCGACCCCGACATGCGACTGCATTCCTACTCCCACTATCGAGACCTTTGAGACGCTGTCATTCATTGTCACGCCTCTCGCGTTAAGCTGCTCAGAAGCCTTTTTTGTGACATCGAGCGCCTTTTTACTGTCAGCCTTTGAGACCGTAAAGGAGATATCAGTCGCCTTTGTCTCAGTGCTGATGTTCTGGACTATCATGTCTATCACGATATTGGCGTCCGCAAGCGCCCTGAAGACGCTTGCCGCGATGCCCGGCCTGTCGGGTACGCCGAGGATGGTTACCCTGACCTGATTCTTATCTGCGGCAACGCCCGATATTTCTATCTGTTCCATTTCTTTATCCTCCATAGTAACGAGTGTCCCGGGTGCGTTATTGAAACTTGAGCGCACGACAAGCGGGACTTTATACTTCTTTGCGAATTCGACCGAGCGGTTGTGAAGAACCTTTGCCCCGAGGCTCGCCATCTCAAGCATCTCGTCAAAAGATATCTTCTCAAGCTTTCTCGCCTCCTTAACAATCCTCGGGTCCGTAGTGTAGACTCCCTCCACGTCGGTGTATATCTCGCAGAGGTCAGCCTTGAGAGCGGCGGCTATGGCAACAGCGGTGGTGTCAGATCCGCCTCTTCCGAGAGTCGTGACGTCTGAAAACTCGTTTATCCCCTGAAAACCCGCGACAACCGGAATGATGCCTTCTGCCAAAGCCTTCTCAAGCCTCACGGCCTCTATGGACTCTATCATCGCCTTTGTATGAGAGCTGTCGGTCTTTATTCCTACCTGCCTGCCCGTGAAGCTCTTTGAGCCGTATCCGAGTGACTGTATCGCCATGGCTGTAAGCGCGCTCGTTATCCTCTCACCCGATGAGAGCAGAAGGTCCATCTCGCGTTCATCCGGGTTTTCCGATACTTTGTTTGCAAAGCCTATCAGCTTGTCCGTCTCTCCGGCCATGGCAGAAACGACCACTACCACCTTGTTGCCCTCAGACGCGGTCGAGACGACGCGCTTCGCAACGGCCTTTATCCGCTCTGTATCGGCAACCGATGTGCCGCCGTACTTCTGAACAATCAAAGCCAAACTATCTCCACCTCCGCTTCCAAAGAATTCCATGAAACCGTGCCGGTTCGAAGTTTAACCGCATTTCAGAAAAAAGTCCATGAGTTTGTGGCCTTCCCTGATCACAACGGCATTTTTGTCCCTGCATATATCTTCTGAAAAAGCCTTTGTCTTCGAGCCGGAACCCTTAATTTTATCATTTCCGTATATGACAAACGGCACAGGGTCATCAGAATGAGTCCCAATGGATATGGGGGTCGGATGGTCAGGCAGCACCATTATTCTGTAATCCTTAAATATCTTCATGCCCTTAATGATATTAGCGACAATTCTCGAATCAAAATCCTCTATAGCCTTTATCTTCGCTTTGATATCGCGGTTATGACCCGCCTCATCAGGCGCCTCCACATGAAGGTAGACAATATCAACTCTTTTTAAAGCCTTTAAGGCGGCCATTGCCTTTCCTTCGTAGTTTGTGTCGAGGTAACCGGTTGCGCCCTTAACATTGAGTATCTCAAAACCCGCGATAACGCCGAGCCCTTTTGTGAGGTCAACGGCTGAGATCATCGCGCCCCTGAGGCCGTATTTTGATTTAAATGACGGCACGCCCGCTCTTTTGCCCTGCCCCCAGAACCATATGCTGTTCGCGGCAGGCAAACCTTTTTTCATTCTCACTTTGTTGACCGCGCTCGACATCAGGATGTCAAAAGAATCTCCCATCAATCCTCTGAGAACCCCGCTTCCGCTTCCTTTCGGGAGATAAGCTGAAACATTCTTTCCCGTGATGTCATGAGGCGGAGTGCACTTTATCTTTTCCCTTCCGTTTTTCCAGACTATGAGATGGCGGTAGCTCATGCCCGGATAAAATTTAATCTCTTTGGAGCCGAGTTTTTTATCTAACTCTAAAATAAGTTTCTTCGCCTCCGCAGTCGGGATATGTCCAGCGCTGTAGTCTTTCATCACAGATGAACTCTTCTTTACGGAATCAGAAAGGGCTACGAGGTTGCATCTGAAGACAACATCATTATTGCCAAGCTTTATGCCCCTGTAAGCGGCCTCTATCGGAGCCCTTCCGCAGTAATACTTCCTCGGGTCATAGCCGAGGATGGAGAGGTTCGCGACATCAGAGCCGGGCTCAAAACCTTCAGGCACTGTCCTCACGGCGCCAATCACGCCCTCAGAGGCGAGCCTGTCCATATTCGGAGTGCGCGCCTTTTGAAGGCACGTCTTTCCGCCGAGTTTCTTAAGCGGCCTTCCAGCCATGCCGTCGCCTAATAGAATTATATATTTCATATACTGCCTCACAGGACATATATGATAATACATACGAAAGAAATAATAAATTAGATACAGATAAAAGAAATGAACTCCCGTTTTACGGCATCTTCAACAGGCGTTCACTGCGCCATATGCGGACTACCCGCACCCTGTTTTTATCATACCGGTAAACTATGCGGAAAGGAGGATGAATGATCTCACGAAGGTATTCCACATTGAATTCAGGCACAATGCGCCCGCTTTTCGGATAAACCCTGAGCCGCTCGACCTCTGAGAGCAATTCTGATATCAGGCGATTACCGGTCTCAGGCAGGCCTTCACTCTTATAAAAAGCCTTGATATCATCAAGGTCGGAAAAGGCAGATTCAGCAAACGTAGCCCGTATTATTTTTGCCATCAGCTATTCTATCCCGAGCCGCTTTTTTACCTCATTCAAAGAGAGTTCGCGCCCCTCTTCAATATCCATTAACCCCTCTACAACCCCTTTCATAAATGCACGCTGCCCGGCGTCTTCCTCATAGTCCTTGAGAGCCTGAACAACCGCGACTCCGCGCCCTCTGCTTGTCAGCAATATCGGACGGTGTGTTTCAGAGACATGGGAAACGACCTTGCCGGGATTGATCTTTAGATCGCTAAGAGGAACAACATCTTCAGAAAATTTAGTAGCCATAAATAACCTCCTTACAGGTCTTGTTAACTGGTCTAATTATAGCACCTGTTTAAAGATGGGTCAATTAGTACCTTGCTTGGTTATTGCGGTAAGCCTTTTCTGCCTGTTGGAGGACACTGACCGCCTCATAGGATGACCTGCAAGGAGTCAATTTAAGTATTTTATGGCATCAAGGGGGAATTCATCATCTCTTTCTGTAAACGAAAGCCGCTATCAGGCTGATAAGCGGAGATAGCGAAGCAACGCCAAGAAGCATCCACCAAATGATATAGGAACTCTTTAACGCGATAAAGGCTGTTCCCGCGCTCAGGCATAACGCAAAGATAATCCACGCAAGCATCCTGCTCATACAAAATAATCTCCATCCTCTCCCTCCCGCATAACTGTAATCCTCAACTGCAAGAAGGATTCCGAGAAAGGCGCCGAATGCTCCGAGCGATGTCCCAATGAGAAGCGCAACATGAGGGCCTTCTGTGACAGGCGCATGTTTGATAATTGTTGGATAGAATTCAGGGATGGCTATGGCTGTGGAGATTCCGGCGCAAAAGATGGATAACTGGCGTTCAACGAGCATAATTTATGGGGACTAATTTTTTACGCCTGAATAAAAACGGGGCATGGCCCAGAAAGCCATGCCCCGTTACGATATTTAAGTTAATTATTTAAAAGCGATTGTAGAGATGACGGCAACAACCCTGCGGTTTCTCTGCCTTCCATCTTCCGTGCTGTTGTCGGCAATCGGCTTCGACTCGCCGAAACCGACTGCCTTAAGGCGTTCAGCCGCTATGCCGTGCTCAACAAGGTACTTCACAACATTCTCAGCCCTCTGCTGTGAAAGCTTAAGATTGTAAGTATCGGTGCCTGCGCTGTCCGTGTGCCCTTCGATAACGGCATTGGCGTCAGGATAGGTGCTTAAAAAAGTGGAGATTTTTGTCAGATGCTCCCCGAAAATGCTCCTCACAACAGCGCTGTTAAATTCAAATTCGACATTTAATTCAATCGAAACCTTCTCCTTTAACGGAAGCGGGCAACCGCTTGCGTCTACCTGAATGCCGGCGAGCGTCCCCGGGCATTTGTCGAGAAGATCTATTATGCCGTCGCCGTCGCTGTCAAGCGGGCAGCCATTTGCGTCAACAGGAGCGCCGGGCGGTGTCCCGGGGCATTTGTCAAGCGGATCAAGTATGCCGTCGCCGTCGCTGTCAAGCGGGCAGCCGTTGGCGTCAACCGATGTGCCGGCAGGCGTTGCAGGGCACTTGTCAAGATAATCGCTCACAGTATCACCGTCGCTGTCAAGCGGGCATCCATCTGCGTTAACAGGAGCGCCGGCAGGCGTTGCAGGGCACTTGTCAAGATAATCGCTTACGCCGTCACCGTCGCTGTCAAGCGGGCATCCCTCCACATTTACAGGAGCGCCGGCAGGCGTTGCAGGGCACTTATCGAGATAATCGCTTACGCCGTCACCGTCGCTGTCAAGCGGGCATCCGTTGGCGTCAACCGATGTGCCGGCAGGCGTTGCAGGGCACTTGTCAAGATAATCGCTCACAGTATCACCGTCGCTGTCAAGCGGGCATCCATCTGCGTTAACAGGAGCGCCGGCAGGCGTCCCCGGGCATTTATCGAGCATGTCATTTACTCCGTCGCCGTCACTGTCCGGTATAGGCTTCGGCTTTCCGCCGAACAGATATGAAACGCCGATTGAATACATGAGGTTTACCTTTGAGTCATCGGTATTTGCCAAATGCCTGAATTCAGCCCTTGCGAGAAACGAGTCCCTTATAAACCATTTAAGCCCCAAGCCGTAGCTTGCCAGAACGTCCGTGTTATCGCGTTCCACGACCTTTACGCTGCCATTTGGGGTTTCTTTAATGTCGGTATTTATAAAACCTACGCTGGCCGCAAAATACGGCTTAACATCTTCGGCAAGATTAAAATGAAATAACGCGTCGAACCGGTATATATTGACATCAACATTCGAATGCAGCGCGCCTTTGGTTGAAGTGCCGATAAAATCATATGAACCTTCGAGGCTGATATTTTTAGTTAATCCGTAACCTATCCCGATTCCGTATACAGGATCGCTGTTTATGTTCTGCTGATTGTGAAAAATGTAGCCGCCGATGTGCGGGCTCAATGAGAATTTCCCGCCTTCAGTAGCCGCCGTTACTCCGGAAGGCATAAAAGACGCTGATACTGCGGCAATGGCAAGTAACAGAAGCAAGATGCGTTTCATAAGTCGCTCTCCTTATAAAGTTAGTTTCTATTTATACTGAATATTACGGAATATATTAAAAAAAATTTAATGTATAAAAGTTACCATTAACAGCTAAAAAAAAGCAATAAATATTTAGGTCCTTAGAGGCCGGGCGCTATATGCAGCATCCCCTTAGAAGATCCTCTATCGCTGATATGTCCGCCTTTACCCTGATCGGCGGTTCCGAGAGCCTGATCGCATTGTCAGGGTCCTTTAAACCGTTGCCTGTAAGGGTGCATACGATTGTGCCGCCCTTTGAGAAATACCCCTGCCTTGAAAGTTTGATAACTCCGGCAAGAGAAGCGGCAGAGGCAGGCTCGCAAAAGATTCCTTCCCGTGAAGCGATAAATTTGTAGGCCTCAAGAATTTCGTCATCAGTGACAGAGTCTATAAGGCCGCCTGATTCGTCTCTTGCCGCTTCCGCGCTCTTCCAGCTTGCAGGGTTGCCGATTCGTATGGCCGTAGCCACAGTCTCAGGCTTTTCGACAGGATGCCCCAGGACTATCGGCGCGGCTCCGGCCGCCTGAAAACCGAGCATCTTCGGCAGCGAAGAGGATATTCCGGCTGACCTGTATTCTTTATACCCCTTCCAGTACGCGGTGATGTTTCCAGCATTGCCGACGGGCAGCGCGTGAAAATCAGGGGCGTATCCGAGTTGGTCGCAGACTTCGAACGCCGCGGTCTTCTGCCCGTCTATCCTCAATGGATTAATCGAATTGACCAGCGATATCGGATGGCGCTCCACAACCTCTTTCACTATATTGAGGGCTTCGTCGAAATTGCCGTCAACCTGTATGACCATCGAGCCGTGTATCATTGCCTGCGCGAGCTTGCCCATTGCTATCTTGCCTTCAGGAATTATGACTATGCACGAGATGCCCGCCTTTGCGGAATATGCCGCCGCAGAAGCTGAAGTGTTGCCCGTAGAGGCGCAGATTACGGCTTTTGTGCCCTCCTCCACAGCCTTTGTGATTGCGAGGGTCATGCCTCTGTCTTTAAAAGAACCGCTCGGGTTTGAGCCTTCAAATTTAAAGTAAAGCTCTGTCTCGCCTGAAAGAAGATCTTCAATATGTGATGCCCTTACAAGAGGCGTGCTGCCCTCATTCAGGGTTATAATCCGCGTGCCCTCAGAGACAGGCATGAAATCCCTGTAGTGTTCTATAAGACCGGGCCAATGTCTCATGCTCACTCTATGAGGTCTCCCTCAACAAGTTCAACATCGACTCCGCGGTCCCTCAGGTATTGAATGCCGTTATTGAGGTCTTCCTCTGAGCCGTCAAGTTCCAGCACCATCTCACCGATGCTGTCAGTCACCCTCGCCCTTCTGATGCTCGGCATTATATTGAAATCCTTTGCCATCATGAAGATGACCGGCTCCTGAATAAGGTGCTGCGGGAATGTCAGCCTAACCCTGTTCTTCATTTTTAGCCCCTCCATAAAAAAACTGCATGGCAATTTTTCAGCATCCCCCTGCAATCGCAGGCACGATCGAGACAACGTCCCCGTCCTTTACAGAGGTCTCCTCGTTGCTCATGAACCTGATATCCTCTTCGTTGACATATATATTCACGAACCTTCTTACCTTATCGCCTTCGCATATCCTTTCAGCGAGCCCCGAATATTTCTGGTCGAGGTCTTTTATCAATGTGATTACCGTTCCCGCGCTTCCATCAACAGTCTCCTGCCCTTTGGTCAGCCTCTGCAGAGGCACGGGTATCAATACTTTAACAGGCATATGAACTCCCTCCTTTATTCGTAATTCTTGATTTTCAACTTTTAACTGTATTTATCTTCTCAAGTACCTCTTCAAAAGCGCTGAGCTTCGGCTTTATGTAATGAGGCTCGGCAGTCTTTCCGATAAGCGCTTCCTGAGTCTTCAGCCCGTTGCCTGTTACGCAGAGAACGGTTACGTCATCCTTTGCTATGCGGCCGCTCTTTATAAGTTTTATCGCTGACGCGAGGGTAACGCCGCCGGCAGTTTCGGCAAAAACCCCTTCTGTCTTCGCCATGAGTTTTATAGCTTCGACAATCTCTTCGTCCGAGACATCTTCGCCGTAACCCCTGCTCTCCTTTATAACCTGCGTGGCATAGTAGCCGTCGGCGGGGTTTCCGATCGCAAGCGATTTTGCGATGGTATCGGGCTTGACCGGCCTTATCACATCAATACCGGACTTGATCGCGCTTACTATGGGAGAACACCCTGTTGCCTGTGCGCTGAAGACCCTTGTCTCCATCTTTTCAATGAGCCCCACATCCTTCATCTCCTTGAAGCTCTTCCATATCTTTGTCATCAGCGACCCGCTCGCGCACGGCACGACAACAGCGTCAGGCGCCTTCCACCCAAGCTGTTCAATGATCTCATAACCCTGTGACTTTGAACCCTCCGCGTAGAACGGCCTTATATTAATATTGACGAATGCCCAGCGGTATTTATTTGCGACCTCGCTGCAGAGCCTGTTCACCTCGTCATAGTTTCCGTCAACCGCGATGAGATTGGGCTCGTATGCAAGAGAGGCGATGATCTTGCTCTTCTCGAGGCTTGCGGGAATGAAGATAAATCTCTTGAATCCGGCGCGCGCGCCGTGCGCTGACACGGAATGGGCAAGATTGCCTGTTGAGGCGCATGCGACCGTGTCAAAGCCGAACTCCTTCGCCTTTGCGAGAGCAACCGCGACGACCCTGTCCTTAAAAGAAAGCGTCGGATGCGCGACTGTATCATCTTTTATGTAGAGAGATTTGATCCCAAGATGCCTTGCGAGGTTGTCTGCCTTTACCAGCGGAGTATAACCCGTGTCAAGAGCCGTGGAAGGCTCTCCCTCAATCGGCAGGAGTTCTTTATATCTCCAGAGATTCTGAGGCCTCGAACTTATCACTTCCCTTGTAAGAGCCTTCTTTATGCCGTCATAATCATAGACGACTTCAAGAGGGCCGAAACAGAACTCGCACACATAGATCGGGTCTACATGATACTCCCTGCCGCACTCCCTGCACTTTAAGCCTTTTACGTAACTCATGGATTCACCTTTAAAACTAAATTGAACAATACTCCTCTCCGATGTCAATAAGTTCAGTTATCACAGGCGATTTGCCGCATACTTTGCAATCAGGGTTTTTCGGAACCTTCACCTTCCTGAAATTAACTCCGAGCGCGTCATAAATGAGAAGCTGGTTGGAGAGCGGCTTACCCTTTCCAAGCACAAGCTTCAGCACCTCTGCCGCCTGAAGGGCGCCTACGACTCCGGGCAGAACTCCGAGCACGCCCGCTTCCTGGCATGACGGTACAAGCCCCGGCGGAGGAGGCTCTTCAAAAAGGCATCTGTAGCAATGCCCTTCGCCCGGAAGTATGGTCGTGACCTGTCCTTCAAACCTCAGGATCGCGCCGCTCACAAGCGGTTTCCCCGCGAGCACGCAGGCGTCATTTATCAAATACCTCGTTGGAAAATTGTCAGTGCCGTCCACGACAATATCATAATCCTTTATCAGGCCGAGTATGTTTTTGCTGTTGAGCCTCTCCTTTATAGTGACGACATTTACATCAGGGTTCAGCGCTTCAAACGTATTCTTTGCGGATTCCGCTTTGTTCATTCCGAGCGTCCTTACGCTGTGCGCTATCTGCCTCTGAAGGTTGCTGAGTTCTACAACGTCATTGTCAACCATTGCTATGGTGCCGACGCCCGCGGCCGCGAGGTAATATCCGACAGGGCATCCGAGGCCGCCCGCGCCCGCAATAAGGACTCTTGATCCCGATATCTTCTTCTGCCCCTTTCCCCCAACCTCGGGCAATATAATATGCCTGCTGTAACGCTGTAACTGTTCTTCTGTGAAATCCATCAGTCCTCGACCTCTTTCTTTATGACGACAACCCACTCTCTATCATTTATCTTTGTCACGCTTATAACGGAATGCCCGTAATTGAGCATGGCCTTCGGGATGCTCACGGACGCTTCGGGATAATCGAGTATTATTTCAAGCACCTGCCCCACGCCGATGCTCTCCATCGCAAGCTTTGACTTGACAAGCGTGTAAGGGCAGACAACGCCCCTTATGTCGAGATGTTTATCCGCCTTGGCCCGGGTCATTTAATTCTCTTCCCCCTCGACCCTGATGTAGACCGTCTTTTTAGCAACGCTCGGAAGCCTGTTTATCTCCCTGAGCGCCTTTGCCATATCTTTCTCCCTCGCCTTATGAGTCATCATCACAACAGGCACAGCCTTCCTGTCCCTGCCCTTCTGTATCATGGATTTTATGCTTATATTATGCTTTCCAAGAATCCCCGATATCTTCGAAAGGACGCCGGGCTTGTCCAGGGCCGAGAGCCTGAGATAATAAGATGTCAGGACATCCTCCATCTTCTTCATCTTCACTCCCGGATTTTGCGGCATCCCCAATCCCGTGATTCTCTGCGAGCCGCCGCGGATGTCTCTTGCGATGTCTATGATATCGCTGACAACCGCGTTGCCCGTAGGCATCTCTCCGGCGCCGCTTCCATAATACAATGCGGGCCCGGCCGAGTCGCTCTCAAGATATATCGCGTTACGTACCCCGTTTACGTTCGAGATAAGGTATTCCCTCGGAAGCATGGTGGGATGGACTCGAACCTCCACCTCTTTCCCCGATTGTTTGGCAATCGCGAGAAGTTTTATTTTGTAACCGAATTCGGTAGCAAACTGAATGTCTGCCGGCGTTATGGCAGTAATCCCCTGCGTATATATTTTTTTAAATGAGAAAGGAAGCCCGTAACATAGGGAAGCGAGTATCGCAATCTTGTGGGCTGAATCTATTCCCTCTATGTCAAATGCCGGGTCTGCCTCGGCATACCCGAGCGATTGAGCCTCTTTCAGTGCTATGCCGAAATCGACACCCTCATCAGTCATCTTTGTGAGTATGTAATTGGATGTGCCGTTTATTATCCCGTAGACGGATTTGATCCTGTCACCGGCCAGAGACTCGCGCACAACTTTGATTATAGGTATGCCGCCTGCAACCGCGGCTTCAAAACCTATTGAAACGTTGTTTTTTTTCGCGGCTTCAAAAAGCGCGCTCCCTTCCGTTGCAAGAAGCGCCTTATTTGCAGTGACGGCGTGTTTGCCTTTCTTAAGGGCGGAGAGGATAAATTCCTTTGCAGGATGTATGCCGCCGATGAGTTCAACGATAATGTCTATCTCAGGGTCATTAATCAGTAAAGACACGTCACTGACAAGCATGCCGCCGGGCAACCCGATCCCCCTGTCTGCCCTGACATTGATGTCAGCTATCCTCTTCAGTACGACGGGGAAACCGATACGGCGCTCTATCTCGCTTCTATTATTGAGAAGTATGCGCGCCGTTCCGGTGCCGACAGTGCCGAATCCAATAATCCCCACATTTATGGATGACTTGCCCATTTCCTTGCCTTTTGTTAATGAATAGATTCTGACCGTTCTTCCGTAACTATATTAGTAAATATAGAAGTGTTATTATGCGATAACCGGTTACCTTAATTCAAGAGTAAACAAAGGGAAAAGACTGAATAAATTTATCCTGAATTCAATATCCGCCCTTGCGGCTCATAAACATCTCGCCCGCATGCATCGAGCTTCTTGTCAAAGGCGAAGAAGCAACTGCCTTAAAACCTTTGACAAGGGCTATATCCCTATATTCACCGAAAAGCTCCGGCGTTATATATTCAACAACCGGCGTATTCTCTCTTTGCGGCCTGAGGTACTGCCCTATCGTGAGAAAGTCGCAGTCAGCATTCCTCAGGTCATCCATCACTGATATTATCTCCTCCTTCTTCTCGCCCAGGCCGAGCATTATCCCGGACTTTGTAAGGATGCCCGGTCTTATAATCTTTGCCGATTTAATAACATTCAGCGAAGTGAGGTAATCAGCCTTCTGCCTGACATCCTCGTAGAGCCGGGGAACGGTTTCAAGATTATGGTTAAAGACATCGGGGCATGAATCGAGGACAGCCTTTAATGACTCCAAATTGCCTTTAAAGTCCGGAGTCAATACTTCGATCTTTATCGCTTCTCCCGATTTTTTTAGTTCGCGTACCGTAGCTGCAAAGTGGGCCGCTCCGCCATCGGGAAGGTCATCCCTCGTGACAGACGTTACGACAACGAATCTAAGGCCGAGCGCGCGTGCCGCATCCGCAACACGTTTAGGCTCATCATGATCAACCGGATAGGGCGCGGCTGAATTCACGGAGCAAAATGAGCAGTTGCGCGTACACCTGTCACCCAATATCATGAATGTAGCGGTACTGCCGCTGAAACACTCTCCCCTGTTGGGGCATCTCGCCTCTTCGCAGACTGTTGAAACGCCGTGCTCTCTTAATATCTTTTTTGTCGGGTGCGTTCCGGAGAGCCGCACCTTTATCCATTCGGGATGGCGCGATCTTATGCTTTTCATCTCTACAATGAACCTCCCCACAGTAAGTTGCGAGGTACCTTAAAATCTCCCCTCCCTGTCAGAATTACAAGTTTTAATCACGTTTCAGAATTCTGTCTCTAATACCGGAAAATCTCCTGAGAGAAGAGGCATTAGAGATGTCAGGAGAGAAAGGAAGTTCGCCGAGTATCTCAACCTCTCCAATCGATCTGATGATATCAGGGTTGGACTTAAGAGACCTGTCGCGAAGATATCTTTTCGAATGATCTATTATAACTCCCGTCACCTTTATTCCCCTGCTTCTCGCGGCATCAATTGTTAGGAGAGTATGGTTAATTGTGCCGAGCCCCGGCCGTGCGACAATTATCAGCGGGATGCCGAGTTCTTTTACAAGATCAATGAAAAGAAAATTTTTATATAAAGGCACCATGATACCGCCGGCGCCCTCGACGATCAGTTTGTCATATCTTAAGGCAAGCGCCTTGTATTTGCCGAGAATCTTCTTTCTGCTTATAACCGCGCCCTCCTCTTCCGCGGCAGCAGCGGGCGCAAGCGCTGCCTTGAACCTGTACGGATTGACATCATCAAGAGAAACCATTGCGCCTGAAGCCTCAAGCAGCCTGAGCGCGTCCGCGGGAATCAAACGCCCTCCTCTCCTTGTGCAGCCTGTCTCAACGGGCTTAAACGGGCATACGGCATAGCCCGCTTTTTTTAACGCCATGAGTATGCCGGCGGCAACATAAGTCTTGCCCACGCCTGTATCAGTCCCGGTAATGAAAAAACCTTTCACATCAGCCATAGCTTTATTCAGTTAGAAATATATTACCTGAAATTATTGAAATGGATTGATGCATAGCCGTTCAATCAAACTTTTTATCTGATATTTGCCCTTTGAAGCTAATTACAATATACAGAAATTGTGTAATTTCGCACACAAAAAGATATATAATTAACTTGGCATTATCTGACAACAAATTGTAACTTATTGAAAAATAGTAATTATTGTAAATTGTTTTAATTGGCATATAATTTGCTCTAAGTATATTACGCATCATTATATCAGGTATTATATGGAGAAGAGAGAATCAAAAAGGGTGCCATTCAGTTTAAACGCTGAAGTGACCGCCTGCGGCAATACCTATCCCGTCTCGATTGAAAATATTTCGGGCCACGGAATGCATATGATAGCGCCTTCTCCCGGCGTTATCGAAGAATTCATCCCCGGTTCAACCCTCAGCATAAATATAACATCTCCTGAAGGGAAGAGAATATCGCACCAGGCAAATATTAAATGGATGCGGATAGAAACAGAGCCCCTCATCGGCCTCATTTATAATCTCGGGGTAAGGATAATAACTCCGGCGCAGTCTCACAAAGATATGTACAACGGCCTGCTCTAACAATATCTTTTAATTACAATCTGCCGCATATCAGGTATTTTTCATCAGTTCAAGAAGATTCGATATATCGGATTCTTCATGCCCTGCCGTAACCGAAAACCTCAGCCTGCACATTCCTTCGGGCACAGCCGGCGGCCTTATCGGAAACGCAAGTATCCTGTTGCCGTACAGATATTCGGAGAGCTTCACCGCGGTTTTGGCATCGCCCGTCAGCACAGGGATTATCTGTGTTTCGGAGCCGAGAGTATCGAATCCGGCATCTCGGAGACCTGCCCTTAACATTGCCGAATTCCTCAAGACCCTTTCCCTCATCTCATTTGACGCCTTACCGAGAATATCAAACGCGGCAATGGCCCCCTCGACAACAGGAATCGGCAAAGACGTTGAGAAAATAAAACTTCTTGCTTTGTTAATAAGATATGAAATGAGATCCTTTCTGCCCGCGACAAAACCGCCGTAACAACCGAGAGCCTTGCTCATCGTGCCGGCCTGTATAATATCGTCATCCTCTATCCCGAAATGCTCAAGAGCGCCCCTGCCCCCTTTTCCGAGAATGCCTGTGCCGTGAGCATCATCGACCATTAACCTCGCGTCAAACTTCCTGCAGAGTGCTGATATCTCGTTTAGCGGCGCTATATCGCCGTCCATGCTGAAGACCGAATCAGTGATGACAAGCCTCTCCTCCACGGCCTCATCTTCAAGAGACGCGGACAAAAGTTCTTCAAGTTCCGCGGTATTTCTGTGGCTGAAAATTTTGAAGCGGGCTTTTGAAAGCCTTATTCCGTCAACGATGCTCGCGTGGTTCAGTTCGTCGCTGAATATCATTGAGCCTGCGCCTGCAATGGCCGGGATTATCCCGGTATTTGCGGCATACCCTGAATTGAATACGAGCGCGGCCTCTGTCTTTTTGAACTCAGCTACGCGTTCCTCAAGCCTCTTGTGCGAAAGGAACGTGCCTGAAAGAAGGCGCGAAGAGCCTGAACCGAATCCGTACTTTCTCGCGGCCCCGGCAACGGCATCTCTTATCTCCTGCCGCCCCGAAAGGTTCAGGTAATCATTGGAACCGAAATTGGTGAATGTCTCGCCGCTGATGACAACTTCTGCTCCCTTAAAAGAATCAATGGCAGTGAGTTTTCGGAGAAGCCCGCTCTCCTCAACGACACGGAGCGCTTCGCTAAACTCCTTCATGCTCGCCGTCCGGCCAGATGTATTTATGAAGCTGAAGCTGCACCCTTACCGAAAGACGGTCCCTCAATATCCAGGATACGAGCTTCTTGGGCTCGAGTTTTTTATACGCGGCGGAAAACAGGATATTCTCAAACTTTTCAGCGAGGCGGTTTTCTAATATAAAATCCCTTGACCATATGTAATCAGCCTCATCCGTAACCACGAACTTCAGTTCATCCGTCTTTTTAAGAAGCAGAAAGTTCCTGTAGTTTATCCTCTTGTTCATGCCGCTTCCGGGCGTCTTCACATCCATGATTATCCTGAGCCTTTCATCGAGGCAGCCTATGCATATCGAGCCGTTGGTCTCTATGAGAACTGTATAACCCTTGTCAAGAAGCATCTTGAGCAGAGGCGGGGTCTCTTCCTGAAGAAGCGGCTCGCCGCCCGTGAATTCAACGAGCTTCACCCCGTATTCCTCGATTTTGGAAATAATCTCTTTGTCGGAAAGCAGCCTGCCGTCATAAAGGGCGTAATTCGTGTCGCAGTATGTGCATCTGAGGTTGCAGCCCGAAAGCCTAACGAATGTGCATGGAAGCCCGGCAAAGGTTGATTCACCCTGAATGCTTTTGAATATTTCGTTAACCTTTATCATGGGTTGATTATATTATAGCACGTGAGAATCTCAGTTGAAGCCTCTTCTTGTAATTGACAGCTCCTGCAAAATAAATTATTATCATTCCGGGCTTGATGCCTCCATGAGAAGCATAGTCCAGAAGATCAAGGCGAGCAAGGTTCCCATAGTCATATTTGTCTCGCCCGAAGGCGCGAGGGCGGCATCCGCGGGGGTATTCATAACGATATCCGCTCACATAGCCGCGATGGCCCCGGGAACAAACATAGGCGCGGCGCATCCGGTTGCCGTAGGGGAGAAGATGGATGAGACAACATCCAAGAAGGCTGAGAACGATGCCGCGGCTTACATGAAATCAATAGCCGAAAGCAGGGGGAAGAATGCAGAGTGGGCTGAAAAAGCTGTCAGAGAGAGCGTCTCAATAACGGAGAATGAGGCATTGAAACTGAATGTCATTGATCTCATAGCGCCTGATGTAGAAACCCTGCTCAGAGAGATAGACGGAAAGACAGTCGCCATGTCAGACGGAAGCAGGACTATCAAATCGCTCGGACAGCATGTTAAGCATAAGGATAGAAGCGCGAGGCTTAAAATACTCGATTTTATCAGCGACCCCTCTGTTGCCTACATACTTATGATGCTCGGCTTCTACGGCATATTCTTTGAAATGACAAACCCGGGCGCCCTCTTCCCGGGGATCTTCGGCGCGATATCGCTCATACTCGCATTTTACTCATTTCAGACACTCCCGGTGAATTACGCGGGCATACTGCTTATCCTGCTTGCCATTATCCTCTTCTTGCTGGAGATCAAAATAACTTCCTACGGCATGCTGACCATCGGCGGGATAATATCGATGCTGATAGGCTCGATAATGCTCTTTGAAACAGCCTCGCCTTTATTCAGGCTCTCGATGAAGGTTATTCTCCCTTCGGTCATCATAACCGCTTTATTCTTTTCTCTCACAATATCTCTCGCGCTCAAGGCATACAAAAGAAAACCGGTTACGGGCAAGGAAGAGATGGTCGGCTCTGAAGGAGAGGCTCGAACTGACATTCATCAGAAAGGACAGGTCTTTATACACGGGGAGTTGTGGGGCGCGTGGAGCGACGAGCCGATAAGCAAAGGCGAAAGGGTGATGGTTGATAAGGTCGAGGATTTAAAATTAAAGGTGCGCAAAAAGATTTAAATTAAAACATAAAGGAGGAAGAGATGGCACAGATACCTTTTGGGTTATTAGGAGTAATTTTACTGCTCGTGTATTTTTTTTCGAGCGCGGTTCGCATACTTCGCGAATATGAGAGGGCTGTCATATTCAGGCTCGGAAGGCTCATTCCGATAAAAGGGCCCGGCCTCATAATACTCTGGCCTGTTCTGGACAAGTTTGTGAAGGTTGACCTTCGGATAGTGACCTTTGACGTGCCCGCGCAGGATATCATCACAAAAGACAATATATCCGTGAAGGTCAATGCCGTAGTCTATTTCAGGGTTATTGACCCTTCAAAGGCCGTAACCGCTGTCGAGGATTTTCATTACGCTACATCGCAGATATCTCAGACGACCCTCAGGAGCGTGCTTGGCCAGAGCCAGCTCGACGACCTCCTCGCGAAAAGGGATGAACTCAACGCTGAGCTTCAGAAGATAATCGACGAACAGACAGAGCCGTGGGGAATAAAGGTCTCAGCAGTCGAGGTGAAGAATGTGGACCTTCCCTTGGAGATGCAGAGGGCAATCGCGAAGCAGGCGGAGGCAGAGAGAGAAAGAAGGGCAAAAGTCATCCACGCAGAGGGCGAGTTCCAGGCTTCGCAGAAGCTCGCTGACGCAGCGCATATAATTTCATCCCAGCCTTCGGCGCTGCAGTTACGGTTCCTCCAGACGCTCACGGAGATAGCAACGGAGAAGAACTCAACGATAGTGCTTCCCATTCCATTAGATCTTATAGAGCCGTTCCTGAAGAAAATGAAAAAAGAGGCTGAATAAGGAAAATAATTTAAGGTGATTATAAAGCTTTTGGCACAGTATGACACAGTTTTTCAACTAAAAAGGTGAATATGTCATTGTTTCTGTTATTGTATCTGAATTCCATCTCTTTCAAGTACAAAGGGAACTTTTCCTTGGAGACTCC
>JACQZG010000044.1 GCA_016213935.1 Nitrospirota bacterium
CAACCTCTTTCTTGGTCATCTCTTTATTTATCATTGAAAATGGAATGCCTTCGGGCAGCACCTCTCCAAGCAGAATACGCCCCGGGGTGGTATCTGTCATTTCCCCGTTCATTCTTACCTTTATCAAGGCATGTTCGCTTATAACATCAGCATCATAGGCGATCCTCACTTCCTCGGTTCCGGAAAATGCCCTTCCTTCCCCTTTTGCGCCCTTCCTCATCTTTGTCATATAGTAGATTCCAAGTATCATATCCTGCGAAGGTATTGCAATGGGTTTTCCGTTGGCAGGGTTCAGGATATTATTTACAGACATCATAAGCACCCTTGCCTCTACCTGAGCCTCTATTGAAAGCGGTACATGCACTGCCATCTGGTCGCCGTCAAAGTCCGCGTTAAAAGCAGTGCATACAAGCGGGTGAAGCCTGATAGCCTTTCCTTCAACAAGCACCGGGTCAAATGCCTGTATGCCGAGACGGTGGAGGGTCGGCGCCCTGTTCAGAAGCACGGGGTGCTCTCTGATAACCTCATCAAGACAATCCCATATCTCTTCATCGCCTCTCTCAACCATTTTCTTTGCAGCCTTGATGGTTGTAACATGCCCTTTCTCTTCAAGCTTGTTAAAGACAAACGGTTTAAAGAGTTCAAGCGCCATAGTCTTCGGCAGTCCGCACTGATGGAGTTTCAGCTCAGGCCCGACAACTATGACCGAACGCCCTGAATAGTCAACCCTCTTGCCGAGGAGGTTCTGCCTGAAACGTCCCTGCTTACCCTTTATCATGTCGCTCAGGGACTTTAAAGGCCTTTTGGTGGCAGCCTTGAAAACCCGGCTTCTTCTGCCGTTGTCAAAGAGCGCGTCAACCGACTCCTGAAGCATCCTCTTCTCATTGCGGATAATAACATTCGGGGCCTTTAACTCCATCAGCCTCTTTAACCTGAAATTCCTGTTTATCACCCTTCTGTAAAGATCATTCAGGTCTGATGTGGCGAACCTTCCGCCTTCAAGTGGAACTAAAGGGCGGAGATCAGGAGGAAGAACAGGAATAACATCCATGATCATCCATTCAGGCTTGTTCCCTGATTTTCTGAAGGCCTCGATAACCCTCAGTCTCTTTGTAAGCTTTCTCTTTACGCTGATAGACGATGTCGCATGAATTTTAGCCCTCAAATCTTTGGCTTCTGCATCAAGGTCTATATCCCTGAGAAGCTCTCTTACAGCCTCTGCTCCTATACCTGCCTTAAAGCTCTCGCCGTGCTCCTGAACCTTTTTCCTGTACTCGTCTTCAAGGATTATGTCCCGCTTCTTCAGTTTTGAATCGCCAGGGTCCACAACAACGTAGCTCTCAAAATAGAGCACCCTCTCAAGCTGGCGCATGGTCATGTCAAGGAGAGTGCCTATCCTTGACGGGATGCCTTTCAGAAACCATATATGGGCAACAGGCGTGGCAAGTTCGATATGCCCCAGCCTCTCGCGTCTTGCGCTGGACTGTATTACCTCTACTCCGCATTTGTCGCAGACTACCCCCCTGTGCTTCATCCTCTTGTATTTGCCGCATATGCATTCCCAGTCCTTGACAGGGCCGAATATCTTGGCGCAGAAGAGGCCGTCGCGTTCAGGCTTGAAGGTGCGGTAATTGATCGTCTCAGGCTTTTTTACTTCTCCGTAAGACCATGCCCTTATCTTTTCAGGAGAGGCAAGCCTTATCGTTATTGCCTGAAAATCGGTTGGATTTTTTGGTTTCTCAAAGATTGAATAAATATCTTCCACTTAATTATCCCCCTTCAGAAAGGTTTCGGATTTGAGATTTCTGATTGCTGATTTTAGAAATCCGGTGCTTCAATCCCAGATTCTCTCTCTGTAATCAATATATTCTATAATCTTATCCGGCGGTCTCAGCGATGCTTTCCTTTGTCCTGAGTTGAACTCTTTTCCTCTATCATGTCCACATCAAGACCGAGACTCTGGAGCTCTTTAATCAGTACATGGAATGACTCAGGTACGCCAGGCTCAAGATTGACATCGCCTTTAACAATAGCCTCGTATACCCTCGCCCTGCCCACAATATCATCACTCTTGACAGTGAGAAATTCCTGAAGGATGTTGGCTGCTCCGTAAGCCTCGAGAGCCCAGACCTCCATCTCTCCAAGCCTCTGTCCGCCGAATTGCGCCTTTCCTCCCAGCGGCTGCTGAGTAACAAGCGAGTAAGGCCCGATGGAACGCGCGTGTATCTTATCTTCCACAAGATGATGCAGCTTCAGAACATACATATACCCTACGGTAATCGGTTTTTTAAAGGGTTTCCCGCTCTTTCCGTCATAGAGTGTAATCTGCCCGCTTGTAGGAAGCCCCGCTTCTTTTAAGAGGCTCTTTATCTCATTCTCCTTTGCCCCTTCAAAAACAGGGGTTGCCACATGGAGCCCGAGAGTCTTTGCCGCCCATCCCAGACGGGTCTCTAATATTTGTCCTACGTTCATTCTGGAAGGCACGCCGAGAGGATTGAGAATTACATCCACAGGGGTTCCGTCAGGCATATAGGGCATGTCTTCTTCAGGCACAACTATAGAGATTACGCCCTTATTGCCGTGTCTTCCCGCCATCTTGTCTCCTACCTGTATCTTCCTCTTCATGGCAATGTAGACCTTTACAACCTTAACGACCCCGGGGAGAAGTTCTTCGCCTTTTTTAAAGTTTTCTTTCTTTTCCCGGTAATAATCTTCAAGTGCTTCTATATGCTTTCTTGTCTCCGCCTCTATCTGCTTAATAGTATCCTTGCATTTTGGATCTGAAATTTTTACATTGCTGAGCGCTTTGTCAGAGAGTTTGTTGAGGATATTTTCAGTAAGCTTCTTCCCTTCTTCACATAAAATCTCCCTGCTGCCAGGAAGCTTTACAGCGTCCGCTGCTTTTTGATTGAGAAGCGCCCCCCTGATCTTTATGTCACTTCTCTCCTTTATAACTCTCACCTGATCTTCGAGGTCGCGCTGCATGCGCTCCAATTCATCCTCTTCAATGCTCTTTGTCCTTTTGTCTTTTTTCGCGCCCTTTCTTGAGAAGACCTTTACATCAAGAACAGTTCCCTCAACTCCCGGCGGCACATACAGGCAGTTCTCCCTCACCTCTTCAGCCTTTTCTCCAAAGATCGCCCTCAGAAGTTTCTCCTCAGGCGTAAGCTGGGTTTCACTCTTTGGTGTGACTTTGCCGACAAGAATATCTCCTGGCTTTACCTCTGCTCCTATCCTTATAATGCCGCTCTCATCAAGGTTGCGTAATGCCTCTTCCCCGATATTCGGTATGTCCCTTGTTATATCTTCAGGCCCGAGCTTTGTCTCCCTTGCCTCAAGGATAAATTCTTCAATATGTATAGAGGTGAATACATCTTCTTTTACCATACGCTGGCTTATTATGATGGCATCCTCAAAGTTATACCCGCCCCATGACATAAAAGCGACAAGGACATTCCTGCCTAGCGCAAGCTCTCCTCTGTCTGTTGCAGAGCCGTCAGCAATAACTTCTCCTTTTTTTACTCTGTCACCCGAGCTTACAATAGGTTTTTGATTCAGGCAGGTGGCCTGATTTGATCTGTGGAATTTGATAAGATTGTAAAGATCCACGTTTCCGTCGTCAGCCTTTACTATAATCCTTGAGGCGTCAACGCTTTCCACCACACCGGTTCTCTTGGCCGACACTATAACACCTGAATCTTTTGCGGTTACAGCCTCCATTCCTGTTCCCACTATTGGAGCTTCTGTATGCAGTAACGGGACAGCCTGCCTCTGCATGTTAGAGCCCATCAGCGCTCTGTTGGCATCATCATTTTCCAGGACTGGGATAAGGGATGCTGAAAGACTCACTATCTGTTTTGGTGAAACATCAG
>JACQZG010000026.1 GCA_016213935.1 Nitrospirota bacterium
ACAAGACCCCTTATGAGGCATACTGGAATCTGCCTATTGGCGGATGCATGAAATCAGAACAGCTTTTGGAGGCGGCATGATGGCCGGTGTATTCCACCTTAAATCAGCCCCTAACCTGTCCAAACGATGGGGTCCACCTCTGAATAAAACTGTTTTAAATGCCAGCCAAGCCCACCAGCAAAGCGCCTTAGGTTTTTTTAAGTAGTCAGTAATAGCATCCTCAAGAAGCTTATAAACCTGCGTATTCTTTTTAATTGCCAGAATTTTCAGCTTCTTTGCCAGTTCCTGATCCATCCTGACCCCAAATACCTTATTAGGTGAAGAAGTCCCTGCTGGAGATATGCTTTTCTTGACCATTTAACCACTCTCCTTTTTTTTGTTAGATTACTTTAAAAGAGATATCTTGTCAACAAAATAACATGTTGACAAACCATTAAATTATTGTTATCATGTTAACATGCTAACATAAGGAGGGAAAGCAATGGTAAGCAAGAAAAGTTACAAGAACTGGAACATAAAAGGCATAGCTGAAAGTGTGATAGAGGAAATCAAAGAAGACGGAGAAGATATTGATGATGTACTTGATGATTATTTGCAGAGAACATATTGGAGCATATACACAAGGGAAATGAAGGATGCAAGGATAGTTGTGGAGTTAGTAAGAGAGTATATCGAAGAACTGGAAAACTAAGCGGTCTGTTTGAAGCTATACTTTTGACCGTCATCACCATGATGCAGACTTATCTCTTCCGGCGCGCTTCTTCAGTGCCGTTTCTGAAACGCCATGTTCTTATAAAAAATTGCCATTGTATAGGGAAAGGGGTAAAATAAACACAATCAGAAAGGAGGTAATTTATGAAATCATTTAAGTATGTGATCTACAGGGAAGGAAAGTATTATGTGTCGCAATGTCTGAATATAGACATTGCCAGTTGCGGAGATTCTATAGAAGAAGCTATGAATAATCTTAAAGACGCTGTGGAGCTGTATTTTCACAATGAACCGAAAAAGAAACAATCCGCGTTTCACGATATAGGTGAAACCTTAATCGGAGAAACAAAGATTTATGCCTAAGATTTATTCATCACGGCATATCATCGCAGTTCTTTTAAAGAAAGGATTTATTGAGATTGACCAGACCGGAAGCCATAAGAAATTTCGTAACGATGACAGAACTGTAATCGTCCCATCGCCCAAAAAAGAGATACCTCATGGCACATTTGCCTCGATACTGCGCCAGTCCGGATTAAATAAGTCTGACTTTGTGAAGTAGATAACCCCTGCCCTGCTTCACTTCCCCATAAACCTCTTTATTAACCTTATACAAAGCACAGTCAGTCAGATGTCAGAATAAAAAAAGGCACTTTGACAGCCTTATATATCTGATATACAATATATACAAAAGATACAAATTATATACCGGGGGAAAATATGTCAACTCAGATGATCATAAGAATTGACAATGAGGTCAAGAGCAGGCTTAATAAACTTGCCCGAATGGAGGGAAAGACTACGAGCGAGATGGTGCGGGAGCTTATAGAAGAGCGTATAAAGGAACGCGACATCGGCGCATATGTTGACGGCCTGTGGGGCAGGATCGGAACTAAATTGAAATCAAAAGGAGTAACGCCCTCGACGATAAATAAGGCTGTTAAAGCCTCGCGGAAGAAACAGGCATGAGGGTTGTTATTGATACAAATATCTTTGTCTCATCTTTTTTCGGCGGGAATCCGAAGAAGATAATAGGCTTGTGGAAGAATGAAAAGATAACACTCTGCCTGTCTCATGCAATTCTAAATGAGTATATAGATGTGCTTCAAATGATCGGACTTAAGGACGAACATGAACTTGAGGAACTGTTATCCCTTTTCTCAAGAGGTTTCAGCATTCTTTTTACCACAAAAACACCGAAGATAAAGATCGTTAAGAATGATCCTGATGATGATAAGTTCATCGAATGCGCTGCGGCATTAAAGGCAGATGCTGTTATAACCGGTGACAAGGAAGTCCTTGCAGTTAAGGAATACATGGGTATCAGGATATTGACGCCGCAGCAGTTTTTGAAAAACTACCGTAATATGTTTTTAGAATAAAACAAGGCGGCCCTTTTGAAAGAGCCGCCTTGGAGATTCTTCGCTGCACTCAGAATGACAGCAAGCCTTACTTCTTCCTCTTGTTCCTCAGCTGCGCCTGCGCGGCCGCGAATCTCGCAATCGGCACTCTGAAAGGCGAACAACTCACGTAATTGAGCCCGATGTCATGGCAGAACATGACTGACTTCGGCTCGCCTCCGTGCTCTCCGCATATGCCGAGCTTCAGGTCTTTCTTCACCTTTCTGCCCTTCTCGACCGCTGTCTTCATGAAGGCGCCGACGCCTGCCGTGTCAATGGAGATGAATGGGTCTTCGGTGAGTATCCCGGCCTCGACATAGAACGGCAGGAATCTGCCCGCGTCGTCGCGCGAAAGCCCGAAGACCGTCTGTGTGAGGTCATTGGTTCCGAATGAGTAGAAGTCAGCCGCCTCTGCTATCTCATCCGAAGTGACGCAGGCGCGCGGAAGCTCTATCATTGTTCCAACAAGATAAGAGACCTTAACCTTCTCACGCTTCTGCACCTCTGCCGCGATGTCGTTGACCACCTTGTTCATCGCCTTCAGTTCATTCACATGCCCGACAAGCGGGATCATTATCTCCGGGATAACGCTGACCTTCTTCTTCTTCAACTCGCACGCGGCCTCCATTATCGCCCTTGCCTGCATGGCGTATATCTCAGGAAATGTAACGCCGAGACGGCATCCCCTGTGCCCGAGCATCGGATTGAATTCGTGAAGCGACTCGTTCTTTGCCTTGAGCTTTTTAAAATCCACATTCATGCTCTCTGCAAGTGAGCGGAGTTCATCGTCAGTGTGAGGGAGGAACTCGTGAAGAGGCGGGTCGAGGAGCCTGACTGTGACGGGCTTGCCCGCCATCTCTTTGAATATTCCGAGGAAGTCAGCCTTCTGGAACGGCAGGAGCTTGGCAAGCGCCTTCTCCCTTCCTTCGAGCGTGTCCGAGAGTATCATCTCGCGAACCGCCTTTATCCTGTCCGGGCCGAAGAACATATGTTCTGTCCTGCAGAGCCCTATGCCCTCCGCTCCGAACTTTATCGCCGCTTTCGCGTCCTCAGGCGAATCAGCGTTTGTCCTCACCTTTATAAACCTCGCCTTGTCAGCCCATGACATAAGCTCTTTGTACCACTTGTTATGCTCAGGTTCCGCGGGTATCAGACTGAGGCTCCCTTCATAAACCCTTCCCTTGGTGCCGTTAAGGGTTATCCAGTCGCCCTCTTTTATCGTCCTGCCGTTTACGTCGATCCTCTTTTCGCGCAGGTCTATGTGAAGCTCGGAGCATCCGACTATGCAGCACTTGCCCCATCCGCGGGCAACGAGAGCGGCATGGCTCGTCATGCCTCCTTTTGATGTCAATATCGCCTCTGCGGCATGCATTCCGTGCACATCCTCCGGAGAGGTCTCTGTCCTCACGAGAATAACCTTCTCCCCATTCTTTGCCCATGCTTCCGCGTCATCCGCCGTTAAAACAACTCTTCCTTTTGCCCCGCCGGGGCCTGCGGGAAGCCCTTTGCCGAGAAGAACCGCCGCCTTCTCCGCGGCCGGGTCGACGCTCGGATGAAGGAGTTCATCTATCTGGTCGGGCCTGACGCGGAGGATCGCCGTCTCCTTTGTTATCAGCTTCTGCTTCGCCATCTCGACAGCCATGCGTATCGCGGCCTGGCCGTTGCGCTTTCCCACTCTTGTCTGAAGCATCCATAGCCTGCTGTCCTGTATGGTGAACTCAATGTCCTGCATGTCCCTGTAATGATTTTCAAGCCTCTTCTGATATCCGTAAAGCTCTTTGTAAAGCTTCGGCATCGCCTCTTCAAGCGAAGAAAGATGTTTCGTGTCATCGGTCTTGCCCGCCTTGTTGACAGGATTAGGAGTCCTCAAGCCGGCGACGACATCCTCGCCCTGCGCGTTCGGGAGCCATTCGCCGAAGAACACGTTCTCGCCGGTCGCAGGGTTGCGCGTGAACGCGACGCCGGTTGCGGAGTTGTTTCCGGTATTGCCGAAGACCATTGTCTGCACATTCACGGCCGTGCCCCACCAGTCGGGAAGCTTCTCGATCTTTCTGTAAGAGACTGCCCTCCTGCCCATCCATGACGCGAATACCGCGCCGATGCCTCCCCAGAGCTGTTCATTGTGGCCATCGGGAAAGTCCTTGCCGAGTGTATTCTTTATTATCACTTTGAATTCAGCGCATAAAGCCTTAAGGTCGTCCACCGTAAGCTCGGTGTCATTCTTATAGCCCTTCTCCTTCTTCACTCTCGTGAGCGCTGATTCGAGCTTGTGGCGTATGCCGTCATGGTCTGTCGCAGGCTCGATGCCCGCCGCCTTTTCCATTACGACATCGGAATACATCATCATGAGCCTTCTGTAAGCGTCATATACGAAGCGGGGATTATTGGTCTTGGCGATGAGGCCGGGAATCGTCTTTGTGGTGAGGCCGACGTTAAGGACAGTCTCCATCATGCCGGGCATCGAACTCCTCGCGCCCGAGCGGACGGAGAAGAGGAGCGGGTCGTTCGGGTCGCCGAAATTTTTGCCTATTATCTTTTCGACCTTCTTCATCGCGGCATCCGCCTGCCCCTTCAGCTCTTTCGGGTATCTGCGGTTGTTCTTGTAGTATTCGGTGCAGACCTCTGTCGTGATGGTAAATCCGGGCGGCACAGGCAGTTTCAGCTTAGGATGCCCCGCCATCTCCGCGAGGTTAGCGCCCTTGCCTCCAAGAAGGTTCTTCATCTCGGCCTTTCCGTCAGCTTTGCCGGCTCCGAAAAAGTAAACGTATTTCTTTGCCATTGTTAAACTCCTCCTCTTAAGGTTATTTATTATTTATGCAGGTCAACCGCAAACAAGAAATTTATCTTTAATAAAGATATTCCCCCTTTGTAAATGGGGAAGAAAGGGGATTTCTGAAATATTTATTATTAAATTTCCCCTGCCCCTCTTTGCTGAAGAGGGGATTATATCGCGAGAATGAAACCTTAAAAAGTTCGTTATTGTAGCATATTCAATATAATGGTGGCTATATCAAAGCAGGCGGGTGAAAAGCGGCGGTTACTGGACTATTTTGGAGAAGTCCGCCAGCGAGTCAAAGAGCCGCCTGACATTAAACAGGAGGTTGAGCCTGTTGGCCCTCACGGCCTCGTCATTGTCCATAACGAGCACGCTGTCAAAAAACGAATTGACAGGGGCCTGAAGTTTGTAAAGAGACTGAAATGACTTGCGGCCTATAGCGGAGCGGACATTCTCAGCCGCCTCGAAGAGCTCTTTTTCGGAATCATGTTTGAATATCTCAGGCTTAACCGCGTCATGCCCTTTATCCCCGAGGATGTTATAGACCCTCTTAGCCGCAGTGAGAAGGCCGTCAAAACCATCCTCCTTGCGGAGAGAAGTGAGTATCTCTATTCTCTCCTTTATCCCGCCCATTGTCAGCCCTTTTACCGCAAGTACGGCATTGACCGTGTCATAAGAAAAGCCCTGCGCAAGCAGTATGCCCTCAAGCCTCTGGCCGAAGAACTTCATTATCTTTTCAGAGAGGGTTTTGACTGACGGGGAGTATTCCTCAAGCCCTGTCAGCGCCTTCTCAACAAGCATCTCGAGAGTCAGCGGGTACTCCTTCTCCTGAAGTATCCTTAATATCCCGGCCGCCTGACGCCTCAGGGCGAACGGGTCCTCAGAGCCCGTGGGAATCATGTCGAGGTAAAAGAAGGACGCTATGCTGTCTATCTTGTCGGCAATCGATATTATGCTTCCGAGGTCTGTTGAAGGGAGCATATCTTCGGCGAATCTCGGAAGGTAATGTTCATATACGGCGGAGGCGGTGTCAGGGCTTTCGCCCGAAGCCTCGGCATATATCCTTCCCATATAACCCTGAAGCTCGGGAAACTCGCTCACAACGCCTGTGACAAGGTCGGCTTTAGAGAGCATCACCGCCCTCAGGAGCTTCTCATCATCGGCAAAATTAAGCTTTTCGCCTATGAAAGAGCATATGAAGGAAACCCTCTCGAGCTTGTCAAAGATGCTTCCGAGCTCTTCCTGAAAAGTGACGTGCCTTAGCTCGTCCTTCAGTTCCCAGAGCGGCCTCTTCAGGTCGTCCTCATAATAGAACCTCGCGTCCTCGAGCCTCGCCCTGAGGACGCGTTCATTGCCTTTTCTTACTATATCCTCGCTGCCGGATGCGGCATTGCTGACAATTATGAACTTCGGAAGGAGATTGCCGTCCTTATCCTCAATAGAGAAGTACTTCTGGTGCGTCCTCATGACAGTTACCGGAAGTTCCTTCGGCAGGGAGAGATACTTTTTATCGAATTCGCCCGTTATTACATTCGGAAATTCTACAAGCGAAGTAACTGTGTCGAGAAGCTCTTCATCCCTGTGGACATAACAGCCCCCCGCCTTTTCCGCTTTCCTGATTTCCGCCTCTATCATTTCTCTTCTTGCGTCTATGCCCGCTATCACCTTATTGCGCCTGAGAAGGGAGACGTATGAGGAAGGAGTTTCGACCTTCAGCTGCTGAGGCGCGAAGAAGCGGTGCGCGTATGTGAGGTTGCCGCTCTTTATGCCCTCAATCTCGAATTTTATGACTTCGTTGTCAAGGATCGCGAGTATCCATCGGATCGGCCTTACGAACCTGAGGCTCTTGTCAGACCACCTCATGCTCTTTGGAAACTGAATAGATGTTATTATTCCGGGAAGAGCCCCGGAGAGAATATCTTTTGTATTGCGTCCAGGCACATGCACGCTGGCCTGCAGATATTCGCCGCGTTCCGTCTCAACTATCTTAAGCTCCGACACGTCTATCCCGGCAGACTTTGCGAAGCCTGCCGCCGCCTTTGTGAGATTTCCCTCTTTGTCATAAGAGATGCTCTTTGGCGGGCCTGTCAGTTCCTTAACCCTGTCAGCCTGTTTTTCAATAAGCCCGTCAGCCAAAACAGCAAGCCTTCTCGGCGTGGCAAATAAGCTTATATTCTGATAAGTTAGAGCCTCCTGCGTGAAGAAGTTCATAAAGGCAGTGCGGAGCGCTTCCTGCCCGCCTTTTAAGAATCTCGCCGGAATCTCTTCGGTGCCTATCTCAAGCAAAAATGATTTCATCGGTTCTATAGTAACACCCCCAACCCCTTCTTAAGCTAAGAGGGGGCAAGGGGGAGTTATTTTCATTGACTCATTTGCTTTTCAAGAGCGGAAACCCCATCTCCTCGCGCTGTTTAAGATAAGCGACCGCGCAGCGCTTCGCGAGATTCCTCACCCTGCCGATATACTTGGTCCTCTCAGCCACGCTCAGCGCGCCCCTTGCGTCGAGCATGTTAAAGACATGGGAGCATTTGAGGCAGAAGTCGTAAGAAGGAAGCACAAGCCCCTTCTTTATCATGCCGGTTGATTCCTTCTCGAACATCTCAAAGAGCCTCAGGTGCATCTCAATGTCAGCTTCGTCAAAATTATATTTTGAGAACTCCACCTCTGACATATGATGCACATCGCCGTATGAGACATCGTCATTCCATTTCAGGTCGTAAACATTATCAACGCCCTGAAGGTACATTGCTATGCGCTCGAGCCCGTAAGTCACCTCGACCGGCACAGGCTTCAGTTCGATGCCTCCCACCTGCTGAAAGTATGTGAACTGTGTTATCTCCATTCCGTCAAGCCATACCTCCCAGCCGAGCCCCCACGCGCCTAATGTCGGAGATTCCCAGTCATCCTCGACAAAGCGGACGTCATGCCTGAGGAGGTCTATGTTCATCGCCGCAAGGCTGTTCAGGTATATATTCTGTATGTTGTCGGGAGAGGGCTTTAGTATGGCCTGATACTGATAGTAATGCTGGAGCCTGTTAGGATTGTCGCCGTACCTTCCGTCGGTAGGCCTCCTCGACGGCTCGACATACGCGGCCTTCCACGGCTCGGGGCCGAGCACCCTGAAGAACGTTGCGGGATTGAATGTCCCCGCGCCGACCTCGATATCGTACGGCTGCTGTATGACACAGCCCTGCGCAGACCAGAATGAATGGAGTTTTAATATCAGGTCCTGTAAATTCATATAGGGATAATCCGCAATAAAGATTAACTTTGATGAAACGACAGAACTAAATATTAAGGGAGATGAGGGATTTTGTCAAACAGAGTATAGATAAATTTGTCCTCTCGTTACTATTCTGTTTTATATTTTCACTCCCATCCATGAGATCAAGTATGAATTGAGAACTTTACTAATCATAGTACGTTACGCCTATTAAAGACAAAAAATATTTTACATATATTGCCTGTTGCCAAAAAGCACACAATGTGGTAATTTATCAATAATGAAGCATATAAATTGGGATACGGAAAAGAGCCTGAAACTAAAAGAGTCAAGAGGCGTTTGCTTCGAGGATATAGTTTTTTATATTGAAAAAGGCGATATTCTTGATGAATATCTACATCCAAATCAGAAACGGTATCCAGAACAGCGGATAATGGTAACCGGAATAAATAATTACGCATACCTTATTCCTTATGTTGAGGATGAGGAAGAAATATTTTTAAAAACCATTATACCCAGCAGGAAAGCAACAGAGATTTATTTCGGAGGAGAAAAATGAAACCCAAATTAACAAAAGAAGAACAAACAATTTTGGACAGTTTTGAAAAAGGTGAATGGGTTCCGGTAAAGAATCTTTCAAAAAGAAAGGCCGAACTGATGAGATACGCCCGCAATACTCTGAAGAAAGATAAAAGGCTGAATATAAGAATCTCCGAAAGAGAAAAGAACCTTATGATAAACATCATAGACCCGGGGAAAGAAGTGTCTTATAATTTATCAGGCACACGGTGAGGGAGATCGATTAATTTATACCCCTCACCCCTGACAGCAGTCCTTATTGATTGAAGTGAAGAAAAAGATTCCGGACCTGCCTGCCGGACAGGCAGGCAAGCAGAAATGACGAGAGTGGACAAGCCGTAATAACAAAGATAAGGAGGATTAAGATGAAAGAGAAAGTAGAAGCGGTATTGGGAAAGGTGAGGCCGTTCCTTCAGCGCGACGGCGGGGATGTTGAGCTTGTCGAGGTGAGCGCCGACGGAATAGTGAAGGTGAGGCTCAGAGGCGCGTGCGCGGGATGCCCCGGAGCCACCATGACGCTGAAGAACGCCATTGAAGAGACTCTGAAGCAGGAAGTGTCGGGCGTTAAATCCGTTCAGCAGGTGGCTTAAGGCAGGGGGTAAAGCATAGGGAGATTAGGGTCTGAAATTAACAGCATCAAATAAGTAAGGAGGAAAAATTGGATAAGATAGTTGTCTGGTACCTTAGAATGAGCGTTATATACTTTGTTGCGGGCGCTGCGCTCGGAATGCTTATGCTTGTCAGTCCCGGAGAGACAGGGGTTTACAGGGACATCCATGTCCACTTCAACCTTCTCGGCTTTATGTCAATGATGATATACGGCGTCGGCTATCACATACTGCCGAAATTCAGCGGCGTCAATATATACAGCGTAAAGATAATGAACCTTCAGTTCTGGCTCTCAAACATCGGCCTTATCGGCATGGCAGTCTCATGGCCCATGACTATTGTAAATTATGCTGCTGGAATAGCAGGGCCTTTATTGATCCTCTCGGCAGCTCTCTCCCTTACAGCCGCCATCCTCTTCGCCTTTAATATCCTGAAGACGATACGGCCGGTAAAGATGTAATACAACAAAGTTAAAAGTTAAGAGTGAAAAGTTAAGAATGTCGGATTACAGATTATTTTTCTTGATTAATAACTCTCAACTCCTAACTTTCAACTTCTTTATATTTATGATTTTTGTCATAGCGCCCTTACGCAGTCCGTATTAAAATAAAATTACCAAGTCAGTACAAGGAGGATAAGATGGCAACAGAGACAAAAAAGTATGAGGTGACAAAAAATTCGGTCATAGGCGAACTGATAAGGGAGGTTCCCGGCGCTCAGGAAGTAATAAAGAAGTATTTCGGCAACGGCTGCTTCACATGCCCGGGCATCAACGTAGAATCGATTACATTCGGCGCGGCGATGCATAATGTTGACCCCGAGAAGATGATGGCCGACATAAAGGCGCTGCAGAAGGAAAACGGTTAAGAATTAAAAGTGAAAAGTTAAAAGTGTTGGTTTACAGATTATTATTCTTATTCAACAACTCTCAACTCCTAACTTTCAACTGTCATTTGCCTGTTGACATTACGAACCTTTTATTCAAAAATACATCATGAAGAAGGTTCTGCTGCTAACCTTAACATTGGCGCTGCTTTCTGCCCTGGGCAGCGCAGGCGCGCCTAACCCCGCAGGCATCAAGGGCATCAGATACTCGACTTACAGCAGCCACACAAGGGTCGTCATAGACCTGACCGCGCAGGCCGAATTCAAGGGCGTGAGTCTGAAGGAATCGAAACGCGTCTATTTCGACCTTTCAAACTGCGTACTCTCTAACGGCGTCAACAAGCATATTGAGATATACGACGGCACTATCAGAAAGGTGCGCGCCGGGCAGTTCAGCGAAGAGGCCGCGAGAATAACAATTGACTTCGAAGGCGACAGCGCGTATTCTGTCTTCCCGCTTGAAAAACCCGACAGGCTCGTTATCGATGTCTATAAACCCGCGGCCGCTTCCCCGCCCGTAAAGGCAAAAGAGACCCCAAAAAAGGATGCCGCCAAAGAAGAACTTCCCCTGACCATCGTAATAGACCCCGGGCACGGGGGCAAAGACCCGGGCGCCATGGGAAAGAACGGGCTCAAGGAGAAAGATGTAGTGTTAAGCGTCGCTCTTAAGCTCGGAGAGATACTTAAAAAAAGGCACGGCGCAAAGATAATCTATACCCGGCAGAATGACATATTCATCCCTCTTGACGAGCGCACAGAAAAGGCAAACGCGAATAAGGCTGACCTCTTCATCTCCGTGCACGCGAACGCAAGCGAAAAGCATTCCGCGAGAGGCATTGAGACCTATCTGCTCAACTGGGCTGACGACAATGAGGCTATCAGAGTGGCGGCGAGAGAGAACAACATCTCGACAAACAAGATGATGCTGCTGAGGGGGGGGCTTCAGATGATTCTCGATGACCTTTCAAGGAGCCATAAAAAAGAGGAATCCATGAGGCTTGCCAGAGCGGTGCAGGACTCTATGGTAAGCAAATTAAAGGAAGGTTACAGCAATGTGAATGACCTCGGCGTAAAGCAGGCCCTCTTTTATGTCCTCATAGGTGCCGAGATGCCTTCAGTGCTTGTCGAGATATCCTTTATATCCAACCCAGAGGAAGAGATGCTTTTATCAAACCGCAGGTATAAAGATAAAATAGCGGAAGGAATAGCCGGCGGCGTCGGGGTTTACGCAAAAAAATCCGCCGTTGTGGCAAGAAAATAATGAACCTCCCCGCCGCAGAGACAGCAGGGTATATAAAATTAATTATGTCGTTATGGGTATAGATTACTTATTGACAGGCGGTTTCATAATCGACGGCTCCTCGGCAGACGCCTCTCCCATGATAGCGGATATTGCCATTGAAGACGGAAAGATAAAGGCTGTGGGCGACCTCTCGGGCATTGACGCCGGGCGCGTTATCAGCATAAAAGGCCTCTGCGCCTCTCCCGGCTTCATTGACGCGCACGCGCATTCAGACTTCACTCTGCTTGCTGACGGCAGGGCTCAGGGAAAGATACTTCAGGGAGTAACGACCGAGGTCAACGGCAACTGCGGCCTCTCCGCCGCCCCTCTGCTGGGACAGGCCATTGAACAGAGAGAGAATGAACTTGAAACGCTCGGCATAAAAGAGAGATGGAACTCTTTTCCCGAATACTTCAGCCTCCTCCTGAAGAGAGGGGTCTCCGTCAACTGCGCGACGCTCGCCGGCCACGGCAACCTGAGGGCATCAACGGCGGGTTATTCATACAAGCCTCCTTCAAAAGAGGAGATGTCAGAGATGAAGAGGCTTCTTGCCGAAGCAATCAAGGCAGGAGCAAAAGGCATCTCTACTGGCCTTGTGTACCCGCCCGGGGTCTTTTCCGATACTGCCGAGTTGATAGAGCTTGCCCGCGTTGCCGCGAAGAACAACTGCGTCTACGCGACTCACATGAGAAGCGAGGGAAGCAGGCTCCTCGAAGCTGTCAATGAAGTGATGGCAATCGTCAATGAATCCGGCATAAGGGCGCACATATCTCACCTCAAGACAGACGGCGAGAAGAACTGGAAAAAGTTAAAAGGCGTGTTCGAGCAGATCGACCATGAGAACGCAAAGGGCTTCAATGTCACATGCGACAGGTACCCTTACATCGCTTCAAGCACGGGCCTCGATTCACTGCTGCCGGCATGGGCTTTTGAGGGAGGGGACAGAATGGAGATGCAGAGGCTTAAAAAGGAGCAGGCGCGCCTTAAGAGCGGCATATTGAAAATGCATCCCGAAAAATCATTCTGGAAGACTGTGATGATCTCCTCCTCCGCCTCAGTGAAGAACAAGTGGATGGAAGGAAAGACGCTCTTTGAGGTCAGTATCCAGGCAAAGAAAAATCCCGTAAACTGCCTCTTCGACATACTCATTGAAGACAGGCTTAAGACAGGCGCCATATTCTTCTCGATGAACGAGGAGAACCTGAAGGCTATACTTAAACGCCCCTACACCATGATAGGCTCAGACAGTTCCGCGAGGAGTTTTGACGGCGTAACCTCGAACGAAAAGCCGCATCCGAGGGCATTCGGCTCTTTCCCGAGGGTGCTCGGCAAATACGTGAGGGAGTCAGGGCTTTTGACGCTTAGCGAGGCTGTTTATAAAATGACCGGGCTTCCCGCGGCTACATTCGGAATAAAAGGCAGGGGGGCCGTAAGGGAAGGATACTTCGCCGACATAACCGTATTCGACCCGAAAAAAGTCGCTGACAAGGCCGAATATAACAGGCCTTTTGTCAAACCTAAAGGGATACATCATGTATTTGTAAACGGAGTGCCGGTTGTGTTTGACGGAAGGATTACGGGAAGACTGCCCGGCAGAATCGTATGACAGACGCAGGTTGTGTTTCTCTTCCCATTTAAAAATGTTTTAAAAAAATATATATTATTGGTGACCGCAAATGAATGAGATTCGCTTGTCCAAAGTCATATACCTCATCTTCTCGCTGCTTATCTTTTATCTTTTTTACAAAGTCTTCTCTCCTTTTATCTTTACCACTGCATGGGCGATAGTTTTCAGCATTACTTTTTACCCGCTCTATAAATTAATTCTTAAGTCCTCGAAAAGGCCGTGGTCAGCCTCTCTCATGACTCTCATAGTAATTATAATGGTTGTCCTCGTGCCCTTCTTCTTTATCCTCGGCAGCCTCGCAAACGACATCTCCGATATTTACAGCCGGATAGAAGAACAGGGCGTTGACAGCATTGTGAATTTCGACTTGAACCGCTTTGTCGAGGCGCTCGCGGAAAAATTCATCCCCGGCCCGGTTATGGAAAAGTTCAACATTCAGGAGAGCCTTGTCAATAACCTGAAGTCAGCGGGCCAATACATAATAAAACACACTACGAACATATTCGCGAATGTCATCCTTTTTGTAGTCAATTTCATCATAATGTGCATGACAATCTTCTTTTTACTCAGGGACGGGGAGGCGCTTGCGCTATACCTGAAGAAAATCCTTCCCCTGAATGATGAGCAGAAAGAGAAGTTTGCGGAACAGATTAAACAGACTGTAATTGCCGCGGTCTACGGCGGGGTCACAGTCGGCATTGTCCAGGGGTTCCTCGGCGGGATAGCCTTCTGGCTCTTTGACCTTGCATCGCCTGTCTTCTGGGGAACTACAATGGCGATAATGTCGCTTGTGCCTCTCTTCGGCTGTTTCCTCGTATGGGGGCCGGCAGGCATTATCATGATATTGTCGGGAAGCTATCTTAAAGGCGCGGGGCTTCTCCTCTTCGGGGCGCTCATAATCAGCAGTGTTGACAACATAATCAAGCCCATGGTGATAGGCAGCAGGACAAAAATGCACACGCTGCTTGTCTTTCTGAGCGTCCTCGGAGGGATAAAGTTCATGGGGCCTGCCGGAGTCATTCTCGGGCCCCTGATCACTGCCCTCTTCCTTACCCTGTTTGAGACGCACAAGGAAGAAATGTAGGCCGGGATTCTCTCTGCGCGGCGTCAATTATCTCGGCTGCAAGAGAGCAGGCGTTTTCTATGCAGTCGTTCATGCCCACGCCCTTATACGCGTTGCCCGCAAGATACAGCCCTTTATGCAAGGCAAGCCTTTCGCTTATCTTTTTCAGTTTCATTGAATGGCCGAGAAGATACTGCGGTATAGCCCTCTCCCACCTGTATATCCTTGCCATTGACGGGTCTGCATGGAAGCCGAGAATAGGCCTCAGTTCATCAAGCACTGTGCCTAAAAGCATATTATCATCCATCATCGCGAGTTCAGGCGCCTTTGCCCCGCCTATCATCGTCCGCAGGAGAACATGGCCCTCAGGCGCCCTGTTTGGAAATATGCTCGAGTCCCACAGCGTGCCGAGTATCTTCTTTTCTTCCGTATGAGGAATGAGGAATCCGAAACCGCCGAGAGAATGGCCGATATCCTCTTTTCTGTAGCCGAGACACACGACTGAGAGAGAAGGATAAGGTATCGCAAGCAGGATATCGGAGAGTTCACCGTCAAGGTCTTTTAATATCCCTGAGGACGCATAAGCAGGCGATGCCAGAATAATGATATCGGCTTCAAAAACTCCGAGGGATGTGTCAACCTGATACCCGTCTCCCTTTCTGTTTACCCCTTTGACCGAGACGCCTCTCTTCACACTATCTCCGAGGCTTGATGAGAGAGCGTCAGTTATCTCCTGCGCTCCGTTGTAAAAAGATGTGAGCCTCCCCGGAGGAGCTACGGAGACCTTTCCGCCGCTTCTCTTCTCCTTCCTTATCTTCATCATCGCCCTGAACAGCCCGCCGTACTTCTCCTCAAACTCCTTTATCCGGGGGAAACAACTCCTCATGCTCATCTTGTAGGGGTCGCCCGCAAAGACCCCGGAAACCATCGGGTCTATCAGTTTTTCAAGCGCCTCCTTACCAAGCCTTCTGATTATGAAATCAGCGACTGTCTCCTCAGCCGGCCCTTTCGGCGCGAAAAGCTCATAAAGCATTCTCAATTTCCCGGGCCAGGATATAAAGCCGGACTTTATGAATGCCGGAGGCGTCTCAGGAAGCGCGTTAAGCCTTCCGCCAGAGAATATGTACCGCTTCTTCGCATTCTCATTGCTGCGCAGAGGATCGATGCCGAGGCCTGAGCAAAGCTCGAGAGTTTTGCTCCTGTTGTCGAGAAAGCCGTTTGCGCCTTTTTCGCAGAGATATCCGTCAGCGCTGTCGCTCCATATCTTTCCGCCAGTCCTTGATTCAGATTCAAACAAGGTAATATCTAATAATCCGCCCTTCCCTCCTGATGGAGCATTTGAAAGCGCGTACGCGATGCTGAGCCCTGATATCCCGCCGCCTGCGATTATGACCTTCTTCATCGCTCTTCACCCATCTTGCCGAGAACCAAATCTCTGAGAGCGGTTATAAACCTTTCGGATGTATTAAGCGACCTGCATCTCCTGAGCGTTATGCCGTGCCTTGCGGCAAGCTCCCGGAAGAGCATACCTATCTCATAAAGCGTCTCGATATGGTCAGACACAAAGCTTACGGGAATGACGAGAATTTTCTTATGCCCTTCCCTGCCGAGTTTGACAATGGTATCACCCGTTGGGGGTTCAAGCCATTTGACAGGGCCGCTCCTGCTCTGGAAAGAGAGGCGCCATTCAAATCCTTTCATATTGTACGGCTCCTCGGAAAGCCTCCTGTTGACCGCGGACACAGTCTCTTTGGTATGCTCAAAATAAGGGTCTCCCTCGATGATGAATGATTCTGGTATGCTGTGGGCGCTGTAAAGCAGCAGAGGCGCTTCACCCCCGAACTCCTTTATGCCTTCATAAACCAGTTCGCTAAGCGCATCGATATATGGAGGGAAGTCATGCCAGCGCTCTATGTATTTTATTATTAGCGCGGTGCCTGAAGCCGCCCGTCTGAATTCGGCTATTGACGAACCTGTTGTTGTCTTTGAATATTGGGGATAGAGAAAAAGGACAACAAGGCTGCTGATGCCGTCATGGATAATCTCATCAACAGTATCTTTTATGTACGGATGCCAGTAACGCATCCCTACGTAGACCTTAAAAGAAGATGACAGGTGATGAATGATGGGTGATGAGTTAAGAGATATTTCCAATGCCTCGGCCTGCGCCTTGGTTATCTGAAGTATGGGAGACGCCCCGCCTATCATCGCGTACATGCCCCTGCTCTTTGATGAGCGGAGTCCCGATATGAGTTTTGCCAGCGGTTTCTGAAGGAATGAGGGGCCGAGCCGTATTATCTCCCTGTCGGAGAAGAGGTTGAAGAGAAAAGGCCTGACCGCCTTTAAAGAGTCAGGGCCTCCGAGGTTCAGGAGAAGAACCCCCGTGACATCTGTGTTGTTTCCGCCTGAGGTTTTGCTCATGCCTGTAACGCCGGAAGTACGGCTTAAAAAATTATAGCAGAAATTTCAAGAGGTGAGCCCTTAAACACTGACTCCCGATTCTTTTTCAAGGACTTTCAGAAATGCCGAAACCACCTCAGGGTCAAAATGCGAGCCTGAGCAGCGCCTCATCTCATCGATCGCGTATTCCCTGCTGACTGATAACCTGTAAGGCCTGTCGGATGTCATCGCGTCATAGGAATCGGCAACGCATAATATCCTCGCGAGAAGCGGAATCTCATCGCCCTTCAGCCCGTCAGGGTAACCCGTGCCGTCATACTTCTCATGATGCGCCCTGATTACCGAGCGTATGTTCTTGAGGCCTTTTATGGGCTTCAGTATCTGGTCTCCCCTTACAGGATGCAGTTTTATCATCCTGAACTCGTCGTCCGAAAGCCCCGTGGGCTTGTCGAGGATTATGTCATATGTGCCTATCTTCCCTATATCGTGCAGAAGCGACGCTGTGCCTAACAGTTCAATCTCCTTTCCTCCAATATCCATTTCCTTAGCGATTGCGCGCGCGTAATACGCGACATTCGCGGAATGGCCGCGCGTCCAGTGGCTCTTCGCGTCAATGACATTTGAAAACGCAAGGATTAGGTCGTCATAGACGCTCTTAAGCTCTTTATAAGTGGAGTCAAGGTCTTTGAGCATGTTAAAGAAGGCATCTTTGGATTGTATGAGTTTTTTCTCATTCTCTTTTATGTCCGTGACGTCTATGATGACGATCACGTAAGCTTTAGGCCTGTCCTCTTCGTCAAATATGGGCGTAACGCTCTCGATGAAATATTTGTTCTTAATGCGGTTATGATGGAAGAATGCCTCTGTCCTGTTGCTGGTAATGGACTTCACAAGCGGACACCCTTCAAGAGGCTCCTCATGGCTATGGACCGAACCGCAGCATTTGCCCTTCTCTATAAGGTCCTTTATGTCCCTTCCGGCAAGGCCTGAAATATATTTGTTTGCCCTGATTATATTAAAGTTATTGTCTGTCATCATTACGCCGTAAGGCATTGAATCAAATGTCGTCAGCCATTCGTTTGCGGCAAACCTGAGCCTCCTTTCGGATTCAAGAGTCTTATCGAGGAGTTTTCTCCTTTCATTTATGAGATAGGCCGTCCAGGTGGAGCCGACCGGAGAAAAAATTATGAGAAGATGAAAGAGCCCTTCAGCATAATCATCAAAACTGAAAAGATGCGCAAAGACAGATATGCCGTATGTCTCGTAATCGTAAAAAACGTACGAGGCAAAAAATATCCAGCCTATCATGCCGACGGTAAAGATGAGTCCGTATTTTTTTATCATATTTCCTTCTTACTTTTTACTTATCCTGTGGACCATCTCCACAAGGGCTATCACATTCTGAGGGGGAGTCTCAGGAACAACCCCGTGCCCGAGATTGAATATATGGCCTTTCGCGGATGAGGCCCTTTTCAATATATCAGCGGCCTTCTCCTCTATCTTCTCTTTGGGGAGAAACATTGAGAGAGGGTCAAGGTTGCCCTGAACAACCGCGTTACCGCCGAGCCGCCTGACAGCGTCATCTATATTTATCCTCCAGTCCACGCCATAGACATCCGCGCCCGCGTCTTTTATCTCCTCAAGGAGCCCGGCGGTTTCTCCCACAAAATAGATTATAGGAACAGGCTCGCTCCTCTCCCTCTTCATCCAACTCCTCAGGTCCTTGATGATTCTCTTCACATATGATAATGCATATTCTCTAAAGTCGGAAGGAGAAAATATTCCGCCCCATGTGTCGAATATCTGCACGGCCTGCGCGCCGGCGCTTATCTGCGCCTTGAGGTATTCGGTAATAGTGCCTGTAACCTTATCCATTAAAGCGGCGTAAAGTGCAGGAGACTCGAATATCATCCTTTTGGTGTTCAGGAAATTTTTTGACGTTCCGCCCTCTATCATGTATGTGGCAGTTGTAAACGGAGCGCCGGCGAAACCTATGAGAGGAACCCTGCCCGCAAGCTCCTTCCTGAGCAAGCGTATGGCATCCATCACAAATCCCATCGTCTCTTCAGGGTCGGGCACCAAAAGCTTCTTAACTGTATCCGCACTGCGTATGGCGGGCGAGAGGAGAGGCCCCCTGCCTTCATGAAACTCAAGCCCCTGCCCCATTGCGCCGCACGGTATCAAAATATCCGAGAAAAGGATTGCAGCGTCAACGCCGAGGATATCTATCGGCTGCATCGTCACTTCGGCGGCAAGCTCGGGAGTCCTGCACATGGTTAAAAAATCAGCCTTCCCCCTCACCGCGCGGTATTGAGGAAGATATCTTCCCGCCTGGCGCATTATCCATATGGGGGTATACGGAACCTTCTCGCCGCGGCATGCTTTAAGAAATGTATCGTTCATTTAGTCTCCTTCTCACTTCTCAGTTTTCTTGGCATGTATCCGCAGAAAGGCTCCTCGTCCATGTAATCTCCTGTGACCGCGTAAGCCCTTGCCCTGCATCCGCCGCATACATTTACGTATTCGCACGAACCGCACCTGCCTTTGTATCCCTTAAAGTTCCTCATGTCTTTAAATAATTCTGAATTCTCCCAGATATCTTTAAAAGATTTTTCTCTGATGTTGCCCGCCGATTTCGGGAAATAACTGCACGGCAGGACGTTGCCGTCAACATCGATGAGGCAGATGAGCTGGCCCGCGAGGCATCCCTTTGAACCGCCAGTGGAGAAATTAAGTGTGCGGCGCTCGAATTTCTCGCCCTCCTCTTTCTGCATCTGAAGCACTATCCGATAATAGTGCGGCGCGCAGGTGGGGCGCACAAGCATATCCTTCTCATTTTTCTCCATCTCATAATGCCACTTGAGCAGCTCCTCATAATCCTCTTTGGATATCAGCTCATTCATGATATCCTCTCCCCTTCCCGTGGGGACGATCATGAACATATACCACGCGGTGGCGCCGAGCTCTTTAGCCAGTCTGCTGAGTTTTGGTATCTCAGCCTGATTTCTCTTTGTGAATGATGAATTTATAAGAAACTTGATATCGTGTTTTCTAAAAAGGCCTGTTGCGTTGATAACGCCGTCAAATGCGCCTTTCTGGTCTCTGAAATTATCATGTACTTCCGCTGTTGAACCGTCAAGACTGAGTGAGACCATCTTCACGCCTGAATCCTTCATGCCCTCGCATACATCTTCTGTAACAAGAGACCCGTTTGTAGCAATGCACATCCTCAACCCTTTATCAGTGCCGTACTTTGCGATATTAAAGACATCCTTGCGTAAAAGAGGCTCTCCACCTGAGAGAACCATAACGGGTTTGGCGTAGCTTGCAATGTCATCAATAACACGAAACGCCTCTTCAGTAGAAAAATCCGGATGGCCCTTGGCCTCAAGCTCTGAAGAAGACCTGCAGTGAACGCACTTGAGGTTACACCTTCTCGTTATCTCCCACGCTATCCATTTCGGTTCAAATTTCATCAGCATCAAAAGCTATCCTTTACGTATATGATACACAATATAATTATAACATTAGAATTTAATTGAAATAAATTTGAGCTATATGAGCCTTGCAAATACCTCATTGGAAAGAAGCAGGCCGCGCCTATGCGGGGAACATACAAAGAGTGGAGGGATAGATATGGAAAAGAGATTAAAGGACCTCACCTCTTCGCAGCAGAGGGGGCGTCAGATAATGATTACCGGAGCTGCGATCCAATCGCTACCTGACAAATTCATTACATCAAAAATCAAAGAAGAAGTCAAATGTCAGGCTTATTAATCAACGTCAAGATAGATGATAGGGAAACTTTTATGGGGAAGATGAGCCTACAGTCTGCCACACCAAGGCTGCGGCGCTCGGCAGTGGTCAAAGGGATGTGGCCCTCGCACTGTCCAGGTAGTAATATTTTACCACAGCAATGCTATAATTTCTTAATGATAACCTTATTAAAAACGTTTCCCTGGATAATCGGGTTATACGCCGTTGTGTATGGCGCGCCCTTAGGTTTATTGATGCTTATTGCTGATCCTGCATTAGGCATCATCATTCTCTTTGTTGTTACTTTGATAGCCAAGAAGCTTTTTTAACTTCTCCAGCCGGATGATATATCTTTCTTTTTTATCATCCTGATATTCTATTCTTAATCCGGCTTATCGCAAACCATCTCTTTAAATTTGGTTACTGAAATAATAGTTGTGTTCAGTAATTTTTGCGCCTGGCTGAAATCTTTATCTCCTGTGATAAAATAATTTGCATCTGCAATCACTGCGCACTCAATAAATTTCTGGTCTTTAATATCTCTTGGAAAATCTATATTCAAATCAACCTCAATAACAGTGGTGAGGATATCGAGCATATTAAACCATTTGGTTTTTATTTCCTCAGGCAGGCTGAATTTGTCACGACTGAGAACTTCTCGATATTCTTTCAAAATATCAGGAGAGACAATCCATTCGATATCAGGTCTTCCGGCAATAAATAAAAAAACAAGCTCAGGGTCTTTATCTTTTAAAATAGCTGACACGAGGACATTCGTATCAATCAAAACCTTCATCGTCCCGCTCTGTATGCAGCTATTTCTTCTGCTACCGCTTCATCGCTTATCGCTTTCACGACAGGAAGTCCCTGTGTTTCTTTCAATAAAGCCTGTAGATTCTGAATGCGGGCATCTAATTCCTCCTCAGCAATGACTACTACCTCTACCCTTTGGCCGGAACGTAACGGAAGACCGGTCAAAACGATATTGCCGGGTTCCTTGATGGTCACGTATTTTTTATATGCGAGCATTTAAGCCTCCTTGATATGCCTTACCTTAAGTATACAATAACTGTCCTGACGACTGGTTCATTTGCTCTCTATCTTCTTTGCTTTTCTTTTTGTCTTGGGCTTCTCCGGCGAGGGCAGCAAACTCGTGTACTTATGGTATAGCTCAAACAGGAACGCCACCCGTTCGGCATCGGACGCGAAAGTCTTCTTACCATACGCAGCATCAACAGCCTTGTCCAATGTTTGATGCGCTTTCCGTAGGTCTGGCGGCATGGCAACGGGATCATAGAGGTCGGCTAATGATGATTCAGGATGTGCGGCACGGGTGTCGAGGACAGCCTGCGCTGCTTGTTCAATTTTGGACATAACGCCCCCGCTGCTTAAAGCACCTACTTTTGGCTCGGCTCCCTCTCTTAACTTAAGAGGGGGTTGGGGGGAGTTATCGGTTTCCGATATCTCAGGCCATGGGAAGTTGTTGTAGACGATCTGGTTAGAATAACGGTAGTCGCTCTTGAGTCGTCCCGCAACATAACGTACCCATGCCATTTGCATAGCAGAGGCAAGAACGCCGAAATGATAGAGAGTCGCCTGTGGAATAATATGATTTGCATTAGTCGCAATAACATCGCTTGATAAAAAGCCTATCGGAATATAGGTTCGACGTTCAGAAGATGTGCTGGGTATCAGTAAGTAATTACCCGAATCAGGCTGTCTTATCTCACCAAATAATGAAGGAGTTTCAGCAAGCTCTCTTGTTGTTGCGCGAGAACTTTCCTTTCTATGCCGCTTAACAGCTTCCACACGGTCGAGAACTAATGGCATTGATCGCAGTTCCTCTGGATTTATGCCGATTAGCCATATACACCATCGTTCAATGTTATTTATGAACTCTTCGCTGCCTACTAATCGACAAAGCCATTTTGAGGCTTTAGGTTCGCGGTTAAGAAGTTCCTTTTTCTCATCAGGTGAAAGAAGTAAATTGCCTCCATCATTTGGCATACTGCCGAATACAATTTCAGGTACATGGCATATTGGTACTCGACGCGAAACGAGTACTACATCCAACGCATCAACCAGATAAGGGTTTATATTGCTTACTTGAAGAGCATGTGGCTCTGCATTAATATCAGGATAATCATAAATGGTTTTACGATCAGTATCATGTAAAGCAAAGCCGATTATGACACAATGAACAGCCGCCTTACCTCGTGCTTCGTTGCTCCACTGAAAAGTGCGGTGTGCAAAATGGATTTTCACGCCAAGCCTTAAAAGCTCATTCCATACCACACTTACCTGTTCACCCTGCGTGATAGAGTTTGTAGAGACAAAAGCTATTTTTATACGGTCACGTGGAGGCTTTGGCATATTAGAGAGGTTATCAAGTAGAGTGGCGGTCTTTTTGTCGCCCCATACATAATCCACGGCTTTCATATACCACGCTGTTACATAATCAAGCACGCCTGCACCCTTGACTTTTGCAAATATGCGTTCCATGTCGATCTTCTGTTTTGCATTCTGATACTGTTTCCCCACAAACGGCGGATTGCCAAAGATATAATCCACATCATAAACAGAGACAACATCGTTCCAGTTCATTTGCAGTGCATTGCCGCAATGTATCTTTGCCGCGTGAGTGAGAGGAAGACGGCGGAAGTACTGGCCAAACTCCTCGGACACAAGCATATTCATCTGGTGGTCAGTGAGCCAGAGCGCAACCTGAGCTATCTGTGATGGAAACTCTTCAATCTCGATACCGTAGAACTGATGAACATCAACCTGCACAAGCTGAAAGATATTAAGATGCATCTGCCCTGATGCGCGAACAGTGCGCAGTATCTCAAGTTCAAGCAGCCTCAACTCCCGATAAGCAATGACAAGAAAGTTGCCGCAGCCGCAGCCGGATCAAAGAACTTCAGCCGCGCGATCTTCTTGTGCAGCTCGAAAAGTTTGTTCGTATTTTTCTTTACTGAATGAAACTCCGCCCATAGGTCATCAAGGAAGAGCGGCTTGATGAGCTTGAGGATGTTCTCTTCGCTGGTGTAGTGAGCGCCGATATTGCGGCGGCGTGCTGTGCCTTCTTCATCCATGACGCACTGAAAGAGCGCGCCGAAGACTGCCGGAGATATGCGTCCCCAATCAAGAGCGCAGCAGTCAAGAAGCATCTCGCGCATTGTCTTGTCACATGTCGGGATCGAAAGCGTCTCTTCAAAAAGCCGTCCGTTTACATAGGGAAAGGCGGCAAGTGTTTCATCAAGATTTCTTTGCCGTTTACTTTCAAGCGTATTAAGAACCTGAAACAGATGCGCTAATTGAGAGCCAAGATCAGAGCCGTCCTCACGAGTGCAGTTTTCAAGGAAATCGCGGAAAGACCCTCTCGGCTCAAAAAGCGTGGTGTCTTCAGCAAAGAGGCAGAAGAGCAGACGCACTAAAAGAACTTCAAGTGTATGACCTTCATAACCGGAGGCGCGCAGGCGGTCATGCAGTTTGCCCATGCGTTCGGCAGCCTTGATATTAACCGGGTCTTGCGCTGTTATGCGCTGAGTTGTATATCCTGCTATGAAACCGAAAAGCTTTATATGCTTGTAAAGCTCTTTGAGCAGAAATTCATTCTGCGTTTTGGAATCGAGATCGTAGAGACGAATGCGGGCAAAATCAGAAACGATGACATATCGGGGAAGATCACGTTCGGCAAGTCCTTCAAAATATTCCAGCGCCTGTTTGTACGCAGAGTCAAGATCTTTGCCAAGAGATTTATGTTCGGCGATGAGTGTGCCGCGCCAGAACAGGTCGATAAACCCTCCTTGTATTCCCCCCTTGGTAAGGGGGGACTGAGGGGGGTGGGCTTCCTCAAACCGCGTCCGCGCACGGCGCACCGGCTCTTCAAAACTCGCAAGCCGTCTGCGGTTTATACCGAATACGTTAAAGAACTCGTTCCAGAAGGTCTGCGCCTCTGCACGTTCCGCATTCGCGCCTTCCCACTCACGGGAGAAGGCAAGCGCACGATCTTTGATTTCATTCAGCGACAGCGGCATCTAATTCATCCCCTATAAGATTAACGCTTAATTTTAATCAAACGCCCGATAAACAGCAAGGAAATTTGTTAGCGGTAACTCAGGAAAGCTTCACAAAGACCTCATTGGAGAGAAGGAGCCCGCGTCTGGTGAGTCTTAAACTGGCTTCATGTTTTTGAAACACCCTCCCCTTTGCCCCCTCCCCTTGCGGGAGGGGGATGGGGGAGGGGTAACCATCATGTGAAATTGAAGTCCCCGCATTCGTGATCTCAAGCAGTCCCGACTTCTCCATATCCGCCAATTCAGCCTGATAACGGCTTAAGATATTCAATCCGTAGCGTTTAAAAAAAGATTTAATATTTATGCCTTCAACCTTTCTCAATCCGAGAAAAATCGCCTCGGCAACGGCCTTATCATAAGATATAACCTCTAAACCTGCTGAAGGAGAATGATTCCCGGCAAGCAGTTCAATGTAGTTATCAAGCTCATCCGTATTACTGTATCTGACGCCGTTGATGAATGAATGCGCGCCCAACCCTGCGCCGAAATAATCTCCCCTGTCCCAGTAGTTCAGGTTGTGGCGCGATTGGCAGCCCGGCTTGGCAAAGTTGGATATTTCGTAATGCTCAAACCCTGAGGATGAAAGATGATCAATTGCGTGGTTATACATTTCGATGATTTTATCTTCTTCAGGAAGATGTGTCTTATTTATAAAATCTCCCCTAACCCCTCTTTGCTTAAGAGGGGACTCAATAATTCCCACTTTGTAAAAGGGGGACGAAGGGGGATTTTTAAAAAATTCATACAGCAATGTCCCCTTCTCAACTGTAAGTTCATAAGTTGAAATATGCTCAGGCTCCAGGCTAACGGCAGCATCAAGCGTTCTCCTCCAGCTTTCCATGCTCTGTCCGGGAATTCCGTAGATAAGGTCAATGCCGATATTTTCAAAACCCGCCTTCTTTGCGAGATGAAC
>JACQZG010000043.1 GCA_016213935.1 Nitrospirota bacterium
TATCTGTTTCTGCTGCCCATTTTCTGTAAGTATAGTTTATGCCGCAATGACTTTACAATAGCACGAAGCGAGGGAGGTTCTTAAAAAATACTCCTTTTTGTCATCCTGAGCCTGCCTGCCGCAGGGTAAAAGTAAAAATACATTCACTGTGCTAATATTAACCACGGGCGTTCTTCCCGTTTTTTTATCCGCTCATGAAGGAGAACGAAATTGCCTGAGATCTCGATAGTCATACCCGTCTACAACGAGGCGAAGTACATAAGGAGCTACATTGAGCGCCTGTGCCTCGAACTCGAGGCGGCAAAGGTCTGTGATTACGAGATTCTTCTGGTAGAAAACGGCAGCAAAGACGATACGCGCAAGCTTGCCGGAGAGATAACGGAAAGCAACGGCAAGGTAAGGCTCGTTACGCTTGAGAAGGCCGACTACGGCGCCGCGCTCAAGGAAGGCCTCCTCTCTGCGAAAGGGGAATACATACTCCAGTTCGACCTCGATTACTGGGACATATCATTCCTCAGAAAGACGGTGCTCCTCTTCAGGGAGTTCGAGTACAACGTCATCATCGGCTCAAAGAACATGCTCCTCTCAAAAGACAAGAGGCGCCCCATTAGGCGCATCATATCGCAGGGCTTCAGGATATTCCTCTGGATGTTCTTCGACCTGCGCGTCTCCGACACGCACGGGATAAAGGCATGGAAGAATGACAGCGCCCTCAGGGAGGTGGTGAAGCAGACCAAGTTCGGCAGGCACATCTTTGACACAGAGCTTGTGCTCAGGTGCCAGAAGAACAATATGAGCATCATTGAACTCCCGATGACTGTTGTGGAGCAGAGGCCGTCATCGTCAAAGGCGCTCATAAAGAGGATACCCGAGGCGGTCACCGACCTTGTGTATCTCTGGTGGGAACTGAATTTTGCCAAGAAGAGATAATGCTTCCCCGCTCGAAAATACTCATTGTAAACGCGGATGACTTCGGCATTGCGCGCCCTGTGAATGAAGGCATTCTCAGGTGCTTCAGGCAGGGAATAGTCACAAGCGCCTCGGTCCTTTCTAACGGCAGCGGATTTGATGACGCCGCCGCGGCTGCGCTCTCGGAAAAGCTCAATGTCGGCATACACCTCACGCTCATGGACGGCTCGCCTCTTTCTGACGCGGGAAAAGTTCAGAGCCTGACTGACGGCAGAGGGTTCTTTCTCAGGGATTACGCCTCATTCTCACTCAGGTATTTCAGGGGCGGGATATCGCTTCCCGAAGCTGAGAGGGAGTTCAGGGCGCAGATAGAGAAATTCCTCTCGGCCGGGCTTAAACCCTCGCACATAAACGGCCACAACCATGTGCATATCTTCCCCGGCCTTGCAGATATCGTCATAAAACTCATGAAGGAGTACGGCATAAAGACAGTGAGGATGCCTGACGCTTCAATGTCAGGCGCTTTAAAGAACCCTTCAGTGAACTCTCTCGCGAAACTCATTCTCATCTCGTTAGCGCGCCGGGCAAAGAAAAAGGTTTTGGCAAACGGCCTCTTCGCGCCTGACCATTTTGAGGGCCTCTTCTCAAGCGGGAGGCTCTTCAAGAGCGAGATACTCAGCGTATTGGACAGGCTTAAGCCGGGCGTCACGGAGTTGATGTGCCATCCCGGCCTCGATGACAGGGAGCTTGCCCTTGCGCATCCGTGGGGTTACGGATGGGGTAAAGAGACAGAGGCGCTCTGCGATTCTGAGGTAAAGAAGAGGGCAGCGGAGTTGGGGATAAGGTTAACGGGCTTTTGATTTGAAAGATTATCTTTTCGCGAGCAGCCTCACATAATTCGTCAGTATGGAAGGCATGAACCTCGGGTTGAATATGACGTTCGGCAGGAGGTTGCACTCATGAGTGCAGAAGCATCTTGTCTTCTTTATCTTCTCCCTCACCTCGTCCGCTCGTTTTGAGAACCAGACCTTTCTGAAGTCAAGGCCGGATTCTCTCAGATTGCCCATCTTCTCGTCGAGGAGTTCGCACGGGAATACATCGCCTTCGGGGTAGATCACTGCGTTTATCGAGCCCGCAAAGCACGGGAAGAGATACCTGTCCTCTTTCACTGTCTTTATTAACTGGCTGGTGCTCTCGAACTTAGCGGCCGCGACGAGGTTAGCCAGGAGAGGGTCTGAGACGCCCTTTACATTCTTCTCTATAAGGTCTTTCCTGAAGATCTCCTGCAGGCGCACGTAATTCTCAATGCCGCAGGCGCGGGCATCTCCGCTCTTCGTGTCGCCCCTTACGAACGAGCAGTTTATGGTGTCGGGCTTAAGCTCATCTTTTATCTGCCTGTAAGTTTCGAGAATCCGCCCTTCATTAAGATAAGAGTATGTCATTGCCGCGCCGACGGTGAGTTTAGGTTTAGATTTTTTAAGCTTCTTAAGCTTCTCTATCGTCTTGGCCGCCTTTTCATAAATCCCCTTCACGCCCCTTATGGCGTCATGCCTTTCCCCTATCTCGTCAATCGAGACAAAGAGTGAGATGTAGAAATCAGGGCACCTCTCTGTCATATCCTCCATCACGCTGATTATCCTCTCTGTGAGCAGGCCGTTGGTGATGATATTCATCTTCCTGACATTGTTATTTTTATAAAAGACCTCAGCAATCTCCGCGAGGTCTTTTCTCAGGAAGGGCTCCCCGCCCGTCAATATCAGAAAGAGGAAGTCGTCCATCGACGTAGAGAAGTTCTCGATCTCCGCGAGGCTCAATTCGTTCTTCTCAGTCTCGAGCTCTTTCCAGTAGAAGCAGTGTCCGCACCTCGCGTTGCACCTGTTCGTCACGAAGAAGGTGATGTATTCGGGCATGATGCCCTTCTTTGAAAAGAGCTTTCCGCTCTTCTTTATGGACTGCCTTATTCTCACGCGAACGCCCTCACAGCGCCTCTCATGAATCCCGTCACTATCAAAAGGCAGACGAGGAAGAATATTCCCGCTCCCCTGAGCATAAAGGCAATGCCTTTCTCTTTTGCCAGAAACAGGAAGAAGCGGCTGTTGATTATCGCAAATAAGATGACCGAAAGAGCAAACGCGGTGCGCATTAACGGGTTGCAGGATAATATGGCGAGAAGGAGCATGAGCGGCGAGATTGCTATGGAAAGAATGAGGCTCAGGGGATGGTGCGTCTTTGAGACATCCATCTTTCTCGTCTCGGGGCTTTTGAAAAAATGCTCCATTTTTTCACTGCCCATCTTGTGCATCCTCCTCATGAGTTTTCCGAAGCTGATGCGGTCGAGGTGCTGGACATTGATATCCTTTGCAAGGAGGATTTTGTATCCCTTCGAGTAGAGCGAGATTCCCAGATGCTCGTCTTCGATCGAGGCGCTCTTCACGTCTTCGTCAAAGCCTCCGGCATCAAAAAAGGCATCCCGTTTCACCGCGATGCAGTGGCTTGCGAATGTGCTCAGATATCTGCTCCTGACGATCATGAAGTTATAACGGAGGTAGAGGTTCTGGTAACGGCTCGTGAAATTTTCCACAGGCGTGAACGCGGAATATACCGTCTGCACCGCGGCTATATCCTCATCCATGAACTTCCCCGATATTTTTTCGAGAGTATCCCTCTCTATCTTAACGTCAGAGTCTATGAAACAGAGGATGCCGCCCTTTGCCTCTTTCGCCCCCTTGTTGCGCGCACCGGCAGGGCCGAGGTTCTTCTCATTTCTTATGATATTGCAGAAGCCGGCAATATCTTTTGGGAATTCCATTGTTGAGCAGTCGTCAACAAGTATTACTTCAAGCGGCGCAAGGCTTGAGTTTTTGACGGCATTGAGGCACTCGGCCAGCGCCGAGGGGTCAGGGTTATAGCTTGGGATTATCACTGAGATATTGAGCCGTTCCATAGATTCCGTCTATGTATGATAGCACAGGACAGGACGGGGTAAGCCCGCATCTTTAATCCGCCGTAAGAGGATATATTCAATCTGCGTGCGATACAAGGCATGAGATATATGCTCTTGCGTGCAAATAGCATTATTTAATCAGGCTTATAAAACATTCTAATTAAATTGACAAGTCTTAATTAATTCAGTTATTTTAAATCATTCCCAAAATAATAATAAATTTTTAATTAAATGACAATATTAACCCATTCAGATAAATATAAAATCCAAAAAGAGAGAATTATGGAGGAGGAGGTTTTATGCTTAGAATGAGAAGTCTGTTCAGGAAGCCATTCATCGCCGCGTTTATTATCTACACCGCTTTTGTTTTTTCATTCTTCAGTCTCCCGGACGCATTCGCTCAGCAGCCTTCAGACGGCATCGTGAACCAGGCCGTCTCCGCGCGTTCCGCGAAGAAGGAGATTGATGAAAATTACGGAAAACTTCCCCTCTATTTCATCAAGAACGAAGGACAGCTTGACGAGAAGGTCGTCTTCTATGAAAGAGGGGGAGGGCACTCTACATTCCTTACGAAAGAAGGCGCGTATCTCGCGCTGAAAAAGGGTGCGCAGTCCTATGACGATGAAGGCAATCCCGCGGACTTCGTGAGGCTCGGCTTCCTCAATGCGAAGGGCTCAGTGGCGATAATGCCTGAAGGGCTTCAGGAGGCCAGGTTTAATTACCTGATAGGGCCCCAGGCTGACTGGAAGACTAATATCCCGAGCTACGCCTCTGTCCTCTACAAAGGCCTCTATGACGGCGTTGACCTCAGGTTCTATGGAAGCAACAGGCAGTTCGAGTATGACGTCATCGTGGCGCCGGGCGTTGACCCTTCTGTCATGAAGTTCTTTTATGAGGGAGTTGACGCCGTAAGCCTGAACAGTTCAGGAGACCTTGAACTGAAGCTTGCGGGAGGCACGATAATCCAGAAATGCCCGGTCATCTATCAGGAGATAAACGGCAAGAAGGTTGATATTGACGGCAGTTTCGCGCTTGGTGAATTCTCAGCGGAAAAGAAGGGCTTTTCATACGGATTTAATGTTGCCTCATACGACAGGTCTCAGCCTCTGATAATAGACCCGATTGTCCTTTCATATGCCACATACCTCGGCGACGCAGGCGATGACATAGGCAGGGCGATTGTGATTGATACTTCAGGCAACGCCTACGTTGTGGGTGATACCAACTCGCCGAGTTTCCCGAGGGTAACAGGAAGCTATGACACCACATTTAATTTAGGGGGTAATGACGCTTTCATTTCAAAGCTCAACTCCGGCGGCTCAGCCTTGGTTTACGGCACTTTCCTCGGCGGAGCCAATGTTGACCAGGCAAAAGGCGTGGATGTCGATTCTTCCGGCAATGCTTATGTGACAGGCGGCACGCTTTCCACAGACTTTCCCACTACGGCAGGCGCGTTTCAAAGGAGCAAGACTGAAGCCTCACAGAATGTGTTTGTAACAAAATTAAATCCTACAGGCACGGGGTTAGTCTATTCAACATTTATCAAGCCTACATCCGGGGGACTAGCGGGTGATTCAGGATATTCCATCGTGGTTGACGGTTCAGGAAATGCCTATGTCGGCGGAAGGACGAATTCACAATTCTTCCCGACTGCGGGCGACCCTGTTCAGGGTTTTAAGAAGGGGGGCGGTGACGGAATTACCGATGCTTTTGTATTGGAACTCAATCCTGCCGGCTCCGCGCTCGTCTTCTCCACAATGCTTGGCGGATTACAACCTGATTATTTTAACGGCTTGGATATCGATACTTCCGGCAATGTTTATATAACCGGAGGCACCGGTTCGACAGACTTTCCGACTCTGAACGCGTCTCAGAAGACACTCGCAAACGCTGCAGGAACTCTGGATATCTTTCTTGCGAAGCTCAACCCGACAGGCTCGGCGCTTGTTTTCTCGACATATCTCGGGGGCGCTGTTTTGGATTCCGCAAACAGTGTCGCGGTAGATTCATCAGGCAACGCGTACGTAACAGGCGTCTCAGCGTCAATCAATTTTCCTACCTTAAACGCTTATCAGAAGACGCTTGGGGGCGGTGTCTCCGGGACAAATGATTTTATGGTCGCAAAATTCGGCCCGACAGGCACAAAGCTTTATTCAACTTATCTGGGAGGTTCAGGCGCAGATGTAGGTAATTACATTGTTGTGAATTCCGGCGGAGTTGCCACGATTACCGGCCAATCCGCTTCGACAAACTTCCCGACAAAGAGGGCGACATACAAGACGAATGCGGGGAGCGATGACATTATTCTCTTGAGCATGAAATCTGACGGCACGCTCGATTACTCAACCTATTACGGCGGCTCCGGTTCTGACATCGGAAGAGGCGTTGCGATAGGCACTAATTCAGCGTATCTGACGGGCGAATCATCTTCGAGCAACCTGCCTCTGCTGTCAGCGTTTGACTTTAATCAGGTGTTAAAAGAAGGATTTGTGGCAAAGTTTACGAACAACGCCGCAGAGGTCTCTATGAGCCCGTCGTCAAATAATTTCGGCACAAGGACTCCGAACTCCGGGCCGGGCTCGCCCGTGACATTCACCATGACCAATGTCGGGAACCAGAACCTCGTTGTTTCAAGTATATCAGTTCTCGACACAACCAATTATGTTCTTGACAAAGGCAACGGCTCAGGCGGCACCTGCGGCGCGACGCCGACGCTGACGCCAACATCAAGCTGTACGCTTACTATCGCGTTTAATCCCCAGAGCGCGGGGACATTCAATTCTTCATTAAGAATAGCCTCAAATGACGATACAAGCCCCGATGACTTCAGCATCACCGGCGTTGGGCAGGCATTAGGCCCGACACTTACCATCACACCCGCGGGCACCGGCAACGGTACTGTGACAAGCAGTTCAGGAGGCATCAGCTGTGTCCGCACCTCCGGGGTCAACAGCGGCACATGCTCCGCGTCATATGTGGCCAGTACAGTTGTTACACTCACGGCCGCCGCCGCGACAGGCTCGACATTTACAAGCTGGAGCGGGAATGCCGATTGTTCTGACGGGATTGTTACAATGGATGTTGATAAGGGCTGTACAGCGACATTCACGATTAATACTTATACGTTAACAGTGTCATTAGGAGGCACCGGGAGCGGAACCGTGACGAGCAACCCGGCAGGGATAAGCCTTCCGGGCGACGGCACGCAGGATTACGACTACGGCACGGTCGTTACTCTCACCGCAACTGCAAACACAGGCCAGACATTCGCGGGCTGGACGGTCAGCTCAGGCACATGCACCGGCACGACAAGCCCCTGTACAGTCACAATGGACGGGGCTAAAAATCTGACCGCCACATTCAACGTTAACCAATATGCGCTGAATACAACGCTCGCAGGCACTGGTAGCGGCACGGTTACCGGCGGCGGCATTAACTGTTCCCGTTCAGGCGGCGTCAACAGCGGCACCTGCTCGGTAAACATTAATTACGGCGCGGCAGTGACGCTTACCGCGGCGGCTCCGACAGGCTCGACATTCGCGGGCTGGACCGTCAGCGCGGGCACATGCACCGGCACGACAAGCCCCTGCATCGTCACGATGGATTCCACATCTGGAAAAAATCTCACCGCGACATTTAATGTTGAGATAATCCAGTTATCCTTAACAGGAGGAGGGCTCGGCAACGGCACGGTGACGAGCACGAATGATGGCGGAGGCACTAACTTAAATTGCACCATAACCGCAGGCGTCACGAGCGGCACCTGTTCGTCAACCTTTAATTACAACACTTCAGTGACGCTCACCGCGGCGCCCGCGACAGGCTCGACGTTCGCGGGATGGTCAGGCACAGGCGGATGTACCGGCACCGGCACATGCATGCTGACCATGACAGGCGCAAAGGCGGCAACAGCCACATTTGATGTTGAGATGCTCCAGTTGTCCTTGACAGGCGCTGGCAACGGGACAGGTACGATTACGAGCAATACCGGAGGCATCAACTGCACAAGGTCAGGCGGAAACACGACAGGCACCTGCTCTGCTTCTTACGCGTATAACACAACTGTAACGCTGACA
>JACQZG010000042.1 GCA_016213935.1 Nitrospirota bacterium
GACCTTGTCTATCTCCTTGACGAGCTGGACATTGTCTTCCTCATAATTCATTGTCAATTCATTCACGTCGGAAACTGGCATGGAATTCTCCTTTGAGAGGTTTTAAAGGATTATATGATAAAAGAGCTGTTAATTCCAAGTTGCAGGCTGATTATGGCTTGTTCAGCGAATAAAGATTTTAGGCTCCTTCTTGTCTCAAGTGGGTATATTTACCCAGTGTATTCCTACAAAATATTTTTTCATTGACCATGTGCTCTGATTTGTGCTATTTTTAGTTAGACTTTGTGATAATAACTGGTAATTTTCTAAGCTTTGAATGAGCAACTGACTGGCTTATACATGGTTTCCATTGCTCATTGTTACATTGGATCGCCCACAATTTTTAACACGTAGATCGTTTGAGTTATTAAAATCAAAATAGCCATGATGAATTTTAAAGACAAGATTGATTTAGCCGTGGCTATTGCAACACTTTTAGCTACTGTCTTTGCGGGAGTGGCTGCACTTTTTGCGGCAAAATCCGCACGCGACGCCTCTAAGGCAATAAGGATGCAGCGAGAGGCGGTGCTTGCGCAAACATTTGTGAATATTCTTCACTATGAAAAATCGATTGACTTCTCTAAAGGTATGGATATAATTCGTGCCTTAAAAAGTGACGAATGCGAAAACTATCCTGAGTTTTATAAAAAGCAGTCAGAGAAAGACAAGCAGATTCGTCAAGTAGTGGACTTCCTTAATCATCTTACTCACTTAATCAGGCAGGGGTATGTTGAACCGCGGCATATTTTCCCTCTCTACTCAACATCTATAGACGCTTGTCGGAAACAGTTGTTGGGTAAGGGAAAGTGGTTAGAGGGATTCCGAGTGGCAGCAAACTCATCAGATTATTATCTAAACTTCGAACTACTCTGTAATAACCTCGAGAATCTCTGGAATAGCAAGGAAATAGAATGGCCTGATTCTTCTTTGATGGCATCAGAAGAAATGCGTTCTTGATAGGTGTCGGTTTTTTATTAGTAATTTATCTTGTGAGTTCAAATGCATCGTTGAATAACTTGCAAGTGTTTTTAGCAGATTTTTACGACTCGTTAGTATTCACACATACTGGCGCAGAATATATCTGATGCCGTGTTTGTATGAGTAGTTATTTGATACATTTTTTAAACAAAAGGTCTGTTTTTCTCAAGGCATTCGCAAAGTTTTTCATATACCGTTTCCAGCCTTTTATGAGAAAGGTTTATGCCAAGTGATCTGAGTATTCTCTGTGAGAGAGTTCCCTCTTCGGTAATGATGTTTAGTATTTCAATCGATTCAGCAGAAATTAAAGCTCTCTTTCTTGCTTCCATTATCAGATGCTTCCATAACTCATTTGCAGTTGCCTTCTTTCCCATGAATCCGAACATTTCGAGATAACGCGCATTATCAATCACAGCATTTCCGCTGTCTCGTAGGGCGCGTTTAAAGAACGGAAGCAATGCATTCACTCCCCATGCTTTCTGTTCTTCATAGCCGGACCATTTTTCTGATACAAGAAGTTTCAAGACCGATATGACTATCTCCGCTATGGCGATATCAGCGACCGGGCACTCCTGCATATCTGTAAGGCGTATCTCTATCGCGTTTCTCTCATAACGTGGTATGGCGCCTCTTGAATTAAGCCATTCATTATTTAAGATATTCTCATCATCATATTTATCGATATCACTGTACATTTTCGCCAATATCTTCTCTTTGTACTCAGCTTTTGTGAAGACAGGTTCAGGGATTATCTTTCCCATAACCGACGGCACTTTTTTCTGGTTTCTGGTGTAATATAAAAGGCGTGTATCCTGCAAGCCGGTGATCTTCCCTTCAACAACAGGTGAGCTTGCGGCAAGCGCAGGGATCATCGGAAGCAACAGCCGTGTTGCAGCGTGAAGCCTGCCGAATTCATCGTCACCTCTGAAGGAGATATTTATATGCATGCTCTGGACATTTGCCAAGCCGTGCCTTTTGCAATTAAATATCCTGTCGTATGTTTCATACACCTTATGGTAACGACGTTTCCATAACATCGCCTCTTTCCGGGGATTCATCCACGGGTGCATGCCTGAGGGCATCAGCCTGCCGCCCATACTTTTGAGTATTTTATTGACGCTGACAACTTCTTTGTGAAACTTTTCCGCGAGGCCCGTGAGAGAAGGCGCAGGCTCAATGTTCTTTATCTCCATGACATGGCGGACAAGTTCATTTGACCATCCCATGGAGCCGTTGTAAAAATCGCCCGCGTACCGCCCTATCGCCAAGCGGAGCACCTCGTCGGCTATTGGCATGACATCGAGCGTTTTGCTGTTAACGATGATATATTCAAGCTCGATGCCGAAAGCATCGAGCAGTTTCGGCCTTCGCGAAGACACGTTTCAGTACCACTTCTCCTTGCGGTTTTCTATCCTGCGCATCATGACCCTCATTATCCTGAGGTAGAGTTCTTCCCTGAGCACGGCGTCTTCCACTCCAAAGTCTATATTCGGATTGTCATTAACCTCGATTATGTAAAACTTAGCCCCGTCCTGTTTTATGTCAACGCCGTAGAATCCGTCGCCGATCAGGTTTGCGGCGCGCAGGGCCACCCTTATGAGATCTGTGGGCGCGTGTTCAACGGGTATGGTATCGACTCTCCCGTCAGCGGTCTTTAAACCGTTCAGGTCGCGCTTTATTATCTGCCAGTGCATCTTTGCCATGTAATATTTGCATACGAACAGAGGCTGGCGGTCAAGGATGCCGACACGCCAGTCAAACGTCGTTGAGAGAAATTCCTGCGCGATGATCAGTTCGGAGCGGTCGAGCATCTTGCCGATATTGAGCTTGAGGTCATCTTCGGTCTCGACCTTTATCACCCCCTGTGAAAACGAGCTGTCAGGCCTCTTCAGTATGCACGGAAGCCCGAGCATATTGGTCAATTGCTTCGCATTGTCTCGGTGGACAATCACCGTCTTTGGAGTGAGTATCTTGCTCCTTTCGAGTATCTCTGCTAAAAAGACCTTGTTTGTGCACTTCAGTATCGAGTCGGGGTCATCAATGACAACCAGCCCTTCAGCCTCTGCCTTTCTGGCAAACCGGTAAGTGTGATGATTCACGCTTGTCGTTTCGCGGATGAAGAGGGCGTCAAATTCGCTGAGCCTTCCGAAGTCTTCCCTCCCGATGATGTCAACCGCAAGCCCCAGTGACTCTGCCGCTTTTTCAAAACGTTCGATGGCCTTGGGGTCTGAAGGAGGCTCCTTCTCCTCCGGGTTATAGAGCAGCGCGAGGTCATATCTGGCGGATGCCTTTTTGCGCGAATATTTTCTACGTTTCTGGAAATAATCCTTGGCAGCTTCTACCACGAACGCGCGGTGTTCTTCGGGTATATCATTGACGGCTATCGGGCTTATGTTCTGTATCTGCCATTTCCGGCTCTTTTCGTTATAGAGGAAAAATGCCCTTAGAAAAGGCGATTCAAAAAGGTCAAAAAGGTAGCGGCTCAGCCTGTTGTGCCTTTTTGCCATGTTCTTGCCGAAATATATGCTCAGCACGAACTCGTTTGACTGGATCGGCGTAAGGCTTTCCTGTATGAGGTCTTCAAGCTCTTCCGAGGCAACCCTAACGATGGTCTGTGATTTCAGGTCTTGTATTGTGCTTATGCTTGGGACAGGCTTGTGACCGCGCGCGGCGGCAAGCAGGGAGACATAATAGCCCGCACTCTGATACCTGTATGAACGGCAGAGATTGAATACACTTGCCCCGCGCATAGCGGCAAAGCCCGGGTCGGTCAGGTAAGCCTTGGCGGCGACCAGTTCGCTTCCTTCGAAATGAAGCGGCAGATCACGCGGGTCATTGACAACGATAAGTATCGACAATTAAGTTTCCTGTTTCATCCTCTTAGGCTCTATGATAAGGAGGTTTGCGTCATAGGTTAGCACTCCTAAAAGGATCGAGCACAAGACGCGGGTTATGGATGTAGTGTAATGATGGCTCTCGGAATAAGGATTGGGATGGAACGGGTCGGCAACCATGACCGTTTTCTCTTCCCGGTTATAGCCGCTCAGCACTACAAAATGTCCGGCAGGCCCGCATGTGGTCTCGGTAGGCTGGCTAAGAATCTTGAAGTCAAGGCTTTGCTTCACGGGATGCGATATGCTTATCAATCAATTTATATTTACAGTACCGTCTGTTTGTCACTGTTATTATATAACCTAACCTTTGCTAAAAAGCAATAAACCGGTTTAAGTTATGCCTCCCTTATATTTGAGCTTTTTTTGGGATATAATTGCCTTCATCCGCGGAAGATGTTGATAACTCACAAATGGAGCAGGGATTGCATATACTCGCCGTAAATACAGGTTTACATCAAAACCGGCGTGTTATATTCTTTTATGAATTATTTGATAATTCTAATTGGGGAAAAACGAATAAACAAAAACAAGGTTGACTACCTGATAGTCGGAGCTCATGCGCTTGCGTATTACGGAGCCCCGCGCTTTACAGGCGATATTGATATTTTTGTTCCCCCTGATTCCGACAACGCTGAGCGCATTCTCCACGCGCTTAATGAATTCGGGTTTGGTTCACTCGGTTTGACAGCTGCTGACTTCGCTGCTCCGGATAAAGTTATTCAGCTCGGCGTTGCGCCCGTTCGTATCGATATTATGACTTCACTCACCGGAATATCATGGGAAGAGGCATATGCTAATCGTGTTGCCGGCGTATATGGCGACAACAAGGTTTGCTATATCGGGAAAACAGAATTTATTAAGAATAAACGCGCTGTCGGCAGAAAAAAAGATGCCGCCGACCTGGAAGCAATCGGAGAAGAGTGATTCAGGTTGCTGAAGGGAGAAGAATTTTTGTTGATTTATTTGAAAGGCTGAATTATAGGGAGAGAGTGTTCAAATAATTAAACTTTATCTAATTGTTTTTATGAGATGAGTTGCATATAACAGAACGGCCTTCTCTATGACTTCATCCGCGGGACGCATTGATAACCCGTTAATCCGGCAGAAATTGCATATTCTCACCGTAAATACAGGAAGCTCTTCAGTCCGCCTTGCCCTTTTTCACATGGAGAAGAGGGAGCTGAAAAAACTCGCCGCCGCGCATATGAAACCCGCGGGCGATAACGAAAAGGGGATTTTACTCTCTTTTATCAGAGATTCCGGCATATCATATCCTGACTGCGTTTCTCACAGGGTTGTCCACGGAGGAGTGAAACTTACAAAAACCTGTCTTATTGATGATGCTGTCGAAACAGAGATAGAACGCCTCTCGGCTGTAGCGCCTCTTCACAATCCGGCGGCTCTCAGGATGATACGCGCATCGCGTGAAGCCTTTGGCAGAGGAGTACCGCAAGTTGCGGTATTTGACACCGCTTATTATTCACTGATGCCTGAAGTCTCAAAAAACTATGCCCTCCCGAAAGGCATATGCGAAAAACATGAGATACGCCGCTACGGGTTTCACGGGATTGCGCACGGCGCAATGAATAAACGCTGGGGAGAATTGAGGCCGGAATTGAAAGGGAAGGGCAGGGTGATATCGCTTCAGCTTGGGGCAGGCTCCTCCATAACTGCTGTAAAGGACGGAAAGGCGGTTGACACATCCATGGGTTTTTCGCCTCTTGAAGGGCTTGTCATGGCGACTCGTTCCGGCGATATTGACCCTGAAATCCTTTTTTATCTCCAAAGGAATGCGGGCGTCTCATTTGATGAAATGGAAAAGATGCTCAACAACTCTTCAGGGCTTTTCGGCCTCTCCGGCATCAGCGGCGATATGCGCGTACTTCTTGAGAACGATTTGCCCGAGGCGCGCCTTGCCGTCAGCCTTTACTGCTACAGGGCGAAGAAATATACCGGCTCCTATCTTGCCGTTCTCCGCGGGGCGGATGCCATACTCTTTGGCGGAGGCATAGGAGAGAATGCCCCTTACATACGAGATGAAATATTAAGCGGAATGGGGTGGTGCGGCATTGAAATTGACAGCCATCTCAACAATGATACAATTGGTAAAGAAGGGCGCATCTCCTCGCCGTCGTCCGGCATTGAAGTATGGGTTATTCCGGTTGACGAAGCCGCGATGCTTGCGGAAGAGGCGTTTGAAGCGCTAAACAGGGGGGGGACATGAAAGAGACTTTATCAAAAGAGGAGTTAGTATTAATAGACGCGTATTGGCGCGCCGCGAATTATCTGGCAGTGGGGCAAATTTATCTTTATGACAATCCGCTTCTTAAAGAGCATCTGAAGATCGAGCATATCAAGCCGCGCCTCCTCGGACACTGGGGAACGACTCCGGGTTTGAATTTCATCTATGTTCACCTCAACAGGATGATAAATAAGCAGGGGCTGAAGATTATCTTCATCGCAGGCCCGGGGCACGGCGGACCCGCCATGGTCGCAAATACCTATCTTGAAGGCACGTACAGCGAGGTTTATCCCGATATATCGCAGGATGCAGACGGCATGAAGAAGCTCTTTAGACAATTCTCATTTCCCGGCGGAGTCCCAAGCCATGTCGCGCCCGAAACCCCCGGCTCCATTCATGAAGGCGGTGAGCTCGGGTACGCGGTTTCTCACGCGTATGGAGCGGTATTGGACAACCCTGACCTTATAGCCGCGTGCGTTGTCGGAGACGGAGAGGCAGAAACAGGCCCGCTTGCCACAGCCTGGCATTCAAACAAATTTTTAAATCCTGCCCGTGACGGAGCTGTGCTTCCGATACTCCATCTTAACGGGTATAAGATAGCCAACCCGACGCTCCTCGCAAGGATAAGCAGAGAGGAGCTTGAGAGCCTGTTCACGGGATACGGCTATAAGCCGTACTTTGTCGAAGGGTCGGAGCCTAAGGCAATGCATCAGCTTATGGCATCAACTCTCGATGTTGTTTTTGCCGAGATAAAGGCGATTCAGGATGAGGCACGGTCAGGGAAGGCTGTCAAAAGGCCTAAGTGGCCGATGATAATCCTGAGGTCGCCGAAAGGATGGACAGGGCCGAAAGAGGTTGACGGCAAAAAGACCGAGGACTTCTGGAGGTCTCATCAGGTGCCGTTTTCCGAGATGAGCGAAAAGCCAGCTCATGTAAAGCTTCTTGAAGACTGGATGAAGAGTTATAAGCCGGAGGAGCTTTTTGACGAAAAAGGCGCTCTCAGGCCTGAGCTTGCCGAGCTTGCGCCAAAGGGCGAGGCGCGCATGGGAGCCAATCCCCATGCCAACGGAGGGGCTCTCCTCAAAGACCTGAAGATGCCGGATTTCAGGGATTACGCCCTGAAAGTTCCCAAGCCGGGCGAGGCTGTCGGTGAAGCCACGCGCGTTATGGGAGACTTTTTGCGTGATATCATGAAGCTCAATATGCAGAACAAAAATTTCAGGGTATTCGGGCCTGACGAGACGGCATCAAACCGTCTCGGCGCGTTATTTGAAGTAACAAAAAGGGCATGGATGGAAGAGACGATAAAAGAGGACGACAACCTCGCTCCCGACGGCCGCGTGATGGAGATACTGAGCGAGCATACATGCCAGGGCTGGCTTGAGGGCTATCTTCTTACGGGGCGGCACGGCCTCTTTTCGTGCTACGAGGCATTCATTCATATCATTGACTCGATGTTCAACCAGCATGCGAAATGGCTTAAGGTCGCGTCTAAAGAGATCCCCTGGCGCCGCCCCATAGCCTCTCTTAATTATCTCCTCACCTCGCATGTATGGCGGCAGGACCATAACGGCTTCAGCCATCAGGACCCCGGCTTCATAGATCATGTCGTAAACAAAAAGGCTGACATAATCCGGGTCTATCTTCCGCCGGACGCCAACACCCTTCTCTATGTGACAGATAAATGTTTAAGGAGCCGCGACTTTATCAATGTCATTGTCGCCGGGAAACAGCCCGCGCCCCAATGGCTTGACATGGATGCCGCCATAAAACACTCGACGTACGGGATCGGAATATGGGAATGGGCGAGCAATGATAAAGGCTCTGAGCCTGACGTTGTAATGGCATGCGCGGGCGATGTGCCTACGCTTGAGACTCTCGCGGCGGTCGAGATCCTCCGAAAGCACTGCCCCGGACTTAAGATAAGGGTAATAAATGTGGTTGACCTTATGACTCTTCAGCCCCGCGAAGAGCATCCGCACGGCCTTTCGGACAAGAACTTTGACACGCTCTTCACAAAAGATAAACCGATAATATTTGCCTATCACGGTTATCCGTGGCTCATTCACAGGCTGACCTACCGAAGGACGAATCACAAGAACCTTCATGTGAGAGGGTACAAAGAAGAGGGCACTACATCGACGCCGTTTGACATGGTTGTGATGAATGACCTTGACCGCTTCCATCTTGTCTCTGACGTGATAGACAGGATACCTTCGCTCGGTTCAACAGCCGCTTACCTCAAGCAGTATGTGCGGGACAAGATAACAGGGCATAAGCAGTATATAAAGAAATACGGGCAGGACATGCCTGAGATACGGGACTGGGCATGGAAGGGGAATTAGGGCAGCTGACTGATGTAATATATTGAATGGAACCTATAACATTTTTCATCTACGCTTTTACCTCGATCTTTGTCATCGTCAATCCCGTCAGCGCCATTCTCACGTTCATTTCATTGACTGAAGGCATGAAGCCGGAAGAAAAGAGAGGAGTTGCGCTGCGTTCAGTGGCCGTTGCCTGCGTGACCGCGATCGTCTTTGCCCTCGCGGGCGAGGCTATCTTGAGGTTCTTTAATATCACTGTTGACAGCCTGCGCGTTGCCGGAGGAGTTCTTCTTTTCCTCATTGCCATAGACATGCTTCACGCGAGGGTATCGAGAGAGAGCGTAACGCCCGAAGAGATGAAGGATGCCTCAAAGCGCGACGACGTATCCGCGTTTCCTCTCGCGATCCCTCTGCTTACGGGCCCTGGAGCGATTACCACGGTAATCATCTTGATAAGAATGGGCAAGACGTGGGACTTCAAGATGCTGACACTCATTGCCATTTTGCTGACATTCTTTCTCTCGTATCTCTTTTTCAGGTTCGCGGAGAATATCAACAAAATGCTCGGGGTGACGGTCTCGTTCGTGATAACGCGGATAATGGGACTGCTCTTAGGCGCCATCGCGATTGATTTCGTGACAAGAGGTTTGTGGAATATCTATAAGTCGTTAGGGTAGAAGGGAGAAAAATGACAACGTGTATAGATCCTTCGACAAGCCTGCCTACCGGACAGGCAGGCGGATTCCTCGCCTCAGGCGAGTCGCCGAGGAGACCGATTACTGTTTTCGGAAATGACGGCAGAACGATGAGATACCTGTCTGCACCGTCTATCTTGATTCTCCGATGGCTATAAATGTTGCGGACATCATGCACAGACATCCTGAACTTTTCGATTTGTTTTATACCTCAGCAACTTGATGGATAACTTCTGAGATATAACTTTGATATTTTACGCCGACCTTTTTTGCTTTAATTTTTATTTTTTCAATATCTTCACTGTTAACTCTTATGGTCATCGTTATATTTTTCTTCCTTGCCTTAAGAGCCTTTTCTATTTTTTCCAGCTCTTTTCTATTTATCGGAGTATATGCTCCACGAATTAAGGCATTTTCTATTTCTTTTTCTTCTTTGGATAATTTAATTCTATTCATTTTTTCACCTCATCTTTATTGTGTTTTATAGTATAGCTGCTGCTTGGGAACAATGTTTTCAGTAATATGTATTCCTCGTCAATAACACAGGGTATGATCCAAATTTATTTTTTGTATTCAAACTTTAAAACTATTTGATTT
>JACQZG010000045.1 GCA_016213935.1 Nitrospirota bacterium
CTGCGGCGCGAAATGGTCAGGGATAAAGGTCACCTTCCCCTTGTCAAACACATTCCTTGCACCTGTCTTCTTGAACTCTTTTATCGATATTGGAGCGGTTATGTCATTGGCAAGTATAAAGTCCACCTTCGCAAGGATAAGCTCTCCCGGAACAACTTTATCCTTACCCGCATGCGCCGCGAGTATCTTCTCTGTTATAGTCACATTTCCTCCGTATTACTTAACTGACTTATATATTAAAAACTATTTAATTACAGCAGTATTGATTTTAAAGGATTGATACGAGATTGGTCAATTTAGATAAGTCATAGTAAAGAGAAATAGGGTTACAACAGAATTCATCAGTTTAAGCATCTAAGCGATTTTTGACGGCGGCCAGAGGTTTTCTTTTATGATTCGTTTTTCAACGACCTGTTCAGAGACATTGAAATAACGGGCTATTCCATGAGCTATATATTCCAGAGAAGATTCACCGGATGCGTCCCATGCTTCAAAACCGGCATCTTTTGCAATCAAAATCGCCTCTCCGAGTTTCTCCTTTAAATGCTCTCTCGGCACAAGAAGGCGGCCCGCGAATTCATAGGCATGCTGTTCTATCCAGTAATATTCTTTGTCTGGGATCTGTTGGAAGAAGTTTATCCATTCCTGAATTAATGAATGGCGTATCTCAGAGAAGAGGCCTTTGTGAAGAGTAAGATGCCCAAGTTCGTGAGCAAGGGAGAACCTGAGCCTGTTCTGCGCCCTGTCATCCAGAAAATCTCCCTGATCAACAACTATTGTTCTGAAGTCGCCGAGCAGAAGCGCGTCAACATCCCCGGCTTTTTTCAGGTTCAGTATGGGACGGATTTCTACTTCAAGCTCAAACTCAAGGATCGATAATATATCTATCGGGATGGAATTTTTAGGCCAGTATCTTGCGCGCAAATCATCGGCAGCTTTTCTTATATCCTCGATCTTTATAAATGGAGCCTTAAACTCTCTGGGATCTATCACCGTATATCAGCTCTTTTTGATCTTCTCTGCAAGGTTCTTCATCTCTTCCTCGGTCGGCTTCTGCCCGCGCAGTGTCCTGAAGAATGCCGGAAGCATCCTGACCGCATCAATGTCAGACATAATATCTTTCGGAATTATCCCGCGGTCTGCTGCGGCAAGGTCAAAGAATGTGTACCAGTCATCACTGCCGTATTTTATATCGAGCGCATTTGCGTAACGTTCAAGAATATCGGTGTCCTGCGGCGGCGGCATTGCTCCGCGCTCAAGACGGCTGATGTTGGCAGGGTCTGCGGAGGCGTTGAGACAGAACTCTCTGAGAGTTATTTTATTCTTTTTTCTCAAGAACTTAAAGAATTCACCAAATGTCCTACTTTCACTAACCATGCCTTATCCCCCTTTTTGTAATAATTGTACTATTTGTACTAATATTACAAATTTATCAGGATCCTGTCAAGCCTCTCCCTCACTCTCCCGGCTCATGTGGTATTTGATACCGTAGTTGATGATGAAGTTCAGTTCTTTGCCTGTAAAGCCATAGTATTTTGACCAGAGTTCATTCATAGGTTTCCCATCCCAGCTTAATTCGCCAGTTTTTACTTTTATAAATAGTCACGTATCCACGCCGTGCCATTACAGCAATGACATCAGCCACTTTACGTGCAAACTGTTTATGAGGCAGTCCCCTTGTGCGAATCTGCCAGCGCTTAAGAATATAAGTCGCCATATAATCTCTTACGCATGTTTCATTCGGTTTTTCATGAAGTATTTCGATGATTGTTTTCACCAATATATCTGGCTTGACTCGTAAAGCTTCGTGAATATTATTGGGGATTCCCTCGCCTTTGTCTGAAAAGAAGGTTAGAGGCTCTTCTGGAAGCTTCGTTTCAGCATGTTCTTCAGCTTCATTCTCTTCATCAAATGCTTCTTTCTCTGCGTCAATCTCCTCAACATCGGTAAGTCCTTCAATAGTATCTTCTTGTTGAGTTTCATCAGGCTGATCTGCATTGAACGGCAATATCCCCATTCGGTCGAGTGCTGTCCATAGTGATTCCAATGCGGAAGCAGGGTTTGCATAATATTGACTTTCTCTTATGCGAATAAATCGCCAACCACACCTCTCCAGTTTTCTTTGCCTGTCCATATCCGCAGCATATTGGTCAAGACCATGCCAGAAATCACCATCACATTCAACTGCAAATTGTGCTTTGTTTCCTTGAATAACAAGGTCAATACGTTTATCAGCAAATTTGAATTGGGGAACAACCTTGTAACCTCGGCTGGCAATAGCCAGCGCCATATCAATCTCGAACCAGCTATCAAATGGTTCAGGCGGCTTTTCGATTGACCTATTAGCCCGCAAGGCCATTTCCCGAAGGGTATCTTCTCCGAGAGGTATCGGCATTGTAGGCTTTGCATTATGGAAATAATCAAGCAAGCGTCGTCTAAAACACTGACCGCCCAGATGATTTGCAGTAACAGAATGAAACAGTATCATCTGATCTCGTGCGCGACTTGCCGCAACATTGAAACGCCGACGGTCAGATTCCTTTGTTAAGACACCAATGCGCTCATTGGGCGCAGCAACCATACTCAGGAAAATCACATCTCTTTCGTCACCCTGAAAACTATAGGGATTGCCACAAATAAGTCGTCGTTTGTCCATCTCCTCGGCGCCAAGCCTGCTCAACAGCATTTCCTCTATCAGATATGCTTGTGCCTCACCCTGCAAAACAATTACGCCCATGGTCATTCCCTGATATCTTAAATCCTTGCAGTACATGATAACTTCATTCACAAGAGCTTCTGCCTCTGGTTTGTTTATGACCCGTTGTCCATCGCCTTCCCTATTGCCCTTCTGAAGATAAACTGCCCTCAGAGGCTCCAACCTGTCTGGTGGATATTGTCTTAAAGGTATAAGGGGATCAGTAGAATAACAGAGGCTGTTACTAAATTCGATAATCTCCGGCATGCAGCGAAAATGCTCTCTTAACGTAATGCGATTCCCAAAACGAAAACCATGATCAAACAGACTCGTTACGATATCGAAAGAACTTTTATATCTGAAGTCATAAAGATAGTTGTTAATCAAGGTCTGTACATCCTCCTGGTTGACTCCCACTGCCTCTGGACTTATCTGTTTGTCATCACCCACGATCAATACCCGCTTGCCAAGGTATAACAAAGGTAATGCCTCTGGCCCACACTGAGAAGCTTCGTCAACTATGACTACATCAAAAAGTCCCGGACCAGCTTTGACCGTTTCATAAACACGATGAAGTGGCATGATCCAGGCTGGCACAGCCTCACGACATTCATTAAGGTGAAATTTTGCATTTTTCCGATGAAAATGGGCATGCTTACCAGTCCACTTGCCTCCCTTTTTCATTGATTGCTGCCATAATTCAAGATGCCGACTATGCTCAGTTGTCATACGCGAAAAGCAGAACGTCCACGCTTTGATCGAGGCTAACTCTGAAATGTCTTTGCGAATATCATCAGCAAGGCGTGCAGAAAGCTTAGTTAAACTCTCAGCATCGGCCCCAAGAAAGTCATGAAGCCAACTTCTTCCACGCGCCCAAGACCATGCTTTATCCAAAGTCTTTAGGTGCTCAGACCATTTGATAGGATCAGTACAACGGGCAAGGCTTCCAGCTAATAATGGTGCAGCCTCGGCCAACTTCCCAATCATCTCTCTTTTATTCTTTACCAACAATGCCTGCTGCTGCATGGTTTCGACTTGATTTATCAGTTTGATATATTGGGCTATATCCCTATTGTTGAACGCCTGTAAAAGTTGCGCAGTAACTGGGTGCATATCTGCCTGCACCTGCATCTCTGCTAATTCTGTGATGATTGCAGTAATTTCCTTTTCAATCGCGCTCAAATCAATTCTGGCGAGAACAGACAGGCAAATTTCATGAAATCTGCGTAATGATGCCATATCTTCCCAACTTGGGCTGCTTAGACCATTTACCGAGTTTATATGGTTCCTAACAATGTCTTTTTTATCATAGAGATTGAGTACAGCCTGAAGCGCTTCGTGCAATTCCTCAATCTCGGCAACTTGAAGCGGATATGGGCTGTCCGGTCGTTTTGCTTTCCCTGACCACAGCAACCATATATTCTCAAGTCGATGCTGAACAGTGAGGTGATCAATCAATTTTTTCAAGGTTACAATATTCGTACAGCAACTCCCATCAACTTTGATCTTCTTGGTAAAATCGCCATGATCTCTGATGGGCTTTGGCTTGAAGATCAGAAAGCCTGTTCCACCACCAGCCGCAAAATGATCTCTGAGAGCCTTGGCATCATTAAGGAGTTTCTTCTTGTCCATGTCGGCGGGGATAGTTATATCATATGTGTAAACCGTACCGGCTAATTCATGAAGACCCTTAGTATGTATTGAGGAATGTTTAAGAAGTTCTCTCCATGGCGTATCTTTGTCTGTGAGCACATCGTAGGTAGCATTTTTGATCCATTCCAGAGGCCTCTTCTGAATGGTTTCTGTTGCGATAATAAGATCGCTAACACATTGGGTTAGTACCTGTATAAATTTCTTCTCGGGTTTCAGCAGTAGCCGCGCTTCAGTTGATTGCAGCGATTCAGCATTTACGGCAACCCTCTCTTTTCCAGCACTTTCTTTTGCAAAAAGAGATTTGAGTGCTTCTGTTTCCGGCAGGTCTATTTTGGTATTAGGAAGCCCCAAGCTTAATTGTCTCTCTGTCTCGTTATCAATTTGAACAATGTCACGGCAGAGGCAATTTACCTCTTCTCTTGATAGTGGCAGCTTACCATTAGGGGCAATTGTATCTTGCAGCCATACAAACATGTCCTCTTCTTTCTTTAGTCTGCGAGCGATTTCGGCAGCCGTACCGCTATATTCTCCGTCTGCAATTGTGTGCTTGTAGGTTTCTTGCTCTCTGAGTGCAATAATCTTGGCATCAGTTGCTGCCTTGGCTTCTCGATTATCTTTAATCTGTCTTTCGATCTGAGCAATCTGATTGATTGCTTCGTCATTATGCCATCTATCATGTTTTAGTAAAATACCACGGACGCTCCTCTCCATAGATTCTTTTTCTTCTGGGCCGCTGCCTAATAGGTTGATGCAGAGAGGTTTTATGTCGCTTGGCAATTTATCATGCAGTACTTGCAGCGCACGCGGTGTTTTAGCAGTGACAAGAACTCGTTTGCCTGTTGCAAGCAAATGACAAATAAGGTTGGCAATGGTATGGGACTTGCCTGTACCAGGCGGACCCTGCACCAGAACCCCTCGTTGACTGTTTAGCGTCTCTATAATTCGCCGCTGTTCCTCATTGGCAAGAAGAGGGAAATAAATTTCGGTATCTTCCAAGTGTACAGTACTCTGTATATGTTCTAAATCTGAGTCTTTCCCTTCAGGCAACATTTCCGAGAGATCAAGAAACTCCGCAGGAATTCTTTCCCCTGCAGCTATTTGCTTCCTGATTTCTGATAGTAACTCTTCGAGACTCCTCATTGATCTCTTGCGAAGTATGAGAGCAGGGGCATATTCTACAATAGGTTTGCTGTCAATGTTGTTTGACGGTTTTATGTAATCTGCGAAGTATTCGCCTTGGCCACCGTCTGAAAGAGAATTGGTAATAGCAGAAAGGAGTCCATCTACAGCTGCTCGATCCCAGAGGTTATCGCGCAGCTTTCGGCCTTCTTCTTTCAGTTTTTGTGAATCAGATGGCAAATCCCCTGTATCCAGCATATCGAATTCCACTTCAACCTGATCGCCATCAGCCGAAGGTCCGACTGTAAAGGTACCGCGATGCGGCTCAAATGAAAGAGATGCCTTAGCGGAAAATAAATGTCTCTTTGTTTCGTATCCTGCCGGAGAACGCCAAGTAAGAAGACCGAAACAAAAAACCAGCTCATATTGCTCGCCGAGCTTTTGTTGTTCCTGATAGATTGAAAAAAGGATGGCATAGACCTTTTGAACCGCTAAGTATCGGACATATTTTTCTGTCCAAAGAAGCCATTCCTTATCTATATACTCCTCCCAAGTTTTTTGTATTTCAGGAAAATCATTGAGAGAAAGATTCAACTGGGAGGAATATTTTTCACCTGTTTCTTTATTTTGTTCCTCTCGAATTATACAAATATTCTCTTTTAAAAGAGGAATATCTTTGGTGTTTCGAATGGTATCATAGTCAACCCAATCACGGCATTTTTCTGGTATCTTCGGTAGCAGAGGCTCAGGAAACTTCTTTATCTCAATCCAAACATCGTCACTATGTTCCTCATTTGCTCCCCATACATGAGTGTAACAATTCTTTTCGTGTGGAATTTCCCATATCCACATTTTCTTATGATATTCATCAATGCTTCGAATAGTCTTGGAACTGAGATGGGATAAGGCGGATAAAAAATCGACTAGACGGAGTATTTTATCATTACTCATAGCAACAACCTCTGTATTCCAGGGCGATTAAAATAACCAATACAAAAATCAGCATGATCACATACATTGAGAGTTTCCTGTAAAGCAGGAAGTAATGACTGTTCAATATTGTCGAAGATTCTTGGCATATTTAAAAGACACCCCTGTTTCCCCGCTATTATATACTCAACTGGCTAATTTTGTTCAAGAAAATTATAAGTGCGAAAGACTTGATGATAATAATTGAATGTTCTTTGATACTGAGGAAATTAATAATACAGCATCTATTACGTTAACTTCTTCTTTCTTGCCGCGAGTTTGTTTAAAACATTGATATAAGCCTTTGCCGAGGCGATTATTATGTCAGTGTCGGCGCCGTGTCCGCTCATGGACCTGCCGTCCTCCTCAAGCGAGACCATGACCTCGCCGAGCGCATCAGTGCCTCCGGTTATGCTCTTCACTTCGTATTTAAGGAGTTTGCTCTTTGTTCCCGTGATTGCTGTTATCGCTTTATAAACCGCGTCTACAGGCCCGTCACCGCTCATCGTTCTCTGTTTCGCCCTGCCTTTTACATTCAGCCTGACCATCGCCTTTGGCTTTTCATGAAGCCCTGCTGATATCCTCATGTCAACGAGGCTGAAGACCTCGGGAACCTTCGCGACCTCGTCAGAGACGAGCGCCTCGATGTCCTCATCGTAGATATCCTTCTTCTGGTCCGCAAGGCTCTTAAAGCGCTCAAAGGTACTGTTTAACTCATCATCGCCGAGAGTAAAGCCGAGTTCCGAAAGCCTGGTCCTGAAGGCGTGCCTGCCTGAGTGTTTGCCAAGCACGAACTTAGTCTTGTGAAACCCAACAGTCTCAGGCCTGATTATCTCATAGGTAGACTTCTCCTTCAGGAGCCCGTCCTGATGTATGCCTGATTCATGCGCGAAGGCGTTCGCGCCTACGATCGCCTTGTTCGGCTGTACCGACATTCCGGTTATCTTAGTCACAAGCCTGCTGCTTCTCATTATTTCTTCGGTACTGATCTTCGTATCCGCGTTATAAATATCACGCCTTGTCCTCAGCGCCATGACCACCTCTTCCATCGAGCAGTTGCCCGCGCGTTCGCCTATGCCGTTAATCGTGCATTCAATCTGCCCTGCGCCGTTAATCACTGCGGCAAGGGAATTGGCTGCGGCAAGGCCGAGGTCATTATGGCAATGCACCGCTATTACAGCCTTCCTAATATTCTTCACTTTCTGAGTTATCGTCTTTATCATCGCGCCGAACTCTTCGGGGATGGTGTACCCGACTGTATCCGGAATATTCACGGTCAACGCGCCGGCGTCTATGACCGCCTCCACTACTTCGCAGAGATATCCGATATCAGTCCTTGTCGCGTCCATCGGAGAGAATTCAACATCATTCGTAAAACTCTTCGCGAACTTCACCATATTGACAGACCTCTTTAGGGCCTCTGCCCTGTCAATCCTGAACTGGTGCTTAAGGTGTATATCCGAAGTAGAGTGAAAAGTATGTATCCTCTTTTTAGGGGCATCCTTTATCGCTTCCCAAGCCCTCTTTATGTCAGCCTCTTTTGCCCTCGCAAGGCTGCATATAACGGGGCCGCTCACCTCATGCGATATTTTTTTTATGGCGTCAAAGTCGCCCTGCGAGGCTATGGCAAAGCCCGCCTCGATTATGTCAACACCCAAACGCGCAAGCTGCTTGGCGACCTGCACTTTTTCATCAACATTCATCGATGCGCCGGGCGACTGCTCGCCGTCCCTTAATGTTGTGTCAAATATCTTTATAGTCCTCATTCTTCAGCCTCTTCTCCATCATCTGTTTGTTCACTCTTCCTGCCGAGCTTTATAAATCCCTCTGTCACACCCCAGATAACATAACATGCCGAGAGAATGAACATCACGACTTCAGGGTACATGAATATCAGTACAAGCCCTGTCACGACAGCGACAAGGAGCCAGAATGGGGTGCCCTGTTTTGCCGACACCTCCTTAAGGCCGTGGTACTTGAATGTGCTGACCATCAGCGCCGCGAGTATAAAAGGCAATACAAGTATAAAAACATTCTTGTCAGGAATGCCCCCCCAAATCTCTGAATGAAAGAGAATGAGAGTTGCTATCATCGTCGCCGCGCCGGGAATGGGAAGGCCGGTAAATGCCTTGCTCTCGGCAGTGTCCATCTGAACGTTATATCTCGCAAGCCTCAAAGCGCCGCAGATGACAAAAAAGAAGCACGCCCCCCATCCTACCCTGCCGAACTCGTTCAGCCCCCATCCGTATACAAGCACAGCCGGAGCCACCCCGAACGCGACGAGGTCGGAGAGCGAATCAAGCTGTATCCCGAACTTCGTAGCTGTGTTGGTCATTCTCGCGACCCAGCCGTCAAGCCCGTCGAATATCACGGCGGCAAGTATTGCCCACGCTCCGTGGACATACTGCCCCTTAAAGGATGACATAATGGCGTAAAAGCCGAAGAACATCCCAAAGAGCGTGACTGTGTTGGGCAGTAAGTAAATTCCTTTTCTCATGATTAGTTATAAGCTGTCAGCAATCGGCACTCAGCCTTTTTCAGTTAACAGCTGAACGCTGATTCCTGACAGCTATAATCGTCTCCCCCGCCTTTACCCTGTCATTTAATTTTACTTTAATTTCGGTATTAAGTGGCAAAAAAATGTCGACCCTTGAACTGAACTTTATAATCCCGAACCTCTCGCCCCGGCTCAGCCTCTCCCCGGGCTTAACCCTGCATACTGCCCTCCTTGCGAGAAGCCCCGCGACCTGCCTTACAACTATTCCGCCGTGCTCAGTGTCAAGAAGCATGGTTATGTGCTCGTTCGCCTTTGACGCCTCTTCGCTCCACGCGGCCATGAATCTCCCCGGATAATATTTAACTTCTTTTACAACCCCGTCGCAAGGAGCCCTGTTCACATGGACGTTAAAGGCATTCATAAAGATGCTCACCTCCATCATCTTCTCGTTAGAGAGCTCATCCTCAATAGTCTCCCGTATCTGAACAATACGGCCGTCTGCAGGAGCAATAAAGCCCCCTTCTCCGGTTGAGGCCGTCCTCTCCGGATCCCTGAAAAAATAGAGCATGAAGAGCGTGAGTATCAGAAATGCCGGCGATAGATAGCGGAGCCTCAGGAAAAGAGAGAGTAAGGTTAGCGCGAAGAAAAAGAGGATGAAGGGATAGCCTTCTTTAGCGAACTGTAACATCGGACGCTTACGCCTTAGACTTGTCCACGAGCTTGCCCTTCTTGAGCCACGGCATCATCGCCCTGAGCTTTGAGCCGACCTTCTCTATTGAATGCTCCTCATCCCTTCTGGTAAGGGCGTTGAAGACAGGCTTGTTCGCGCGGCATTCAAGCATCCACTCTCTGGCAAAGCGGCCTGACTGTATCTCGTCAAGTATCTCCTTCATCTCCATCTTCGTCTCTTCCGTGATGATGCGGGGGCCTCTTGTTATGTCGCCGTACTGCGCCGTGTTGCTGATGGAATATCTCATGTTGGATATGCCGCCTTCGTAGAGAAGGTCAACTATGAGCTTCACCTCGTGCATGCATTCGAAATACGCCATCTCAGGAGCATAGCCTGCCTCGACAAGCGTTTCATAGCCTGCCTTTATGAGAGAGGTCAAGCCGCCGCACAGGACAACCTGCTCGCCAAAGAGGTCTGTCTCTGTCTCTTCCCTGAATGTCGTCTCAATGACCCCCGCCCTTCCGCCGCCCACTGCCGATGCGTATGAAAGCGCAAGCTTTTTGGTATTCTTCGACGGGTCCTGATGTATCGCGACAAGGCAGGGCACGCCGCTGCCTCTTTCATATTCGGACCTCACGAGATGTCCCGGCCCCTTGGGCGCGACCATAAATACATTTATATCCTTGCCGGGGACAATTTGATTAAAGTGTATGTTGAAGCCGTGGGCAAAACCGAGATACGCGCCTTTTTTGATATTGGGGGCAATCTCATTTCTGTATATCTCCCCCTGGTTCTCGTCAGGGAGAAGTATCATTATAACGTCAGCGGCCCTCGCGGCTTCGGCAGGAAGCATGGCGGTGAAGCCTGCCTTTTCAGCCTTGTCAAAACTTGAGCCCTTTCTCACGCCGATTATGACGTTAACGCCGCTCTCCCTCAGGTTGTTGGCGTGCGCGTGCCCCTGGCTCCCGTAGCCCATGATGCAGACCTTCTTCTTCTTTATGATATTTTTGTCTATCGTTTTATCGTAGTGAATATTCATTTAGCTCCCCTTTCTGAAATTAATTATTAACCTATTACTGATAATTCATCATTGATCATTCTTGATTGATATCTTCTTTACCCCTTCTCTCGCGATTGCCACCTTCCCTGTTCTGACGAATTCAATTATATTGTAAGGCTTCATCAGTTCGACAAACGCCTCTATCTTCTTCTCGTCGCCGGTTATCTCTATTGTGAAGGTCTTGTGGCCCGAATCCACTATTCTGCCCCTGAATATCTCGGCTGTCCTCAGCGCTTCGGGCCTGTCGTTCTTGGAAGGCGCTATTTTGATGAGCACCATCTCCCTCTCGACATGCTCCACTTCCATGAAGTCAATGACTTTTATAACATCAATCAGCTTGTTTAACTGTTTTGTTATCTGTTCGATTATCTGGTCATCGCCCCTTGTGATAATCGTCATGATCGATATCTGCGGATCGATCGTCTCCCCGACCGAAAGGCTTTCGATGTTGAACCCCCTCCCGCTGAAGAGCCCGGATATCCTCGCAAGCACCCCGAATTTGTTTTCAACAAGCACGGAAATAGTATGTTTCATAGTATGGCCATCCTAAGCGATTTTTAGTTCGCTGCTGTCGAATTTCCGCTTCTTATCCTTCTTCTCGCCGAAGATCATCTCGTTTATGGCCGCGCCCGCAGGAACCATCGGATAGACCTTCTCTTTCCAGTCCACAACGAAATCCATGAATACGGGCCTGTTCTTTATCTTCAGAGCCTCTCTGATGACAGGCTCCACATCTTCGGGTTTTTCAGCCCTCAGCCCGGCGGCGCCGTACGCCTCCGCCACCATGACAAAGTCAGGCACAACGTCAAGGTTCGTGTGAGAATACCTCTCATTAAAGAAGAGCTCCTGCCACTGCCTCACCATTCCGAGATAACGGTTATTCAGTATCGCCACTTTGACCGGAAGCTTATTTATAACGGCGGTCGCAAGCTCCTGTATGTTCATCTGGATGCTGCCGTCGCCCGCAATGTCAAAGACCGTTGCGCCGGGCTTCGCAATCTGCGCGCCGATCGCCGCGGGAAAGCCGTACCCCATTGTGCCTAACCCGCCTGATGAAAGCCATGTCCTCGGCTTGTCGTATTTATAAAACTGCGCCGCCCACATCTGGTTTTGCCCGACCTCGGTGCATATCACTGCCTCGCCTTTTGTTATCTCATATATTTTCTCTACGACAAACTGAGGCTTGATTATCTTTGCGTCATGCTCATACTCAAGCGGCTTCTCGCTCTTCCACTTTTCAATCTGCGCAAGCCATGCCTTTCTCACCGCGCCCCACTGCTCCTTTGACTCTTTGAGGTTCTTCAATATTCCCGTCAGAACATTTTTCACATCCCCGACAACAGGCACCTCAACCTTTTCCAATGTTTTCTTGATCGATGTCGGGTCAATGTCAATATGAACTATCCTTGCGCCTTTGGCAAAATCCTTTGTCCTGCCCGTGACGCGGTCATCAAACCTGACGCCGATTCCGATGATGAGGTCGGCGTTCTGGACAGCCATGTTCGCGCAGTATGTGCCGTGCATTCCTAACATGCCCATGGAAAGCTTGTGAGTGCCGGGAAATCCGCCAAGCCCCATCAATGTCATGGTCACGGGTATCTTCCCAAGCTCCGCAAGCTGTTTGAGTTCTTTTGACGCGTCAGATATTATTACGCCTCCTCCCGCCATGATGACTGGTTTTCTCGCCTTCACTATCTCATCGGCAGCCTGCTTCATCTGCCACTTGTTGCCCTCATATTTCGGGTTATAGCTCCTTATCTTCACCTCTTCCGGCCAGATGAATTCGCAGCTCCCCGCGGAGACGTCCTTTGGGAGGTCTATCAGCACAGGCCCCGGCCTTCCGGTCGTTGCTATATGGAACGCCTCCCTGACTGTCTTCGCAAGGTCGTTTATGTCTTTCACAAGGAAGTTGTGCTTCGTGCAGGGCCTTGTTATGCCGACGATGTCAGCCTCCTGAAACGCGTCATTGCCGATTAGCGAGGTCGGGACCTGCCCGGTTACAACCACGAGGGGGATTGAATCCATGTACGCGGTCGCGATGCCGGTCACGGTATTTGTGGCGCCGGGGCCGGATGTTACTATCGCAACTCCGGCCTTGCCGCTCACGCGGGCATAGCCGTCAGCCGCATGGACAGCGCCCTGCTCATGTCTCGTGAGAATGAGTTCAAGGGACTTTTCATCATAAAGTATGTCAAAAATATTGAGGACAACGCCCCCGGGATAGCCGAAGATATGTTTTACGCCCTCTCTCTTGAGGCATTCTACAAGTATTTCCGCTCCGCTCATTTTCATTTGTTTTTTACCTTGATTTTGATCTTTGACAGACTCGTAAAAAGCCCTTTTTCAGTTTGTCATTCCCGAAGTCCTTTCGCCTCGGCGAATCGACGAGTCGATAATCGGGAATCCAGTCATTTATAATAGTTGTAACATCTCTGGATACCCGCCTTCGCGGGTATGACAACTTTTTACGAGTTCGTCAATTTTGATCTTTAAATTTTCATCACGGCGCCCGTGCTTGCCGATGTGACGAACGCTGCATACCGCGCAAGCCAGCCTTTCCTTATCCTGGGCTTAAAAGGTTTTAAAGAAGCAAACCTCTTCTTAATCTCTTTATCATTTACGTCAATATTCAATATTCTCTCCGGAATGTCTATGGATATTACATCACCGTCTCTCACAATAGCAATGGGGCCGCCCTCCATCGCCTCAGGAGATATATGCCCGATGCACGGCCCCCTTGTGCCGCCTGAGAAACGGCCGTCCGTTATAAGGGCAACGGAATCGCTCAAGCCCATTCCCGCGATCGCCGCTGTCGGGCTCAGCATCTCCCTCATGCCGGGGCCTCCCTTGGGGCCTTCGCATCTGATGACAACAACATCGCCGGGCTTTATTTTGTTCGATAGTATCGCCTTCATGCCGTCCTCTTCAGAGTTGAAGACCTTTGCCCTGCCGCTGAACTTCATCATATTGGCGCTTACGGCGGACTGCTTCACAACCGCGCCGTCAGGAGCGAGATTGCCTTTCAGTACGGCTATGCCGCCTTCTTTATGGTACGCCTTTTCAAGAGGCACGATGACGGAAGCATCCATGACCTCAGCCTTATTCGTAATGTCGAATATCTTTTCGCCTGAAACAGTCATCGAATTATTGAGCCCCTTCCTGAGCCGCTTCATTACAGCGGGGATGCCTCCCGCGTATTCAAGGTCTTCAAGATAATGCACGCCTCCGGGAAGCATGCTCGTTATGTGAGGCGTCTTTTTGCTTATCCTGTCAAAGAGGTCAAGAGTGAGGCTGACGCCTGCCTCATGCGCTATAGCGGGAATGTGAAGGACTGTGTTTGTCGAGCCCCCCAATGCCATGTCAACGGCTATGGCATTTTTGAATGCGTCAAGCGTCATTATCTTCCCCGGAGTAATATTCTTTTTTACAAGCTCAACTATCCTCTCCCCGCTGTGAAAAGCTATCCTCCTCTTTTTCGCGGATACGGCAAGCGCGGTTGCGCAGCCCGTCAGGCTCATTCCGAGAGACTCTGTCACGCATGCCATCGTGTTTGCGGTGTACATTCCCTGGCACGAACCGGGGCCGGGGCAGGCGCATATCTCAAGCTCCTCAAGTTCTGAACTCTTGATTAGGCCTTTCTTGAATTTGCCCACAGCCTCGAATGTGTCGTTTACAAGCGAGAGCCTTCTGCCTCTCAGATTGCCGGAATACATTGGGCCTGCGGTGACTATGATCGAAGGTATATTGATGCGCGCGGCCGCCATAAGCATGCCCGGCGTTATCTTGTCGCAATTAGTGAGAAGAACGAGCCCGTCAAACTGATGCGCCTCTGCAATCGTCTCGACCATATCGGCGATAAGCTCTCTTGAAGGGAGGCTGTAATGCATCCCGCTGTGGCCCATCGCGATGCCGTCGCATATGCCGGGTATTCCGAAGAAGAAAGGGTATCCGCCGCCTGTGTGCACGCCTTTTTCAATAAAACGCTCGAGGTCGCGCATTCCGGTGTGGCCGGGAATGATATCGGTAAAGCTTGTCGCAACGCCGATGAAGGGCTTCTTCATCTCTGTGCGAGGTATTCCTGTCGCGTAGAGCAAAGCCCTGTGCGGAACCCTTTCAAGCCCCTTTTTTATCCTGTCGCTCTTCATATACAAATAATATTTTTAAACGGCTGCTGCCCTGAAACGTCTTTAGAATCCAAAGATTATGCTTATATATTTTTCAGTGATTCCGCTGCAATTTATACTGTCTTATCATCTCGGCCATGCGGTCTTTATAATGAAGCTTCTGTTTCTGCATCTTCTTCTTTTCAATCTCCTCATCAGCCGTCAGATACTTCTTCTTTTGAAATTCATTCAGCGACTCCTTTAATTCCCTGTGGCCTGTTTCATACTTTCTGAACTCTTCGCTCTGATTCTTTAAAATCTCTGCAATCTCGGTGTCTTTCAAAGGCAAACCCTCCTTTTTAATTAAAGAGTCGATAAGAAAAGTATCATATTTTACAATAAAATTCAAGCTGAATCTTCACAAAATTCCTTAGATTTCAAGGAGATAAATAATACTTTTTGCACGGTTACGCGCCCGGTCTCAAAAGATACCGGCTCTTACTGGCCGCTTACTCCAAAGATAAGCGGCGGTTTCATGCCGTAAAGTTTCAGTTCATATCCGGACCTGCTGAATAACAGCTCCGCGGAGCCGCTTGAGGAAGCCCTGTTCCCTGTCTGAATAACCGTGTGGCTTCGCGTAAAGGTAACCGTAACCGAAACTTTGCCGGATGTGTCAGGGACAGCCTTATCAATCATATAACTGATATTGATATCAGTGAAGAGGCTGAAGTCCTTCCTCACTGACCTGTCAAGGAGTGTCCTGTCGCCGGTAAAATCATTCGCAACAAACTCCATGAATTTTTCAGTATTCCTTCCTGAATAAGCAGCTATCATTCCGTCAAGGGTCTCCTTTGCAATTTGGGAACCGGCAGGCAGAACTTCATTCTTCGGCTTGCCGGCCATTGCAAACAACTCGGCAGAAAAAACAACCGCTGCAAACATGATGCACACTAAAATTCCCCCTCTAATCCTCTTCATTACGGTCTCCCTCCTTATAATTTAGAATCTGATTATTCAATATACCAGAACCTGCCGCTCACGGTCTTTGTTATCTTAGGCCTCCCGTCAGCGATATTCACCAGTTCTGAAACAGAAGATTTTTCCTCATGCCTTATATTCCTGCTAAATATCCTGCTGGTGATAGTTACATCATAACTTACGAGAAAGCCGCCGGAAGGATGTTTCTCTATCCTCATGTTCTGAAGCGAATAGCGTATCTCGTCAAATGTCCTGAATGTCCTTGCAAAGTTGACCTGAAGGTCGCTTAGGGTCGTGCCGTCACCCGCCTCCCAGTCATCGCTGAGAAAACTAATGAGGAGAGAGTCATTTCTATCTTCATACGCCTGTTTGAACTTCTCATAGAGGCTGTTTATTGAAGATATTGCTTCTTCATTAGACAGCCCGCCGCTATCCATCCATTTCTTGAGCATAACGGCCAGCCGCCCTGCTACCCTGTCCATCAACTCACGATGCTTTACCAGCGCTTCGCCAAGCCCAAGGTTCTCAACGGCAAAATTTCCGTCAAGCCCGGCAGGCATGAGGGGAAATTCAGGATAAGAGGCCTTTAACTGCTCAAACATCGCGTTAGCCTCTTCACCCTCGTTCTTATCAAGCAATTTGTCTATCTCAGGCAGTCTGACAGCAGAAAGCGAAAATACCCTTAAATAATAATCCCGAAGCTGCTGCCTGTATGCTTCATTGGCTGATTCGAGTTCCGCGATTGCCGCGTCCACCGCCGAGATGCCCTTTTCAAGATTATTGAGGCGGACTATCATTCCCCTGTAATAACTCATCGTCGCGTAATTTACGGAAATGACCTTTCCGCTTGAAGGCAGCCCGAGCTCCGTCGCCCAGCCCTTTCCGAATCCCGGGAAATCCTCCATGGAAAGCGCGCGGTATCCGGCCCTGATCACAGGGTCAATTCTCTCCTGAATATCTTCAAAAACGCCTGTGTCTGCAAGGTAATTATTTACGGCAGCCCGCAACGAATCAGGTTTCATATTCACATCCATGATCTTCTGAAGTTTTGAAGTGTTCATGTTCAGGCTTTTCATCCACTGCGCTATTCTCCTGCCTGGCGGAACGTATTCATTCAGGCCGCCCGCTGAAAACTCGGTTGCCAAAGACCCGAGCAGTTCTTTATCACTGCTGTCAAGATACCGCCTGTCATTTATAAGTATCCAATATGCCTTTTCAACAGCGGCGTTAACAGAATTCACAGATTGCATGGAATCATCCACAAGAGAGATCATCATTTTTACTGCATCAGGATATCCGGATATATCTCTGGCCCATCCGTCAAGCAGGTCAAAATTGAAATCGGTTACGAGAGTCTTTGCATCATCGATCCATGACTGTCCGCCCTCGGAGAAAGAGATGGCCTCCTGCGATAACAGGCTCAAGACATCAAGAGGAGAAACCATATCTTTTATCTGTTCGTATGAAAGGCCTGGGATATAATTATTTTTTGCCATGAGGATATACATCTCGCCCCAGCCACCTTCCGTGTCCACGATAAGAGAGGTCTCGTCTATAAGCCGCCGATATCCCGCTGTAATCGTATCCCCCTCGCCGGCCGCCTCCCTGACAGCAGACTGTACAAGCTCATCAATATTATTCTGGGCAAACTTCATGTCAGAGAGCGCTGTTATGAGGCCTGAAAAATTCAGACCCGCGCCGCGCATGTTCTTGTTCGCGCCAATAAATTCAGGGCTCTGGTACCTGTGTCTCTCCTGCAGGCTCTTGTCGATCTTCTCCAGTTCTCTGGAGATAGTTCCGAATGCGTGAGGTGATGCCGCAAATATACCCTTGCCTGCATTTTCCCGGATCCGGCTCATATCCTGAATTATCACCGGAAGCTTATCAAGCACAGCCCTGCCCCGCTCGCTCCATGTCTGGATCCATTTTGCCCTCTCAGCCGAGAATTTTGCGGATTCCTCTTCGACAGCCTTCACATATTCCTGATATTCCTCATATTCTTTTGTTTTTGCCTCGGCCTGTCTCGTATAAATATCGCTTAACTGAGAATCCAGCGCCCTGGCTTTTTCAAGCCATACTTTGCATTCTGCGTCAAGTTTTGCCTTCGCTTCTTCTGACAATGCGTTCCATGCTGCTCTGTCAAAACTATTATAATCACGGCAGAAAAGTGAATTCGGAGACGGATACAACGCACTCTGTGCTGTCCTTAATGCATGGATCTGCGGGAGATATGTTTCAACAATCTTTTCAGCTCTCCGCTCATATACTTTTGCATTGAAGACGTTCAGCAGTTCAAGCGCATTTTTCACTGCCTCGAATGACTGAATCTCAATACCGATAAACTCGGCGGCCGTTATGTCGTTGCTCGACATCTGTCTGTCAATATTTTGGGCGGTCTGGATATAAGAATCAGTATAACCTGCCGGCAGTTGGTATGAATCAGGCACAGCATCCTGCTCAAGCTGTTCCTCATACTTGTCGCTGCTTTCAGAAAGGGTAATTATCCCCTGCCGAGCCATAATATTATTAGTGTCATCTGCCTTTGCATCTGATATCGCCTTTTTGCCGTTTGAGCCGAGCATCGCCCACTCAGCCTCCCAGACCGCATTCAGGTATTCATCCTCTGTCTGTTCGTAGCGGTCGATCTTCTTATCCTCGATCATCTTCCTGTACCGCTCGCGAATCCTTCCCGCAAGGACGTTTGCCGAGTCAAGCACCGCATCCACGTAAGGGGAGCTTGAATAAATGGTTCCGAGTTCGCTCACAACATCCACGATAGTCCCGACAGCATCAAGCTTGCCTGACAACGTGCTGGACTTGCCTTTGACATTGATGTTTGCGACCTTGTCGAACTCAGCCTTCATCGCGTCCTGTGTCTTCTGTATGTACTTATCCCTCACACTCTTGCTCTCAAAGAAATTCTTCATCACATCATCGACATTTCCGGCAGCCCCTCCCGGAAGTTTATCATAGGGCAGCCGCGATATATGCGCCATGATCTCATCATGCATCTCTGTCTCAAGCTTTCCCTTGACCGCGTTCATAAGCGGATGTTTGAGGTTCATTATCTCTCCGGCAAGCTTCTTTTCATACTCCTCAAGCATCTTCGCCTTTGCCGCGTCAATAATCTTCCCGTCACTGAGTCCTTTGATGAAATTCTGCGACTGCTCAAGCGCGCCTGGCGCCGAGGTCATGCCCATGACATCAAGCACAAGGGCGTCGTGTATCTGCGGGGTCAGGTAGCCGCCCTGGTTGGGGGAGATATATTTCTTCCCCATCTCAAGGAGCATGGCGGGTTTGAAGATATCGTAGATGAGCTTTATATTGAGGGACATGGCATTGCTCACCAGGTTCATAAAATCAAAATTATCAACGCACGCGGCAATGTACCTGCCCATGTATTCCTCTCCCCAGAACGTCGCCTTCCATCCGAGGTTGCGCTGTTCAACGCGCACTGTTTTGCGCAGGCTGTCGTATCTCAGCTTCATCTGCTCAATTTCAGCCTTGAGCGCCTGCACCTCCTCTTCATTGTCCGGCTTTTCAATGGCTACTTTTTTGCGGGCAAGGATATTGATATAATGGTCATGCAGCGAAGCGTACTGGCGGTTGATCTCCTGCCAGTTAGGGCCAAAAAGCTCGTCGTCAGAAGCGCCGAAAAGCCATGTGGAAGCGTCAGAGATAGCGCCGCCGAGGGTGTTCATCACCTCGCTTGCGGCGTCAACAGAGGTTATAAATGAACCTATCAGCGTGTTGATAAGGATCATGGAATACGAACCGGCTCTTTCTGCCTGATTTATCGCTGATTCCATCTTCCTCAGTTCGGCGAAATTATCATATGCTTCATCCCTGAGGCGGTTGTAGTTATCCTGTGTCTTTGAATTCGGGGATGCCTTCCATGCCTTCATAGCGTCACGTGCGTCTCTGGCGCTCTGAAGCGTGCGCTCACGGAACATGTCAACAGAGGCACGCAGTCCGTCCAGTTCATCGGCAGACGCGTGAGGGGCAAGCAGGAATGATATGATTACGACGCAGATAAAGATACAGATTCCTGCCTTATATCCGTACCGCGCCGCAGTCATGATGATATGATAAAAACCTTTTGAAATTCTAAGCACCTAAGCTGCTAAAAATTCCTTGAGCCGTCCGGCTGGTATTTATACTCAAGCACGATTGACGACGGAGTTGTGCATAAAATACCCGGAAGAAAAGTGCTTGATGATACCCTTATCAGGGCGTATTTGCCGTCGGTTAAATATAATGCGTATATCTCATCTTCCACTATATCGGTATCGTCCGCAGAGCTGTAACCCGACTGGTCCGGGACCTCTGTGATGCTGTCAATTGAGCCTGAGCCGAGATCGCTCCATTTCACCCCGGATTTGAAGATTATCATGGGATCGGGAAAGGCGCACTTGGGACCGACATCTCCTGCCACAGGATTAAGGCCTGCTTCAGCCTGTGTCCCTCCGGTTGAGACTGTGAGAGTATCAAAATCAACCGGGAAGACGCCTCTCTGAGTGAGCGTCACTGACCCGGATTCCACCTCTGACCCTCCTCCCGTATCCTCGCCGTTTATAAAGGCTATCGCGTCGTTAAACGGCATCGTCTCGGCATTGCCGCTCTCGTCAAGCACAAGGATGGACTCATTCGTGGCGCTCTGCACAGTGCCTGTAGCAACATTGGCCGCATCGCTCAGCCCGAATATAAGCGGGTTTTTCATGCTGTAAACTTTTACGCTTCCGAGCTGAAATACGAATTCAGTCACGCCCCTGTCAGTGTAGTTCATTCCGTCCCTTGCCGAAATTACCGACCTGTTAAAATTCAGTGAAACAAAGATCATGCCTTTTGCGCCTGAAGCCACATTGTTCAGCGAATACCTGAGGTCGATATTGTCAAATGCGCTGAAATCCTTCCTTATCGCACGGTCAAGATTTGTCGCGTCTCCGGCGAAATCCTCGCTGACAAATGACATGAACCTTCCGGCATCCTCATTTCTGTACGCTTCTATCATTTTGTCAAGGGTCTCCCGAATAAGAGCCGTGATATTCTGGTCAGAAATCGCAACCTCTTTGCGGGTAGCCTCTGCGTCATTCGTCTTGCCGGCTGTGTCCGTCACTTCTACGAGAATTACATATTCCTTGCCCTGCTCCGGCCTGAAGATATATTCAAACGCGCCGTTATCGGAAAATTTAGCGTCCTCCCATTTCTCCTTGTTGTTGGTCGTTACCCTGACAGCTCCGATCTTTCCCTTTTTGGCGGATGCCTTGCCGTTAATGACTATCATCCCGTCAGGAAGCGTCTCCTTGTAGATGACAATCTTCGGCCCGCCCTCTTCAAATGAAACTTTATTGATATAGAGATAATTTATTGAGACTTCTTCGTTAGACTGGCCGAATATCCACCACTTCGCATCGGCAATGGATGAAATCATGAATGTCATCAGGACTGCCGCGATTATATATACTTTTGCATTTTTCATTTTGTCATCCTCCATTATAGCTGAATATTAATGCCGGCCGTGACGCTCGTCTCCCTGAAGTCGCGCGTCCCCGTCGTATATGTGAAGTCGTTTACATAACCCCTCAGAAAGAGCATTCCGTAATTCAGGCTCGAAAGAAAGGCCGGCCTGTAATATATGCTCAGGTTCGCGAAGAGCTTGGATGAGTCGTCAGCGCCCGGGGCCTCCTTCTCAAGCTTATTCTGCCCGACCTTCATGTTAGATGTTATCTTCAGGTCAGGTACGTCAAGGCCGAGCCCTGCCGAATATTCATAAATAACGTCTGAATCGTCTGAGAGTTCTTCATGCGCCGACCAGCCGCCGAGATATAGAGACGGCTTTAAAATGAACCTCCCTGAAGTATGCCTGGAGTTGAGCGCGAGATTGTATGTGAACTCCTCTCTGTCTGATACATCCTTTGAATCATATGAGGTGTAACCGAGATTAGCGTCAGAGTCGAATATGCCGAACCTGTCCCGGTAGTTTACGGTCACTATATTATCGGTCTTTACGTTATCGCCGTTCTTCTCGCTTATATCCAGTTTATAGGCAAAGTCTCCGACCGCGTACTGGCGGTTAAGGATATTCTTAACAGTCACGCCTATCTCGGGCTTGTAATGGTCTGTCCTTCCGCCGCTCTTCTGCCCATCAAGATTGTCGCGATACCAGAGAAAGCCGGTCTTATAGCCCACCATCTTGCTATGTTTATATCTCCAGTTCGCCTTGAACTTCTCCCTGTCTGCCGTAGCTGATCCTAAAAAGGTGACAAAATCAGGCGCCACCCTCTCATACTCAAGCGCAACCCTGCTCGGGCCGCCGTCGCCGACAGCCTCAGCCTTCCATGCGTATCCGTGGCTCGACATATATTCGGAGCCTTCCTGAGCCGACGTGTCAGTGCTGTTAAAGGCCGCCTCCGCCTTCAGTGTCAGGCCGGGTATGGGTTTGTACTCAGCGTCCACCTCATAAATCGTATTGTCTGACAGAGGGTCGCTGCTGATGAGCCTGTTGTCATCCTCAGACCTTACTGCGCTCGCTCCGGCTGAGAATTCAGAGGTAAAATCATATCTTATCCTCCCGCCATATGCCGTACGCTCTATCGTCTTTGTGTCATCATCCCTCCAGACATTGTCCCATCTCGGATAAGCGAGGCCGTAAACCAGCGTTATCTGCGGAGTGTTTGAAGTTTCATTGTAGAACCTGTATGACGCGCCTTTCAATGCGGTTGTAAGCGAGTATTGTGAGAATGATTCAAACGTGTCCCCGGCATTAAGCGTGTTGATCTTGTCAGTAAGCTTGAGCAAGAAGTTGGTAAGAGACAGCGTCTTTACGTCGTTTCTCTCGTCATCAGTCGCCTTGCTTCCGACATTGAATGTGTAATCAAAACTGCTCACCGTCCCGCTTCCGTTTATGCCTAAAATGTTAAGGTACCTCGTCCCTTCAGTAAGAGACGAACTCGCGCTGCCCGGGCCGGAAATATCATTAAAGGTAAAAGAAAGCTCATCCGAAAGGTGAATCTCATTTTCGGCAAAAGCTCTTCCGGCTCCCGCGGAAAAGATAAGCGGGAAAATCAAAATCGCGAAAACTAAAAAGAGCGTCTTCATCTTTTGATGCTTCGGGTCTTCCATTTTCTAAATCCTCCTAATATAGATTGAACTTTATATTTTGTATAACAGAACAAGTATTGCCACCAGATATTCTTGCCTGACACCCTGAGTATTTCACGGCTTTTTTGTAAACTGCTAACGGATTGGAACTATTTTCTGAGGCGCGTTTCCTGAAACCTTAACTATTTTACAGGAAACAAGAAGATATTTCATCATGGAAACAGAGTTGCCCCCTTTGACAATATCTTTTGATATCAATAAGATAAAACATCGCCATGAAGATAGAACTCATCGATACACACTGCCATCTCGACATGGAGCCCTTTGACAGCGACAGGGATGAAGTTGTCAGGCGGGCCATAGAAAACGGCATTGAATACATCATTAACATCAGCTCTGACAGGGAGGGCAACATAAAATGCCTTGAGATGTCGGAACGCTTCACGAATGTCTATTCAACAATCGGCATACACCCGCATGACGCAAAAACGCTCGATGAAAATCTCTTTAATGAATTGAAGGAGTGGGTTAAAAAGCCGAAGGTAGTCGCGATCGGAGAGATAGGGCTTGATTATCATTACATGCACTCTACGAAAGACGCTCAGACAGGCGCGTTCATAAAGCAGTTAGCCCTTGCGCGGGAACTTTCTCTTCCTGTCATTGTGCACAGCAGGGAAGCTGGTGAAGAGACCCTTAAGATTCTTAAACAAAGCGCGGCCGGCCTCTCAGGAGTAATGCACTGCTTTTCCGGAGACGCTGTTATGGCGAAAAATGTTATCGATATGGGTTTCTATATCTCTATAGCAGGGCCTGTCACTTTCAAGAAAGCGGATTTGCTTAAAGAGGTTGTCAGGATCATCCCTGACGAGCGGCTCCTTATCGAGACCGACGCCCCGTTTCTTAGCCCTGTGCCCATGAGGGGAAAGCGCAATGAGCCTGCTTATGTACGATACACGGCAGAGGCAATCGCTGAGATCAGATCTGTCACGCTTGAGGATATAGCGAGAATCACGACGCTGAACGCGAAGAGGCTCTTTAAAATAGGCGATATGCCTGAAAGGGGCGTGATAGCGTATCTGATAAGAGACTCCCTCTATCTTAATATCACAAACAGATGCACAAACAGGTGCGGCTTCTGCGTAAAGTTTCATACGAACTGCGTCAAAGGGCATAACCTCCATCTCGAAAAAGAGCCGTCAGTTGAAGAGATAATCAGCGCGATCGGAAACCCGCTGTTTTATAAAGAGGTCGTCTTCTGCGGGCTCGGCGAGCCGCTTCTCAGACTGGATGCCGTAAAAGAGGTGTCAAAATGGCTTAAGGGTAAAGGGGCAAAGGTTCGAGTCAATACAAACGGCCACGGCAATCTCATACACGGAAGAAACATTCTGCCGGAACTGAAAGGGCTTGTCGACAGCATATCAATAAGCCTTGACGCCGAAGATAAGGAGAAGTATGAGAAGATATGCAGGCCTCAATTCAAGGAATCCTTTGAGGGTTTGATCTCATTTATCAGAGAGGCGAAGAAATACATCCCCGAAGTTAATGTCACTGTCGTCAGAATCCCTGAAATAGATATCGGGAAGTGCAAGAAGATCGCGGATGATTTAGGAGTGGGGCTGAGAATTCGAAGCTTCAATGTCGTGGGGTAAAAAAACGGTCTTGGTTTTGGTCTTGCGCTAAATATTTTCAATCAGGGCAGAGCCTAATCCTTTAAATATGAGGTTACCGCAAAGTCTTTTATGTCCATCAGGGAATGTCTTCGATCCAGAGGATGTGTTTTTTGAATGTGGTTTGCTTTAATGCATTGTAAAGTTTGAGATCGGCAGTGACCAGCCGACAATCTTTATTTACGGCAAGGGCAACATAGAGACTATCGTAGAAAGAGCGTTTTGTGCGGCATGCAATATCAAACGCCTCCACCGCAAGCTGGGACGTGTCCCAGACTTTTATGGAAAGCGCCTGCAATTCTTTCAAAATGGTAACAGCCTTGCCATGAGTACACTCAGAGCGCAGGACATATTTCCATAAGATATTGCCTGTTTCCGCAAACAGGAGGTCAGGGCAGTGAAGTGACACAGCGAGATGAGGCAGCCGTGCTGCATGAATGCTATGCTCTTCAGGAAGATACCATTTTATTGCAACACTGGCATCAATTACATATTCCATTATCAGTCCCGGTCCTCGCGTATCAACTTAACGCTGTCTGAAAACTTTTTGTCTCCAAAACTCTCCCTTATCTTTTTCGCCCGTTTCATCGCTTCTCCCCATGTAACCGACTGCGCGGCCTCTTCCAGAATGGACTTGGCCTCGCCCTGAAGCGAACGCTTATGCTGTTTGGCCCGGTCCTTAAGTCGTTTGATGGTTTCGGGTTCAATGTCCCTTACAAGTATTTGTGCCATTGCTTGCCTCCTTATTAATTAGTGATAGCATTATGATAGCAAATTGGCTTGCCTGGTGCAACTCTATTCAGCACATGGCATTGGTTATCTCTTGTTGTACTTAACAGCGTTGTCTTTGGAGAGGTCTACCGGGTATTTCTTTTCATTAAGGGCGATTTTGGCGAGGACTTCTTTTTCGATGTCAATGTTTAATTTATCGGCAAGGCGGACGAGGTAAATAAAGACATCTGCTATCTCTTCTTTCGCCTGAGCGAACTCCTTTTCAGAATTGACAATACCCTTTGACTGTTCTTCTGTCAGCCACTGGAAGATCTCAAGCAATTCTGCCGCCTCGGCGGCGAGGGCCATCGAGAGGTTCTTCGGGCTGTGAAACTGGTCCCAGTTTCTGTCTTCAGCGAACTTGCGGAGTTTTTGCTGGATGTCACAGAGGTTCATGGGAATTACCGAACAGCTTCTGATTTGCCTTTTATTAAATCAACATTCAGTCCGCTACTTGAGGTTCCGATAAATTTATCTATCTCATCAACTGCTTCATATGAAATATACCGGACGTCCTTTTCTAATCCCAGCTTCTTAAATGCAGGCCTTTTCAGTTGCTCAAAAACCCGGTTCTTTTTTGCTAAAGGAGCAACAATAAATAATGGATAATTAATGTTTGGTGCTATTATCTTTAAATCACTGAATCTTAGAAGCCCTGAATAAATAGCAGTGGTGTGTTCTATTTCAAATGCTGCATCAATACGAAACTCCTCCTTCCAGACAACATCAATATTTTCGACATATTTAGCAGGCATATCTATTCCAGCGGAGAAAGATTTCTCAAATTCGTGGAAGTCATATTCTTTTTCTATTTTTTGTTGATCGTTTCGTGGAATCCATACTCTCGATCCAGTTTTTAATCCAAGCGATATCAGTTTCCACTGCATTTTTACATGCTCCGAAAGTTCTTTGTCCTTTAAAATATCTTCAATATCCTCTTGTTGTAATTCTAATCTAATATCTTCCTTGACTTGAAATGTTTCAAATTTCTGCTGATATGTTTCCCCCTGTTTTATTCTCTGTAGAATTGAATAGAGATCATCATATTTGTCATAGAATTCATTAAGTTTATTTTCAGATATATTAGTAAACCCTTGCGGCTTATAATTCTCTTGATAAGCAAATAGCCTGTTGATTTCTTTAAATGGCAGTTCTATTTCGAGGGGATTAGCTATGAAATAAATCAAACTCCATACGTCAGATACATCACCTCTTAATCCTTTCCAAAGTTCTCTTGATAGATCAGGATTAATAGTTTTTTCTGCAACCTTGCCTAACAACTTGATTGTATCACCTTCAACAATAAGCAGATCATCCCCCGTTACCATTCTTTCAAAACGTGACCTATTTGCATTTGAGTCCCTTGATCCCCAAACAGCTATAGGTTTAGATGAAAAAACATTCCTTAATTTGGTTTGTAAATTATAATCTAAATATTTTAGAATCCGTTCCTGGGGAACCTTGTTTTTAATAGTATCCTGATAATGCACCATTTGCTCATGATTCCCTGGAGCCATATAAAGTATAAAAATATTAACCATGTCTGTTTTCCGATTTATCTATTCTAAACAATCTATTTCCCCTTCCCAAACATCCCCTTCGCCGCTTCATACTCTTTCTTATAATTCATCCCCGTAGCCAGAAACGGATCAATAACCTGAAATGCGGAATACATATAGGCAAGTAATTGCAGGCCTGTGAATTCTTTTCCGGGGATGCTTTCGAGGTTATATTTTTTGTCGGTTTTTGCAGGATCAATCCCCTGTCTCCCCAATATCGCTATCTCAAATCCGACTTTCTTGATCTCTTCTAAATCCTTGTCCTGAAAATACTGTAATGCGCTGAGGCAATACATGGTGACAGCCATTTGACCCACCCCCCTTTCAATTCCCCCCTTGGTAAGGGGGGACTCAGAGGGGTTGTCCTGAATATCTGAAAATCCCCCCTTGCCCCTCTTTGGCAAAGGGGGATTGAGTGGGTTACTTCCATATTCATTCTCCTCTATCAAAGAGAAGTAGTTTTCGATCTTTAATTCCTTCGCCCATTTCTGAATTAACTGATGCGCTTCAAGCTCCATATCATTCTTTTGATATTTCCGGTATTCATCATAAAAACCTTTTGCAGTCTTCATCTGCTGTTGTGATGCTTTAAAAAGATTGCTTGTCTCATATCCGTACAGATCTCTGAATTGAAAGCTGTGTGTAAGGCTCAAAATGATATTGGCGTTTCTGATAATTGCCGGAGTGTATTCAATGATCTTTTCTCCTGTCGCTGATTTAATGTAATCCTGAAGCAGCGCGTAGAGGGAGATAAATTGAAAAGGCCGAAGTTCAGGATATGTTTTAAAGAGGAAATCTTCAATGAAAAGATCAATCGGGGCGTTATACATCTGGCTGTTCATGCCGCTGAAGAGGGAATTGATAAAATCAGCTATTGAATTGTCATCAATCCCTTCTCTGTTCAGCTTCTGTATGACAGCTTCATTGTCTCTTATAAACCGTTCTTTCTGCTCTTTTGTTGATACAAACAGATAATTCGCGTTCTTCTTGCGGCACTGGACCGCAAAGTCGAGATGAACGAGTTCATGCATTATTAAATGAGAGATGGCGGCGAAATCTTTCTTGAATTTGACGATGTGCCTCTCGCGGTTGTAATTTTCAGCAAGCTCAAGCTTCGCCGGGGTTGTAATGGACTCGTCGGGAATGATATCTATTATTTTCCCTGAATCAACAGCGAGCTTCTGTGAATAATTATCTAATAGGGCAGGAGTACTGTCTGTCTGTCTGTCTGTCTGTCTGTCTGTCTGTCTGTCTGTCTATGATTTTGCGGCTTACTTCGGTGGCGAGGCTGAAAGCATTTCTATAGATGGGATCGTTTGGTTTACTTTTCTTCAAGCTCTTAATCGCGAATTCAAATGCAACCGGATATTCACCTTTGATATCTTTAATCATGCTCATTGCATATAGTATGTTTGAATAATTACTGTTAATGGAATAAGCTTTTTCAAAATAGCGTTCTGCCTCTGTGATTTTTCCCAATTGCATGAGGTTTGCGCCGATGTTGTTCATGGCAATGTGGTCATCAGGCCTCACTTCCAATGCCTGTTCGTAATACGTCATCGCAGTAGGAACATCATTCCTCTGCTTCGCAAAGATATTGCCCATCATTGTAAGGGCATGTGTATTTTTCGGGTTCCATCGCAAAGCATCAATAAGACAGTTGACCGCTTCTTCCTGATTGCCTTCATCTGAACATATCTGCCCCAGAACCCTGTGGTATTCAGAAACAGTAGGATTGTTCTTAACGAGCTTTTCAAGTACAGGCTTCGCCTTCTTATAGTTGCCCGATTCACAATATTTAATCGCGGTATCAAAGGCCGGCTTCTGGCTGATAATAGCTGATGTGTCTATTTCAATCCTGACAAACTCGCCATCAATTTCAACCTTGGGCTTATACGGGCCGAATGTGTAATAGCCGGTCAACTCTTCTTTCAATATTTCGTCACTCTTCCCTGCCTGCTTTGTCTTTGGAAAAAGGTTGAAAAGGAAATCGTCTATTTTGTGAATGATGATCATTTATGCGCTGTCCTATTCTTTGCTTGTTTCTTATCAAGCCGCATTAATTGCACTTCGATGAGGTTTATGATGTCGTCTTTTTATTACTGCCAATCTTGGGCATGTTACTTAAAAGTCTTCTCGACAAACTTTATAAAATCTCTCACATGCTCCAGATAATATTCCGGCTCGTGCAGGGAATCAATAATCAACGCATATCTGAATTCAACGGCATAAGGGGTTAGTTCGGCAAGAATATTCATAGACTCCGGAATACTGACACGGTTTTCTCCTGCAAGGTCAATCAGATCTTCGAGGTCATGAGTTTTAGGGAATTGAATGCCTTTAAGGCTTAACAATGATTTTAAAGCCTTTTCAACACTCTGCTGTAGATGGAAATACTTAATTTCATTGGCAACATCAGGATTGTTTATTACCTGCTCAACTAAGACTAAATCCTGCTTTGCCTTGATTAAGAAAACCTCATATTGCTGCTTGAAACTATTTTCGCTCATACAGAATAATCCCTTTTTTATCGGCTTCAAAATAAATGGTATTAATCTGGTCTTTGTAAAAATCAAACTCTTCCTGTGAGGCGACTATCGTATCAAACGGCATCAAAATTCCTTTCAGCGTTCTTCTTGCTTCTACAGCTTCGCGTATCTTTGAAGAAATCTTCTCTTTGATTATCAGCAAATCGATATCACTGTCTTTTGTCGGCTTGCCGGACGCAAAACTACCGAACAGAAAAATCCTTGCAGGATTGATCTTCTGTAATCTCTTTACAATTTCATTCTTTAAAGAGTCATTTAATTCCATAATAACTTCTCAAAAATTATACCATTTTTGAGCAGCTTCACCACATCTTTAAATTTATGCCTTCCCTGTACTTCTCCCATTCTTCCTGAGAAGGGACCCGACGGGTGTCGGGATTAAGGATTTCAAATGGATTGGAATTAAATGGCATAGTATATTTTCAATAAATAACTATGCATAAGCAAGGGAAATATGAATGGTGTAGGAGTTAAAGACGCTGAATTGATAATATCACACCCTCTGTCAAGTTGTTAATACCTCACCCTCTCCAAAAAGAGCCCGCATGCCGGCGCTGTCTTTCCGGCGGCGCTTCTGTCTTTGGCATCCAATATCTCTTTCATCCCCGCAGGCGTTATCCTGCCCTTTCCGACTTCAACGAGAGTCCCCGCAATGTTCCTTGCCATATGCCTTAAAAACGCGTCAGCTTCGACAGATATCTTTATCACATCGGCATTGAGGCTGAAGCCCATAAATTCCATAGGGCGGATTTCCGATATCTCCATCTTCATGATATTCCGCACGGGATGTTTTGAACTGCAGCCCGTTCCTCTGAAAGACGAGAAGTCATGCCTGCCAGCGAGATATTGTGAAGCCTCCCTCATCGCGTGAATGTTAAGCCCCTTTCTGTGCGGCATCTGCCACGCGTGCCTGTTCAGAAATACGTTATGAGGTAATGAGGTTGATATAAAATACGAGTAAAGCTTGCTCTTTGCGTCACGCCTCGGATTGAAATTTTCACCGCATTCATCCGCGTCAACAACTCTGATGTCTTCCGGAATGTTAGCGTTAAAGGCGCGGATAAATTCATCAGGCTTCATCAATGACAAAGTTTTAAATGAGGCGACAAACTCCAGGGCATGAACGCCTGCGTCCGTCCGCGAGCATCCGAAGATGCCTGACCTCTCTTTTGTTATGGAATGAATGGCGTCTTCAATAACTCCCTGTATCGTTACGCAGCCCTCCTGAATCTGCCAGCCGGAATAGGCAGAGCCGTCAAACTGAAGTGTAAGCCTGATATTCCTCATTGCTGTTTATCCTTTAAAGTTAACAAGTTAACTTGATTTATTTAAACAATTGTAATATGTTTACTGCAAGCTTTTTAAACGCCGCCGATGATGCATTAATCATAAACCATATTAAGCCTTTTTGTCTGTCATTGACAAAAAATTATAAAGGAAACTGTCATGCTTTCAAAGATCCTCAGCGCCGCCCTGATAGGGATTGACGCGCACATTGTAGACGTAGAAGTTGATATTACATCGAGAGGGCTCCCGCACTTCTCAACGGTCGGGCTTCCTGACGCGGCTGTGAAAGAAAGCAAAGAGCGCGTAAGGTCTGCATTGAAGAATACAGGCTTCAATTTCCCGCTCAAGCAGATAACAGTCAACCTTGCGCCTGCTGACATAAAGAAGGAAGGCTCGGCATTCGACCTGCCGATAGCGGTCGGGCTGACAGCCGCGGAAGGCATGCTTGAACATGAGGCGATAGAAGGCTACATGATATCAGGAGAGCTGTCGCTTGACGGAAGGATAAAGCCTGTGAAGGGTGCGCTCTCGATGGCGATAAAGGCGAGAGACATGAAACTTAAAGGACTTATAATTCCCAAGGACAATGAGAAAGAAGCGGGCGTTGTAAAAGGCATCGATGTCTTTGGCTTCAGAAGCCTGCCGCAGCTCATGGATTTCTTCAGAGATAAAAGCTCATTAACGCCTGCTGATATCGACATCGCCTCCATCATGAAGGAGAATTCTGTTTATCATGACGACTTTTCGGATGTTAAAGGGCAGGAGCAGGTGAAGCGCGCCCTCGAGGTCGCTGCCGCGGGCGGCCACAACATACTTCTCATAGGCCCACCCGGCTCCGGCAAGACCATGCTCGCGAAGAGGCTGCCAACCATACTTTCGGACATGACATTTGAGGAGGCCCTTCAGACGACGAGGATACACAGTGTGGTGGGGATTCTGAGGAAGAAAAATTCTCTCCTCGCGACAAGGCCCTTCCGCTCCCCGCACCATACATTGTCAGACGTCGCGATGATAGGCGGCGGGCAGATACCAAAGCCCGGAGAGGTGAGCCTCGCGCATAACGGCGTCCTCTTTCTTGACGAACTTCCCGAGTTTAAGCGGAATGTGCTTGAGGTGCTGAGGCAGCCTCTTGAAGACGGCGTTGTCACGATCTCGCGCGCCGTGTCGTCCATCACATACCCATCCTCCATCATGCTCGTCTGCGCCATGAACCCCTGCCCCTGCGGTTATCTCGGAGACCCGAAACACAACTGCACATGCTCGCCTCAGCAGATACACCGCTACAGGCAGCGCGTCTCCGGCCCCCTGCTCGACCGCATAGACATTCATGTCGAAGTCCCCGCAGTCCCGTACAAAGAGCTTTCAAACGAATATTGCGGAGAGCCTTCAACAGATATACGCCGGAGAGTGCAGAATGCGAGGTCTCTTCAGATAGATAGATTCAGCAAAGACAACATCTATTCAAACGCAAAGATGAACTCAAGGCAGATAAAGGCATACTGCATGCTCGAGCCCGACGCGCAGTCAATACTCGAAGCGGCGATGCACAAGCTCGGGCTCTCGGCAAGGGCGTATACGAGGATACTCAAAGTGAGCAGGACTATTGCAGACCTTGAAGATTCGGAGAGGATAAAGTCCGCGCACGTCGCTGAGGCCATACAATACCGGACGCTCGACCGGGAAGCCGGAAGCGCGGTATAAGTTCCGGCAGCCGCAATTCAATAACCAACCTTGTAAGCTTGCCATATACTTCTATTATTGACTTGAAAATAATATATGCTATCCTTTTTATTACGAAAGAAATTATCCATGACTGCGTTATTAATAAAACGGAGGTTATATTAAAGATGAAGATACCAAGAATAGTTATGTTATTTATTGCAATGGCTGTGCTGAGTTCTTCATTTGCCCATGCCGCAGGCGATGCGGACAAAGGCAAGGCGCTCTTCAATGACCCGAAGTTTGCCGGCGCCCTCAACGGGAAATCCTGCAACTCCTGTCATCCAGACGGCAGGGGCCTTGAAAGCGCAGGTGGTAAAACCGAGTTCAGGATCATGGGCAAAACTCTGAAGAGCCTTGAAGAGGCCGTGAATTTATGCATAGAAAGCGCGATTAAGGGCAAGGCGCTGGATCCATCCTCTGAGCAGATGAAAGATATTGTCGCTTACATCAAGTCGTTACAATTTCAAAAATAGCAACAAGCTGAACATCGGTAAAAGGAGATATTGATGAGCGGCATTTTTAGACGGGTGCTCTTTCTCGCTCTCGTTATTTCAACATCTTTTATCTCCGTTGCCGCCGCGTCTGAATCCCTGACGTTTGACGGTTCCACTCAGTTTCTGTGGGGCGATGACCTTCTTAATAAGAACCAGACTATCCTCGCTCAATATCTTAGGTTCGGTTACAGACCTGAAGGCAAAGATTATCACATGGCAGGCTACGGCAGGGTATGGGATGATTTCAGCGGAGGAAGCGTAAGGGAAGACGGGCTTTCAGGCAGGATATATTATCTTTATCTTGACTACACCCCGAGAGAAAACCGGACCTTCCGCCTGGGCAGGCAGTTCGTATCCTTCACCGCCGGGGCATCGATTATAGACGGATTGAGCGTCGATATACGAGACCTCGGCCCAATAGGAATAACACTTTCCGGCGGCGCGGATGTGGCATACTCGCTTGAGTCTGACCATTCGAAGGCCGGCAATTACTTCACAGGCATAGACATTTTTCTTGAGAAGGTGGAGTCCGCTCAATTGGGAGTAAGCTATGTCAGAAAGTACGATGAGGGGGACCGCGCCAGGGAGGAATTCGGGCTGAATGCCAGATACTACTATAAATTTTTCAGCCCTTATGCCGAGCTGAGATACGATTGGCTCTCCAAATCATTTGACGAAGCCGCCGTCGGTGCAGACTTCTTCCCTCTCGAATATCTGATGATAAAAGCGGAATATTACCACTCATACCCCGCCTTTGACTCAACATCCGTTTACAGCGTCTTTGCGGTGGACAGATACCAGGAATATCAATTACGGGCTGAATACAGTTTTGAAAATACCCCTCTGATATTGTCCGCGTCATATATAAAGCAGATATATGAAGACGAAGACACGGCTGACCTCGCAGTGCTGGGCGCAAGTTTTAATCCAAGCGACAGGCTCCTGATCAGCGCCTCTGTTGATTACAGAAACGGGTACGGCGGAAAACTGTGGGGGTTTGAGGCATATGGTGATTACACCATGCGCAAAGAGCTGCTCCTCTCCGCGGGAGTCAGATGTGATGCCTACAGGAGGCCTGATTATTCAGGCGATGATTACGCGCAGAGCTACTGGGCTGGCGGCAAGTGGATTTTCAACGGCAAGACATCGCTGGATGTCAGAATGGAAACGAATATCAACGAGAACTTTGAGCATAATTATCTCGGGAGAGCCGCCCTGAACCGGCAATTGTGAGAAACGGGAGGAACGCGTGCTAAAAAAGATTTTGCTTGCTGTAATATTGCTTCACGTTATGATCTCCCTTTCGTGGGCAGTTACCCGACATACGGATTATTCAACTGGGATGGAGATAAAATATTGCAACGAATGCCATAAAGCCAATGACATAAGCCCTAACCACAGCTCAATGTGGATGAGGGAGCACAGGCTGCTTGCCCAGAAGAAGCCTAACACATGCAATGAATGCCATCAGAAGTCTTTCTGCCTCGACTGCCATAAAGGCGGCGGGATAGACCGAGACCTGCACGCATCAAATTCAGGGCCTGATTATAAGCCGAGGTCTCACAGAAGCGACTTTCGCGAGATACATCCCGTCAAAGCGCTGGATGACCCTGAAACATGCAGGCGCTGCCATGATTACAGGAGGTTCTGCGCCGAATGCCATGACAAGTTCAACCGCAATGACCTGAAGCTTCTGTCACACAGAAGAGGCTGGTCAGACCTGGATGTGAAGGCGGGAGGGCCGCAACATTCGCTGTTTAATACTTCGCAATGCCAGACATGCCATCCGGACAGCCTTCTCCCAAAGCACGAATGGTCTTCATCTCACGCGAGAGAAGCGAGAAAGAACCTCTCTTCATGCCAGACATGCCACCCTGAGGGGGATGTCTGCATGAAATGCCACAGCGCGGCGAGCGGGCTGAAGGCAAATCCTCACCCAAAGAACTGGGGCAGGATATCCGGAAGGCTCCGAAACGCGGGCGGCGGCAGGTCATGCGAGAAATGCCATATAACAGTACCTTAAAAATGACTTATAAACGGAGGGGGCTGCCATGCATAAAATGTTAAAGATATTTTTGCTGATATTGATTTCAGCCTTTGCGCTGATGTTCGTCAACGGCTGTGGAAGCGGAAGCAAGGGGCCGGGAGCGCAGGACCCGATTGCTCAAGCGGCTGAGGCCGGTTCTTCAAGCTGCATTATCGCCTGTCATGCCGCTTCTGTTGATATAACAGGCAATGTCATTGCCAATGTGTGGTCAGTCACCACACATACAACAGACCAGGGTGTGCAGTGCGAAAATTGCCACGGAGCCGCGAGTTTGCACTGGGGGCTTGGGCCTATCTCCTTCCCCATCCCTCAGGCCGCACGGTGCCTTACTTGCCATGACGGCAGCGATACGGAAGACAAATCAGCTTTCCTTGACACTGAGCACGGCAATCCAAATTTAACTCCGGATAAGATATTTTCCGAGATAGTGACTCCCGTCAGCACAGGCAGGCATATTGAAGAGTGTTCCGTCTGCCATAATCCGAACCAGACGTTCGATTTTGATTTTGACGGAAATATGGTCAAGCCCGGGATTAACGAACTGCAAGACCCTCAGGTTTCCTGCGCCTCATGCCACGATGCTCATCAGACACAGGCAAAGGTCATGATCGCTCAGCGGGCTGCTCCTGTATCCTATCCGAATTTCAGGAAGTTTGTTGTAAATCCCACAGGCGAGCAGGACAGCCTTGGAACGCCTCTTACCCCGTTCATATATCAGCCTAACGGCGCTGTTGAAGCCTCAGGTACGCTGATTGCCGCAAACGTAGTCGGCAGCAATAACGAACTTAACATTGAGCGTCTATGCGCCGCTTGCCATACTGTTGGAACATTCAAGAACAGCGGCGGAAGTACTCACCAGAATGATGTCTATGCTCAATGGCTTCAATCCGGGCACGCGGATAGAACCGCGGCGGCGTTTGGCGAATTCTCAGCTAACCCTCAATATTATGACCCTGGGTTTGATATCGATCACACGACATCGTATCCCATAGATATGTCTCTCTCGAGTTTCTCTTCAACAGGCCCGGCAAATACAACACGGAATGCCGGCAACAATAACTTCATATGCTACAAATACCATAACGGCCTGACCTCATTGGCATATCAGGAGAATGTGGAAGGAACGCCGGCGGCGCCGGTCGTCTTCGGCGATGTAACAGTAACATGCATAACCTGCCATGACCCGCACAGAGATGTCCCCGGGCAGACCAACAATACCAGGAAGCCTGTGGTTATGACAAAGTATTCTTCCGCACAGGTCTCATTCTCCGGAAATGTATTTCTTGACAACACCCCTGTGCCTGCTGAAACGGGCAATGAGACAATCTGCGTCTTCTGCCATCAGGGAAGGGAATCGGGGTTTACGCTTTACAAGAGGAAACTCGCTCCGGGCACAACAATCACGGGCAATTTTTTTAACAGCCATTATCTCGGGACCGGCGCGATGCTCTGGGGAAGGAACGCCTTTGAATACGGCGGCAAGCAGTACGGGGCTGTCGTTGAACATCAGCAGACCAACTGCAACGGCTGTCACATGTCAGAAGGCGCCAGGGATGATGTGGGCGGACATACATGGAAGATAATTTCCGATGACGACGCGGTGGTCAACAATGCGACATGCAATACCGCCGCGTGCCACAACGGCAGGGTGCCGGCCACTAACTCAGGCGGAGAATTCGACAATTTCCGTGACGCAGTGTTTGATCCCGTGAATGACTACGACGGCAACGGAAGCGCTCAGGGGATCCCTGTGGAGATATCCAACCTCTCGATACAGTTGAAAGGCCTTCTCCAGGCCAACGGGGTCTTCTATAACGATTTAGAGTATCCTTACTACTTCACAAGCGGAACTTACGCTACAGCCTTTACCGCATGGACGCGCCCGACCCTTAAAGCGGCCTTTAATTTGAACTTTGTTATAAAAGGATTACCGACTCTCTTAATTACACAGGTGGGCCAGCCTAACACAACAGCGGCGGTTCATAACTACAAATATCTTATCCAGATACTCAGGGATTCATATGACAACCTGCAGGCAAACGGAGTCGCTGGCCAGACCAATCGCAGTGCTCAGCCGCGGCCGGCAGGAACAAGGCCTGCGACCAATTACGACCCTCAGATCGGCGGAGGATATCACCCCAACCAATAGCCTGAATGTTTAGACCACGCAAGGGAAAGTACATGAGCGAGCCCCGGCTTCATAGTGTTTATTTCAAACATCTTCAGGCTTCTTCATGACGCAAAGGTTTTTGCCTATCTCAAGCTCTTTCTTCTTTGCCTCGTCCGGAGATATGAGGCCGAGGTTTGCCTTTTGCATCTCCTCATAACTCCCGGGGTTTTTCGGCAGGCTCTCCAAAATGTACATTATGAAATCCCTTTCTTCCGTAAGGCTGAAGAGTTTGCTGCCGCGCCTCACCTCCCCCAGCGTGAGAGAGACGACGCCGTTGTCATCCTGCTCCTTTATCGAATCCGCGTGCGAAGGCAGGATAATTATATCGTCGCCGAGGTTTTTGAGCTTTCTGAAGAGCGTATCGTACAGCATGCCTGCCCATTCTTCAGCCTTGCCTCCGAGGTCAGGCCGCCCCATGTCGGTCTTCATGATAGTGTCGCCCGTGAAAAGGTATCTTCCGTTTAAGAGGAGGCTTGTGATGCCGGGGGTGTGGCCGGGGGTGTGTATGGCAAAGAACCTGTTGCCGCCTGCTTTTATCTCCATGCCGTCTCGAAGATGTTCAAAGCTGAATGTCGCGCCTTCAGCGTCTATGGGATTCATGAAAAACCCTGCGCCGGCCTTCCGCGCCAGATCTCTTCCTCCTGATATATGGTCTGCGTGAAGGTGCGTGTCAATGACACGCGTAATCTTCGCGCCTGATGAATCGGTAAAAGCGATAATCTTTTCAATGTGCCTGTTCGCGTCTATGACAAAGGCGTCGCCTCCTGAAACCACAACATGAGTCATGCAGCCTCTCGCTGTCCTGTATATCTGGTAAATGAGCGGAGAATCGGTTACTTTGTGTATCTCATAATACTCGCTCCATGAGTCCATGCCGCCTTCGAGGTTCACCGCGTTGTATCCTTTATCAGTAAGAAGCTCTGCCGTGTAACGGGACGAATCCCCGTGAGCGCAGACCGTGATTATCTCTTTATCTTTCGGGAAATGATCCATATGGCGGTCTTCTTCCCCGACAAAATCTATCTGGGAAATATTCAGGGCGGGAAAATCTTCTCTTCCCTCTATTCTCCATGCCTTATATTCGTCTTCATTCCTCAGGTCAAAGAGAAACTCGACCTTCTTATCATCAAGCCGCCTCTTAAGCTCAGCAGGGGATATGCTTTTTGTATCTGCCATTCTATTCTCCTTATAAGTATTTTACTCTTTTTTCTTCAGGCATCTTTTCAATAGCGTAACGGAGCATGGTACGCGGCATCTTTGATAAATGCTTTTTAAAAAATCCTTCGGCTGTTTATATGGCGGGTATTCTTTAAATAGAGCTTAAATATCTTCTCCCTGCCAGCATTGCCTGATTTTTTATAAATATCTACAAGGCTGAGGAGAGCAAATAAACGCTCTTCGTGAAATTCTGATGACAGGAGTTTCACGCAGTCATCGATCATTATCCCGCGATGCTGCTTTACTATCTTCCGAATCATGGGCACTCGCAAGCCGAGAAATCTGTCGCCTTCCGCGTATTCACCCTTGCCGGTCTTAAAGTATCTCTGCGAATGCTCAGCGATCTCCCTCTCCCCGCATCTGCGCAATTCCTGCTGTATGTTACTGACAGTTTCTGTTCCCATGTTTGTTTCTTTTATGGAGGTGTTCTTACTGGTCTTGAGAAATTATAACATGGGGGGTGAGTTGGTTTTATGTTCTTGCTAAATAAATCTATTGTTTGATATGATTAAGCATGCTCGACAGAATAACTATAAATCCTGATATTTGCGAAGGCAAACCTGTCATCAGAAATCTCCGCATCACTGTTGATTTTATCCTGAAACTCTTGGGCGACGCTTACGATGCTGATGAAATCGTCAAGAACTATCCGGAGCTGGAGAAGGAAGACGTATATCAAGCCGCAAAATACGGGGCATGGTTAGCCAGCGAGAAGACTATTGCCATTGCATGAAAATTCTGGCTGACCTGCATATCTCGCCCGAAACAGTTCTTTTCCTCAAAAGTCTTGGCCACGATACAGTCCGCGTAAATGAAGTAATGCCGCCGACTTCCTCTGACAAAGAAATTGTTCAAGCTGCCATAACCAGCAATAGAGTAGTTCTCACACAGGATCTGGATTTTTCAGAGATAATCGCTCTCTCCGGAAAAACCAAGCCTTCGCTCATTTCATTGAGGTTGTCTTCTTCACGCATCGAACATGTTAATTCTATTTTGGATAAAATATTGCCCATGGTTGAAAACGATATTATGACAGGGGCGATCATATCAGTTGAAGACGAGAGAGTTCGTATCCGAAAACTTCCTTTTTGAAATATTCCTTATTCCTGCTGAATCTTTCTTACTGTTTCTTATTCCATGGTTATCTCTTTTATGGCTGTGTTCTTAACGGTCTTGAGGGATCATAACATGGGGGGTGATAGTGATGAAATGGGATTTTTGCTTAGGGATTAGACAACTATCAACAGACAAGTCTGACTCTAATGTATTGCTTGGTTGACAAATTTATCATTTATTTATAATGTTTCATTAGTAATGCTCTGTCTGGGGAGAAAAAAAGGGGAATGAAGACAAATATATCACTTATTGAATTCATAGAATACCTTGGGGATATAGCAAAGAACAACTCTGATCCTAATTCTATTAACCATTTAAAACTACTTAATGAAATTAATAATATTCACAAAATTGTTACACAATACATTGATCACCGAAACAAACAAAAAAGTACGAATTCATACCGCATTGAAGGTCAATGGCTTAACGATTTGGAAGCAGATTTTTCGGGAAGCGACCGTGCATGCGCCGTCCTTGGCGGGGCAATTGCGGACGATTATGTAAAGATGCTTTTGAAGAAATATCTGCTTCCGCCGCAAGAAAAGAAAAAAGACAAGTTGCTTGACCGCTCAAGTCCACTTGAGTCTTTTGCATCCAGAATTGAACTTGCACGACGCCTGAATCTGATCACCAAAGAAACACGCAAATCGCTGGACTGGGTTCGAGATATTAGAAATGACGCTGCACACGAGACCGACTTTTCTTTCAGCAATGACTCTGCAAAGGATCGTGTCAGCAATATACTACAAGCGATGAAGCTTAAAGAAAAGAAATGTCCCCTACTTCTATCTCCGTATGATACACCCAAGGGTCAATTTATTGCAGCGGTCATTATGTTAGTCGCATGTCTTAATATCGAGATTGGGGAAACTACCCAAACCCAACATGAACCTACTGATGCTATCAGCAACGCATCGTTCTCTTAATTCATGCTCCAACACCAATGTCAGATCAACTATAAAACGGAATTAACGTTAGGTCTTTCATTTTGCTCTTAGCTAAAATTTGTTGAAGATTAATTTTATTGCCATAGAATAGTCATGGATGCTTCAAGTCGGAGAAGATTGCCATTGCGGGGTGGAAGGGGTAAAATAAAGCAACAAAAGGAGGGCGTTATGGGAACGATCAGTAAAGAGCTTTCAGCGAAGATTAAATCTTTGCCGGACAATGAGAAGATTGAGCTGGTGGATTCTATTCTGATGCAGCTTGATAAGCCAGACCCTGAAATTGACCGCATCTGGGCTGAAGAAGCAAAAAAAAGATGGAAAACATATAAGGCAGGTAAAGTTGAAACCGTTTCTTACGAACAGGTAATGAAAAAACATAGCGCCAGATGAAGGTTCGTTTCTTAAAACCTGCACAAGCTGAAGTTGATGACGCAGTCGCATGGTATGATTCCCAGTCACGCAATCTCGGTACACAATTTTTGGATGATCTTGACCGCGCAGTCAGAAGAATCGTGGCATATCCCCTATCAAGCACAAAGATCGAAGAAGATCTTCGGCGCTGTCTTTTATCAAGATTCCCATATGGCATAATCTACGGCATTGATTCTGAAACTGTTGTGGTTATCGCAGTTGCCCATCTGCACAGAGAACCGCGATATTGGATTGACAGACTGCTTGATTCTAAGATCAAATGAAACTGTCCAGGTTAAAAATCAGCATATACAACATACTGCTTGCTTTATGGGTTGGAGAAGATTGCGATTGTGAAATAACTAATGGGTCAGCCTGAGGCCTCTGATGTACTCTTCGTAACAGCTTGACCTGTTGATGATCTCGCATCCGAGGCCGTTGAGTTCATTGTATTCGGTGAATTCGTGCGACTCAGCCCTTCTTATGACATTGAACCTCGCGATGAAGACCTTGTCATTGAGCGCCATATCCACCTCAAGAAGAGTGCCTTCGGGAACATTAAGCCTCGTGCTTATGAAAATGCCGTTCTCCGAGATATTCGTCACGACACCGGGATAAGGAGTGTCATTATGCGTAAGCCTCGCGGGCAGCTTCACGGCAACCCTCTCAAACGCCCTTATTTCAGATATTGCTCCCATGACTTTAAATATATGTAAGCCACGAATTATAAGACTTCTCCTCGCCCTTCACAATCCTGAAGAAGAGAGTCTGAAGCTTCTTTGTAATCGGGCCCGGTTTGCCCGCTCCGATGCGCCTGTCATCCACTTCCCTTATCGGGGTCACCTCAGCCGCGGTGCCTGTAAAGAATGCCTCGTCCGCAATGTAAACCTCATCCCTTGTGATATCCCTCTCATTAACTTTAATCCTGAGCCTGCCCGCCATCTCCATGATGCTCCTTCTCGTAATGCCTTCGAGAACAGACGGAAGCGGCGGGGTCACAAGCTCCCCGTCCCTCACGATAAAGATATTCTGCCCCGTCCCTTCCGAGACCATCCCGCCCGTATCGAGGAAGAGAGCCTCGTCATAACCAGCGGCAATAGCCTCGCGCTTCGCCATCGTGGAGTTCACGTAATCCCCGCAGGTCTTGCTCTTTGTCATCGAGACATTCACGTGCAATCTTGAGAAGGATGTTATCTTCACCCTGATGCCGTTTTTCAAACCTTCATCGCCGAGATAAGCGCCCCACGGCCATGTCGCTATCGCAACCTTTATGGGATTCCCCTTGGGGAACAGCCCCATCGCTCCGTAACCGATAAAGACTATAGGCCTGATGTAGCACTCCTTAAGCCCGTTTGCCTTTATCGTTTTTATGATGCCGTCTTTAATCTGATCAGGAGTGAAAGGCGGTTCTATCTGAAGAATGCGGCACGAATCAGAAAGCCTTTTTATATGCTCGTCAAGCCTGAAGACAGCCGAACCGCTCTTTGCCCTGTAGCACCTTATCCCTTCAAACGCCCCCATGCCGTAATGAAGCGTATGGGTCAGCACATGGACATTCGCGTCTTCCCAGTCAACAAGCTTTCCGTCCATCCAAATCTTTTTTAAGCCCTCAAACATCTCCCCTCCTGAAAGAACCAAGAAAATAATTAAAATCTATAGTGCATGAAAACAGATTCATTGTCAATCCTCCCACCCGTTTTCACCGAGGAGAGGGACAAAGACGCACGTTGTAGATTCAAAAGTCTCGATACCCGATGCTGTTCTGGTGACCCGCATAAGCACCTGCGAGTGCCTGCTGCCGACCGGAATCACGAGCCTGCCCCCTTGTTTCAACTGCCCTATGTATGACTCAGGCACCTTAGGCGCGCCTGCTGTCACGATTATGCCGTCATAAGGCGCTTCTTCGGGAAGCCCGAGCGTTCCGTCGCGGACAAGTATCTTCACATTCATACAGCCTGTCTCACTCAGGATTTTCTCAGCCCTCATCGCAAGCGAGCCTATCCTCTCGACGGAAAAGACTGTGTGTGCGAGCCTCGAGAGGATTGCGGTCTGATAGCCCGAACCCGTCCCTATCTCAAGAACCTTTTCATCTCCCTTCAATTCGAGAAGCTCAGTCATAAGCGCGACCATATACGGCTGTGAAATGGTCTGCCCCTCGCCAATGGGGAGAGCGCAGTCGCTGTAGGCCGAGCCTTTCATCGCCTCAGTGACAAAGAGATGCCTCGGCACCTCCTCCATTGCAGAGAGCACGCGCCTGTCAAGGATGCCTCTCGGCATTAACTGCGTCTCGACCATTCTGATGCGTTCAATTTCGTATGACATAAATAATTTCCTGTCTTATGTCTCTGTGCCTATCTTCTTCAATATCCCTCTTGCCGCTATTACGCCCGACGCGGACGCCTGTATAAGCCCCCTGCTCACTCCCGCGCCGTCGCCGACGGCAAATAGGTTCTCTATCTCTGTCTCGAGGTTATTGCCGAGCTTTATCTGCCTCGAATAAAACTTCACCTCAACGCCGTAAAGAAGAGTGTCGCTGCCGTTTACTCCGGGCGCGATCCTGTCCATTGCCTCAAGCATCTCAAGTATGTCCGAGATATACCGGTAAGGAAGAACAAAACTGAGGTCGCCCGGTGCCGCGTCCGAAAGGGTCGGCTTCACGCGCCCCTCCGATATCCTTCTCGGATTAGACCTCCTGCCCGCGTGAAGGTCGCCGAGCCTCTGAACTATTATCCCTTTGCCTAAAAGGTTCGCGAGATACGCGATGCTCCTGCCGTAAAGATGAGGCTCGTCAAAAGGCTCTGTGAAATTGGTGCTTACAAGTATCGCGAAATTAGTGTTAGCCGTCTTCTTTTCTGAATAGCTGTGGCCGTTCACTGTCCAGATTCCTTTTACATACTCCTTGACCACTTCTCCGTAAGGGTTGACGCAGAATGTCCTTGCCCTGTCATTGAACTTGTTTGAAGTGAAGATAAGTTTCGGCTCATAAGCTATCTCGGTCAACGGCTTAAGAACCTCGGCCGAGAGCTCGACCCTGACGCCTATGTCAACAGGGTTATTGAGAAGAGAAAGATGAATCTCTCTCGCCTGTTCTTCGAGCCAGAGCGCCCCTTCCCTGCCGGGCGCTATTACGACAAACCTGCCCGCAAACTCCTTTCCGTCCTCTGTCCTGACCCCGGACAACCTGCCGTTATCAAATATAATTGAAGTGGCATCGCTTGAGAATTTTATATCAATGCTTGAGTTTAAGGCGAGTTTCATTCTCTTAAGCACCTCGGGGCACCTGTCTGTGCCTATATGCCGTATCATTGACGGAACGAGCTTAAGATTATTCTCCGAGGCAAGCGCCCTGAGCTTCTCAACCTTTTCAGTATCCCCGCCGTAAACCTTCGGAGGCGCGCCGTGCCTTACGTATATATCGTCGACATATTTTAAAAGCTCATCCAGTTCCGGGCTCTCCATGTATCTTGAGAGGTTGCCGCCGGTATCTTTTGAGAGCGTAAGCTTGCCGTCGCTGAAGGCGCCCGCGCCTCCCCAGCCGCACAAGAGGCCGCATTGAGGGCATTCTCTGCAGACGACCCCCTTTTTTTCAGAAGGGCATACCCTCTTTTCAATGTCCATCCCTTTTTCAAGAAGAAGGATTTTGAGCCCTCTGCCTGATGAGACAAGCTCAAGGGCGGTGAATATGCCGGCAGGCCCGGCGCCTACAATAATGACATCGTAATTTTTCATACCTTCCATCTCTTTTTGATAAACTCAAGCGCTTTATGGTTCGTCATGTCGAGATGAACCGGCGTCACAGAGACATAACCCTCGATGACCGCCGCTATGTCCGTCTCCTCACCCTTCTCCCAGATCGGCGCTCCGCCGCCTATCCAATAATGCCTGTTACCTTTCGGGTCAGATATCTCCCGTATGGAATTGTCGTAGACCCTCCTGCCCTGCCTCGTGAATTTCACGCCTTTTGATTCAGGCGCGTCAGGAACATTGATATTAAGGAGAGTATCCTTCGGAAGCCCTTTTTTCAGTACGGCTTCGGCAAACTTAACTGCTGTCTCTGCCGCGGTTCTGAAACGCGAAGGCGTGATGATAATGTCTCCGCCTGATTGGCGGTCTATCGCAAGCGAGACCGCAATGGACGGAATTCCCAGGAGCGTCCCTTCCATCGCGGCCGCGACGGTTCCCGAATATGTCACATCATCGCCGAGGTTCCCTCCGTGGTTTATCCCTGAGACAATGACATCAGGCCGCTCTGCCATCAGCCTGTTTACCCCGATGATAACGCAGTCTGTAGGCGTTCCGTTCAGCGAATAGCTCCTATTTCCAGTCCTGACAGGTTTTAAAGGCCTGTTAAGAGTGAGGGCATGAGCGACAGCGCTCTGCTCGCTGTCAGGAGCGACAACATATACATCGCCAAGCGCCCGGAGCGCCTTTGAAAGAACCTTTATGCCGGAGGATGATATTCCGTCATCATTTGTGACAAAAATAACTGGCATTATTTCATTTTATCAGAAGCGGAGCGCATTATATCGTCCCAGTTCTTCTCTATCTTTAACTTGAGTGCCTTCTTCCCGTTGCTTCCCCTGACAACAACCTTCACTGTCTCTCCCCTCGGGTCTATCATTACGCTGCGCTCAACCTGAAGATGCCCGCTGCCGTCAGTACTGTGTTTGAATACGCTGTCTTTCCACCAGTATTCAACCAACACCTCTGCGTCAGGCACGGGGCTGCCGCCGCATTTCAGGTCAATGCCTAACACTACCTCAATGTCCCTCTTGATAACTCCTCCGGTGTAACCTGTTACAGCTTTTATATCGAGGTTTTTTTTGGGACAGTCAACCTCTTTAAGAGGCGGGCCCTGGTTGCATGCCTCGGCAAAAAGCAGGAAAAAGAGAAATATGGTTATGTAAAAATATCTGCCGCTCTTCATATTTGTAATCTGAGATTCTTCGCCCCGAAGTATCAGGACCTGCCTACCGTCAGGCAGGCTCAGAATAACAACTTGTGTATCTTATCGACTTTTTTTCACTAACCTGCTTTTATGTAAATATCTTAACAGAGAAAGGATGATTTTTAAATTAAAAATTCTGATTAATTTCTGCATATCGCGCCTCAATTAAAGTATAATTTCACAATATGAATGAAAGTTTTGATAATAAGAAGGGGCTCTCCTGGGCGTTTTACGACTGGGCGAATTCAGCCTTCGCCACCACGGTCATAGCCGGATTCTTCCCTGTCTTCTTCAAACAATACTGGTGCTCAGGGATGCCGGTTGTGCAAAGCACATTCAGGCTCGGAGCCGCGAACTCTCTCGCGAGCCTTTTCATAGTGGCTGTTGCCCCGATTCTCGGAGCCATTGCCGACAGGGGGGGCGCGAAGAAGCGCTTTCTCCTCTTCTTTACCGCCATGGGAATCGTCATGACAGGCGCTCTCAATTTTGTTGCAAAGGGAGAGTGGGCGCCGGCGGCGATTCTTTATGTTTTGGGAATCATAGGCTTCTCCGGAGGGAATATCTTTTATGACTCTCTCCTTATGAATGTCTCAACCCCGCGCAAGGTCGATTTTGTCTCAGCTCTCGGATTCGCGATGGGATACCTCGGCGGGGGAATTATATTCGCGTTCAATGTCGCCATGACCCTCAGGCCGGAGTTCTTCAGCCTTTCCGGGCCTGAAGAAGCGATACGCGTCTCATTCATCACGGTTGGGATATGGTGGGGCGCCTTCTCAATACCGATATTTCTCTTTGTTAAAGAGCCTCTGCCTGAAAACAAATCAGCGGGATGGCACGCGGTCGCGGGCGGGTTCAGGCAGCTTACAGCGACATTCAGGGAGATACGCAAGATGCGCGTTGTCTTAATCTTTCTGACAGGCTACTGGTTTTACATTGACGGCGTGGACACGGTAATACATATGGCAGTCGATTACGGGTTATCGCTCGGCTTCGACTCAAACAGCCTGATTACGGCGCTTCTAATCACGCAGTTTATCGGGTTCCCTTCGGCAATCGCCTTTGGAAAGGCCGGTGAAAAATACGGGCCGAAGGCCGGGATATTCTTTGGGATACTCGTCTACATCGCGGTTGTGATATGGGGATTCTTCATGACAAATGAATCCGAATTTTACGGCCTTGCCGCTGCTATAGGGCTGGTGCAGGGGGGCGTCCAGTCCCTCAGCAGGTCTTACTTTACCCGCATTATACCGAAAAACAAAACCGCAGAATTCTTCGGCTTCTATAATATGCTGGGAAAATTCGCGGCTGTCATAGGCCCCGCGTTGATGGGATGGACAGGGGTTCTATTCGGCAGCCCGAGGATCGGGCTCCTCTCGATTATCTTATTATTTGCCGCAGGAGCGTGCCTGCTCTATCTCGTGGACGAAGGAGAAGGAAGAATGATGGCAAAGGCGCTTGAGGAGATATAAATATCGTCTTCGAGAACCGGATTACCAGCCTTTCTTTTCCAGAATGTCCTTTACGTGCTCTTCGGCCTTCTTCTCTATAAGAATGACCTTCTTGCTCTGAGCCTCGCCTATCCTCTCCATCAGTTTGTCGATATCAACCGGCTTTTCGAGAAAGTCCGACGCCCCTGCCTTTATCGCCTCGACGCCTTTTTCAACTGTAGCGTGGCCTGTGAGGACTATTATGTCTATGTCCTTATTTTCGCTCTTGAGCCGTTTTAAAGTCTCTATGCCGCTCATCCCCGGCATTACGAGGTCAACCACAATCGCGTCGAACTCCTTGCTCTTAGCCTTATTTACGGCGTCTTCACCGTTTACAGCGGTGTCAACCTTCATGCCGCGCGTCTTGAGCCTTTTGGAAAATACATCGAGAAACTGCTTTTCATCATCAACAATAAGAATATTTGCTTTCATTTCATCTGTCATTTTCATCGCTCCTTTTCCGTTATTCCTCTTTTTTAATTATCTTCCGCGCGGTATCGAGGGCTCCCTCTTCCGCGAATGCGATGGCGGTCATTGCCCTCTCAACCTTTTCCGCAAACGCCTCTTTGATCTTTGCAACCAGTAAATCAATATCAGCCGGTTTACGGAGAAAATCGAATCCTCCAAGCCTCCTCGCCTCGTCTTCGTCCTTATCCGTGCCGTGCCCGGTGAGAATAATGACCTGAATTTCAGAGGCGGACTTCTTTATCTCCTTGAGAACCTCTATGCCGTGGAGCCCGGGCATTTTAAGGTCCAGGACTATGACATCCGGCGACGTCTTCCTGATAAAGGACAGCGCCTGCTCCCCGTTATAAACTACATCCACCAGCAAGTCCCGCATCTTAAGCCTCTGCGCGAGGGTATCGACAAATTCAACTTCGTCATCCACGAGCAGGACTTTTATATCCTTTTTCTTCTTCATTCGCGGCCTCCTTTAAAAATTAGATTATATTTGAATGCATTGCCAAAACTCAACCCATATCTTGCATGAGAGGGAGCAGAACGGAAACTCCTCCATTGTCGCGCGTAATACTTCCTCCAAGCAGTAAAGCAATATGTTCCGGCGGAGCTTCCTGGCAAAATAAATCCACGGGGCCTGCCTTCAGGCTGCCCTCAGGCTTGATTATTATTCTTATCAAGCCTTTTATGTATCCTGTCTCCAAAATAATCCTGCCCTCTTCGCCGATTTTGCCGAGGCATTCATTAATAAGGCAGAATATCAGCAGCTGCGCCATCGCCGGGTCGCCGTCCATAAGCGGCAAATTCTCCTGAAATCTCTTCTCAGCAGTCACCCTCCTCTGATTAAGAAGCCTGTTTAAGAGAATCAGAAGCTCCTCAATACATTCATTTATACTGAATGACGTGACGGGTTTGTCCATCCTGTGTCCGAAGCTGTTCAGATTTTTTATAAGCCAGGCGCTTTTTGAAACCTGAGCTTCTACAGCATAAATGGTCTTCAGGCTTTCAGCGAGGCTCTCTTTGTCCTGCGCCTTCTGAAATTTCATGATGTCCTCAAGCAGCCCCGCCGACTCTTTGATAATGGCAAGATGGTTATTCAGTTCATGCGTAAAGACAGAGAGAACCTTTCCGATAAAATTCAATTGTGCAATTCTCAGTTCATGCTGTTTTTCAAGTCCCATCTTCCCCTCACGCTCACACTTCGGATTTCATCCGACATTGCTCTGCTTGCCCACCGCCTTATCAATCTTTTCAGTCAGTTCATTTATATCAACCGGTTTCATCAGATAGTCGAAATTACTGATTCTGATACCTTCAATCTTCTCCTCAAGGTCAATGTGCCCGGTCAGCAATATTACCTTAATATTAGGGGCAAATTCCCTCACGGTCATGAGTATCTCTAAGCCGCTCATCCCCGGCATTCTAAGGTCAAGCAGTAATATATCCGGAGTATCGCTTTTAGCTATGGCGAAAGTGTCTTCAGCGCAATATACGGCTTTCGCGTCATAACCGCGCAGCCGCAGGCGCTCGGCCAGCGTTGTAGCGAACTCAATCTCATCATCAACTATAAGCACCTTTACAGGCTTCATGTTTTATACCTTGACCGCCTCCGCCTTCACTGGAATTTCAACAAAAAACGTTGTCCCCTCATTCACCCTGCTTTTAACAGAGATATTGCCTCCCAGTCTTTTTACCAGCCCGTAGGTTATAGATAACCCGAGCCCGGTGCCCTTCCCTTTCTGCTTGGTTGTAAAGAAGGGTTCAAAAATATTTTTTTGAATCTCTTCGGGAATGCCGTGCCCGGTGTCTCTGATTGATACCATTATTATATCCCTACTCTCCCTGCTTTTCATGCCCGTTGTGATTTCAATCACCCCGTCTTCCATGGCATCAATGGCATTTTTTATTATATTCAAAAATACCTGCTGAAGCTGTATCTTGTCGCTTTCGATCGGGGGCAGGTCATCCGTGAAATTGAATTTGAGCTTGATGCTTTTGTAAAAAATGTCTTTTTCAAGGAATCCCGTGACCTCTTTCAAAAGGCTGTTGATATCAATAATCTCGACCGGGATATCCGTTCTTCTCGCAAAACCGAGAAGACGGTGCGTGATTACGCGGCAGCGGTTGACGCTGTCAGATATCCCGACCAAGGTATCCAGCAGTTTATTCTTAAGGGGAAAATCGTCTGACATCCCGATAACATCTTTAATCAGGCCCGTTTTCTCGTTTATTATCGCGAGAGGGTTGTTTATCTCATGAGCCACGCCGACTGCGAATTTGCCGAGCGACGCGAGCTTTTCAGCCTCAACAAGCTGTTCCTGCTTTTTGCGCAGAAGTTCAATGCTCTTTTCGAGCGATTGATGCATCAACTGAAGATGGTCAAGCATCGTGTTGAATGACATCGCGAGAGAATATGTTTCATCATGTTCTTTGATCGCCGCTCTCTGGCTTAAATCGCCTTCGGAAATCTTCTTTGTTATATCCACCAGCCTTTTAATGGGCGCAACTATATAGCTGGCGGTTTCGTACACAAAAAAAGGGCCCAGTGTACAGAGCAATAAAATTACGGCAAGCACGATGCGCGGAGTCAGATTAAGAAAGGAATTGATTTTCTGCCTCTCACGGTCAGCCACCTCTCCGGTAATCTTTTCAAGCGCGTTACCCGCGCCCTGTAACTCATTTAATGCCGCGCCGCTTTTTTCATAAAGGCTTATAAGTTTATGAAGGGAATCAGCATATGGTATACATTCGTTGCAAAAGGGTATCAGGTTTTTCAACTCCGCAAGCCCCTTATGGAGAGCGTCCAGGGATTTCTTGTCACGATAGAGCATGTAGTTTTTTTCTAAAATCCTTAAATGAAGGACGAAATTCGTAGAAAGCTCAAACGCGTGTTTTCCGCTGACAGCAAATGCCTCCAATTCCCTGCCTTCTTCCCTGACTTTTTCCGTGCTGATGCTTTCATTCTGATAATTTTCAAACAAGGCGTTAGAGAGATTAAAATACTCCAGAATGGTTTTGCGGAAGCGTGAAAAATTTTCCTCTCCGATTTCATTAATGGTTTTTTCTGAAATGGTGCTCAGGTTCTTTTCAAGTTGACCAATTTCCGTATTGAGAATATCAAAATGCTCTTTATTTTTATAGTGAACAAAGTTTTTTTCGTTTCTCCGGACCTCAAGGACTTGCTCTTTTAAATCATCAGCGATTAAAACAAAACCCTGTCTTTTCTTTACGTCTTTTATGTATACATAAGTGAGCACACCGCCGAGAATTGCGATAAATGAGGGAATTGCAATACCTATAATCATCTTATGCCAGATTTTCAGGTTCATCTAATTTGCCTTCGTGTTAAGGATACAATATTCCGAAGCATCGAGGGAAGAAAAAAATAATACTCAGTGCAGCAATTTGTACTGGACTATATACGCGGCAACGCCCGCGAAATACCCGGCAAAGGCTAATGGGCCGATACGGCGCGCATACCAGAAGAATTCAATCTTCTCAAGTCCCATTGCAGCCACACCCGCGGCAGAGCCGATGATAAGTATGGAACCTCCCGTGCCTGCGCAGTACGCCATGAACTCCCAGAGAAAGGAGTCCGGCGGGAACTGGGAAAGCGGGTACATGCCCATGGATGCGGCCACGAGGGGAATATTATCTATGACAGCGGAACAAAGGCCGATGATAATGACGATCAGGGACTGGTTGCCAAGCTTGGCGTCGAGCCATCCGGCCAGGGACGGGAGCATGCCGTTGGCGGAAAGGGCAGCAACGGCCAAAAGGATACCGATGAAGAACACTACTGACGCCATATCAATACGTTTCAGCGCCTTGGCAAGCCTGAGGTGGTCCTTCTCTTCGTCGGGCTTGTTGCGATGCAAGATATTTCCCACAAACCAGAGGACTCCGAGGGCAAGCAATATGCCGAGATACGGAGGCAGATGAGTCACTGCCTTGAATATCGGGACAAAGATAAGGGAACCAACCCCCATAAAGAACATCAGATTCTTTTCAAAAGGCGATGTGCTGCCCGCTCCGTTTTCGACCTTGTCCGGGGGCACAACATCACCTTTGAGGATGAAAGAGGCTATAGCAAGAGGGACCAGCAGATTAATCATGGAGGAGATCCAAAGGCCCTTCATGATATTGCCTGTCGTGACCTGTCCGCCTATCCAGAGCATAGTGGTGGTCACATCTCCGATAGGCGTCCATGCTCCGCCCGCATTGGCGGCAATCACAATAATGCCCGCGAAGAAGAGTCGTTGTTTATGCTCTTTCAATAGGCGTTTCATTAATGCGATCATCACGATGGTGGTTGTCATGTTATCAAGTATGGAAGAAAGGTAGAAAGAAATAAAACCGATTATCCAGAGCAGGCTCGTCAGCTTGGTGGCCTTGATGCGGGAGGTAATGACCTCGAAGCCTCCGTGGGAGTCTGTCACCTCGACAATGGTCATGGCGCAGATAAGAAAGAATACGATAGCTGCAGTTTCTGCTAATTTTTCCGTAAGTTGATGTATCACTCCTTCAACACCCAGCGGGCTTGCAAATGAATATAGAGTCCACATCAGGCCAGCGGCCATCAGGGCTGTGGCTGACTTGTTGATCCTGATCGGATGCTCAAGCGCAATCATGGAATAGGCTATCACAAATACAACTGCTACCATGGTCATCATATGATTAATCCCCCGTTAAAATATAATTTCTTCCCTTACATTATGAACGACAACATATCCGGAAGCGTTCCCGACATAGTTAGCGTCTGGCCCGTGTATCTGAATGCCTGTCAGTATTGCATAATCGCTTCGGCTTTTATCAATAATTGTGTTTATTGCATGCTCAAGGTCTTTCTGAATGACTTTCTGCGTTATTTTTGTCAGTTCAAGCAAATCCGGGATATGGCCATACGGAATCTCTCTCAGCAACCGTCTTTTAAGCAGGTTCTGCTCAAGGTCTATGTCATCCATCGAAAGATTCAACGAACCTTTTGTCATCTCCTTCTGAAATGCGACAAGCGCGCCGCACGCAGCAGATTCTTCCTCTCTTCCAGTGCGCATGCAGGCTCCAAGCCGTCCGTCTTTGTCAATTGCGATATGGGGAAGCGCGTAATAAACATAACGTTCTCTGCCTTCCACATTCGGAGCATGGTGCATTGCGGCCGCCAGCCCTGTCTGCCCGGCGAAAAACATGCCTCCGAGGCTCGAGAGGTTAAAGGCTTCGCCCCACATGTGTTTGATAATGCTGCGAAGCGACTGTGAGATTTCATCTCTGCAGATGCATGTGGAAGCGATTGAGTTTTCATCGCTGAATCCTAATTCATTAAGCGCAGCGTATGTCTTTTTAACAAAATCAATCTCAGTATATACGCTGTTAAAATACTTTTTCAGAATATCTTCAAAAGCCACGCTTCCTCCTATTTCAACACCGTCGGCATTCCCAGTATCGGCCAAAGCGTCAGTATTAGCACGCCTATAATCGCTACCAGCCCGATGCTCAGCAATATCCCGTGCTTGAAAAACTCGCCGGTGGTAAACTGTTTTGACTCATAGGCAATGGCATTCGGCGCGGCTCCGATAAGCAACACGAAAGGCATTCCGGCAGTTGCGAGCGACGAATAGAATATTACGTCAGGCGAGACGCCGAGATATTGAGCGATAACAAGAGAGACCGGAAGCGAGATGGCTATTGCCGCCACATTCATAATAAAGTTCGTCATTATCAGGACAAATGTTGCTATGCTCAGGATGAATACGAGCCAATGCGCGTTCTGAAACATGACAAGCCAGTTGACAGCCATCCACTGCGCCGCGCCTGTTTTCCAGAGGCAGAAGCCTATGCTCATGGCGCCGCTGAAGAGAAGGATTATGTTCCAGGGAATTTCTTCAAGCTCTTTAACAGTGAGGATTTTAAAAATAAAGAAGAGAAGCGTTGAAATAAGAATTAATGCCGCCCTGTCCATTGACTTTAGTGCCGGCACAAAAGACTGCATGGACATGAGTATTACAACGCCTATAACCGTAAGAATGACGAACTTCTCGTTTCTGGTCATGGGGCCGAGCTCTTTGGAAAGCTTTTTGACCTTCTCCTTCAGCCCGTCAATGGCGCTCTTTTCGGGTTTCAGGAATATCATCAGATAACCCCATATAAGAAAGACCATAAGCCAGCCGAGGAAGAACATGTATTTGGTCATTTCAAAAAAACCTATGTCCCTGCCGGTAAATTCTTTAAACATACCCGCGCCTGCCGCGGCGCGAGCTGAGCCGAGGAATGTGATGATGCTTCCCGCGCCTGCGGCATAAGCCATGCCTATAAATAGAGCCTTGCCGAAATTGGTCTGCTTGTCGCCCTCTCCGTATAGCGAGTAGATCGCCAAGAGAATCGGAAATACGGTAGCCGCCGCCGCCGTGTGCGCCATAAGATGCGCAAGCCCGGCTGTAACAACCAGCGCCCCTAATAAGATCATGCTTATCTTTTCACCGACAACTGCGAGCATTTTATACGCGAGGCGTTTTGTCAGCCCTGTTGTTGAAAAAGCGAGCCCGACAACCACTGAGCCGAATATGAACATGACCGACGGGTCCATGAAGTCTTTAAAAGCGTCTTTTGCGGAACGTATGCTGAACAATGCCTGAAACACGCCGATCGCGATGGATGTAACGCCTATCGGCAATACCTCAAATACCCACCATACGCCTGCCATTGCAAAGAGCGCGATGGCCCCTTTCCCTTCCGTTGACAACGGAAATGCCTTTCCGCTCGGGTCAACCGCGTCCTTCCATTGAGGCATAAAATAGATGAAAAGAAAAAGTCCCAATCCCAATAAAATAAAAAAGACCCGCTTCCAGTCAAACGGTATTTTAGGAGCCGCGACAACAATATCTTTCGGCGGTTCCGGCAATCCCGCAGTTTTATTGATATCTTTATCTGTCATTATATTTGCCTCCTTTAACCCTTCAAAATTATGTTTGAAATTTCATCGAATATTTCTACCAGCCTGACTACGCCGACAAGCTTCTTTTTGTTTTCCAGAACGGGCAGTAAAACCAAATCGTTATGAATCATGAGGTATGCCGCTTTTGCAATTGGATCATTGGGATCGACAAAGACCTTTGCAGGAACCATAACTTCGCTTATCTGCTTTTCGGAAAGTTCTTTTGATTTTTCATCAAATAAACTGTCCCACAAAAGCGAGAGCCCTGCCTCATCCTGCGCCGGAACCTGCGCCTTAGTCGTAGGCTTCATGAATTTCGGCTCAAGCCCTTTAAGAATATCCTTGAGGCTCAATGTGCCGACGAGATTATACTTTTCGTCAAAAACGAGTATTGCCAGCGGCCGGATGCATTTCTCATCGGTAAGCAATGATTTTTTTGTAACCCCCATAGCCTGTTTAATCGAAAACCAGTAAGGGATATGAGGAAACTGAAAAACATCCATCATTAAATCCGTTACATTTTTACTTTGTGACATAACCCCTCCTTTTTTAAAAGTTCAATTCATTAGATATTATTAATCCGGCTCTTCACTGGCTTCTGTCAAGTTCTATAAAAAACCTGAAACGTTCAGGCTGCTTGATCGACCGCGTATATTGTATCTGAGTCTCGCCTGAATAATAAAACTGTTCTATAAGCAGCGCGGCAGAATCTTCCCGCAATTCCAGCAAGCTTGCTTCATCGGCGCTGAGATACGCGATTCCGATATAGCCTTTGACTTTTGTGATTTTTATGTTATGTTTTGCTTCGAGCAATTCAAGCAGTGAATTATGCTCCAGATCGTCGCTTAAGAGCTGAGGGCAGACATGATGAGGTATATACGTCTCCTGAAGCAGGACAGGCTCATTGTCCACGAGGCGAAGCCTTTTCAGGTAAATTACATGGGCATCATCATGAACATCCAGCTTTAAATTTATCTCATCAGTCGGCATCATCACTGTCTGGGCAAGCACTTTTGTCTCAAAAACCACCCCGGCCTCAAGCATTAATTCCTTAAAACTTGTGAGCATGGAAAGCCCCTCTGGAATGACCCTCTTGCAGACAAAAGTCCCTTTGCCCTGCTGCCGCCTGAGATAACCCTGCCTCACCATCTCTGAAATCGCAAGCCGCACAGTAGCCTTGCTTATTTCATAAATCTTGCAGAGGTCTTCTTCGGTCGGTATTTGAGTGTCAACCTTCCATTCCCCGCTCTCTATTTTTCCTTTTAACAATTCATAGAGCTGAACATAAAGTTTTTGAGAATATTCTCTGTTAATCAATCCGCCCATTTTCAAGTTGGTTATGTTATTATAATGTTATGATTAATTCATTATAATAACATAACCTTATCTTGTCAAGATTTATTTTTTGATAGGGTATAATTAACTATGCTTAACTTCTTAAAATCATTTAGAAAGGCTGAGGAAAACCAGCCGGATGCCTTTAGGGAAGCCGTCAGCATCAAATACAATAGATTCCGGTCCCTGCTTTCAATGAATAACCGTGTACTGGAGCTTATGGCAGATATGGAGGAAAAGCTCTCTGGTGAGTATCTGTTTGACAGGCAATATATTACTTCCAATACTCGTTCAATCTCTGAGGGTGTTTTAACTATAATACAAGAGCTTAACACTCTCTCCGGCAATAAATATAAAGAGTTCTTCGGATTACACGATGAAATCAATAAAGAAATAGAGAGCATCCTGAAACAAAAGCCAGATATTCCTGTCAGTGATTTTACTCTTCCATTAGAAAGCCTTTCAACCGGCATGTCAAATATCGCAGGCGGCAAAACAGCGCACCTCGGCGAGATAAAAAACCTCCTTAACCTTCTTACGCCTGACGGCTTCGCGATCAGCGCCCACGCGTTCAAAAAATTCATGGAACACAATGAACTCGCGGACAAGATAAATGATAAGCTCTCCTTATTGAACATCAACGATATGGACGAAATTAATAAGGCGAGCGGCGAAATACAGGAAATGATAACAGCAGCAGAGGTGCCGCATGATCTGCGTGACGCGATCAATAAAGAAGTTGAAAGCTTAAAGTTGAAAGTTAAAAACAGTTCACAGTTCCCAATCCCAAGTTCTCGTTTAATGGTATCTGTTCGCAGCAGCGCGGTCCAGGAAGACGGGGAGTTCAGTTTTGCCGGACAGTATTCTACATTTCTGAATGTTCCGTCAGATTTTATCCTGCAGAAATACAAAGAGGTTGTTGCGAGCCTTTTTACTCAGCGCGCTATCTTCTACTATAAGACAAAAGGGTTCTCTGAGGAAGAAATGGTAATGGCAGTTGGAGTATTGGAGATGGTAAACGCCAAAGCGGGCGGGGTCGCGTACACAAGAGACCCGAATGACCGGGCAAATGACGCCGTGATAATCAATGCCGTGCGCGGGATAGGAAAGAGCGTTGTCGACGGAACGGTGAATCCCGATTCCTACACGGTTTCCAAAACAACCGGCGCGATTCTGGAAAAGAGGATTGCCAATCAGCAGGTAATGCTTGTATGCGATCCCGAAGGCGGCATAAAAGAGATTGAAGTTCCCCACACAGTAAAAGGCAGGCCGTGCCTCACGGATGAAGAGATAAGGGAGCTATACAGATACGCATTAATCCTTGAAGAACATTATGGAATCCAACAGGACATTGAATGGGCAATCGGCATGGACGGCAGGCTCTATATTCTGCAAAGCAGGCCGTTAAGAATCCTGAAAGGAGCGGATGAAGAGACAAAAATCCCGAGAAAGATAGAAGGCTTCAACATCCTGATAGACAAAGGCGTGATTGCCTGCAAGGGCATAGGCGCGGGCAATGCTTTTGTGATTCGAAACGAAGATGACTTGAAAAATTTCCCCGAAGGCGCCGTGCTTGTCGCAAAGCACACATCAACAAAATTCGTAACTGTCATGAATAAGGCTTCCGCCATCATTACGGACGTCGGAGGGGCGACGGGGCACATGGCCTCGATTTCACGGGAATATCAGGTGCCGACAATACTTGACGCCGGGACAGCCACATCTGTCATCAGAAACGGGCAGGAAATAACCGTTGACGCGGTAAACTGCAATATCTATGAAGGCAAGGTTGATGAACTTATCGCCTATGCCCTGAAAAAGAAAGAGCCCTTCAAAGATACTCATCTTTTCAAGGCGCTGGAACGTGCCCTTAAACGGATAGTCCCTTTAAATCTTATTGATCCTGAAGATGATAACTTTAAGCCCGAATACTGCAAAACTTTTCATGATATAACACGGTTTGCGCATGAAACGGCAATGGCTGAAATGTTCCTCGTGGGAGAAGGGCATGATGCCGGCAAGTCTCGCACAATAACACTGGCTGCGGGAATTCCCGTAAACGCGCATATGATAGACATTGACGGGGGCATTAAAACCGGCTTAAAAAAAGCGGCGCCTGAGGATATTCTTTCAATCCCTTTTTTTGCCCTGCTTAACGGAATGAAAAGCATGCGATGGCCTGAGCCGAGGGCTGCCGACGCAAAGGGTTTCTTGGGCATGATAGCACATACCGCGTCTATCCCTGAAGATGATATACATAAAACTGCCGAGAAGAGCTTCGCGATAGTCTCGGGCAATTACATGAATTTCAGCATAAGGCTCGGATACCATTTCTCAATGATAGAGGCGTACGCGGGAGAGAATATCAATGACAATTACATCAAATTCTTTTTCAAGGGCGGGGGCGCCGCGGCCGACAGAAGATTAAGAAGGGTCAGGCTTATCACGGAAATTCTCAAAAAACTTGACTTCAGAGTCAATGCCGTTCAGGATGTGATAGACGCGGTGCTCACCAAATACAGGCTTGAGACCATTAAAGAAAAATTAGAGATTATGGGCAAACTAACAGCCTATACCAAACAGCTTGACATGGTTATGTACAACGACGCGATTACGGACTGGTATATAGAGGAATTCGTCAAAGAACACATTAAAGAACAGTCAATAGGCAATAGGGAATAGCCAAGAGGCAAGAAGGATTTCCCCTATTTCCTATCCCTTCTTCAGTTGTTCCTTGAGCATTTTGTTTTCATTACGAAGGGCTACCCACCTGCAGGCCCTGTCTATGGTGTAAAGTATCTGTTCTTTACGGAAGGGCTTTGTTATAAAGTCAAAAGCCCCCTTGTGCATTGTCTCGGCGGCAGACTCTACCGTGCCGTAAGCCGTTATGATGATAACAGGGATATCCTCGTCCATCTTTTTAATCGCCTCAAGAAGCTCCACGCCGTCAAGCCCGGGCATTTTAAGGTCAGCGATAACAATATTAAAGCCGCCCCGCCTTGCCAGTTCAAGCGCTTCAAGAGGATTGTTGGTCGTAACAATCTCATGAGATGTCTTTTCCCTTATAATCATGCCTAAAAGCTTCAGCATGTCTGGCTCATCGTCTACGATTAATAATTTCACTGGCATTATTCCCTCCCTATTTTAAGTGATTAGTGAATAGTTTTAAAGGCATTTAATCAGTCCCATAATCATTTTGTTCACTTCATTAATAGAATATGATATTCTCATTTTCTTTGTTGTTTAATAAATTCAACTGTTCAGAAAGAATAATCCGCTTTTCCAATTTTGCCAGCGATCCAAGAGCAATATACAAAATTTGAAATTAATTATTTTATTTTCCATAACTATTCACTAACGACTGTTTACTGTTTTATTGCCGGCAAAGTTATTATAAAAGTTGTTCCATGTTCGCTGGATTCTTCCTCTGTTTTCGTTTCAAAAGTAATTGCCCCTCCGTGTTTCGCCACAATACCGTAAGACACGGAAAGCCCGAGCCCGGTGCCCTCCCCCACGCTCTTTGTTGTAAATAACGGGTCGAATATCTTTGACCTGTGCTCTTTTTTAATTCCGCAGCCTGTGTCAGACAGCATGATTTCAACGTTATTGTCGTCTTCGGAGAGTTTTGTAAGAATTTTCAGTGTTCCCCCGCCTTTCATTGCAGCGATGGCATTATTGGCTATATTCAGAAATACCTGCTGAAGCTCTCCCGGTTCTCCATTTACAAAAGGAAGCAGTACAGAGAGGTCTTTCTGAATCGTAATCTTGTTGAGTGAGGAGGTATTGCCCAAAATGGAAAGAACCTCCAGTATGTTCTTATTGATATCCACGTTCTCTTCGTGGTGTTCCTTATAACGGGCAAAAGTCAGAAGGTTCTCAACAACCCTTTTGGCATTCAGCCCCTGCTTTTCAATGGTGTTTAATATATCCTGATATTCAGAATATCCCGGCCCCTTCTCTTTCAGCATATCGGTAAAGCCGAGTATTATCGTCAGCGGGTTGTTTATCTCATGCGCCACGCCCGCGGCCAGCGTTCCAATCGACGCGAGTTTTTCGGTATGGTACATCTGCTCTTCCATCTTCTTCCTTCGCGTAATATCCCTTGCGATCCCCAACACCGCGGAAATATTCCCCTTCTCATCCTGGATGCCGCTGAAATTCGTGCTCAGCCAGTATTCATTATCATTAATTACGACAGAATATTCTACCTGCTGGCTCTCTCCGGTCTTGATAACCTGATCAATAGCCCTGAATTGCAGAGACGCGCTGTTTTCATTGTGGCATATCTCTCCTATGTTCTTCCCAAAAAAATCCGCCTGGTCGCAATTAAAAAAGATACTGCCCGCCTTATTCATCGATAAAATATCTCCGTCAGGGGTTACGGCGAAAATAATGTCATTCGCGTTTTCTATGAGAAGCCTGTATCTGTTTTCTGACTCCCTGAGTTCATTTGTCTTCCTCTTAACCTCTTCGTTTAACGTGGTGGACCAAAAAAGAACGATTCCGATTATTAATACCCCTCCCCAGAATATAACAAGTATGATTCCTCCTTCCACAAGGAGATGCCTGATCTGCACGCCGTGAATCGCGCCTTCCACTTCGCTGACCGGAGCCACCACGGCAACAGACCATACCAGAGACCCGCTTTCACTGCTCAGGTGAATAGGCGAATAGGCGATCAGCTTTTTTATTTCTCCTTCCATCCCCCTGTGCCACCCCGACACGTACCAGCTTGTGCCTTCCTTGCCCATAAGCATCATCTCTTTCTGGATTTCGTTGATCTTGGCAAATGATATAGTCGGCTTCTTTTCTTTTCTGGCTTCAAAAGCGTTTTTCCCTATAAACTCTCTTTCAGGATGAAAAAGGAATGTTCCGTTTTCGTCTATGGCCCAGGCATATCCGGTTTCGCCTGAGCGAATATCTTTTATTATCTCCTTCACAAGGGTTGTGGCATCAATAACAAATATCATAACTCCTGAGAACATATTTCCAGCAACCGGATGAGTATCGTCAACTGAAACCTGCCAAACTGGCAGGACCATCTTCATAACAAGGGAAACGGCGCCCCCTTTTTCCACCAGAGGCGGGATTTTAGAGACATCCTTAATCAGGACAGCGCCTTTATTTTTTTCATCCTGTGCCCAGCCGAGGTGCGATAAATCATCTGAATAAGTATCATTGCCCAAATACCCTGTCCGGTTCATAATATGGGTCATTTTTTCGTTTTCAACATACCGGATCTCAATGACGCCTTCGTCCTTCACGCTTGAAAAAGCGATATCCATTCTTTTACCCATAAATGTTGCTTCATGATACTGCACCGAAGGCGACAGGCTGAGAAGCGACAGCTCCCTTCTCAGAATATTAATGCGGTTCTCTATCTGCGCGGCGGCATTTTGAGCGAGCACTAATTGCTGCTGATTAAAATTGGCTGTTGCAACGTCCTTTACCTTCACATATGACATCCATGCGAGAATAAGGACGCCGAGCAGAAGCAATGGCAGGATTATAACTCCGACAAGTACCAGCACAGCCCTTACATTAAAAGGGTATAGCCTTTCCGACAGAAACGCCCTCAGATTTTTCAGGATGAGAACGGTTGTACTTTTCAATTTCGGCTTTTTAAAAAAATCATATCCTGATTTCCCATGAACGTCGTGTCAGCGATGCCTGAAAATATACTCCTCTATTCATGCTATCACATATCCTTTCAGGAGGTCTATGAAAAAAAGGGCGGGATAGGCCGCCCTTTTTGTTAATTGATAAGTTCAGCAGATATGTTATTTGACCACATATACGGAACATGAACTGTGCCTGACGACCTTTGAAACGACGCCTCCCATTTTGAATCTCGAAGAGGGGCTTAAGCCACGGCTGCCGATTATTATCAAATCTGCTTTTTCTTTGTCGGCAAAATCGATTATTGCGTCAGGGACTGATGTGGAAGCCACAATCTCCCTGCATGTCGCCATTACATCTTCGTTTGCCAAAGTGCCGCAAGCCTGCTGGACTATGTAGTCGGCACGCTTGACCATGCTTTCCTTCAACTTGTTTTGCTCAGTCGCGGAAATTTCAAGGTCTACCCCTTCTATTACAGGGACAACATTAATCAGGCATATCTTGGCGCCTTTGGTTTTCGCAAAGTCAACGGCGATATTTAATGCCTTCAGGGAATATTCCGAACCGTCTACTGGAACAAGTATTTTCATAATATCCTCCAAATGTTATGTGTCAGTTGCCGGTGACAGTGTCAGTTTTTTTCTGACCCTAATCACTGAAACTGTTCACTGTTTTAAACTTCTTTCTTTACCTTTGCCTTTTTCATTGAAAGACCTATGCCTTCAAAGATGTAGAATATCGCAAACCCCCACCAGAGGGTATAGGCGACATAGAATACCAGAAGGCCTGTCATAAGGACTGCTTTTTCTGAAACCTTTTGTGCCTCTATTCCATAAAAATTGTAAGCTGTTTCAACGGCTTTTTTAGTTACATCATTAACGATATTTGCCTCCTCGATCTTACCGGCTTTGGTCAGTTCCTTACCTATCCTGGACAGGACATTATGCCATTGCCTGTATATTTGTTTAATATCGTCAGTCTTCATAGCCGTTTCATATTTCGCCTTGAGAGTTTCCCCTTCATTCTTGAACATTATCTCTGAGTCCTGTAAAGCCGCTGTAAGTACCTTTCCAAGGTCTCCCTCTATATTCAGTACATCGCCCTGGACCTCAACTTTGGCCCCTTCATTAACAATGAACAGTTGGGCCGACCGTTGGGTCCTCTCCTCAGATTGTCCGGGCTTGTCATCAGACTTGCTCATTTTGATACTGACCGAGAACGTTTTCCCCATGAATTTATCGTTGCTTGCAGTGAGCTTGGGGATAAAATATGATGAGCCTTTTGAGAGTTTATTGAAAAGATCGTCGGCAAAGAGCAGCCCGTTTTGGGCCTTGCCATCGTGGTCTGCCGGAAAAACAGGGGAAAAGATCAAACCCAATACGACAAGAAACGATATTGCAAGGACAATTCCCAGTCCCAGGTGTTTTTTATGTGCTTCTGCCATGTTATACCTCCCCCCTTAGTTTATTAATATTTGTGAAGAACTTGCTCATGATCCAGAAACCGAAGAACCCGACAACTATCCAGAAAACGATATTGCCCACGAATTCGATGTTCGAGGTAACGGAACTGGGCATGTTGATTATCTCAAGCTCGGTGAGTTTCTTGGGAAGTGTAGTGACCCTGTTAACAAAACCCGCGAGAATGGACATAGCGTAAAAACCCCTGATGTGTATTCCCTTGACGACCTTTGTTGTGAGCGCTCCGACCTGAATGCCGATCAGGGAGCCAAGCAACATACCCATTGCGAGAGTATAAAACACATATCCGTAAATAGCGTACTGCGTGATTGCCCCGATTCCTGCTGTAAAGATGATCTGTAGTATGTCTGTTCCAACAGTTGTCATGGAAGATACGCCGAATACATATATGAACATCGGGAAGGTTATGAACCCTCCTCCGACACCCATTATTGAGGCCAATATTCCGACAATAACTCCGCCCATGGCAACAATAACTCCGGAAACCTTCCTTCCGCCCAAGTCCTCGTCAAAGCTTATCATAGGAGGAATTTTCAGGTTCTGAACTTTTACTCCGAGAGGAGGTATCCCGGACGGGCCGCCATGCGCTCCATGGTCTCCGCCGCTGTCTGCAGAACCTCTGCTTGCCTTCAGGTAATCGATAAGGGCATAACAACCGAGGAACCCAAGCAAAACAGCATATACGAGACTAATAAACGCTTCGCTTAATAACGGGTCTTTATCATAAAGGCCTTTCTGTATAGCTCCGCCGATGAAGGTCCCTCCGGCTGAACCTACAAGGAATGCTATTGCCAGCTTGACTGAGACGTTCCCGAGTTTCTTGTGAACGGTTGTTCCCATGATTGCTTTCGCAAAAATATGAAAAAGATCCGTGCCGACTGCGAGGATACCTTTAACACCTGCTGCCATGAGCGCCGGGGTGATAATAAAGCCCCCGCCTGCGCCGATACAACCTGTTATAAGCCCGGCTGCAAGACCTACCGCAATTGAGACAAAGAATATTAAGTTGGAATAATGTGCAGGAGCATATGCCGTCTTGCTGCCAATAATATCGGCCGCGTCAACAAGCGATAATGCAAGTATAGGCGTAAGCATGGCAAGCAGAATTAATAGCTTCTTCCTGCTCCTTACGATAGACATCGAGACTTCATAGTCCCATTGTGCGTGTGCGACTGATGCAGCCTTGAGAAATTCAAACAGCTTTCTTGGACCACTCATTTTTTACCTCCCTTATTGGTATTTATGAATATGCTGCTTAGCGGTTCTCTGCTTTATCTGATTCTTTCAAATTCCGTCTGGAATTTATATTTATCAGTTCTGCCTTGTATCTTTGTGTATGCAATCGGCGTATCGTCAGAACTGAAAAAGAGCCTGTGAATAATCAGCACTGCGGAGCCTTTGGCCAACCCAAGATTCTTTGCATTATCCCCGAACGCTTCAGCTATCTCAATGGTCTGGATCATTTTAAATATTTTTCTGGTGCCTTTTTCCTGAAGCATCGAATAAATGGAGTTGTGCGAAATATCGAGCTTTTCAATAAAAGGGAGCATGTTGTACGGAATATATGTTTCCTCAATATACATTGTTTTACCGCCGCCGATTCTCCTGCTCAATATGTAAAATATTTTGTCATCCGTCGTTAAATAAGCCGTTACTTCAGGCGGACTCTGTTTTATCCCTTTAAATAATATCTCCCTCTCCAGATGCACTTCCATTCCGAACATCTCTTCAGTAAGCCTCGTCTTCATCGCAAGGCCGACGACAGGCGAGACAGAACTGACAAATGTCCCTTTTCCCTGAATTTTCGTAAGGTATCCGTCTGAGACAAGATTATTCACCGCCTGCCTTACGGTTATCTTGCTGACATTGAACTTTTTGCAGAGGTCTTCTTCAGTGGGTATCTGCTGTCCCGGCTGCCATGCGCCGGAGTTTATCTGCTCTAAAAATATCCTCGTAAGCTGGATATAGAGCTTTTCCTGATTAAACCTGTCAACTGTTTTGTCTTGTGCTGAGCCAAGTTCCGGTTGCATGTTGTCATAATATTATAATGACATGATGAATTTGTCAAGAAAAAAATTATGCGTACAAAACCAGCCCAATTTAATTGATTTTTTAAGAAGCAGTTTATTAAAATAGAGCCGCTTTATATATATGTTTTTATTAGCATGTCATTAGCTTTTAATCTAACTATTAAGGAAGGGTGAATCATGTTATTTAAAATAGGCAGGAACTTAAAGGCCATAATCCCTCTGATTATCATCACGGTGTTAATTCTCAGCGCCATTACGGCATTCGCATCAGCAGAAGAGGCAGTTGCTCCTGTTCAGGCCGCTTCCACTGTTGCATGGTGGGTCTGGCCGTTAACACTGCTCATAGTGACATTTGTTCTTGGCATCGTGGCAGTTCTCGGCGGTGTGGGAGGCGGTGTACTATTTGTTCCTATTGTCGGGGGCTTCTTTCCTTTTAATCTTGATTTTGTAAGAGGAGCCGGACTTCTCGTCGCGCTTGCGGGCGCGCTTGCCGCAGGGCCCGGCCTGCTCAAAAGAAATCTTGCGAGCCTTCGCCTCGCCCTGCCCGTTGCACTGATAGCCTCTTCCGCCGCGATAGTCGGCGCCATGATAGGCCTTGCGCTTCCGCAGAATGTCGTGCAGACGCTCCTCGGCGCCACAATACTTTTCATCGTATTGATTATGGCTGTTGCCAAAAAATCTGATTTTCCGCATGTGGAAAAACCTGACGCCCTCTCGCAGAGCCTCGCAATCTCAGGAATATACAGAGAGGAATCGCTCGGCAAAGACATAGAATGGAATATACACAGGACCCCGAGGGGACTGGCGCTCTTTATCATTATTGGGGTAATGGCCGGAATGTTCGGCCTCGGTGCGGGCTGGGCAAATGTACCTGTTTTAAACCTGCTCATGGGCGCGCCGTTGAAGATATCAGTCGCGACAAGCAAATTCCTGCTCTCGATAACAGACACGTCAGCGGCATGGATATATCTGAATGAGGGTGCTGTACTGCCGATGATCGTTGTGCCGTCAATCGTAGGCATAATGCTTGGCTCGATAGTTGGTGTCAGAATACTCGCCAGGACTAAGCCGAAGGCGATCAAGTGGATGGTCATAGGGCTTCTGCTCTTTGCGGGGATGAGGGCATTATTAAAAGGATTGGGAATCTGGAAATAATAAGGAGAAGATTATGAGCAATAACAGGACAAAGGCTTCAGAGGAACAGATAGCATACGCGGATATTTTAAATACCGGAATGTGGTTCGGCCTCGCCGTTGCCATTATCACATTCATTGTCTATATCTCCGGCATACTCCCCACATTTGTCCCGATTGAGCAGCTCCCGAATTACTGGGGCATGAAGGCAAAAGATTACATTCATCTGCTTAACGCCCCGACAGGATGGGGCTGGGCGGCATTGGTGAGCAAAGGAGATTATCTCAACTTTGTCGGCATTGCCATACTCGCCGGTTTGACAATTCCATGTTATCTCAGAATACTGCCGATACTCGTCAGGAAGAAGGATACTCCATACGTAATCATTGCGATCCTTGAGGTCGCTGTCCTTGCCCTTGCCGCAAGCGGCATTCTCAAAGTCGGCGGCCACTAACATTAAGCATAACGATTCCGCGAGAAGATATTCCTTCTTATCCGCGCCTCACAACAGACCCTTGCCTTACATATGCAATCCGTGCAATCCGGTATTGTATAATCATATTAAGCATTCAGGCGTAATGAAGACCCCATGCGAGTAAGCTGTGGTTGTCTGCAAGTGAAGCAATTATTTTGACGCAGGTAATTACAAGTTGAAAATTTCATAACTTGAAGAACACGATCAAAAATTTCATAACACATCTCAGTGCGGAGCGTGACGCCTCGCCTCACACGCTCAGGGCGTATGAAAAAGACCTTGAGGAATTCGCCTCTTTTACCGACAAAAAGCCTAAAGACATAGACAGGGATGAGATAAGGGCATTTCTCGGGCACCTCCATCACGGCAAGAAACTTAAAAAGACTTCGGTCGCGAGAAAGATCGCAACCATAAGGAGCTTCTTCAAGTTCCTCGGAAGGGAGGGATACGTAAAGAAGAACCCTGCAAAGCTCGTTACCGCTCCAAAGATACCCAAGAGCCTTCCTAAATTCCTTACTGTGGATGAAGTCTTCTCCCTTGTGGAAGCTCCCAAAGGAGACACCTTCAAGGCGACAAGGGACAAGGCGGTCTTTGAACTCCTCTATTCATGCGGCATAAGGCTCTCTGAACTCACCTCTCTCGACATGGGCGACATAGACATGAAGCAGGCGCTGATACGGGTAAAAGGCAAAGGCAAAAAAGAGAGGGTCGTACCCGTCGGCACAAAGGCGATTGATGCCGTCAAGCACTATCTCCCTGAAAGGGTCTCCGTTAAGATCAAATCGGGCGCAGGAGATACAGAGGCGCTCTTTCTCAATAACCGCGGAGGAAGGCTGACACAGAGGAGCGTCAGGCGCCTCTTCAATGATTACACTGAAAAAATCAAACTCCTCGGCAAATTCAGCCCTCATGCGCTTAGGCACACATTCGCGACACACCTCCTCCACGGGGGCGCTGACCTGAGGGCCATTCAGGAGCTTCTCGGCCACTCCTCCCTCTCCTCGACACAGATATACACCCATCTCGACAATGTTCATCTTGTCGAGGTATATGACAAGGCGCATCCGCTTGCAAAGAAGAAGAGATGATAATATAATACGAACTTCATTTAAGGAGAAGATATGTTCAGAGGAACAACCATACTCTGCGTGAGAAAAGGGGCAAAGGTCGCCATGGGCGGCGACGGGCAGGTGACCTTCGGCCAGACGGTGCTTAAACATAACGCGAAGAAACTAAGAAAAATGTATAACGACAAAGTCGTTGCCGGTTTCGCGGGAGCCACAGCGGATGCCTTCACTCTCTTTGAGAAATTTGAGGCAAAGCTCGAGTCATACAAGGGCAATATCAAAAGAGCGGCTGTAGAGCTCGCGAAAGACTGGAGAACGGACAAGATATTAAGGCGCCTCGAAGCCCTGCTCATTGTCGCTGACAAAGAAAGCTCATTCATAATATCGGGCAACGGCGATGTCATCGAGCCCGAAGACGGCATCGCCGCGATAGGCTCGGGAGGGCCGTATGCCCTTGCCGCAGCAAAGGCGCTGCTCGGAAATACGAATCTCAACCCAAAAGAGATCGTCGAAGAGGCGATGAAGATAACCGGGGACATCTGCATCTATACCAATCAGACCATTACTGTTGAGGAGCTTGATGGATAATCTCACTCCTAAAAAGATTGTAGAGGAACTTGATAAGTATATCATCGGCCAGGAGAAGGCAAAGAAAGCCGTTGCCATAGCGCTGAGGAACAGGTGGAGAAGGCAGCGCATTCCCGAAGAGATGAAGGATGACGTTCTTCCGAAAAATATCCTCATGATTGGGCCAACAGGCGTCGGCAAGACCGAGATAGCGAGAAGGCTCGCGAAGCTCGCCGATGCCCCTTTCATCAAAGTCGAGGCATCAAAGTTCACCGAAGTCGGTTATGTCGGAAGGGATGTGGAATCAATGATAAGGGATCTTACGGGGCTCGCTGTCAATATGGTAAAGGCCGAGCAGATAGAAAAGGTACAGGAAAAAGCGCGGTCATTAGCCGAAGATAAGGTTCTCGACATCCTGCTCCCTCCTCTCAGGCTCCCCAAGAATGCTCCCTCTTTCGAAAACGGCGAATCTGAGGAAGATAAGAAACTTAAACATAAAGAGACACGCGAAAAGCTGAGGGCGCAGCTCCTCGAAGGAAAACTGGATGAGAGATACATAGACCTTGAGGTGAGGGAAAAGGTGATGCCCTTCGGGGTAATATCCAATATCGGGATGGAAGACATCGAGATGAACCTCAAGGAGATGTTGGGCGGTATCCTCCCTGACAAGCCCAGAAAAAAGAAGGCAAAGGTGAAGGACGCGCTTCAGTTAATCACGCAGGACGAAGCGAACAAACTCGTCGATATGGAGAAAGCGGTCCAGGACGCGATAACAAGGACTGAACAGAATGGGATCGTCTTCATAGACGAGATAGACAAGATAGTCTCGAGAGGCTCGGCGCACGGGCCCGATGTTTCGCGCGAAGGTGTGCAGAGGGACCTTCTCCCCATAGTCGAGGGCTCAACAGTCAATACAAAACACGGAACCGTCAAGACCGACCATATCCTCTTTATCGCGGCAGGCGCGTTCAGTATGTCAAAACCGTCTGACCTCATTCCCGAACTTCAGGGGAGATTCCCGATCAGGGCGGAACTCGATTCTTTAGGCAAAGATGAATTCCTCAGAATCCTTCAGGAGCCCAAGAACGCCCTTATAAAGCAGTACACAGCCCTCATCGCGACAGAGGGCGTAAATATAAAATTCACCGGCGACTCTATAGAAGAGATCGCCTCAATAGCGTCACTCGTAAACGAGAAGACGGAGAATATCGGAGCAAGAAGGCTGCATACCATACTTGAGAAGCTTCTCGAAGAGATATCTTTCAATGCGCCTGACATGAAAGAAGATAAGTTTTCAATCAACGCCGGGTATGTCAAGGATAGGCTCGGCGATATAATAAAAAATGAGGACCTGAGCCGTTATATCCTGTAATGAATAATGGAAGAAAATACCTTTTAAGCCGGCCTCTCATCACTTTCATCCTCGCAGTTTCAATAGCACTAACAGCTTTCCTCGCTTACCGCGACATGCTCGGTTATTTTTTTACCACACCCGAAATATTCCTTTTCATTTTACTGAACAAGGTCCGGTCATTTGGCGATATAATCAGGATTGTGACAGAGCCGCTCCAGCCGGGTTCGGCATTTTACCGTCCTGTTTTAAGCCTCACTTACAGCCTTGATTATTACTTATGGGGGTTAAGCCCTTTTGGTTATCATCTGACAGAGCTTATATTACATGTTTCCATATCCATATCCCTCTTTTTCTTAATGCTATTTCTTAAATGCGGCAGGATAACAGCATGGCTGGGAGCCATTATCTTCTGCGCCCACCCTATTACCGTTCTCTCCGTAGTTGAAACAACAAGAAGCCACGATGTTCTTGCAGCATTCTTTATGCTTCTTTCGCTGTTATCAGCAATAAAATATTTTTCCGCAGCCAATCACAATAAAAATCTCCTCGCTGCCTCTCTTTTTTTATATATATTGGCCCTTGGCTCCAAAGAGATAGCAATTGTGCTGCCGCCTGCGGTCTTTGCCTATCTGATGATAATTCATTTCGCGGATGAAACAGTTATTAAAAAACGTTTAGCCGGTTCACTGAAGCTATGCATTCCATTCCTCTCAGTAACTATTATTTTTCTTATTATCAGAACATACGTAATATCCGGAGCCAAGGGGTATCCAAGCGCGTTCAATAACTCACTTGGCATGTTGCATATATTAAAGTCTCAGCTGAAAATAGCAACCGATTATTTTAAAGACCTCAGCTATCCGATTCACTATCTCGATTCTCTCTCCCCGGTTTTTAAGGACACTGCCTTTATTTACATGACGATTGCCGCGGTTCTTTTTCTCGTTATTCTTTGTCTTTACAAAGCATGGAGAGAACAATCAGCCGGCAATAATTATTGTTTAAGCAAGGTTATCAGGGAGAGCTACACCGGGATAAAGAGGTCAATAATGAATTCCGACGAGGGCAAAGCGCTCATTTTCCTCTTTGCCTGCCTTATGCTGCCTCTTCTTATTTATATGATCAGTTCCGTATACAGCAAACGCCGCATGTACATTGCGGCAGTATTTTTCAGCGCAATACTTTCCATAACAACCATATCCGGCTTTAAAAATAGAAGAATTGCTCTTTTTCTCCTAAGCTCCTGTCTGGCCATCTCTCTCATTCTTTACTCGCCCCTTTTCAGAAGTTATAAAGAATATGAATATAACGGCAACATTTCAAAAACAATGTTTATGAAAGTCGAAGGCATTCTCCCTGAGATGCCGGCTGACGCCGTAATAAACATATATAACCTGCCGGGGCGCATTTTTTATCACGGAGAGATTCCGCCGGTAAAAGCAATTTTTTGCGTTGACCCTGACACCCTCAAAGATTGGCTTGACATTAAGTATCCGGGCAACAGCTACAAGGTTATTGTCCATAGTACAAGAAGCCTTGATATTTACGAACGAGACCTCGGCTCGGAAATACAATTGGAAATGAACACGGACAGGAATAACGGCATACTGAATTTGATTTTTCCAATCTTATCAAGATGACTCATCCAAGCAAAAAACTTTCCGGGTTCAGAATCCCCGCAGGTTTATCCGTCCTGCTGATCATCCTTGTTGTATTTATTTCTTACGGAAATATGCTCAATTATTATTTTACCTCCACGGACAGCTTCATCCTGATTGAGAGAGGGCGGATTCGGTCTTTCGAGGATATTACGAGAATATTCAGCGAGCCGCTGGCAAAACACCTTCCATTTTACAGACCTGTATCAACGCTCTCGTTCAGCCTCGACTTCTATTTATGGGAATTAAATCCGTTCGGCTATCACCTGACAGACCTCCTGCTTCATATCTTTGCATCAATACTTCTCTTTTTTTTCGCGCGGGTTTTGTCATGCGGCTCAAATACTGCCGCATTAGCGGCAGCTCTTCTCTTTACTGCGCACCCCGTGCTGGTCGAGGTCGTGCCTGCAATTGCCCGAAGGCAGGAGATGCTCCTTTCTATATTCGTTCTGCTCTCATTGCTGTGCCTTCACGCGAATCTTACAAAACCGATCTTCAGCAAAAGCTATCTGGCGCTTTCCGTATTCTTCTATATTATGGCAGCCGGGTCAAAAGAAACCGCCTTGATACTGCCGTTTATGGTCTTTGCGTATTCAGTATCTTTCCTGTCCCGCGAAAGTAAAACCAAAATTAAAACTGTTTCCGCATCAGCCGCAAAAACACTGCCCTTCATCCTTGCCGGATCCGTTTTTTTGTCATGGCGTTACCATATCTTAAGCGGCATAGGGGGGTATTCAGATATGCCGGTTCAGGCTCCTTTCGAAATCATTCATGATTATTTTCTGTACCTGTTTTACCCCGTTGATATTATCGGGCTTGATTCAATGCCTGTAATCGCCGGGTACCTTCCCCGCTTTATTCTCGCCGTTATAATAATCGCGGCATTTTTCCTCAGAAAAAGACTAATGCTCTTCATGCCCGGCTCAAGATACGGAAAAGACTTCATCTTTCTGACGGCATGGCTCATTCTTCCTCTCGGTATTTATATGGCGGCTTCCACCTTCAGCCCTCGTTACATGTATTTTTCCATAATGCCTTTCAGCATAATGCTCTCGTTTCCTGCCCTCGAAATTTCCCGAAGCATAAAAGAGCCTTCCGGCAAATCCAGCATAGGGCCCGCTGTTACCGGCCTTGTATTGACGGCAGGATTTCTGCTGTATCTTATTTCATTTTCACCTGCGATAAGAACATATGGGGAGTGGAAGGCCCAGGCTGAAATATCCGATGCGTTATTGTATAAACTTTCAAAAGCCGCAGGCAGATCGCCTGACGACTCGGAAATCCATATATACGACCGCCCCATATTTTTTGCCATTAGCGGCCAAAAGCATCATCACGCCGTGACAGCCGTCAATATTAATGTACAGAGCATCCAATCGTGGCTAAACATAAATATCCCTGATAACCGCTTCAGAATATTCTCTCACGGAGAGTTAATCACAGTGGACCCGAAGGATTTAGACATTGAGGTTAAAGCAGACAACAACGGGAAAATAAATATTTATTTCAGGCTGAAACAAGGTTCAAAGCAGGAGTTTTAGCAAATTTTTTTTTACAAGTATTTTTCAAGTATCGAGCCTGCCCTGTGATAATTTTCCGGCGTGCCGATGTCTATAAAATCCCCACTGCAACAGTAGCCGTATATTCTGCCTTTGAAAGCATCGAGCAGCCGGGGAAACAATTCATATTCAAGCGACATGTTCGCAAGAGGCTGGATAAAATCCAGCACATGCCTGCCAAACATATACACACCCCCGCTTATGTAGCCAGCGTTATGCATTTTGTCCTTTTTTTCCGTGTAAGAGTTTATCCTGCCGTTCTCATCGATCTCAACGCTGCCGTATGCCGAAGGGTCATCAACCCTTGCGAGCGCAAGCAGCGCAAGCGCGTTTTTGTCGAAAAATCTCTTTACGAAATCGATATAATCAAGTTCAATGAAAGAGTCTCCGTTCAGGACAATAAAATATTCGGACGTTATCAGGGGCTCGGCGTTTTTTATCGCGCCGGCGGTCCCGAGCGGCGTCGTCTCCTCCGATATATAAATCTGAGCTGAAGCAAACTTCAGATTTTGAAGATAATGTCTGACAGCCTCAGACCTGTATCCGGAGCATAATATTATTCTCTTAAATCCGAATCTTACTAAATAGTTTAAGAGGATTGAAATGAAAGGCCTGCCATTGACCGGCACCAGCGGCTTTGGCAATTCTTTGGAGATGCTTTTTAACCGGCTGCCCTGCCCCCCCACAAGAATCAAAATATCAGTCTCGGCAGGGACAAACTCAGACATTTTCACGCCAATAGCTCAATATATCCTGTAGTGTCTGTTCGAATTTAATCTCAGGCGCCCATCCAGTCTCTTTCTGGAATTTTGATATATCGGGAATCTGAAGCGTGACGTCAGCCGGGCGGAGCAGTTTCGGGTCAACCTGTATCTCTATCTTTCCCTTATAAGTTGTATACAAAAGAAGCATGTCCAGCATCTCTTTTATCGTCATCGTGATATTGCCGCCTATGTTGTAAACATCTCCCGGCCGGCATTTATGTACAAGAAGCCAATATGCCTTGACAGCATCCCTGACATCCGAAAAAGTCCTTACGGAATTCAGGTTGCCGACCTTCAGGACAGGCTCCTGCAGCCCCTTCTCTATCTGGGCAAGCTGTTTCGCGAATGCGGACGCGACAAAAACCTCTCCCCTCCTGGGGCCGGTGTGTGTAAACATCCTTGTGCGGATAGTCTTTATTTTATAAGCCGTAAAATACATGAAAGCCAGCATATCTTCTCCAACCTTGCTTACGGCATAAGGGCTGACGGGGCGCAGGGGGCACTCTTCCTTTATAGGAACGTCATTCTCACTGACCTGGCCGTACACTTCGGAACTGCTGCAGATATGTATGACGGGATCAAGCTTCAGTATCCTCACGGCCTCAAGAAGATTTGCCGTGCCGATTATATTTGTGTCCAATGTGTCGACAGGGGCTATATAACTTGTGGTTACATACGACTGCGCGGCAAGATGAAAAATTATATCCGGCCTCACTTCGCCAAAGACGGAAAGAAGAGAGCTTAAGTCTCTCAGGTCGCAATCATATAACTTTATATTTTTAAAAAGGATTTGCCTGATATTGTTTTTTGGGCTCCTCCATCTTTTGGTTCCAAAGACTTCGGTCTCCGGATGGTGCTCAAGAATGTAATCAGCCAGATGGCTTCCTACAAACCCTGTAATGCCTGTTATCAAAACTCTCATTTTTTACTCCCCTTTTTAATTATTAACTGTTTCTGTCTTCCAGTTTTATTTCCCAGACTACAAGGCCGTCATTGTCAAAAGTAAAATCAATAACTTTGACTCCCATTTCCTCGAGGCACTTTGTGACTTCATGCTCTTTATTCGACTTACAGAAAAATATCATGCAGCCGCCCCCGCCGGCGCCGGTGATCTTGCCGCCGAGCGCCCCGGCTTCCTTGGCTTTCTGGTATATTTCGTCAATATGCTTTGTCGAAACCATGCTCGAAAGGCTTCTTTTTTTGTTCCATGAATTATCCAGAAGCCTGCCGAACTTGTCGAGTTCTCCACTGGCAAGGGTCTGGTACATGTGCCTGCAATCTTCCTTCAGCCCGTTAAGTATTTTCGTCTTTTCATTTTCGCCTGAGCCGGATTCATCTATCTGCTGGTCTGTCATGATCGACTGTATCTCACCCGAAGGGCCCCGGGCGCCCAAAAAAGCAAGCACGAGATGTTTTTCAAGCTCATAAATATAGTCCTTCTCAATAGTCACCGGGCTGACCCTGACAAATGAACCGCTGTAAAATTCTATATAATTAAACCCTCCGAATACAGACGCGTACTGGTCCTGCCGCCCTCCGACATTATGCAGATCCTTTGTCTCTATATCATAAGCCAATTCAGCAATTTCATACTTATTCAGTTTATTATCGCCTCTCAGATGATTAAAGGCGCCTATAAGCGCAGTTGCAACAGCGCCGCTGGAGCCCAAACCCGTGTTCGGCGGTATATCGCTTCTTAAAAAAAGTTCAAACCCATGGTCAGGCTCCATCTTCAAAATGACCGCTTTTATCAGATCGAGGTCGCCGTCAAAAACAATATTGTCAAGATTGTCAAATACAAAACTTCTTTTGTAATCAGCCGATATTATCTTGATGTCTCTCTCTTTTCTCGGTATTAATGTTACATAAATATACTTATTGATTGTCGCGTTCAGCACTATGCCGCCGTACCTGTCGCAATACGGCGGAAGGTCTGTGCCGCCGCCGCCGAAAGATATCCTCACGGGTGCCCTGCTTCTAATTATCATCTTTTCTCCATTTAGACGGATTATCCATGCACCACCTCACTGTCTTCTCTATGCCCGCCTCAATGCCGTATTGAGGCGACCAGCCCAGCGAATTCATTTCATCCGTGTTAAACAGCCTCTGCATCTGCCCTACCGGAAAAGAGAGGTCGTGCGTGATCTCCCCTTCGTATCCGACAACTTTATTTATCGTCATTGCCAAATCCGCGATTGACGTAAGACTGCCGGTCGCGACATTCACAGGCCCGTTTTTGGTGTGATTGTCGCATAATATGATCATTGCATCGATGAGATCGTCAATATATAAAAAATCTCTCTTCGCTGTCCCGTCTCCCCATATTTTGATTTGAGCAACGCCCTCCTCTCTCGCCTTGATAAACCTCCCTATGAGGCCCGGGGCCACATGCGAATAAAGAGGATGAAAATTATCATACGGGCCGTATATATTCGCGGGAATGCAGTAAACGTATTTAAGGCCGAAGCTCTCGGAACATGCCTTCAGATGAACAAGTAGATTCCTCTTGCTGTACGCATAAGCGTCGTTGGTGCTTTCCGGGATGCCGTCCAGAAAGTCTGTCTCGCGCAGCATCTCTCCTTCAAGCCGCTTGGGATACGCGCACCCGGTCCCCATTGCGAAAACATAAGGTATTTGCCTCTTCTGAACTTCAGCCATTACATTGGTATTTATTAAAGTATTATCAAGATAAAAATCTGCCTTCCGGCTCACATTTGCGTAAATGCCGCCGACCTTTGCCGCGAGATGAAATATTACCGAGGGGGAGACTGAGTCAAAAATTTTCTTTGTTGAACCGGCGTCCCTGAAATCACACCTTGATTCTCCCCTGCTGAAGCCCGCTGAAACAACATTTAAACCCATATGCCTCAGCCTGGCCGTCAGGTTGGTTCCTATAAGGCCGGTGCCGCCCGTGATAAGTATCTTTTCATCCCTCCAGTTAAAACCCATGCTGTTTTTCAATTGATCCATCTCGATAAAATATTATCTTTTGAGTTTTTCCAGAGCGTCTAACCAGAGAGCCATCCCTTTAGGCATTTCGCTTATATCCCATTTGGTTCTGGCAAAGGGGTGGCCGCCCTTATCGAAACTGTACGGCACGAAATCCCTCCTGAGGCCTTCCATTATCTCTGAATAGCAGCCGGCAATATCAGATGACTTAATGTTCAATTCGCTAAGAAATCCGACGAAATTATCTGTCAATGACATGCCGTGAATCTCAAGCATGACGTCATTATAGATATTGTGGACATTCCTTTCCTGGACAACAACCGGCTGTCCGTACGAAACGCAATAACCGAGTTTATCAGCAATCCTTTTTGTTATATACGATGAAAATATATCGTCGTACCGCCCAATGTAGGGGCATAAAAAAGCCGTTATCCAGAAATCGTTGAGATAAGCGGTATTCTGGCTGTTAAACGAACACCACGCATTCCTGCCCAGAATGACGGGCTCTTCTCTCTTTACTTTATAATCTCCGGATAAACCTTTAAAACGGGTAAGCGCGTCCACGTCAGGATTCTTCTCCCATAAACCAGCGTTTACGGCAATCAAAGATTTGGAGTTTTTTATTTCAGGCAGCGTGTTTTTTCCTCTTTCAAAAAAGGTATAGCCCCTGTGAAATATGAGCTCATCATAAAAGAGTTCAAGGGGATTGAACCAGGCTGTTCTGCCGCTCTCAAACATTGAACCTGTCAGAAAAGGATTCTTATTGTGCCTGCCGAGATAATCCTTATCCTTAAGAAAATTATCGTCGTCTATCGTAACGAGAATATCGTCTTTGCCGATTCCCTCCCTGACACAATAGAGATAACCGAAATTCCTCCTCTGAACCGAATTAAAAGGAATGTGATCATAAATCGCCAAACTCCCGAAAAGTCCCTTCTGGTCATCCACGTCAAGATAGACGACATTCTTCAGCTTACTGCAGAAATCCCGGGTTTCAGGAGGCGACTTGAGGTCTCCGGCTACAACAACGAGATAATCATGCCCGAATTCATTAAAGTCATTAACATAGTCTTTAAGCAATACGGGAATATTGATAGTCGTTGTAACGATATAATTCATCTCTTTCCTCTTAAATGTTATTAAAGCCGGATGTCAGGCCTTTGCGCCCGAAAATAAAATCCTGAAGGCCATCCCGACATATCTGAAGTTTCTGAGCAGAGGGTTTTTTGACTCGCCCTCGATTCTCCCTATCCATACGGTAGGGACCTGTTCGATGCGGTATCCGCGCCTCATAGGTTTTAAAGTCGTTTCAATGCAGATCTCGTGCTGGGTGCCTTCCCAGTTTATTGAATCGATAACATCCTTCTTTAATATCTTGAAACCGTAAGTTAAATCCCCTATTCGCGTTAAAAAAAGCGTCTTAAATATAAGCTGAAAGATCCAGTTAAGGACAAGTTTAAGGCGGTCATAATTATGAAAACCGCCGCCCTTCAGCCACCTGTTGCCTATGACCACGTCACAATCGGTTTCTTCTATTTTCCGGACCATGCGGTCAATGGCCTCGGGCTCTGTCTCAAGGTCGCCGGACATTATCGCGACATGGGTTCCGCCTGCCATTTTCATGCCCTCCCTGAAAGCCCAGCCTATGCCCGGAGTCTTCTGCTGAATATGCAGTTTTACCTTATCGTATTTCCGGATCAGCCCTTCGCAGACATCGAAACACTCTTTTGACGAACGCGGAAACGCTACGATTATTATTTCATGGATATAACCCCTGTCATTCCTCAACATTCTCTCGACAGTTTCTACAAGTGAAGAGGTTTCAGAATAGACAGCGACAATAATCGATAACCTTATCCCGCTCGCATTCGGCATATTCATTTGATGGCGATATTGTATAGTAATCTATTATAGGTTAGTGTTACAAGGACAGGTGGGACAGAACCAGCCTTGCCGTAAATCTTATCGGCATGCTTAACACTCTGACGAGGCTTAATTAAACATATCAAGAGTGACCGCCTTTTCGGGGAGTCACACAAGTGCCGTCGGATGCCGGGACATTGATTTTGATCTTGCCCGGAAAGGTGAATCCAAGTTTAAGATTTTCCATAAAATCATGGGAATTATATATCTTGCGTTCAATAATCTCAATGCTCTCAAGATTATCGCGTATCCATTGAGGCGCGATGCCGTGTTCTGCCGCATAACGGTACATGCCTCTGCCTGCCTTTGGTGATGATTTATGTATGAGAAGTATATCATCTGCCAGGGGTATAAGGCCGGTCTTATGCCCGGGGCGGAACTCTCCCTCCTGTTCATGTGTTTCAGTATGTGCCAGGACTGCCTCGGTCAGGCCAAGGCTCTGAATAATCTTTTTGTCAAATAATATATAACTGGCTCTGCAGCCGTATGTCGCTTTAATATCATTATACCGGAGCTCCCCATACTCCTTCATATATTGCCCGAATATCTCAGGATTAACCCTCGGCCCCCAAGACAGATATGAGAAGAAACTCACCTGCCTGGCAGTCGCCACATCGTCAATACCGTCAATTCTTCTGTGAGACGCATTATAGAAAAAGGGGTGACTCCCGAGCTGCGGAGGGTAAAGGGTGAAAACAACAAGAGATACCATGACGCCTATTATGCAGGGCAATATCCTGAATCTGTTTAAATTGACTGCCGCTATGAAATCCTCCAATACCCCGGAAAAAGCGCAAACTGTAAGAACAAAGGGAAAGGCTGTAAAGCGGAAATGGCAAAAATCTCCGCCTATCTTGACGACATATAACGCGATTGACAGTGATGTGAATATCATCATGAGCCGTTTTGAAATCTCAAGATTAACATGACGCTTGATTTTAAGAAATACCGCCGCCGCAATAAAAATAAATGCGATAAGATGCGCATAATACGTCTTGACAGTATCAAGAATATAAAGCCTCCCCTGATAAAAATTGACCATATCCTTAAGATAATAGGTATTCGGGAAGAAGTCCGCGTAATAATAGACACGGAAAATAACCCATGCGCCTGTAAAAAGAACGCTCATCAATACCATCCTTAAGGGGAATTTTCCGTGATAAAACCATGCCCATAAAATACAAAGAAAAAACGGAAGGGCTAATTCATGCCTCACAAGCGGCGACAACGACAGGATTATCTGTATGGACATTGATGCTGGGTTTACAATATATAAGGCGAAAGCAACGGCTGTCACGAGCACAAGCGGCGTTTCAAGACCTGAAGAAAAATAACAGAGTACCCCGTAATTGAAAATAAGATATGCCATAGGGAAATTCACAACAGGTGTACGAGGAGAGAATTTTGCATTTAACTGAACGAGCATGAACCAGAATACAAAAATACTTAAGCCTGCCAAGAGTCTCAGTATCAGCCAATAGCTCGCCCCTGTCGCCCTAAACATGAGGAGAATGAGCGCCCATAAAGGGCTGCTGAAGCCTTCTACGTATTCTCCCTTGTTATAGACGAGCCCGGCATCGAGAAAAAGAAGATTGTCAACGTACCTGAAATAGACAAAGGCGTCATCCATCAGCCAGAAATACCACTGGGTCAGGAAGAACCCGCATATCAGGTAAAACCATTCAAGGGGTTCGGGTTTTTTAAATTCGGCCTTGCGGAGGAAGAATAAAAAAACGGCAAAAAAAAGCGAAAAGAAAAGGATAAGGATCAGGCTTTCATGAAAGATGCGGTCCGCAAATTCAAGATAACTGCCAAGAGGAAGCAATGAATCCCTCGGCATAAAGAACCGGTTCAAAATATCGGTTGACCTGCCTTCATACATAGCAGTGACAAGCACATGGCCATAAAGATCATAGAAAGCCGCATAGAAAGCCATGATAAGAACGATACAAGAGAGAAAGACAACTATAGGCATGTTTTCCTTGAACCAGTCAGATTTCATTGACTGCCTTTAACATAATAAAAGGCTGAAATTGTAACGATGCTCACGCCCTATGTTCCTTATATTAATGATTTGCCTTCCATGCCGGCGTGCTCTATACCGAGAATCTCAAGCACGGTCGGAGCGATATCCATAAGGCCCGGTGAGGCGTTATTTATTTGGAAGTTCGTTAGAATTATTCCGGGAACTATACTGTGGTCAACTATATGGTCTCCGCTCCATTTTTTAAGGTTATCATCAAATATAACCGCCGGTGCGCCGCCTATCGCTGTCTGCCATGAGGCTCTGAACCCCTCGTTGAAACCGAGGACGATATCAGGCGCGTCAAATGCCCTTGGTCCTGAGTATATCTCACTCCCCATGTAAGCGCTCTTCACCGCGAGCCTCCCGTCCTTCGGGTCTGCGAGTTTAAGTATCTTCTCTGCTATATCCTTCATGAGAGAGCCCGCTTCCGGCGGCGGGACTATGCCTTCTCTCTCCCTCCCCTTGAGGTTAAGGTATATGCTTCCGAAGCCGACTGAGAACGCCTTTGTATTCTTCCAGTCAACATTCTGAAAGAGAGGGCCGCCCTCTTTATCCGCGGAAGAGACCTTCTGCTTTAAAACCATGAACCCGTTCTCGGCGAGCCATGAGTTTATATGCACCACCCTCCTGAATGTCGAGAAGCCGTGGTCAGAAAACGCCATAAAAGCGGTGTCATCATCAAGGCGCTCCATCATCTTTCCGAGTATGGAGTCCATCCTGATATAGTAGTCATCTATCACGCGGCTGTGTTTTTGAGCGTATTCTTCATTATAGAGAGGATGTTCGCGGTCGATGGCTGCCCAGAATATATGTTGAATCCGGTCCGTCGTAAAAAAGGCAAAGGCAAAAAGGCCATCTTTGAATTTTCCAAACTCACTCCAGAGCATCTCTTCCTGTTCACTTATTATCTCATCGCACATGCCTATGAATGCCTCTTCATCTATTCTACCCTCTTCAAGCGCCTTGGTATCCTCTGACATGCCGAGTGTATAAAAGAGGCCGAGGTCTTTCGCAAGTCCCTGTATGTAATCATCAGGGCTCGTTATCACAAAGGCAGGGTCTTTGGGGTTGACCTGCACGGCTGACATATACATCTCAAAATAAGGGTTCACGCCATTGAGAAAGAACTTTACTATGCCTGAGGCATTCTTCATAATGCCCACCTTGAACTGCACTTCCACCCACTTGCTCCACGAACCGCGCTTCAAAATAATTTTCTTTCCGCTCACCTCGAGTTCCGCGCCTGACGCGTCCGGAAGGATTTTGACGGCCATGTCCGCTTTTGCCTCTTCCCTGCTCCCTAATTTCGCGACACGCGGCCCGGAAATGTATGTGCTTATCCTCTCATTCTTCACGGTTACCCTTATAATCTTCTCGATGCCCTCTTCTCCGGCGGGGATATCCCTCGTCGTATAATATGAATATTTCCCAAGCCCTCCCTTTATGTCCGGGACGCCGAGACCCGCATAGAGCTTTGCCTTATTCTGCTTCGGCTGAAATGTTACAGGCCATTTGAGAACGACTGAAGGAATATCCTTTGAAGAGGCTATGTCCCAGAATGAGTCGCCGTGCATCACTGGGAGAAACATAAGCTCGCGCTTGCCGAACATGTTCTTCGGGTTCACCTTCATTATCGTCAGTTCGGGCATGTAATCGGACACCCTCCTCCCTATGAAATCGAAGATGCCGTGATAGCCAGGGTTGTTGCCTGTGGCGATTGATGCCCATGCTACAGGGCTCTGGGCCGGGTTGCTTGTGGCAAGAGGAGCGAATGAGCCTGTTCGGCTGAGCTTTGAAAAATGAGGGAGTTTGCCTTCAGACATAAGGCGGGAAAGCATCTGTGGGTCGAGGCCGTCCATGCCGAGAAGAACAACTTTTTTGTATTTTGTAAGGCCGTTCAAAAATATATTCCTCCCGTCTTTATTTATTAGGGATATTCTCCAGTATGAAGCCGGCTATCACACCGGCGGCTACGTTATGAGCGTAAGCGTTCCAGTGGCCGTCATACTTAAAAACCAATTCCTTTCCGTGCTTCGCATAATCAGCTTCAAAAATCGGATGAAGGTCTATAAAATTGATTTCCTTCTTACGGGCAGACTCGGCGGCAAGTCGGTTGAGGCTCAACGCGCCCTTTTAATAAAGCTCTTTTTAATCTATTTTACTATGAATCGCCTTTCTGTCTCCATCAATCACAATAAGAAGTTTTGCGCCTATGCTGTCACATGCCTTCTTCA
>JACQZG010000046.1 GCA_016213935.1 Nitrospirota bacterium
AGGGTGTTTAAACTTCATGCAGTACGCGTGAAGCATCTGGCGCGGAAACGTGATAAATCTTTGCCCGGTTCTAAGAGAGGTTTTTTTGCCGTATGTTTTATCTCCCAATACTGGATGCCCCGAAGCCGCGAAATGCACCCTTATCTGGTGAGTCCTTCCCGTGATGATCCTCGCCTTTATCAGTGAAGCGCCTTTAAATAGTTTTATCACTTCATATCTCGTGACAGCTTCTTTCCCGTGTCTTGTCATTGTTGACATCTTCTTTCTGTCCGAGGCCGACCTGCCTATGGCATCATTTATCTCCCCGCGCTCTTCTTTTGGAGCGCCGTATACAAGAGCCATGTAATACTTTTCAATTTCTCTTTCCTTAAACTGTTTGACGAGGTTAAGATAGGCTCTATCATTCTTTGCAAATAGAATTAATCCTGAAGTCTCTTTATCGAGGCGGTGAACAACCCCTGGCCTTAGAGGAGCGCCGGTTGACGCAAGCCTTCCGCACTTTGCGATCAATGCATTCAAAAGTGTGCCGCTTCTGTGGCCTGCGGCAGGGTATATGACCATGCCGGCCGGTTTATTAACGGCCACAATGTCGTCATCCTGCATAACTATATCTAACGGCATATCTTCGGGGACGAGAGTTGTCTCAGGCTCGTCAGGGACGGTTAGTTCTACAGCGTCTCCGGCTCTTAATCGGTAGCCTGGTTTTTCCTTATTTGAATTGACGGATACCAGCCCGTCTCTAATAAGTTTCTGTATGCGAGAACGTGAGATTCCGCTTTGAAGCGATATGAAGGCATCGAGCCGCTCACTGACTGTTTCAGCCCCGGCTTTAAACTTTATTTTTTTCATGCTGTATTTTAGCAGAGGAAGCCTTTTATGCAAACCATTACATACTGCATTTATGCTAATATATCCGTGTAAATTCAGTTTATTTCAATTCATAAATGTCCTGTTAACCATCAATTGAATATTTATGTTTTTCGTAATAAACTTGTTTTATCAAATAAAAAAGGAGGTTGACCATGCCTGAAGAAAAACGCAAAAGAATGGCGATCATAGCCTCAAAAGGGAGTTTGGACATGGCATACCCCCCCCTGATACTCGCTTCAACAGCGGGGGCTATGGATGTTGAGGTAACAATATTTTTTACTTTTTACGGAGTTGATATAATTAACAAACACAAATATGCATCTTTAAAAGTGGCTCCGATTGCAAATCCGGCAATGCCGTCGCCTGTGCCTATGCCGAATATTTTAGGCATGTTGCCCGGCATGACCGCTCTCGGCACTATGATGATGAAAAGCATGATGAAGAAGATAAGCTGGCCTTCCATACCGGAGCTTATTGACGCGTGCCGTGAGGTGGATGTTAAGATGATTGCCTGCACTCCCACGCTGGAGATGACCGGGGTGACAATAGATGACCTTGTCGACGGCGTTACAGTAGGAGGCGCAGCCGAGTTTCTCGATTTCGCGCTCGATGCGAATGTAAGCCTGTTTATATAAAACCAAGAACCAAGAAGTAAGAAATAGAAAATCAAGACTACTATTACTTCTCAGTTCTCACTTATAATTTATTAGTTATTTATTAAGGAGGAAGAATGGAAGCTGATAAAACAATAGATGCTAAGGGATTGAATTGCCCCATGCCTATTATAAGGATTAAAAAGGCCCTGAGTGAAATGCAGCCCGGGCAGATACTCAGGATGGAGGCCACTGATAAAGGCTCAAAATCCGATGTCGCCGCATTTGCAAGCAGAACGGGAAATGAACTGCTTGAGGTTAAAGAAGAAGGCGGAACGTTTATTTTCTTTTTGAAGAAGAAGTAAAAATTACCGGGGGTATTAATGATGAAGAAACTGCTTCTCTTTTCTATCTTGTTGTTTTCCTGCCTGTTACACGCTTGCAGCGATCAGGGATACGGGACATATGTGAAGGTCATTGAGAAGGCGGCAGACAATTTTGAACTGGTGACGCGGGAGGTGGAATACGGGTTAACAAAGGCCGGCTGGAGCATCCTTAACAGGTTCGATTCAGGCGTTCCTGCCGGATGCAAGTTCCGTTCAAGGGTAATCGTGTTCAGCTCAGACGAATACGCCAAAACAATCATGGAGAACGGGGCAGGAGCTTCTTTCGCCATGCCTTTAAAAGTCAATGTATATGAGGATGAAACAGGCGTTCATGTCGCAATGGTCAATCCGGCTTCTATCAACAGGACAATTATTCACGAGACAAAACTCGACCCATTTTCCATTGAGGCGTCGAAATCTATTGCTGATGCCATAGCAGCCTCTGTCAGAGGCAGTCCGGTAAAGAAACAGGCGGGCGAACTTAGGGATAAGGGGAGAATAGGCGGATATGGAGGCGGTGACTTTCAGGAGAAGATTAAGGTGATATACACTTCACCCGATGATTCCGATGCAGCATTCCATGAAACAGTTGAGGGCGTAAAAAACGGGCTTCTTAACAATAATAAGCAGTGGAAACTGGTTTACACATACGGCCTCTCCGCCCTCGGCCCTGTTATATTCGGGGTGACCAAGCCCGAGATGGAGGGGAGGGTCTTCAAGATAGCGGGTGAGAGGCGGTCTTCCGGCAGTTATATGTTCCCTGGGATTGACCATGGGGCGGCCTTTCCCATTGAAGTTATCGTTTATAAAGAAGGCGGAAAGGTCAAGGTTGTCACTCTGGATGAGACCTACAGGATGAGGCTTTATTTCGAAGATGCGGGCATATGGGCATTTATCATGAATATGAAGCTGCCGGGAGAAATAGAGAAGGAAGTTGCTGAAATTTCGATGCCAAGACTTGACAAGTAAGCCTCATAACTGTAGTTTATCTAAAAGATTATTGCATTCTAAATATAACAAAGGAGGAATATCAATGAAAAAAGCGGGCCTTAGAACTTTGTATTTCTGCCTTGCTCTTATCATCACGCTCAGTCTTGCGGCAGGCAGCGTCTACGCTACAAACGGTTATTTTGCCCACGGCTACAGCATCAAGAACAAATCCCTTGCGGGCGCGGGCACGGCTTTGGCGCTTGACTCGCTCTCTGCTTCGACCAACCCGGCGGCCATGGCGCTTGTCGGCAACCGCCTTGACCTCGGCCTATCAGTTTTTAACCCGAACAGGGAATACACGGTCACGGGAAGCCCATCCGGCCCACCATATTTTGGTTTAGCGCAAGGCACAATCGTAAGCACCGCGGAGTGGTTCGTCATCCCGGGTTTCGGTTATAACAGGATGATGGATGAAAATTATTCGCTTGGAGTATCTGTATACGGCAACGGCGGCATGAATACTGATTACAGTACCAACACTTTCTATGGCTCCAATCCTACCGGCGTGGACCTTATGCAGCTCTTCATCGTACCTACGTACGCAAGAAAGATTAACTCAAAACATGCCATCGGCTTCAGCCCTATCATAGCTTATCAGAGATTTATGGCCAGAGGGCTTGAGCAGTTTGAATCCAGTTCGTTTGAACCCACTAAGCTGACCAACAACGGTTATGAGAGCGCGTACGGCTTAGGCGCGAGGGTGGGTTATCTTGGAGAGGTAATGCCCGGGCTGCGTGTCGGAGCCTCATATCAGACAAGGATACTCATGAATGAGTTTGACAAATACGCCGGCCTCTTTGCTGAGCACGGCGATTTTGATATTCCTCCAACATGGAATGTCGGAGTTGCGTATGACATAATCCCCGCGCTTACCGCGGTCTTTGACATTCAGGCTATATATTACAGCGATATTGATTCAGTAGGTAATCCGTTACTGCCGAATATAGCGACGCCGGCAACCCCCCTCGGCACGGACAAAGGAGCAGGTTTCGGCTGGGAGGATATGATAATCTTCAAGGCCGGCGTGCAGTGGGCCAGCAATGAAGAGTGGACATGGAGAGCAGGTTATTCATACGGAGAACAGCCGATACCGAGCAGCGAGATGATGTTTAATATCCTTGCGCCGGGAGTTATTGAACAGCATGTGACCGCCGGCTTCACGAAGAAGCTTCCGAATAACCAGGAGATTGACGTTTCTGTAATGCGCGCCCTCTCAAATGATATATCCGGCCCTAATACAATGGAGGCGCCGGGCGCGCAGACCATCACGCTTGAGATGGATCAGTGGGAATTCTCGGTAGGATACTCCAAATCGTTCTAACTGTATATTCATTATGAGGTTCGTGTGAAAGCGGAGGGGAAAATCTCCCTCCGCTTTCAACTTTTGTGTTGACAACAGGAGCTTTTCTATAATATCTTTAAATACGAATTATCATTAATACTGCCCTTAAACAATTCAAATACATAAATGGAGGTATCAGCAAATGCGAAGAATAGGCAGAAGGCCAGTTTTATACTTTATTTCATTTCTTTTTCTAATATCATTTATCGCGGCGGCAGGCGCCGCGTACGCGAACGGCACAGTCTCAGCGCTTGTCGAGACTCAGTGGCTTGCCGACAATCTTAAGAAAGCTGATGTGCGCATTCTTCATATCGGCACCGATGAACAGAAATTTAACGCTCAGCATATTCCGGGCTCCGTCTTTCTGAGCGTGGGCGAATTGATGGGCGCGATGGGCGACGGCAGCGCGGTTCCGGACAAGGCGAAGTTCGAGGCTGCCATGAGCAGGCTCGGCATCGAAAACAACAATCAAGTCGTAATAGTGGGCGCTTCACAGCCCCCGTTCCCGGTAACTGCATTTTGGCTTATGAAATACCATGGACACGCCAGAGTCAGCCTTCTTAACGGCGGCGTTGCCAAATGGGCTTCGGAGAACCGCCAGATGACCGGGGAGGCTGCAAGCATCAAAACTTCAAAATATACATCAAATCCGGATTCATCAGTCTTCGCTGATGCCAAATATGTATTGAGCAACCTCAAGAACGCGAAGGTTGCAGTTGTGGATGTCCGCGCATCTGACGAGTATTCGGGAGCTAATTCACTCGGCATGAATAAGAGGACAGGCCATGTCCCTGGCGTCATAAATTTTGATTTCAGCTCAACAAACATGAATAATGACGGAACGTTTAAATCGGCCAAGGAACTTCAGTCTATTTATGAATCCAAAGGCGTCACAAAAGATAAAGAGGTTATAACTTACTGTCAGGGAGGCGTTCGCGCTTCAAACACATATTTTGTGTTAAAACACATCCTGGGATACCCAAAGGTAAAGAACTACGTTGGTTCATGGGGTGAATGGGGCAACAGGCTTGACCCCGCGGCGTATCCGGTGGAGAAATAAATTCAATCTTTATTTATAGGAGGGCATGATGAAGTTAGGCATTCTCGTCAATACTGACAGGCATGCCGGCGATGTTGTCGGTATCACAAAGGCCGCCCTTGCTAAGGGGCATGAGGTGATTATTTTCATGATGGACGGCGGAAACCGCCTGCTCGGCAATAAGGATGTCATGGGGCTCTGCAATCTTGACGGCGTGAGCATGAGTTTCTGCGACCACAGCGCTCAGAAGCTCGGCATCTCAAAGGAAGGGTTTTCTTCAAAGATTGGCTGCGGCAGCCAGTTTGACAACGCGAATATGAACAGCATGGCTGACAGGGTTATTGTCCTGTAGCTGACATCTGAAAACTGAAAACCGGAAGCTTAGAGTCAAGAACTTTTTCAACATGGAGGAAGAATGAAGATATTGCATATTCTGAATGACGGCCCGACGGCACTCTCAACCGGCATAATCGATGTCCAGAAAAAGGATAATGAAGTCAAGGTGGTGAATCTCTCAGGCACCTCTCACGCAGAGCTTGTTGATGAGATATTCTCTCATGATAAAGTAATATCCTGGTAAGCGACGGAGATTGAATCTTAAGGGTCAGGAGAATTTCGCGCCTGGCCCTTTTTCTTTACCTTTTCAGTGTTCCGGATGAATAAGATATTGAATCTCAGGGAGATGCCTGAATCAGACCCTCTGCTTAAAAAATCGGATTATATCGTCCTTATATCAATCCTCAACATTCTCATCTTCCTTTTTCTCTACGTTTTCCGCCATCTGGATGACAACAGGCTTACGAGCTGGTCATGGGTCTTCAAACCCGAGGATGTCCCGTTATTTTTCTTAATTCTTGCCGGTGCGTTGCTGTCAGCTTATCCTCTCTCGCTCTTTTCAATACGGATTGAGAAGCCTCGCCTTCTGCTTTTTTCCGCCTCATTCATTGCCGCGATACTCTTTTTCAGTGAACCTGAAGTGATTGTCGATGCTTCAAGGTATTTCATCCAGGCAAAGCATCTTGAAATCTACGGAATGGGGCACTTTGTCTCCGAATGGGGCAAAAGCATAAGAGCATGGACCGATCTCCCCCTCGTTCCGGCTATTTACGGGATTATTTTCCGTTATTTCGGTGAATCGAGGTTATACGTGCAGATACTTAACGCGTTCCTCTTTTCATTCACACTCCTTCTTACATATGGGATCGGGGAAATCCTATGGGATGAGGAGACCGGGTTTACTGCCGGAATGGCATTGTTAGGCATGCCTTATCTCTATACACAGGTGCCGCTTATGCTTGTGGATATTCCGGCGATGTTTTTCCTTTCCTTGTCGGTACTCACTTTTCTGAGAGGTTTGGAAAGGGGAGGGGCATGGACGGTTTTATCTTCCTTATCGCTTATTCTCGCGTTCTTTTCAAAATATTCCATATGGGCAATGCTCTCAGTTCACGCGCTCATATTTCTCCTTTTCTTTTTTCGAGGCGATATACAAAGAAGTTTGATTCTAAAAAGGGGCGCGGCCGTTTTTCTGATTGCCCTTATCTTCGCAGGCGTGGCTATTTCAGTTAAATACGATATTGTCTCACGGCAGCTTGGCCTTCTGAATGAATACCAGAAACCTGGCTTGAAACGATGGACAGAGAGTTATCTTTCGACCTTTCTTTTTCAGGTGCACCCTTTTATTTCCGTTGCAGCCCTCTTTTCGCTCTACGCGGCGTTGAAGAAACGTGATATGAGATTTATTGTAATTTCATGTCTGCCCCTTTTGCTTTTTCTGCTCGAGATAAAGAGGATACGTTATTCAATTCCGGTCTTTCCGTTTCTTGCGCTTATGTCTGCCTATGGCATCCGCAGGATAGCGCCTAAGGAGATAAGAAGATATCTCGTTTTCTGCGTTGCGCTCACCTCTTTCGCGCTTTCCGCATTCATCTATCTTCCTTTTCTGAAGAATATGAGCGAGGTTAATTTAAGAGATGCCGGCGCATTTCTCGATTCCACCGATGCTGAGATTGCGGAGGTTATCACGCTCCCTTCCGAGAGCGGCGTCATAAATTCCGCGGTTTCTGTCCCCCTTCTTGATATCCACACAAATAAAAAGATCATTTATAAGTATGAACCACCTGCAGTTCCTCAAGAGATGATAAGCGAGCTGCCGCTCAGGTTTACATGGGAATACAGGAACCCTCCTTTTTATCATAATGGAGATGAAGGGTCGGCAAGAGGTTCAATGCTTGTGGTTATAAAAAGCGAGCAGGGTCAAGCGCTTCCGGACAATATTCTGTCAAGGACTGAAAACATGAGGTTTATCAAGGCGTTTGACTTATCAACAGGGGTTTTCAGCTATAATACCGTGGTGATGATTTACAGGTAGGGTAGGCTGCCGGTAGTTATCTGCTTGCGGGTCGTGCACAAATAATAATGCCCGATAATTAAAAAATAAGCTTTTCTTATTGGACTAATGAAATGGCGTGTATTAATATTATCTGTTTTTTATATAATAGCTGTGCCGGCTTTAACAACCTGAAATCCTTCAACTCAGAAATTTGATTTTGCTTCAGAACTACAACTAAATAAAAGGAGGTTCCTACAACGGTGGAAAATCTTGAAAAGAGAAACACGTTCTGGGCTTACGCGATAACAGGCATCCTCGTCCTCATCAGTCTTTTGTATTACAGCGTCAGCCCGTATTACATCTATCTTATCGTATACATCTGGTTCGGTTTTGCTTACGGCATGATGCTTCAGTACGGCAGGTTCTGCTTCGCGTCCGCTTCACGCGACCTTTTTGCCGCGGGAGTTCCGCGAATGGCTGTCGGTATCCTTGTGGCGCTGATGTTTTTCAGCCTTATTCAGGCAACACTCGCTTCGACCAATATGAGCACGTTTCATCCCGCGCCGTTCGGCATCCATACATTGATCGCCGGCCTTGTATTCGGGGTCGGGATGGTTCTTTCAGGAGGCTGTGCTTCAGGCTCTCTTTACAAGATCGGCGAAGGCAACATGACATCTTTCTTAGCGGCCTTCTTCGGGCTATGCATCGGACAGGCGATATTCGTGGATGTAACATGGTTCAATGCCCTGATGCCTCAGAAGTGGGCGGACAACGCCGCCGCAAAGGTTGCAAGCGGATTTCCGCCGGCTGACAAGGTTACCTCATCTTTTGATACCTATCTTGCAGGATATATCTGGGACCAGCCTACGGTCAGGATGTCGGACATCCCGGCAATAAAAGAGGCTCTGCCCGGAGCATCTAAATATTTCATCGGCGACGCGCTGCTGACCGCTCTGATTCCCGCTGTATTGCTTCTTATCGTCATCTACGCGTTTTTTATGAGAAAGGGTTATATCAATAAGAAGAAGAAGGAACTGAAAAAAGCGGGCAAAGAAGAAAAGACCGGATTCGGCGATGATATTGCCGGCATTTGGAGTATGATAACCGCCTCTCAGAGGACGACAGTCATGGGTGTTTTGATAGGAATTGTCGCGGGCCTTCACATTCTTGTGATGAAGGGCATGCAGCTCAGGTTCGGTGTTGACAACTTCGGAAGGCTCCTGACCAAGATGGGGCATACGGCTGATGTTTCAACAAGCGGGAAGGTCTTTGACCCGGGTTACTGGTATATTACAAGCCAGGAAGGGCAGTTCGGCGCATGGATACTTGAAAAGTTCGGCTGGAACATGCACGATAACATCTTTTTCGGAGTGAATAACGGACTTCCCGAGCCGTGGCGCAATCCTGCTCTCTGGATGTCGTTCGGCATTATCTTCGGAGCAATGGTAATGGCAAGGCTTAACAATGAGTACAAGTTCAAACTTCCCAAGGGAGAGCTTATAGCATGGGGGCTGCTCGGAGGTATATTGATGGGCTGGGGCTCAAGGCCCGCTCTCGGCTGCAACATCGGAGCCTTCTTTATAAGGGTAGCGGGCGGCGACCCGAGCGGATGGCTGTACGGAACCGGCATGGTCGGAGGAGCATTTATCGGGGTCAAGTTCTTCAACTGGTGGACTGAGAGGAAGATGGCTAAAGAGATGGAATCTTTTTAAAAAGATTTATTAAACGATAAACAAAAAAAGGAGGAATTTTGTCATGGCAATGAAATTTGAGAAGACAGGCGATGGTAAGTATATGCTGGATGTCTGCGGGTACGTATGCCCGCATCCCCAGATCTACTGCAAAAAGTCTCTGGAGAAGATCGGCTCAGGCGAGAGACTTGAACTGGTGTTTGATAATCCTTCATCCGGCGAAACAATAATCCAGATGTGCGACCAGGCGGGGCACGAGATAGTAGAGAAGAAGCAGGAAGGCAACAAGCTGATTTATATCATAGAGAAGGGTTAATAAATCAAAAGTCATAGGAGGGCGTTAATTTATGAAGAACAGCTTTTTGATAATATTGCTGATCGTTGTGGCAATCATCGCTTTTCTGCTGGGATACAGCATGGCGCCTCGTGATGTATCTGTGGGAGGCACGGGCATAGCGGCTCCTGCCGGCGGGGGTTACGGCGGCAAGGCAGCAGGCGGATACGGCGGAGGTCATGCGTCAGGCGGATATGGCGGCGGCCAGGCTTCTGGCGGATACGGCGGCGGCCAGGCTTCCGGTGGTTACGGCGGCGGCCATTCAGGCGGGTACGGAGCTCCTCGTTCCGGCGGCTACGGCCGTTAAGTATGGGAATTAAAATCTTGAATAGGCAGGTGCTGGCATGAAAAAATTATTGATTGCTGTGGATGATACTAAAGGGACAAAGCAGACATTTCAGGTGTGCAGTTCCATGTGCTCATGCATGCGCCCTGATGAGATAGTCCTTCTCTATGTCGAAAAATTCGAAGGCAGGTCATTGATGGACCAAATGTTAGGCGACGCGGAACTTTCCACTCTGAAAGAGGTGTTGGCCGGCTCCGAGTATAAGGAGGCGCTTGACAGGAAGGCAAAGAACGTTCTGGATTATTACAGAAACGAACTGGAATCAAAAGGATTAAAAGGGGTAAAGACGGTTATCAAAGAGGGCAATCCCGCTGACGAAATTCTCAGGGCGGCAGATGAAGAAAAGGCCAATATGATAATTATCGGCTCACGGGGCAACAGGGTTTCGCACCTCTTCACCGGGAGTGTGAGCAGAGAGGTTGTGAACAGGGCGGAAGTTCCTGTTCTTGTAGCTAAGTCGAAATAAGCAGTTCATATTTTATTAAGAATGCCAGAAGGGCCGCTTTCCCGCGATCCTTCTGGTTTTTTTTACCGCGGGTTATGAGGACAGACGAAAGCAATCTCATAAATGAGAGAAAAGATGTGGTTGTTCTCGGAGGCGGGCTTGCCGGCCTCTCGGCGGCGCACATTCTCTCTGAGGCAGGCAGAGGCCTCATTCTCTTCGAGGCGGATGAAACTGTGGGCGGCCTCTCAAAAACGATCATCCATAACGGCTTCAGGTTCGACCTCGGCGGCCACAGGTTCATAACATCCAACAAAAAAATAGAGGAGTATGTAACCGGCCTGCTCGGAAAGGAATCGCTTGCCGTATCCCGCAAGAGCAAGATATACATGCGCGGCAGGTTCTTTGATTATCCGCTTAAGCCCGCTAACGCGATATTCGGCCTCGGCGTACCGACGACCTCCAGGATACTTTTTGACTATGGGAAAGAGAAGCTTAAATGCATTTTCCGCAAACCGGTGAATGTTTCTCTTGAGGATTGGGTAGTCAATAATTTCGGCAGAAAGATGTTTGACCTCTATTTCAGGGATTATAGCGAGAAGGTCTGGGGCATAGGCTGCGGCAGGATAAGCGAGGAGTGGGTATCGCAAAGGATACGGGGGCTGTCTCTGTGGGTGGCGGTAAAGAACGCGTTTTTCAGGTTCACGGGCAAGGAGGTTCCGACGCTTGCGAGCGACTTTATATATCCGTTCTCAGGCATCGGCCATCTGTCAGACAGGCTCAGGGAAGAGATAGAGACATCCAACCCTGTCATGACCGATACAAAAGTTGTTGAGATAACTCATGATGACTTTGTCATAAAGAGTGTCACCGCGGCAAACTGCCGTAACACATATAATATTTCTGGTTCAGAGGTTGTCTCAAGCATTCCTGTCACAAGCCTCGTGCGCATGCTTAAGCCGTCTGCCCCCGATGATATTCTTGAGGCTGCTTCAAAGCTCAGGTACAGGGACCTTGTCCTTGTGACAATTATGGTTAACCGCGAGAAGCTGACTGACCTCACATGGCTGTATATTCCCGAGAAGGAGTTTTCTCTTGGAAGGATACACGAGCCAAAGAACTGGAGCCCGGGCATGGCGCCTTCGGGCAAGACACATTTTGTCTGCGAGTATTTCTGTTTTGAGGGCGACGGCATCTGGATGAAGGATGACAGCGAACTCGTATCCCTTACCGTCGAACAGCTTGTGAAGCTCGGTTTCATCAATGAGACGGAGGTTGCGGACAGCCGTGTCGTGAGAGTTCCCAAGACATATCCTCTTTTTGAAGTCGGATATGAACGGCATTACAATAAAGTCGTTGATTATCTTTCCAAATTCAAAAATCTCCACATAGCCGGGCGCAACGGAAAGTTTCGGTATTACAATATGGACCACGCGATGGAATCCGGAATCGAGGCCGCGGAGAATTTGCTGAACGGGGAAAACTGAGCTGATTTATTAAACCTGCCTTTCTAATCTGCTGAGATCAGTATTATAGAGATAAAAACCTCCTTATTTTGTAAAATAGTTGAAGAATTTTTCCGGTAATTAGATCCAATGAAATGCGCTCTGATAATCCCTTCCTGGGTTCCTGAGGATATATTCTCTTCAAAGACCGCCGGTTCGCAGATAAACTACTGGCAGCCGCTCGGAACTCTCTATGTCGCTTCTTCTCTCATGAAGGCCGGGCATGAAGTGAAGTTCCTTAACGGGGCGTTCATGAGTCACAGCAGGATTCTCTGGGAGCTTCAGGATTTCAAGCCGGATGTCGTCGGCATATATTCAACCGCATTCGGGTGGAAGAAGGCGCTTCACGCGGCTTCTCAGATAAAAATGATTATGAAGGATGTATTTATCATAGCAGGCGGGCCTTATCCCATAGCGATGCAGGAGAAATGCCTTGATGACACTGATGACATAAACGCCGTTGTGACCGGCGAGGGCGAGCTGACGATGGTTGAGATGCTGAAAAGGCTGTCAGAAGGCAAGAGCCTTGAAGGCGTTGAGGGCGTTGTTTACAGAGAGAACGGTAAAATCATTAAAAATCTTCCGAGGCGTCTGATCACAGACCTCGACTCGCTGCCTTTCCCTGCGCGCGGGCTTCTTGAAAATGATATGGATTATGTCCCGCCGCCCGCCACTTATAAAAGAAAGCCCGTTGCCGTAATGGCCACTTCAAGAGGGTGCAACAGAAGATGCCTCTTCTGTTTTCAGATAGACAAGACGCGAAAGAGCGGGATACGCTTCCGCAGTGTGGAGAATGTCATGGAAGAGATAGAGCACTGCGTGAAACAGGGGTACAAAGAGATCAAGTTTTTAGACGACACCTTTGCCGCTGATTATGGCAGGGCGATGAGGATCGCGGAAGAGATAAAGAAGCGCGGGCTTGATCTCACTTGGTTTGCTTCCGCGTGCGTGAATCAGGTGGATGAGCCTTTGCTCAGCGCGTTTAAGGACGCCGGATGCTGGGCAATTTTATTCGGCGCTGAGAGCGGTGTCCAGAAGGACCTCAACTCAATAAAAAAGGGAATCACACTTGAGCAGACACGAAAGGCGGTGAAGGCGGCAAAAGATGCGGGTTTGACTGTTCAGACCCCTTTCCTCTTCGGCATTCCGGGGCAGACTTATGAGGACGGCCTCAAAAGCATCGAGTTTGCCATAGAACTTGACCCGGACATAGCGAGCTTTCACGCGATCACCCCATTTCCGGGTTCCGAGCTTTATGACAATATAGACAAATACGGCACAATGTCAGATGACCTGAGGGACTTCACATATCAGGGGGCGGCGTTTGTCCCTTACAGCATGACGAGAGACGAGATAATAAAGCTGAGGCGGATCGCATACAAAAGATTCTACTCAAGGCCCGGCTATGTATTAGGCAGGCTTCGTAAGTTGAACAGTATGGATGACATGAAGGCCGCGCTAAAGGGGCTCCGGAGCCTGTTCTGGCTCTGGGCCGGAGGCAATGTATCTGCCGGCAAGAGAAGAGGGACATGAAGAATAAAAGGCGGAACAAAAATGTCGGCATGGATGCGCCGCTTGCTGAAAAGCCGCACCGTTCGAGTAATTTCATCGTATCGGCAGCCGCGTTCTTGGTTGCCGTCATCGCTTTTGCGGTATTTATGCCTGCGCTGGGCGGGGAATTCCTGTATTGGGACGACAACCTTCTCATATCCGAGAATAAGAACATACAGTCAATAAGCTGGGTATTTTCAGACGCTGTCTCAAACCCTGCTATTTTAGGCTGGTATCCGCTTACGGTCGCATCTCTTTATGTTGACCATTTCTTCTGGGGGCTCAACCCGTTCGGCTATCACCTTACAAATAATACTCTGCACTCCCTGAACTCTTTCCTGGTATTTATAACAATCTTTTGGCTTGTGAGGCTCGGAATAGGGGAGAAGGCTGAGGCCCTCAGAATATCTCTGGCATCAGCCTTTGTCACCTCGGTGTTGTTTGCGGTTCATCCGCTGCGCGTCGAGTCAGTGGCGTGGATAACCGAGAGAAAAGACGTGCTGTACGCATTCTTTTTTCTCCTCAGCATCCTCTGCTATTTAAAGTATGCATCCGGAACGGAACGGAGGCTTTTTTATTATTGGGGCTCGCTCATCCTTTTTGCGATGTCCCTTATGAGCAAATCCATGGCGGTCACAATGCCGATCGTGATGCTCATACTTGATTACTTTCCTTTGCGCAGGCTCTTCTTGGGTGAAACGAGAAGCGATCTAAAGAAGGTATTATTGGAAAAAGCGCCTTTCTTTCTTCTCAGCATCATAATTTCAATATTCACCCTGCTTCAGCATCATGAGGCAGGGACTCTGAGCATAGTAGAGACGCAGCCTTTCATTGTCCGTATCCTCGTGTCGATCAGGGGCTACTCCTTTTATCTTTACAAATTCATAATGCCGTTCGGCCTCGTGCCGTGGTATCCGTATCCAAAGAATATAAATCCGTTTTCTCCCGAGTATTCAATTCCGATAATACTCTTCGTTTCATTTACTGCCGCCTGCATCCTGCTGATAAAAAAGAGGAGGCTTTTCCCTGCGGCATGGTTTTACTATCTGATAACCCTTCTTCCGATAATAGGGATAACTCAGACAGCCGGCTTCTCTGCCGCAAACCGTTACACCTACCTTCCTTCGCTCGGCCCTTTTATGCTTGCCGGCGTCTTCGCAGGAGTCCTTTTCACCCGGGCGGACAAGGCGCGCAGGATCCTCCTTGCCGCTCTCTTTCTCGCCGCAACCGGGCTGCTTGTAAATATTACCTTCAAGAACATCTTGATTTGGAACGAGTCCATCAGGTTGTGGTCATATCAGATTGATGCCTATCCCGACTCGGACGGGATAACCTACTTGTACCGCGGCATAGCATTCAGGAAAAAAGGAAAGTACGAAGAGGCGCTGAAAGACTATAACAAGGCTATCGAGATGCGCCCTTCTTACTTTTACGCGTACAACAACAGAGCGGTCGCGTATGAATACCTTGGGAAGAATGAGGAGGCATTGAGGGATTATAACAATGCTCTGGCGTTAGACCCCGAATATGCAAACGCATACTTCAACCGGGCGGACTTTTACGAGAAGAGGGGAGAACTTGAGCTTGCACTTAGTGATTACACGAAAGCGATCGATCTGAAGCCGGGTTTCGCGAGGGCCTACGGCAACAGGGCGCGGGTAAAAGAGGCATTGGGGCGTTATGACGAGGCCGCTGACGATTACAGAAGGTCATTGAAACTTGATTCATTCGCTCCTGATGTTTACTTCAGGCTCGGGAGCCTTTATCTCAATCTCGGAAGATTCGCAGACGCCGCTGAGGCGTTCGGAAAGGCGGTTGATATAAACCCGAAGTTTATCGAGGCATACGGCAACCGCGGGACTGCGTATCTGAACCTCGGAAGGCGGCAGGAGGCGATAGAGGACTTCGGCAGGGTGATTGGGCTTGCCCCGGATTCGGCTATGGCGTACATCAACCGCGGGCTTGCCTATGCCGAGACGGGAAAGGCAAAGGAGGCGCTGAATAATTATAATATGGCCTTAAAGATTGAGCCTTCCAATGCCGCGGCCCATTATGAAAAAGGAAAGATTTACGTGAGCATGAATGAGAGGGAGAAGGCTTTTGAGAATTTTAAAACGGCTTATGAGCTTGGAGATGAAAGGGCTGCGGCTTACCTGAAGTGACGATATGAAAAGAGTGAAGAAGAACACAACTCCTGAAAGGGCGGATAAAATTAAACCCGCTGTATACCTCTCGGCCCTTTTCGTTGCCGTCACAGCGTTTATTGTCTTTCTGCCGGCGCTTGGCAACGGTTTTCTGATATGGGACGATGACACATTGGTTACTGACAATCTTCACATCCGTTCATTGGGGATTGATTCCATAAAGTGGATATTCACGAATGTCGGCATAAGCATCTGGTATCCGGCGACAATGCTGTCATTCGCGGCTGACTATGCTGTGTGGGGGCTCAACCCAAAAGGGTTTCACCTCACAAATAACATTCTCCACAGCCTTAACGCTTTTTTCGTATTTATGCTTGTATACCGCCTTGTTAATGCCGGAGGAGACGAAAGATGGAGAGGCAAACCCGCAATTGCGGCGGCGGCAGCGACGGCGCTTCTGTTTGGAGTGCATCCGTTGAGAGTGGAGTCGGTTGCGTGGATAGCCGAGAGAAAGGATGTGCTTTATTCCTTCTTTTACCTGCTGAGCATCCTTGCTTATCTCAAATACGCTTCATTAGATGCCGGAAGAAAGAAGTATTACTTTCTTTCGATATTTCTCTTTGCTTTATCCCTTATGAGCAAGCCGATGGCAGTGACGCTTCCCGTGGTGCTTCTCATACTTGATTCTTATCCTCTGAAGAGGCTTGATGCCAAAGGCGGAACGGTTAACGCCCTGATTGAAAAGATCCCTTATGCATTGCTTTCCATCGCGTCGTCAGCAGCAACCGTGATGACAAATGTATCTAAGGGCTCGCTCATGGGGCTTGAGACTCATCCCGTATGGACAAGGCTTTTAGTTGCGGCAAAGGCATATCTGTTTTACCTTTACAAGATGATGATCCCCTTAAAACTTGCGCCGTATTATCCGTATCCCGATAAGGGCGAGATATTGTCATGGGGATACATAGGCGGAATGGCGGCCTTTCTTGCGATTACCGCGGCAGTATTTATTTACAGGAAGAGGGCGGTTGCCTCGGCATGGGCATATTATCTGGTTTCGCTTCTTCCGGTTATAGGCATAGTGCAGCTCGGATCATACGCGGCGGCGAACCGGTACACATATCTTCCGATGCTCGGGCCGTTTATCCTGATCGGAGTTGCAACAGGAAGCGTGTTTCTGAGAGCCGGGAAGAAGGGGCTTCAGGCATTTGTCATTGTTCTGATGCTGATAGCGGCCGGGGTTTTAAGCACTATCACATGGGGTGACACCGGCAACTGGAAGGACACGGTGACGCTCTGGTCATATCAGATAAGGCTTCATCCCGATAAAGTCCCCATCGCATATACGAACAGGGGGATAGAATATGCCAAACAGGGCCAAACAGAGCTTGCCTTGGCCGACTACAACAAGGCTGTAGGGGTAGACCCGAAGTATGTTAAGGCGTACAATAACAGGGGAGTCGCCTACGCCTCATTAAAGAGATACAAAGAGGCGATAGCCGACTATGACATCGCAATCAGGCTTAACCCCAAACTTGCAGAAGCGTACAGCAACAGAGGCGTTGCATACGGAATGCTGGGGGATTCCGAAAAGACGATAAGAGACTGCGGCAGGGCGATAGAACTGAATCCGGGCATCCCTGATTCATATTACAACAGGGGGATAGCTTATATGGATGCCGGCGATTACGAGAATGCGGTGAATGACTTCAGCACAGCGCTTAAGCTTAACCCATGGCATCTGAAGGCTTACAATAACCGCGGCAATGCCTACGCAAAACTCGAGAGGCACGAGCTCGCAATAAAGGACTACGGCACGGCGATAGAGATTAACGCGAAGAGTTTCGAGTCATACTTTAACAGGGCGAATGAATATTTGAAGCTGAACGACCTCAGGTCTGCGGTCAAAGACTTTTCATCCGTGATAGATATCAACCCCCGCGTTGTTTCAGCCTACAACAACAGGGGGAATGCCTATAACAAGCTCGGAGAGTTTGAAGCAGCCCTGCGCGATTACAAAAGGGTTATAGAGATGGAGCCTTCAAACGGCGCCGCTTATTTCAACATGGGCATCCTCTACGTCAAGCTGAAGGACGGCAAGAAGGCCGTTGAGAATTTCAGGATCGCGTCTTCTCTCGGCGTCAAAAAGGCTGATGATTACCTGAGAAGAAAGAGGGCTGAGTAAGGCCCTGAAAATATAATGACGGAGTTATCTCATGGATAGGATAAAGGCATTTTTCAAGACGTCGCTCATCGGCGGTATAGTGGTGATACTTCCCGTCGCAGTGCTCTTTCTGCTCTTTAAATGGATATTCGGGCTGGTTACGGGAATGATAATGCCCATCACCGATTTCTTCATCGAGGCGCTCGATATCTTAAAGTATGAGAGGATATTCGCCGACCTCATGGTCATCCTCATCATCGTCTTCTCATGCTTCTTTGTGGGGATACTCGTGAGGACGAGGCTCGGGAAGTACATTCACAGGGTGATTGAGGAGAATATTCTCAAAGTGGCGCCGGGCTATTCGCTCATCAAGGAGACTGTTATGCAGTTTCTTGGCGGAAAGAAGCCGCCCTTCTCATCTGTCGCGCTCGTGAGGGTCTTTGATTCCGATACGCTCTTTTATGCCTTTATCACAGACACCCATCCGGATGGAAGCTATACGGTCTTCATCCCTACCGCCCCGAACCCGACATCGGGCAACATCTGCCATGTCAAAAAGGAGAATGTATATATTCTTAATGTGCCTGTTGAGCAGGCGATGAGGTCTGTAATAAGCTGCGGCGCGGGCTCGACTCCTCTCATAGAGGCGATGCTTAAGAAGATGAAAGAAGAGAGGGGGTGAGGATTTTCTTATGACGGTTAGAGCAATAATCGTCTATGTCACATTGGGCATGCCTGTCTAAGGCTGTGAATGTGCTAATTCCCTATTAACTTTTATAGCCCGAATTGATTTTAATTCTTTTGCCTCATCAAGTTTCGCTTTATATATATCCGATCTAAGTTGTAGATTCATCCAGAAATCTTCGGAAACCCCAAAGAACTTTGCAAGTCGTAAAGCTGTACTGGGTGTTACCCCACGACGTTTGTTGATAATTTCATTAATCCTCTGGTAGGGGACATGAATTTCATTTGCCAATTCCCGCTGTGAAATCCCCATAGGAATTAAAAATTCTTCAAGCAGCATCTCGCCAGGATGGGTAGGCTCTCTATGTGTTGGTATGCGAACCATATTTACCTCCATAAAACATCTTAATTTTTATCAATGATAATCCGTAATTTCTACCTTTTCAGGTCCGGATTCATGCCATATAAAACATATCCGATATTGATCGTTTATCCTTATACTATATTGTCCTTTTCTATCTCTCGTTAAGGCTTCCAACTTATTGTTTGGGGGAACCCTCAGTTCATTAATATGTCCGACAGAATCAAGTTGATCCAATTTTCTTGATGCAATCTTCCATAACGACTGAGGGCACGTTTTTCGTGAATCTTTAGAATTTCTGCCATTGAAAATATCTTCCGTTCCCCCCTACTTACGCAGGAGTTTGAAGGCGTGGTTAACGTTGAAACCGGTATTGAAAAGGTGTGTGATCCACACCATGGCCAGCGGTTCAAGGTAGCGCGATTTGCTGATGTCACCCAGATCAATCACCGGTGGCCAGCCCAGTTGCTGCGCCAGTTCACTAGCCGTGGTCTTGGCGGCAGCGTCGTTGCCACAAATGAACATATCGGGTTTGTCGCCGGCAAAATCCGGCTTCACCATGTGCGAGTTGCCGACGATGTTAAACCACTTCACCACCCGCGCTTTGGGCAGCCAGCGTTGCACTTGTTCTCCGGCGGAATCGGTGTGCCCCAGCGCCAGCACCGGCGGCTGACCCTGCTGTTCAAAAAATAGGGGATTGCTTGTATCCAGTACCACCTTGCCCTTGAAGCTGGCCGGATTTGCCAGGTCAATGACTGCTTTTGCATGAGCCCAGCCGATGGCGAACACAATGACTTCGCCGAACGCTGCAGCCTGGCTGAAAGTGACGGCTTGCACACCTTTCCCGGCCTGTGCCAGCCAGTCAGTCAGTTTGCCGGATGCGGGATTGCGAGTGCCGAGCATCACCTCATTGCCGGCAGTCTTGAAACCTGCCGCCAGCACCTTGCCTACATCACCTGTGCCAAGAATACCGATGTTCATGTCTGTATCCTCCTTATCAGAACAGATAGTGTTTATCTAACGTGAGCGCCTAACGTAGAATTGAGCGACGAGTGCCACTGCAAGATAACAACATGCCTCCAAACCGATTCGCACTCCTCAAAACAATGCTACCTAAAAAAGTGTCCTGTGGCACTCGTTCATGTGCAGCGTCAGGTTAGATATTTAAATTCATTAGTGACCCAAGTTCTAAGTTTTTCCGTAAGTTTTGCCAATTCAGGAAAAATAAGTAAAGATGCGTGGACAGTATCGGATGTAACTGGATCAACACTCGTAGGATGTCCAGCATCATTTCTTGCAGAGCGTATCTGCTGTATAAATGCTGCCCAGTACGCCTCATACTCTTCTCGTAATGATTGGGCAAAATCATGCTTATGCATATCAAAAAAAGTTTGCGCAGCATCAAGAATTGTCTTGATTTTCCAATCAGTAAGTTTTTTAGGAATGGGATGTCCAATAGTAGTAAGTTTTTGAACAATACAATCTCTTATATCAAGAATCATACTTTCAGTACTTGCACCGATCATAACCGCGGATGCTTTATAAAATCCAGATACGAAGCACTTAAGCCCCTCTTCAAGATAAGATTTTTCCACTGGCTGAAGTGTCGCAATAAAATAAAGATGTTTTAAATATCCGTCAGGATTTCCCGGATCTCGATTCAATGAAGCAAGAGCACGCCTGCCATTCGTTGTCACGTGGAAAAAAGGAGGGTTTGGATTCGAGATATTAAGTCCCCACGCTAAGTACCCTGTGCGAAAAAGATCATGCCATGTTGTAAGAATGGCTCGCTCTTTTTCTTCATTATACTTTATCCCGATTCTGCGTTTAGTTTCTTCAAGTACAGAGCCTTGTTGTAATGTCATATCGGTTGGATTTTTCGGATGCTGGTCTTGAATGACTTGAAGTATTACGGCTCGTATATCGTATGTATCAGACATAGTTTTTTTTACCGTCTAACGATAAGCTCACTGACGAGTGCCATGTAAGACGTTAAAGAGCATGAAACTGATTTGAATATCTCATGTCTCTGATCGTCTGTAAAAGCGTCCTGTGGCACTCGTTCATGTGCAGCGCATTGACAACGAATTTATAATATCTTACTTATTGATTAAAAATCCCTGTCCTAACTTTAACTGGAGACTCGCTCATATTATATTTCTTAACTATGTTGTTCTCATCGAAAAGAATAGTAAGTTCTTTTTTTGTCCCACTTGAACTAGCAGTAAATATGTTTACGAGGGGAATGAAACTTGAAGCATCTGCACTCATTTTTGAAAGCTCATATTTCCATATTTCAAGACCTCCATCAGTATAGGAAGTTTGTATTGGAGAACCAAACATTTCTTTAACTTCTGCTTTTGTTGATTTACCTTCGATTAATTTAGCATTTACTGATAACTCTGATTCTTTTCTTAAACTATCGTTACCAACTGTAGCACATCCTTGTGCAATAAGAATTATACATATCATAATTATGTATTTATAAATCATTTGATTTCTTTTAATTCTTTTCATCTTATCCTCCTGTATAGTGATTGATTTATAGTTTTTGTTAACCCTTTTTTACATTTCATGAAGCCCAAGTTCGTTAAGAAAATTTCGACCAGACGGATGTCAGCAATAGCTGGCTGAGTGGAGGCGATTGCCGTATGCCGTGCCAGAAAACCGAGGACTTCAGCCCGGGGTAATTTATTGTGGGTTAACAATTATTATCCAGCCGTCCGTATTTGCTGGAATAAAGAAATATAGTTGTACGAGCAAGAAATTGTCAAGCGAAAAATGACATAGCTCTTGTTGGCTCCTTGCCGGCTTATGCGTAAACCTGTTTCTGTACTTTCACGCTTAGTTCAAGCCCCATAGCATGAAGAAGCGCAACGAGGCTTTTTATTTCCGGATTGCCTCGTTTCGAAAGCACGCGATAAAGGTGTTCCCTGTTAAGCTTGGCCTTTTTCGCTATCGCTGATATGCCTCCCCGGGCTTCGGCAATATTTCTGAGAGCAAGCAACAAGAGTTCACGGTCTCCGTCTTCAATCGCGGCATTTAAATACGCAGCAGCTTCTTTTGGATTTTTCAGGCTTTCAATCAGGTCTTCCTGATAACTCTTTTTTGATTTTGTTGTCATTGTGTGTCACCTCTGTTTAAATGTTTTCCGGTACTCTTTCGCCTGGGCGATATCTTTATTTTGTGACTTCTTGTCTCCACCAAGCAGAAGCAGAACAATTGTCTTTCCGATAACCGAGAAATATACGCGGTATCCCGGACCGTAATCTACCTTTAATTCATATATGCCTTCGCCGAGAGACTTGGAATGTCCAAAATTTCCCAACCTCACGCGGTATTGTTCTCCGTTATCTTTTTCGTGAGATGAATTGCCACGGATTCTTTTCTCCTGCGCGCGCGCATGTTCAGAAGTTCCACGCCGACTGAGAACGCCATCGCGAAATAGATGTAGCCCTTCGGGACACGCACGTCAAACCCTTCCGCTATCAGCGTGAAGCCTATCATCAGCAGAAATGAGAGGGCGAGCATCTTGATGGTTGGGTTCCTGTCAACGAAGATGCCGATGGGTTTGGAGGAAAGCAGCATCACCGCCACTGATATCAGGATAGCGGTTACCATTATGGATATATGCTCCACCAGCCCTATCGCGGTGATAACCGAATCGAGGGAGAAGACGATATCGAGCACCGCTATCTGCGCGAGGGCTGAGAGGAAACCTGCATGCTTCGGGGCGTCGCCGGGATGATGCGTGACTTCGAGGCTTGCATGAATCTCATGCGTAGATTTTGCAAGCAGAAAAAGGCCGCCGAGTATCAGAATGATATCCCTTCCCGAAATCTCTTTGCCCAAGACGGAAAACCACGGGTCAACGAGCCCCATCACCCAGAAGATGCTGAAGAGCAGGGCGAGCCTCGCAAGCATCGCAAGCCCGAGCCCCAACTGCCGGGCCTTGTCCCTTTGCTCATGCGGCAGCCTGCCGACAAGGATTGAGAGGAAAATGATATTGTCGATTCCAAGTACGACCTCAAGGGCAACGAGCGTGCCCAGCGCTATCCAGGACTCGGGATGAGTTATCCATTCAAACATTTTAGATTCCTTTCGTTATTGATTTACCGGTTATATTTTACGGAACAGAAAAATTATAGTTTTATGAATGACAAAAGAGCAAGTGGTGAAAATCAACACACCCCTTTCGCCACGGCGAATCCGCCTGAGGTGGACCCCTTCTCGGAATCGAGTCGTACCGACTTTACAAAGAGGAGAATATCAGGAAGATTTTGGATGAAATAGATTAATATATCTCATGAAGGTCGCGGCTTTTTTGGGCAGCCCGAGGGTAAACGGCAACTCAGAGATTCTCCTCAATGAGGCATTGCGCCCGATTAGAGAGGAAGGGCATGAGGTGACGATTTTCAGGCCGGCCGTTATGAATATCTCCCCGTGCTTAAACTGCGGCGGCTGTGACGAGACCGGCGTATGCGTTGTGGAGGATGAGATGGAGAAGGTTTATGATGCCATCCGCGAAGGCGAGAGGTTTATAATCGCCTCGCCCGTATTCTTCTTCGGGCTTACGGCGCAGTTAAAGGCATTGATAGACAGATGCCAGTCTTTCTGGTGCGAAAAATACCTGCTCAAAAAACCGGTTCCTGAAGGGAGAAACGGCAGAAAGGGGCTACTGATACTTGTCGGCGGGATGAAGAAGGAGACAGGCTTCAAATGCGGGGATGCCACTGCTGCAGCTTTTTTCAGGACAATAAATGTCCAAAAGCATGAGGCGCTCTTTTATCCGCAGGTTGACGCAAAGGGCGCGGTTATCAAACATCCAACTGCTTTCAATGAAGTTATGGAAGCGGGCAGAAGGCTCGTCCTTCGACAGGCTCAGGATGACCGGAATGAAGGACTCAGGTAATTCACATCTACAGCCTGCCGTTATAGGGGAATACGTATAACCCGGGGGAAGACTCATACTGCCTGAGCATCATCTTCTCAAACTCCTCAAGTCTTCCCGATTCCGGCATAAGCTCTACCACAATATTCAGATTGCCTCTGACGATGTCGCCCTTCGCGCGCGCGTAGCCTTTATCGCCGTCAAAGCTGAGCGATGTTACAGTTATCTTATCTTTGGAGGCGTTGACCAGCCCCTTCACCCGCCTGAAGGAATTAATGAGGGGGATTATGGCAAACGGCGTCTCTTTGAGGTCGAGTTCTTCAACTGTAAACCTTGTCTCTGATGAGTTTCCGCTTAATACAGTCTCTGACGAGAGGATGCCCTTTGCGTTAATGCCGAGGCTCTTCAGATACGCAACCGAATCGAGGGCGATGCCCTCTGTCTTAATGACGCCTCCTTCCGGAAGCCGGAGTTCCCCATTTATCTTTCCCTTGCCAATGCTCCCTTCCATTTTGAGAACGATATTCTTTTTATAAAGATAGACAGGGTTGATCCTCGCGCTGACATCGGTTATGTCAAACGCGCGGTTCTCTTTTTCATAGACTGCCATGCTCTCTATGTGGATATCAAAAAAAGGGCCTTTGCTCAGCCCTGTTATCTCAGCCCTCACGCCTGAGCCTGCTGACTCAGAGATGGATTCCTCTATCCTCTTATTAATGAGGCTCGAGGGGACGGAGAAGTACCAGAGCAGGACGGCAATGAAGGGAATCGAGGCTGTCACAAGTAAAAATATGCGGATATTTCTCATCGGGGTCGCGGCCCCCTTACTGAGGCCTTGAGAGGAGCGAGACCGTCAGGCTCAGTTTGAATATGTCCCTGTTCTCAAATGTGGCCTGCATGTAAATGGACTTGACCTTCATAGGTTCAGGCGCTGAGTCTATCCTGTACAGCAGGTTGACTATCCCGTTCAGGTCTATTGTGCTTATTTCGAGTTCAGCGTCTTCCTCGACATATTCCTCATTTCTCTTCTGGCCTGAGGGCTTGAGCACGGACGCCTTCATGCTCAGGCTGTTCAGAAGCTCCTCGAGGGTGGTTACTATGCCCTTATGCCCGCCTGAGCCTATCTTTCTCTCTTTTGTTTCGACAATCTCTTTTATCCCGATGAGGCCCGAGCTTATCGATTGTATCTCTGAAGCCTGTTCCTTGAGCGCGAGGTTCTTTATGCTTAATCCGCCGGCGTACGCGGATATCGCCGCGATATATGCCGCGGCAATGATTATCAGGGCTAAAAGGAGAACAGATATTTTGTTCGATAATATGAAATTTACCACGCCCTTTCTCATACGCCCCTGCCTTTCATCACTATGGCGAAGCTCACTTTCTTGTCGATGGTTGAGGAGGATTCCGTTACGCTCACATTATCAAACCGGGCGGAGAGCGCTTCTTTCAGAGATTCGACGTCCTTGAATGTAGCCGAGGTCCCTTTAATAATGATGTTAGTGCTGTCAGCCCTTATTTCGTCGAGGACGGCGAGGTTGTCCGACAGGTCTGTGATGCCGCTCATGATATCCAGCACAGCAACCCCGCCGAGAACTTCTTTCTTCTTCTTCAGAATGTTCACATTTCCCTCAAGCTGCCTTGAGACGTCGATAATCTTTGCATCCTCGGGGAACAGGCTTCTGAATGACTTCTCAGCCTCGGCTTCGAGAAGGAGCTTCTCCTTCTTCAGGAGATTGTATTTGACCGTCGCGTTGACGCCGAAAATGATGAGCAGGATGAGTATGAGGAAGGCGGTCACGTTGGATACCTTGATGAAGCTCTCGATGTCTCCCGTAAATGACAACTCGCCTCTTCTGAGGTCTATGGAAGGTTCGGCGATCTCATCTTTCGCGGCCTCGACCCTTTTATCCCCGTCAGCCGCGTCTTCGGTAAGCACCCTCTCGTAATCATTGCCGAATATTCTCAGTTCAAGCGATGTTATAACTTTGGGTTCAAGCCCTGCCGAGGCAAAGGCGTTAATTGCCTCTCTCAGCTTTGCCTTTTCAACGCAGGCCGCGAGCACCCTTGTCCTCTCTTCAAAGGATTCGGTTATGATGTGATCTATGACATAGTCTTCGGCATTGCCGAGCAGAAGCCCTTCGAGTTCAAAGGTGATGATATCGGATATCTTCTTCTCGTCGGAAAAGGGGAAATCAAGCTCCCTGAAGGATATCAATTCCCTCGGCAGGCTGAGGTAAATATCATGGAGCTTTGATTCTTTCAGGCCGGCAAGGCTCTTCTGATCGAGGTTCACGCCGGTTTCCACGCTGTTCTTGTTATCAAGCGTAAGAACCCCGCTCTTTTTGGTGAAGGTGTAGAGGCTTGCCTGCCCTCCGCCCCAATCAATGAACCCTATCTTCATTTTTATCCTTCTCTCCAGTAATGCACTTTAAGAGATGTGTCGATAACGCTTTCAATCACTCTTGTTATGTCATGTGATGTGGCTATTGATGATATCCTGAAGTAATTGCTCTTTGCGGCAAGGATCGTGGAATTAGTTATATTAACTCCCTGGAGTTCACCCATACCCAGAAATTCAGCCTTACTCTCAAAAGGGGAACTGCTTCTGCGCTCTATTATCTTCTGGCAAATGGTCTCTGTCATTGAATCGCTCAGGCTCATCAGAACCGGCAGTTCCGCGGTGTTGACATTCAGCGTCTCGCCATAGACTGTAACGTATGGAATGAGTTTATTATATGCATCCTCATTCATTCCTTCAACAAGTTTAAGCTCGTCAACGCTCCAGAAAGGGGAGTTCTTCGCCCCTTCCTCGGAATTTCCCGACCTCGGCTCGCTGTTATGGTCTATCCAGTCGGCAATCGAGGCGGCCACGGAAATATCTATATTAAGGTATTTGAGCAGTCTTATCAACATATCATAGGAAGGCGTCAGTTCACCGGTCTCCTCGTGCACTATCTTATTGATGTTTATCCGCGCATTCTCATCCTCGGCCTTGAGAACGAGATGATTATCAGGGCCGAAATCCATGGGCACGGGAACGGTTAACTGTCTCGTATATGTATAGTCATAGCCTTTTACCCTCTTCAGGAACTCGGAGCTGAAAGCCTGTCCTGATTTAGCCGTGAGCGAAGCCCTCTGGGCGTCAATCCAGTTTGCAACCGAGGCTGTGTCAACATATATCTCGTAAGCAAATTCGACGACAAGGGCGGTTATAATCGCCACGAGGAGAAGCACGATTACAAGGGCGGAGCCTTTGCTGCGTGAACCGCTGCGGCATCCGGTTCTCTCTCTTATCGCGTATTTCATAACTGAAGGCCTATCACAGGTTTCGCGAATTCGCTCAGGCTCACCCTTTTTCCGTTGTCGTCGAAATCAATAGTAACCTTTATCATATCGGGCAGTTTGCCCGCCTCAGCGGAATCCCACGCCTTGACCGTTTTGCCGTTGAATACCGTTTCGACAGTGAAGCCCTCAATGCCGCTGATCATATCGAGAGAATACCCTTTGACAGGGCCAAGCGAGGAAGACTCCTGCTTTGTCAGCTTCATCCTCTTTTCATCCTCTTCAACACGGTAGAAGATGGTGTTTAAGCCGCTGCCCCTGAAGGTGAACGCGGTGAAGCCGAGTTCAGAGGCGGGCTTGCCGAAAATGTCCTTGTCCTTAAATGAGAAATAAGTGTAGCCGCCGCCCTGCTCTCCTTTTTTAGGAGTTTCGAGGAACGCGCCCTCTATCTCGCGCCTGATGATGTCGAGAGCAGTCCTCGCCTCCTGATACTTGAGCGATACGCTGTTGAACCTCTCGAGAGCCCTCTGCACAGTGAAGAAAGTGGCATATACAGAGGCAAGGACGATGATAAGTATCGTAAGGCTTATGAGCAGTTCAATGAGTGTGAAGCCGCCTGAGGGATCGCGAAAAAGCCGGCGCTCTTTTTCTTCGGCCATGCTAATTATTCTGCCGGGCATCTTTTTTCACTGAGAGCTTTCTGAGGTTGAATTCCATGTCAGCGCCTTTTACAGATGTGTTCAGCGTGACCACCTCGTCAACCGCTGACCCGCTTATCTCGTTTTTGTAGGTAAAATCCGTGCCCTCGATCTTCCCTTCGGACTCGCGCCTGTCGAGGTCGAGCTTCACGAGGCGCTCTTTCGCGTATAAAAGCATCTGCGTCTTGACCGAGTTTTCATAGGATATACCGGCGTGATAATTGACAGTGTAGAGCGCGACCGTGAGGGTTGCCGCTATTATCGCGAGAGCTATCATCACCTCGACGAGGGTGAAGCCTTTTTCAAGGGAAAGCGATGTTCTATAAAATGTATCCTTCAAGTATCCTGCTCCTGCCGTTGAGGTTATTGAAAAAAATCGTGTAATCCTTCTCTTTGTCCGTGAGATGGATAACGATAGGCTCTTCAGGCCCGAGGGGCCCGAAATCGATGCTCACCATCTTCTCTTTCAGAACTCCGGCTGACGGCACCATTACATCCTTGAATTTGATGTCTTTGCCGGCCCTGAATGTCCTTGATTCATCCATGCTCTCAAAACCCCATGTGCTCTGCTCCATGTTGACGCTGAAAGTATAGATCTTTTTGCGCGCGGCCGCCTCATTATAGACATATTTCATCGTTCCGCTGATTCCGCTCGCCGCTGACTTGAGCCTGCTCCCGGCTATGTCGGTGAAGGAAGGCATTATCAATGCCATTGCCAGAGACATTATGAAGATCACGACGATCAATTCTATCAGGCTGAAGCCGTATTTGTTATTTACTGTGAATCTCATTTTTGCCCCTATGCTTTATATCCTGCTTTCATCACATGTCCCAGTTGATGATGTCTGCGTCATAGCCTTCGCCCCCGGGTTCTCCGTCGGCCCCGTAGCTCATGATGTCATACTCATTCTGAAGCCCCGGGGAGATATAGACATATTCGAAACCCCATGGGTCAGGCTTGATGCGGTTTGCCTCGAGATACCCGTTCGGCCTGTAGTTTTCCGGGACCCTTCCGGTATCCGGTTTTGCGATGAGGGCGTTTAGGCCCTGATCCGTGGATGGATAAAAACCGCTATCGAGCCTGAAGAGTTTCAAGGCTGTTTCGAAATTCCTTATCTGCACCTTTGCCTCAGCCACCTTTGCGTCGTCTGTCCTGCCTATAAGCCGGGGCGCGATGAACATCGCCAGGATGCTCAGGATGACAATGACGACCATCAGTTCGATAAGAGTGAAACCGCGGGTTTTCTGCTCATGCGAGTTTTTCATTTCGTTTATTTCCTTTCAACTTTCACGTTTTATTTTATCAACTGGTTCAGTTCAAATATAGGAAGAAGCACGGCTATCACGATGAAGCCCACCACAAGGCCCATTATAAGTATGAGCGCGGGCTCGAGCAGGGCGGTCATGCGCTGAAGTTTTTTCTCAAATTCATCCTCATACGCGTCAGCGATCGTATTGAGAACTTCCGGAAGCCTTCCTGTCTGCTCGCCTGTTGAAATTATCTGGAGCATTGTCGGAGGGAAGTCCTTGAGGCTGCTTGAGAGCCTCGCGCCGTGAGATACCGATTCTTCCGCCGCAAGTATACTCTTCTTCAATTTTATGTTTCCCACGGCTCTCGACGTTAGCCTCATCGCCCTGAGGATCGGAAGGCCTCCCGAGAGGAGGAAGGACATGGTCATCGAGAACCTCATCATGTAAAGGCTCATGAGTATCCCGGAAGGGTCTTTGAGAAGCATGGAATCTATGAACTCTTTTTTCGTCTCTTTCATCCTGCGGTAAGAGAATGCCGCGGCAATCGCCAGGAGAAGGAGGAGCCACCAGAGCTTCTGGAAGAAGGCGCTTATCCAGATGAGCAGAACGGTAATGAACGGAAGGGCTGCGGATGTGTTTTCAAAGACTTTCGTTATCTTCGGCACGACGAATATAAAAAGAAAAGTTACGACTATAATGCTTACGGAAGCCATGAAGACGGGATAGACGAGCGCGGTCTGAACCTTGTTCCTGACTTTAGATTCCGTCTCTAAAAAATCGGAGAGCTTCATGAGGACGTCGGGAAGCCTGCCGCTGCTTTCGCCCGCGGCGACCATGCCTGTGTAGAACTCCGGGAATATGTCTGAATGCGCCTGTAACGCCTTTGAGAGGGATGCCCCTGCCTTTACCTGCTCATTGATATCCGTGAGAAGGTTTCTCCATATCCCCTTCTGCTCCGTTGCCGCGGCTCTTACGGCGTCAATTAAAGGAACGCCTGAGGAGAGTGATATGGCAAGCCTTCTCGTTATACCGGGGAGGTTAAAGGGGGTATGCCTTCTCTTAAAGATACCGCTCTTCTTCTCTATCAGGGATTCTCTTATCTCTTTTGGAAGGACTCCGCCGGCCTTTATCTTTATGGCCGCGTCTCTCTGGCCTTCAGCTTCTATGACACCCGATATTTCCGAGCCTGCCTTGTTGTAACCTCGATATCTGAATATTGGCATTCTGTTTACCGGCCATAAAGAGAATTCGAGCTGTTGAGGTTCATCTTATTCATCCATGTCCTTGCGCGTCACCCTGAGTATTTCTTCGACAGTGGTTATGCCGCGGATGACCTTGTCAACCGCATCATCCTTCAGCCCCTTGAATCCCGAACTCACGGCGGCGCTTCTTATCGCCTGCGCGTCGTTTCTCTCCACGGTCATCTTTCTTATCTCAGGGGTTATCTCAAGGAGTTCATAAATCCCTGTCCTTCCGTGGTAACCCTTGCCGAGGCATTTGCCGCAGCCTTTGCCTCTGTAAAGCACATCGGGCGCTTTGCCTGAATTAAGGTACGCGGTCTCTTCAGCAGAAGGTTTGTAAGATTCTCTGCAGTGGGGGCATATCACTCTGACGAGCCGCTGGGCGAGAACGCACACGAGCGAGGACGCCACGAGAAAAGGCTCTATCCCCATGTCAATGAGGCGCGTGATAGCGCTTGGAGCATCGTTCGTATGAAGAGTGCTGAGTACAAGATGCCCGGTAAGCGAGGCATGCACTGCTATCTCCGCGGTCTCGAGGTCCCTTATCTCTCCAACCATCATGATATCAGGGTCCTGCCTGAGTATGGCGCGCAGTCCTGACGCGAATGTCAGCCCTATTTTGGGATTGACATGCATCTGGCCGATTCCCGAAAGCTGGTATTCGACAGGGTCTTCCACAGTGATTATATTTCTCTCTTCGGTATTGAGCCTCAGAAGCGCGCCGTAAAGCGTGGTCGTCTTTCCCGAGCCTGTCGGGCCTGTGACGAGGATTATTCCGTTCTGCCTCGAGAGGGCATCCCTAAATGAATCAAGTATCGATTCCGAGAGGCCGAGAGTTTCGAGGCTCATGACGCCTACCTGCCTGTCAAGAAGCCTGAGGACAGCCCTCTCTCCCAGTGAAGTCGGGATGATGGATACCCTTATGTCTATGTCCTTGCCTCCCACCAGCAGTTTTATCCTTCCGTCCTGCGGGAGCCTCTTTTCGGCTATATCGAGATTCGCTATGATCTTTATTCTCGATATCAGGGCTTCCTGGACTATCTTGGGAGGGGAGAGTATCTTTCTGAGGATGCCGTCCACCCGCAGCCTGACCTCAACCCCTTTTTCATAAGGCTCGACATGGATGTCGCTTGCGCGTTCCTTGACGGCCTCAAGAAGCAGGGCGTTGATAAGGCGCGTTATCGGCGCTTCCTCAGTCAGTTCGAGAAGGTCTTTCGGGGATTCGAACTCCGTGGCTATCATGGAGAGGTCTTCTCCCCTGATATCCCCCATCACCTGGTCCATCTTGCTTGTTCTGCTGTATATCCTGTTGATCGCGCCGAGGATAATATCTTCTGCGGCCTTCACGGGATGAGGCTTCAGTTCGAGTTTTATGGCGAGGTCTCTGAGGGCGGATATGCCCCGGTTGTCCGATACCGCGGCGACGAGCTCCCCGTTCTCGATTTTTAAAGGGAGCATAAGGTTGCCTTTGACAAAATGGAGCGGGAGGTCCTGGAGCAGGGAAAACTCTATCTCCTCGTCTTCGATTTTGGTTAACTGCTCCAAATGCTTCATCTCACGTCAAGGCTGCCCAACCCTGTGTTGTACGGCCCCAAATGCATGTATTTGTCATCTTCGGTTCCGGAGGATTGAGGGGAGATAACGGGATTCTTTTCTCCGGGGGACTGCTGTATGTTGAGCCTGAAATTGGGCTCTGCATAAAGCACTTCCGGGTGCGGGGAGAACTCGGCAATCGCGTCTTCAACCTTTAGTTTTTTTCTGAGCTTTATATGGTATATCTTCAGTTCTTTTATGACGGTCAGGATAGCGGCGCCGTGTCCCGTGATTATCTCCTGGGCCGTCTCTTCCGAAACATCATCCCTGAACCTCACCAGAAGCTCGTCTTCGGGAAACTGGCGCTCTTCCATGGAGAAAGCCCTGTGCTTGATTCCCGTTATATCGCTTAACTGGGATGAGTCTTTTATTATGTGCGGCGTAAGGAAGAGCAGAAGGTTTGTCTTGGTCTTTGTGGTGGTTTTATATTTAAAGAACCAGCCCAATAACGGAATATCGCCGAGGAGGGGGGTTTTGCCTATGCCTTCCTCATCCTTTTCCTGCATGAGCCCGCTAATCACGACGGTCTGCGAGTCTTTTACGACTATGGATGTCTTTGTCGAGCGCTTTGTAGTAGTGGGACCTACTGTCGTAAAGATTGTTTCAGAGGTTTTTTTTACGGAAGATATCTCCTGATAAATATCGAGGTTTACATAATCGCCTTCTGTTATCTGGGGCGTTATCTTAAGGCTTATGCCGACATCTTTTCTGTCGATATTAGTGCTGTAAGTGCTCGCGACAGTATCGGCATTTCCCTCTCTTTTAGAGATGAAAGGAACGTTTTCGCCTACCACTATTTCCGCCTCCTCATGGTCTGAAGTGAGGATCTGGGGGGTGGAAAGTATATCAACCGCGTTCTGAAAATCGCTCAGGCTGAAGATGGCGGCAAAGCCCGGAACGGTGATGTTTTCGGAATCAGAGCCAACAGTCGATCCCGGTATCGTCAGAAAATTGCCCATTCCGCCTGCCGAGAAGCCGGAGAGTCCGTCGATGATGGACAGCACTGTTTCAGAACTGAGATTGCCAACCCCTCCAATAACAATCGGCTCGCCGTTATGCCTGGCTACCGCCCTCCACTTTGCCCCGATATCCTTGAGTTTGTCTATCGAGGCTTCTATAATCATGGCTTCGACATACACCTGTTTTTTTCTCTTGTCGAGAGATTTAATCACGTCAAGGATATTGTTGAAGTCAGAGGGAGGAGCCACGATTACAAGCGAATTGGTCGCCTTGTCCGGCGTTATGCTGATTCTTGAGACAGATTCGCTCAGCGTATCCTGGGGATCCTTCGGCGTTGTCTGGCTTGCGGCGCGGGTGCTTCTTATTATACCTTCAAGCACTTGAGCGAGTTCTGTAGCGTCGGCGTGCTCGACAAAATATACATGTATCTTTGAAGGCTCGTTATGCGTTGGAGGCTGGTCGATCTTTGAGAGTATTCCCGACACCTTTTCAACATTGGATGCCGAATCGACGATGAGCAGGAGATTGCGCGGCCCGAAAAAAGAGAGGAGCCCTTCTTTGGAGACCACGGGCCTCAGGAATTTCAGCGCCTCGTTGGCGTCTATATGCTGAAGGGTGAGTATCTTGGTTATGAACCGGTCGTTTACGGGCATCTCCTGCCCGCCGGGGATCTCGCCCGATTCTTTAGCGTTCACGGACGGGATTATTGTGTATGTTTTTGACCCTGCCGGCATTATGGTAAAACCCTTCATGTTGAGAACGGATGTGAAGAGGGTGAAAGATTCCTCGACAGTCAGCCTTGTCGGCGCCACTATCGTTATCGTGCCTTTGATCTTTTCGTCGAAGATAAAATTAAATCCCGTTATCTTGCTGATGAATTTAATAATGGTCGGCATATCCACATCAACGAAGTTGAACGCTATTTTTGCGTCATTCCGCCCGGTTTCAACGGCAGTATCGGGATCGTCCGCGAATGACGGCCATGACATGAATATCAGTATGAGGGTGAGTAGTGCAGCTGCAAGCTTCGCTTTATTTCTTTTTTTCATTCCGCTTCTCCTAAATATTCGTAATCGCCGGTTTGTATTATTTCAGTTCGTATGTCAGCGACATTTTCTGATTGTTTCTTATTATATCAAGGTTTACATTATTAGTCCCTCTGATTGCGGACATCGCCTGAATGGCGACTTCGGGGTTTGATATCTCGAGGTTGTTGACTCTCAGAAGAATATCCCCGTTCTTGAGGCCGAGGTTTTCATAAAGCCCGCCGGGTTTCACTTCGCTTATAGAATAACCGTCCTGCTTGCCGTTTACGAAGTTAGGAAGGAGCCTCGCGTCGGTCAGTATCTTCTCCGGGTTCTCCATCGAGGATTGAACCTGTTTCCGGTCAACCTGGAATTTTCTCTTGCCCACCTTCTTCACGAAAGGTTCTTTAGAAGCTGAAAGCGTTTCCGGCTGGTAATTGTAGGCGTTATTGTCAGGCAGGACGGCGGTTTGAATCATCTCCAGCGTTTGAGTAATTCCGTTAGAGATTATTTTGACAGATTCGCTCAGGACTTCTGTGAGAATGCCGTAATTGGATACGGCTTCACCAAGCGCGAAGACCTCAGCTTTGTTCGCGGACGGGCCGGAGGTATCTATGATAATTGCGTAACTCAGGTTCTCAGGGCCTGTGACGGTTCCGATAAGCCTGAGGCTCGCAAGGGATGTCTCTGCCGTTTCAGCCTGAGCTTTTTCCGCCTCCGGAGGGGCAATTATATAAAATCTCATTGGCGGGCCGAAAGGGTTCTTGGCAACGATCGGGGAATAACCGGTGATATCACGGATGATGTTGGAAGTTTCAGCGGGCGCGTTTCCCTCGACTCCGGCAGATATGTCTTTGTTGCCGTAAGAATAGAAGGTGACGAGCGCGCGGGCGGCATACAGCGTTGAAATCAGTATCAGGAGGAGCAGAACATAATTGATAAGCCGGAGTTTTTTAACAGAAAACTGAAGCATTTGATTAGATTATATGATTGAAAAATTCATGTCAATATGTCTTGACACTATGTATAATATATAATAACTTTAATTCTGCAGTAATGTGGAGGGGCAATGAAAGCTCACCTTTGCAGAGGCAGGCTGTCTTTGGCAATAATTCTCGCCAGTCTTGCGATATCTGTTTCCTTATTGATGAAAATCGCGGTGTCTCATGAGCATTCCCTTGACGGTTTGAGAGGAGAGCCTTTTTCTGCCCCTTCTTATGTGCAGCCTATGGAGCCGGGGTGGGAGAATCAGCCGATAATATATGAGGCGTCTGTCGGTAGCGCCGATATAGCAGTGACCCTTGATCAGCAGATGTTTACCGCCTTCAAGCCCCTTATTCAGAACTACGCGCTTCAGCATGGGCTTAAGATAGCAATAAATGAGGGAACTTGCGGCATCACCTCCGGCATGCTTTCTGATAAGAGCATAGACATCGGGGGATTCTGCTGCCCTCCGGGCAAGACAGACAGGCTTCCGGGTTTGAGTTTTCATACCGTAGGGATAGCTTCCATTGCTTTAATCGTGCATCCTGAAAACCCTGCTGAGGAGATTTCCATTGACGAGGCAAGGCTTGTATTCATGGGAGATATCAAGAGATGGCCTGATCTCTCTAATTATGACAGTGAAAAACAGTTTGATGTTGCCGTAAAGCCGGTCGGCAGGCTTCACTGTAAGATAAGGCCCGGCCATTGGAGGCTGCTTCTTGCCAACGATGACCTCTTCGCCCCCAACCTCCTGGAGGTCGGCGCGATACCGGACATGATTGCTCAGGTCTCTTCAGAAAAGGGAGCAATAGGTTATGAAACGTTGTGGATGGCGTACTATTTTAAGGACCGCGGCAATGTCAAGGCGCTTAAGATTAATGGTTATGACCCGGGTGATGCTTCAGCCGTAATTTCAGGGAAGTACCCGATTTACCGGACTTACAACCTTACTACCTGGAGCGGAAAGGATGTTGAGAAGAAGCATGCCAGGGAGCTTGTTGAGTATCTTATGACCGCCGTTGATAAACTTGAAGGCAAGTATAATTTCATCCCTGTTTCCAGGCTCAGGGAGGCGGGCTGGAAATTCAAAGGGGACGAATTGGTGGGCGAACCGGATGGGCAGTAAGAATTCTCTTCTTGATCTTATAGATTATTTGCACAGACGTACATCTCTTGCATTCAAAATGGTCGTTATATCTGTCCTGGCAGGAGTGAGCGTCTGGGTAGTTCTTGATTACATTCAGTCCCGCAAGCTGAAAGATATTTTTCACGCGCAGCTTGAAGAGAGGCTCGGCCAGCAGGCGCTGAGGGACAGGCTCAATTTCGATAAATACGTAAAAAGCCATTTACAGCTTGCCAAACTCTTTATATCCCAAAAGAGCTTCGGCGATTATGTGGAAAGCCGGAAATGGCATAGTAAATCCGAAGAAAACGGCGGCGTGAAATATTACGACCGTTATCCTCCGTGGTTTCCCCAGCTTTCCGTGCTGAGGGGATTTGCCCAGCCGCGTTTTGTGGCGCTTGCAGATGCGCAAGGGGAGATCAGGGAAGTATACTCGGAAAGGAATAACGATATCCCTTCACTACTTCTTCATCCTTCGCCTTTATTGCTGGCAAAGAGCGACGGAGACAACTTCATCACCGAGATTAACGGGCTCCCTTTTCTGATAGCATCAAAATCGTATTCAAACAATAGCGGAGAGTTGAAGGCGATTCTGCTTGTTGCCTCGCCCTTTGACGAGGAGTTTCTCTCTTCGGCGGCAGGTTATCTGCCTGAAGGCCATTTTGTCGCGCTTCTTACTTCAGAAGAGAAGCCGCGTATACTGATGAGCAGCAGCCGGAGCCTATCTCCGGGGCTTCAGCTTGACCTGCTGCAGGAGAAATATCTTATCACCGGCATGGAGTTTTTTGATTACGGCTCGGCGGAGCGTGCAATAAGGCTCATTTCTCTCATCTCAAAATCAGAGGTTGAGTCACTGACAAAGACGGTCTTTCTCAAGGAGAGGCAGCATCGCGCGATAGCTGCCCCCATTTTCATACTCTTTTTTACGCTTATCATGCTGTGGATAACAAGGCGTGTTCAGCGCCTGACCAGCAATATCGCCGAATTTTCCACGAAACATCTGGGAGTCCCGATGGAGAGCATGAGTAAGGGCGACCAGCTTATGATCCTTGAAGAGAGTTACCGCAGATTAACCGATGAGGTTCTCGAGTCCCGCGAGCAATTGGTGAAAGAGGCTGAAGAACGGATGGTGCTTGAAAGAAGGAATCTCATGATGGGCCAAAAAGAAAGGCAGCTTGAACTGCTGATGTCGGTAACGGAAACGCTTAATGTCGGCATCCTGATACACGGGGCTAACGGCCTGGAGGCGGCCAACAAACAGATGGAGCATTTCATAAGTGCTTGCGGAGGTGCTGATTTTTTCACTATCGGGCAGGGCGATGTTGAAGAAAGGACAGTGGTTGACAGAACCGGCATAAACCATATTTTTGAGGTAAGCGGCCATACGATCATAGATGAAAAGATAATACTTGTGCGCGACATAACTGAGCTTAAAGCCCATACCGAGCTTCTTGAGCACATGGCCCTGCACGATTCACTTACAGGACTGCCGAACCGAACGCTGTTTTACGACCGGCTGGAACATGCCATTTACATGGCACAGCGCGAAGAGTCCGCTTTTGCAGTGCTAATGATAGACCTTGACGGGTTTAAACTGATAAATGACACTCTCGGCCACCACATCGGAGACCTTGTTCTTCAGGAGATTGCCAAGCGGATGCTTGACGTGCTTAGAAAAGCCGATTCAGTGGCCAGGCTCGGCGGCGACGAATTCGGCGTCTTGCTCCTTAAGGTTGACGGAATCAATGACGCAAAGGAGGTTGCCTACAAGCTGCTGAACAACCTTAAGAGGCCGATGGGGCTTGCGGATGAAAGCCTCAATGTCGGGGCAAGCATAGGAATAGTGCTTTATCCTGATCACGGCAACAGCACCGACTCGCTTGTCAGGAACGCCGACCTTTCAATGTATGTCGCCAAAAGAAGCGGAAGGGGGGTAAGTGTTTATGCGAGGGAGTAGCATTTATATTTTGGCATCCTTCAGGGCATTGCCGCATCCGCACCCTCTTTCACCGGGTACCAGCCTGAATGCTTCTTTCAGGATATCTTTTATCTTATCATTTGCTTCTCTCATGGCTTCCATCACCTCTGAGACGGTCAGCCTCTTCTTCTTGATGCCGGCGGCATAGTTTGCCACGACTGACAATCCCGAGTAGCATATTTCGGCTTCCCTTGCCAGCGCAGCCTCGGGCATGCCTGTCATCCCCACGACATCCCCTCCCATTTTACCGAAACTCTTTATCTCTTGTGCTGTCTCAAGCCTCGGCCCTTCTACAGCCACATACGTTCCCCCGTCTTTCAATTTGATATTTGAGGAAACGCAAGCTCTTGTCAGAACCTTTCTCATTTCAGGGCAGTAGGGTTCAGTGAAGTCTATATGGACTATGCCCTGTTTCCCATCATAAAATGTTGATTTCCTGTTCCTTGTCATGTCTATTACCTGACTCAGGATAACGATGTCTCCGGGTTTAAGCCCTTTTTTAATGCATCCTGCAGCGCTAACGGATATGATCCTGCTGACGCCCAGCTTGCGGAATCCCCATATATTTGCCCTGTAATTTATCAGGTGAGGAGGAATTGAATGGCGGCTGCCGTGTCTCGGCAGGAAGATCACCTCATTACTGCCTATTCTGCCTGTAAAATATTTATCCGAAGGTTTGCCAAAGGGAGTCATAACGGTTTTGGAACCTTTTATTGTGAGCCCCTTTATCTCATAAAGCCCGCTTCCGCCTATTACCCCTATCTTTGCCATTGATTCCTCCTCTAATCTTTGTCAGCTACCTATTCATGTATAATAATATTCCCGTGAAAATATTTCCAAAAGAGAGCGGAGAGACAATACATTGAAAGAAATATCTAAAGGGCTTTTAAGTGATTTGTTGAAAGATTCGCTTTCAAGCGGGGGCGAATACGCCGACATATATATTGAGGAGACGAGCTGTCTCACGATACAGCTTGAGGACGGCAGGGTCGAGAAGATAGTTTCTGGCTCCGATTCCGGCATCGGGGTCAGGGTAATCTACGGCGGCAAATCCGCTTACGCTTACGGCAATGATTTCTCGGATAATTCGCTGTTTGAGCTTAGCGGAGCGGTCAAGAGCGCTGTAAGGCAAGGTGACATAGCTTATCCAGCTATCAGCCTGATGAAAGTGAGTCCGTCTTCTGACATCATTGTAAAACTTCGCCCTGATAAAATTGGAATGGACAAGAAGGTAGCTCTTCTCAGGGATGCGGAGAGGGCCGCAAGGCGTGTCAGCAACAAAGTCAGCCAGGCCAGGCTTGTATACAAGGATTCCATACAGAACGTCACAATTGTATCTTCTGAAGGCATGATCAAGTCTGACGAGCGGATACACACCCTTGCGCTTGTTCAGGTAGTGGCTTCAGACGGGAAGATATTGCAGACCGGTTATGAACCTGTCGGCGGTTTTAAGGGATTTGAGCTTTTTAATGAGGTCTCATTGAGCGACATTGCCGCAAGGACTTCCGAGAAAGCCGTCAGGATGCTGGGAGCGCGAAGGGCTCCCGGCGGAAGGATGCCAGTGGTCATATCTTCTGAGGCCGGGGGCACGATGATACATGAAGCTGTAGGGCACGGCCTTGAAGCTGACCTTGTCCAGCAGGGCCTTTCCGTTTATGCCGGCAAACGAGGCGAGATGATAGCTTCTCCGCTGATTACGATAATCGATGACTCATCGCTTCCAGGGATGAGAGGCTCTTTCCGGTGTGATGATGAGGGGGTTGATTCAGGAAGGACTCTCCTTGTTGAGAAAGGGGTGCTGAAAGGTTATATGTATGACAGGCTCACTTCCATAAAAGAGGGGACCCGGTCAACTGGCAACGGCAGAAGGGAATCATACAGGTCCAGGCCCATCCCGAGGATGAGCAATACATTCATCGCCTCAGGCGAAGATGATCCTTCCGGCATTGTAAGGTCTGTTGACAACGGATTATTTGTTAAAAGGATGGGCGGAGGGCAGGTGAATACCGTAACAGGAGAATTTGTTTTTGAAGTTTCAGAAGGTTATTTGATCAAAAAAGGCGTGGTTTGCGAGCCTGTAAGGGGAGCAACCCTTATCGGCAACGGCCCTTTAATTTTGAAATCTATAGACATGGTGGGCAATGATCTTGATTTTGCAATCGGCACCTGCGGAAAGGACGGTCAGGGGGTTCCCGTGTCAGACGCTATGCCGACAGTCAGGATTCCTGAAATGGTAATCGGGGGGCAAGTATGACTGTGTCTATATATATACACTATAGGAGCATTCATGATACAACATGAATATAATCTTATTGTTTTTTAAAGGAATTATGTTTGGTATGATATTTGCTTTATATAACGAGTAATGCGTCTCCAAAATACCATAAAAAAAGAGATATATCTGGAGGGAAAGGGGCTTCATACCGGGCTCACAATTAAATTGAGGCTGCGGCCTGCACCGAGAGATACCGGTGTTGTATTTGTCAGGACTGACAAGGGCAATGTTGAAATAAAGGCTTCCGTCAGTTCGGTATCCGATACCGCTTTTGCCACGACGCTCTCCTCTAACGGAGTAAGGGTAGGGACAGTTGAACATCTTCTTTCAGCCTTCTCCGGCCTTAATGTCGACAATGTGTATGTTGACATCAACGGGCCAGAGGTGCCTGTCATGGACGGCAGCGCCATTGCATTTGTATCCTCCATACTTGAGGCCGGCATAGCGCAGCAGGCAAAGACGATATCCTGCATAAGGATATACAAGCCGATTGTCGTGATGGAGGGGCCGAGCCAGATCGCGATAACGCCTTATGAGGGGACCAAGATAACATACCGGCTCTATTACACTCACCCGGCTTTTGGCGAACAGAAGATGGGCATTGATATTTACAGGAACAGTTTTATTGATGAACTTGCCCCCGCAAGGACATTCGGGTTTCTTAGCGATGTTGAGAAGCTAAGGGCAAGAGGTTTGGCCAGGGGAGGTTCATTGGAAAACGCAATAGTCCTTGGTCAAAGTGACATAATCAATAAGAACATGCTCAGATACGAGGATGAGTTTGTCAGGCATAAAATACTTGACCTTGTCGGAGACATTTCTTTGCTAGGAGTCCCTGTTTACGGGCATATAATCGCGAATAAATCAGGCCATACCATGAACATTAAGCTTTTGCAGAAGATATTGCTTAGCCGTGATTCTTGGGAGATAGTGTCTGAGCCAACCGTTAAACTTTCCGCGCTTGAGTCAATAGCTTAAGCCAACTTCAAGTAATTATAAAGATAAAAAAGGCTGTCTCGTTAAGAGACAGCCTTTTTTATCTGTTTCGTATTTACAGTTATTTCTTCTTCTTTGCGGTCTTCTTCTTTGCGGTCTTCTTCTTTGCGGCTTTTTTCTTTGCGGCCATTTTCTTTCCTCCCTTTCTTGATTCCCCCACGAAATGGGGGCACATCAGAATGCTTTTGGTTTAATTTTTACTGACGCATTCCGCTTCTAACTTTCAATGAACATTAAAAACATAATTAATCTTGTTTTAAATTTTATATAACATTAATTGAATCTTGTCAAGAGAAAAATTACAAAAATTTTTTTTGATTATTTTTTTCTTGCGGATTTTTTTTGGAAATGATGATGATTATTTTAGTTTAAAGCCCTGTTTTTCATTCTTGCAATGATTGCTTCGCTCTTTTTGTGTGATATAATTTCAGCATGAAAGAAGCAATGTTCTATGCGAAGGAAGATGAAGGTCATGTGAGGTGTTCTTTGTGCGCGCACCGCTGCCTTATAGCCGACGGAAAGCGCGGAATATGCGGAGCGAGGCTGAATAAAGAAGGCGTGCTGTTCAGCCTTGTCTACGGGAAACTTGTCGCGATGAACATAGACCCGGTGGAGAAGAAACCTCTTTTTCATTTTATGCCGGCAACGGTCACCTATTCCATAGCAGCCGCAGGGTGCAATTTCAGGTGCCTCCATTGTCAGAACTTTGACATATCGCAATATCTTCGCAGGAATGAAGGCATCCCGGGCAGGGACGTACCGCCTCATCTCGTGATTGAGGAAGCTGTAACTACAGGCTGCAGGAGCATTTCTTATACATATACGGAGCCAACGATATTTTTTGAGTTTGCCCTTGATTGCGCGAGGATTGCCCGCAGCAAGGGGCTGAAAAACATATTCGTGAGCAACGGTTATATGAGCGCGGATGCCGCGAGGGAAGTCGCGCCCTTTCTTGACGCCATAAACATTGATCTTAAGGGCGATGACCTTTTTTACAAAAAGGTATGCGGCGCCAGGTTGCAGCCGGTCCTTGATACTATAAGCCTGATGAAAGAGCTTGGCGTTTGGGTGGAGATAACCACACTCGTCATCCCTTCCTATAATGATTCGGAAAGCATCCTTAAGGGAATCGCAGGGTTCATAATGTCGGTAGACCCTTCCATCCCGTGGCATGTTACGCAGTTTTATCCTACTTACAAACTCGCCGGCCAGCCAAGAACGCCTCTTGAGACATTAAGGCATGCCCGTGATATCGGATATGAGAAGGGCCTGAAATTTGTATATGAGGGAAATGTACCCGGAGAAGGCGGCGAAAATACCTTCTGCCCGAGATGCGGTGAGCTTCTCATCAGGCGTGTAGGCTATAATATAACGGAAAACAGGATACATGGTGATAAGTGCATAAAATGCCTCTCGCATATCGAAGGGGTCTGGAGGTAATCTAACACCGTGCTTAACAAGCTTGCAGACGAGATACTTGAGCTGATGTGGGTATTAAGGGAACGCGGATCAAAAAGTTACTCAAGGATAATAGAAGAGATTGCAGACAGCGACGCGCCTGAACTGGTAAGAAAGATGGAGAGTGCCGGCCTTGTTACTCTCTCCGGAGACAGGCTCGAATTTACCGAGAAGGGCGAGTGCTGTTCAAGGGATCTCACCCGCCGCCATCGCCTTGCCGAGAGGCTTTTTCATGATGTTCTCGATGTCGGCATGAAGGAGAGCGAGGATACAGCCTGCGAAATTGAACACTTTCTTTCGCCTTCCGTCACAGACAGCGTATGTTCCTTTCTTGGGCATCCGCCGACCTGCCCGCACGGGAAACCGATACCAAGAGGCGAGTGCTGTTCGAAATACAAGGCGGTCAAGCCTCTTGTCACACAGCTTAAAGAGGTTGATGCCGGCGCGAAGGTCAGGATAGTATTTATTGTTCCAAAGGAGGAGGCCCGGATAGACCGGCTTACTTCAATGGGGATTTTGCCCGGCAGCATCATAAAAGTAAAACAGAAGAAGCCTTCATTTATACTGAAGATAGACGAAACCTCCCTTGCGATAGACCCGGCGATAGCTGAAGATATTTACGTTAAAGAAGTCTAAAAGCCGCAAGTTTTTCCAGTGTTATGTTTCGACTTTCAGGCAAGCTGCTACTTCTCGTAGATTTTCTCGAGCTCTGGAAGCCTTCTTGCCGCATATCTTCCGAGCTCAGTATAAGGTGCGACCTGAAGCTGAGACCGGTATTCCCTGACGGCCATTTCCAATTCTCTGACGCTCTCGTAAGATATCCCGAGCATCCCGTGAACTTCAGGGTCTTTTGGCACTGCTTCGGCAAATTTCTTGAGATGAGATATGGCGTTGCCGTATTTTTTTAACTGGAAGTAACTATTTCCGAGGCCGAAGTGGGTAGGGAGGTGGCCGGGGTGGAGGTTAAGGCTCTTGGTAAATTCATCAATTGCAGTTGCGTAGTCTTCGCGGAAATAACTGACAAGCCCGAGTCCGAATAGCGAAGGCTGGTAATCAGGATTCAGGGAGAGGGCATCTTTAAAACTTTTTTCTGCTTTGCCGTAGGACTGCTGCCTTAACATAATGAAGCCGAGAAGGTTATGAAAAGGCGCCTGGCTACTGTTCTCTTTGATTGCCTGCCTTATTTTTGCCTCAGCTTCCGTGAA
>JACQZG010000047.1 GCA_016213935.1 Nitrospirota bacterium
ATCCCCAGATTCATTCGTATCCCCTGCCACAAGGTTTGTCGCGTCAGATTGAAATGCCACATAACGGCCGTCCCCGCTGATTGAGGGACGAATACTGTTGATATTACCCTGAGCGCCACTTGAGGCAACGCTCACCCTTGTGATACGCAACGCATCAAATGTAGCCGTACAACTCTTTGCCGCATCCATGGTAACGGTTCCGTCTGAACAGTCGGCATTCCCGCTCCAGCCCGCGAATGCCGAGCTTGGCGAAGGCGCCGCATTGAGAGTAACAACGGTATTCTCTGTATATGATTCCACGCAGTCGCTCCCGCAGTTAATGCCGACGGGATCGCTCGTAACCGTGCCTGAACCACTGCCGGCTGATGTCAGTGACAACTCAAGGATCTCAATATTAAACACCGCTGTGCACGTCTTATCACCATCCATTGTGACCTGCCCGTTTTCATCACAATCGCCGCCCCAGCCTGTAAACGTCGAGCCGATTGATGGAGATTGTGAGAGGGTCACATTCTCGCCCGGATTGAAATAATCATCACACGTGCCGCCTGAACTGGAGCAGTTAATACTTCCGGGATCGCTTACTACTTCTCCCTCTCCTGAACCGGTAACAATCACGGTTAAAACAGGTTTAAGGTCAAATGTCGCTGTGACTGACTTTGCCCCATCCATCGTCAATACGCATGTACCTGTGCCAAAGCATCCGCCTGTGCCTGACCAGCCCGTGAATACAGAATTCGCGCCAGCGTTTGCGGTGAGCGTCACAGTTGAATTGTATATGTATGCCGCCGAGCAGTCGGAGCCGCAGTCAATTCCCCCGGGGAAACTCATCACCGAACCTGTTCCTGTGCCGTCCTTGCTGACCGTCAGGTTAAAACTGAGAGGGTTGAGATAAAATGTCTGATCAGTAGGATGGTCTCCCCATACCTGATTTAAACTGAAAGAATTATATCCAAAAGCGTCTATGTTTACCGTATAAGGAGTTGATGAATAATTGGCAACCGTATCTGTCTGAAGGAAGAAATATCCGTTCGCATTGGTCGTTGCAGTCTGTCCGTCAAGGTTGGTGCCGATCACCGCACCGGATATCGGATCTTCTCTCTCCCCGTCAAGAACCCGGCCGCTGACGGTTACCTTGCCGAGGCCGACAACCTCAGTGCAACTGCTGCATCTTATACCGACCGCGATTTCCCTGTCATTCGGATTCGAAGGATTGAAGCTCGTATTCATTATGATGGTGTTGCCGTCATTGCCTATTGCACCTGAATACGCCGGAGCGGTTGCCTGCAATGATGTTCCGAAACTGCCGTCTCCGGCAACCGTAACGCTTGCAGTATCAAAATAGACGCTGGTGCTGCCGTCAGACCTGTTTATCTTAAATCCGATTTCGCAGTTTCCTGCGCTGTCGCATGATATCTTGCCAATCTGCTCAAGGAAGTTCTCGCCGTTATAATCTCCAAACCCTGCTACGACCCATGTGCCCTCGAGATCGGATGTTGCATAAGCCCTGTCGCCTTTCTTCATCAGGAAGTAGTCCATCCACTGGTCTGTTATTCGCGGGCCTGAGACAGAGAATACCCTGCCGTCTCCGCTCAGATAACCGTCCACTATTCCCTGTATAAGAACGTGCCCGTCCACGTCAGCAGAATATGTTTTCGGATCACTGCCCCCATCATCAAACCAGACAGCGCCGTCGCTGTTAGCCGTGCCATAATATGTATAATCTCCATCGCCGCCAAAAGAGGTAATGGTTGAAATAGCCATGTTATTCCCGTTGCCGGCAGGCGGCGCGGCAGAGTCCGAGTTATTCTCGTACCCTATTCCATAATAATCGCCCTGCAGATCAGCATCGCCGTATATCTTGTCAGGGTCGAGCTTCACAAGCGCCTCAAAGACCTCTTCGGGATTTTCAGAGTCGATCCTGTTTACATTGTCAATAAGCATCACATTCCCGTTATCGGAAATAAAGAACCGGCTCGATTCAGCGGCACCGCCGCCTTCTGGAGTCATCGTTATGGTGAAACTGCCGTCGCCGTTATAACTTATTACATATGTGAAGTCCTCACTCCCCTGGCTCCAGGAACCGTCATCATTCCTGCGGTAATACGTTGTGCCTGAGCCGTCATCACGCAGGACTATCTTGTTGCTTTCGCTCCCCCAGGAGCCGTGCTTCAGCCTTGAGCCGCCCCATACCCCTTCGTACGCAAAAGTGAAACTGCCCTGAGCATAGGACTCTCCGCATGCGCCCCTCTTTAACGGTACATCATAATCATAAGTCGTACCCGGCAGAAGCGGAGGCCCGTCATAAACAATGGATGTGCCGGAAATATCATACCTGCTCCATATCGTGCTGCCGTAACTGTGAAGTTCCACGCCGTATCTCACGCCGGGGTCACTGATCCCTGTCCAACTGAATGTGGGTGTGCCGGTAACCGTTCCTGCCGGCGAAAGGCCTGTCGCAAAATTCTCCTCAAAGCATGAGACTGTTGAATCCGCTGTCCATGTGCCGGTTTCATCGGTAATAGTGAAGGTGTAAGTAAAGGGCAGTTCGGCAGGGTACGAAGTGCCTAAAAAGATTTCACTCTCCGGAGTTCCTGAGCCCCATGAATTCCACTCTGTATTGTAAGTAAGAGCCGCAGAGCCGGTTATGCCGGGGCCTGTTACGCTTACAGAGGATGCTGTCTGCTCCGGGTCCACATAACGGAGTTGCACGTAATAACCATCCGCCCAATGCTGGGGGGCTGCTTTGGGATTTTCACTTCCTGCTCCGCCGCCGCACCGGGCTATAAACCCGATCAAAGTGACAGTGCCGTTGTTATTGAATGTAATCTCAAATAAATTTCCTGTTGAAATCTCGCTTAACGTCCATATGCCAAGTATACTGCCATCTGGCCCTGACGGCCTTGTCCATGTCGTCGTATCCCCGCCGCCCTCCCATGTCAGGGTTGTCGAGTTCAGAGTCGTCACCGTATCACTACCCTGCCCGACCTCAGGCCCCTCACATGTGAAATCAGAAGATGTCCAGTTCCACTGAAGCAGGCCTGTCGCAGAGTTGTAATTGTATGTCCCGCTTGCGTTATGCCTTTCTGACCCTACGGCTCCGGAAGTGAATTCCGCCGTGCATGTTTTATCTCCATCCATTGTGACCTGCCCGTTTACGTCACAATCACCGCTCCAACCCGCAAATACCGAGCCTTCATCAGGAGCCGCAGTCAGCGTCACGTTATCGTAGAGATTGAAATAATCATCACATACACCGCCTGAACCGGAGCAGTTAATGCTTCCCGGACTGCTTGATACGCCTCCCTCTCCTGAACCCGTGACAATCACGGTTAAAACAGGTTTAAGAATGAATGTCGCGGTACATCCCTTTGACACATCGATCGTAACAATTCCGTCAGGGCAGTCAGCATCTCCGCTCCACCCCGCGAATGTCGAGTTTGATGAAGGCGTTGCATTAAGCGTCACGGTGGTATTATATGCGTATGATTCCGTGCAGTCACTTCCGCAGTTTATTCCCGCAGGATTGCTCGTGACAGTCCCGCTTCCGTTGCCTGTGGATGTCAAGGACAACTGAAGCATCTCTGTATCAAATGTCGCTGTTACAGACTTTGCGCCATCCATCGTCACTGTGCATGTCCCTGTGCCGACGCATCCGCCCGTGCCTGACCAGCCCGTGAATACCGAGCCGGTGTCCGGCAATCCTGTGAGAGTAACAGTTGTGTTGTATGCATAAGACTCGGTACAGTCGCTCGCGATACTTCCGCAGTGTATACCCTCAGGACTGCTTATTACCATCCCGCCTCCCGTCCCTGTCGACGTCAGAGACAATGAAACCATCTCAGTGTCATATGCCGCTGTAACTGATTTCGCGGAATCCATCCTCACTACGCACGTGCCCGCGCCTGAACACCCGCCTCCTGACCAGCCGGCGAATGTAGAACCAATATCAGGCGTTGCCGTGAGCGTCACATCAGTGCCGAAATCAAAATTAGCTACGCAATTTGCACCGCAGTTTATTCCGCCGGGAGAACTTGTTACAGCGCCCCCTCCAATCCCTATTTTGATAATGTCCAATGCATATACGTCTATCGCGAAGTTGGCTGTTACATTCTTGCTTGTATTCATTGAGACCGTTATCGGGTTGCTCGAACCCGAAGCATCCCCGCTCCAGTTCACAAAGTGATATCCCGTTGCCGCCGTTGCCGTGAGGGTCACTGACGGGCTTAAGGTATCGTATGTCTCAGCGCAGTCCCCAGGGCAATTTATCCCCGCGCCCGTGACCATACCGCTGTTTTCCGGATTAACGAACGTATTCAGAGTTGATACCCCTATCCCGCTTACCGGCACATCAAGTGCCGCTGTGTCAGGGTCATCCGACGTCACTCTTAATAAGGCATTCTTCGCGCCTGATGATGTTGGGCTGAATGTCACGTCAAGGTTGCATGAGGAGCCTGGCGCCGATGTAAACGGCGGCAAGGGGCATGGATTGACAGCGCCTAACGCCACAGTGAACATCGCCGCGTCCGGCCCGAAAAGCTGGCCTGACGGAACTGACACATGAAGGTCTGCGCTGCCCGTGTTTGTGAATGTGAATGTCTGCACCGCGGATGTGCTGCCGAGATTTATGCTCCCGAAATTCTTTAAATACGGCGACACCGAGAGATTCGGCACAGGGCATATCCCGACATTGCCTGCCTGATAGATTGCGGCTATCTCTGTCGCATTGAGGGCGCTGTCGAAGATCTGAACTTCGTCGATTCGTCCCGTGTAATGATAACCAGTCGTATATCCGCCTATATATGCCATGCCAGTGCTATCCCCAACAAGTGGCGACTGGGACAACGCTGATGACAATTGCCCATCCACAAAAAGCTGATAACCCGTTGCGTTGCGCACAGCCGTGACATGATGCCACTGGTCATCGTCAATCCTATTGGCCGTATACAAAGGCAGTTTCCCCGAACTTCCCCAACCACACGCTCCAGTGCCGCAATCGGAAACATCGAAGTGAATTTTGCCATCAGGCGCCACTGCCAGGATGATACGTGGATAGGGATATGCCGCAAGTTCCTTAAAGAAGATAAATGTTTCGCTCGTCGATGTAGGTGTCTTTATCCAGGCCAATATTGACAGATCGCCGGCGCCAAAATGCAGAGAGGACGCATCTGCCAGGGAAACATAACTGCTCGAGCCATTGAATTCAAACGCCTGGCCCGCCATACCTGCCGCAAATGCCGCGCCGTTCATGAGAGTGCCGTGATTTCCGTCAAAAGCGTCATTGGCATTGCCGTTGCCCGGCCACCATGAAACCATGCCTGACGGCGGAGAAACGCATGCGGCAATGCCAAAGTTTGCGATGCATGCCTTTGCCGCATCCATCGTCACAAATCCGTCCGCGCAATCAGCGTTTCCGCTCCATCCCGTGAAAGCTGAACCCGGCGCAGGAGTTGCGGTGAGAGTAACCGTCGTGTTATACGCGTATGTTTCTGCGCAGTCGGCTCCGCAGTTTATTCCCGCAGGATTGCTCGTGACAGTCCCTGTTCCCGCGCCTGCTGATGTCAGGGATAATTGAAGCATCTCTGTATCAAATGTCGCTGTCACAGACTTTGCTGATGTCATCGTCACTGTGCATGTGCCTGTGCCAACGCATCCACCCGTGCCTGACCAGCCCGCGAATACCGAGCCTGTAGAAGGCGTTGCCGAAAGTGTCACAATGGTGTTGTAGTTGTATATCGCCGAGCATGCGGCTCCGCAGTTTATGCCCGCAGGAGAACTCGTCACAGTGCCGCTTCCCGTGCCATTTTTGTTTACGGTTAATGCATATGTACTAAGCGTGAATGTGGCTGTGCAGTTCCTTGCCGCGTCCATTGTAACAATTCCGTCTGAACAATCGGCATCCCCGCTCCACCCAGCAAATGTCGAGCCTGTTGCAGGTGCGGCGGTAAGGGTAACAGAAGTATTGTATGCGTATGACTCGGTGCAATCGCCTCCGCAGTTTATGCCCGCGGGGGAACTTATAACAGCACCGCTCCCGGTGCCTATGGAGGTTAAAGACAATTGCAGCATTTCAGTATTAAATGTGGCAGTGCAGTTCTTTGACGCGTCCATCGTGACTATGCCGTCTGTGCAATCGGCATTTCCGCTCCAGCCTGCGAATGTCGAGCCTGCTGCAGGTGTTGCAGTGAGCGTCACGACTGTGCCGGGATTATAATCTGCCGAGCATGCGGCTCCGCAGTTTATGCCCGCAGGAGAACTCGTCACAGTGCCGCTTCCCGTGCCTGTCCTGGTTACATCAAGATCAAACCCAAAATATATATCATCATTTGTGATGACACAGGTCTTTGACTGGCCGAGTGATAAAGTTACATATCCGTCAGCATCACAGTCCCCGCCGAATGACGCGGAATACGCGGGGTCAGACGCCTCACCGGCCCTGTATCTCTTTGGCTGAAGTGTCTTGGGAACCCCGTTAAGCATCGGAATCTCTGCGGGGCTGAATGTAAGCCCGTCCGGAGAATTAAGCCCCCCTCTTCCGGGTGTAATAAAATGAGAGACCAACGCGCCTGTCGTGCCGTCAAAACGGAGCACATCATCATTGCCGTTGGCTACAAAGAGGTCTCCTCCTGTCCCGAACGCGAGGTCTTCAGGATGAGAAAGAAGCGCGTCATTCGTGAAGAGAGACGGCGCCGGGGCCGCTGTGCCTGAATATTCATATACGCCGTAGCCGCCGGCCGAATCAGTTGCAGTCACATAAATATGGCCGTCCGCGCCAAAGGTTATGCCCCGCGGCGAATTAAATAACCCGCCTGAACCGAGCATTCCCATGTACGCGCCTGTCGCTCCGTTGAACTTCAGAACCCCCGCTATCGAGTCGTCAACAAGATAGAGATTGTTGTCAGGCCCGAACGCAAGGTCAACAGGCCTACTCATGCCACCGCTTCCCGAAGCGGCAAAAGCGCCGAGGTCCGCGCCTGTTGCGGGATCAAACTTCCTGACCTGAGACACCGCCTGCATGGATAGATAAAGATTGCCGTCAGGCCCGATAGTCAATCCCGCGCTTCCGCCGCTCCCGGCGAAGGTTGGAAATTCATCGAGAAGGCCGCCTGTCATGCGTTCATATTTGTTGATAACGAGAGTTGGATTTAATGTATCGGCGCGGCTTACATAGAGGTTCTGGCCTGCGTCAAATACCGGATAACCGGATATTGATACCGATCTTCCGAGCCCCTCGGCAAAGATGTCAATGAACGCGCCTGTGCCGCCGTTAAAACGCAATATCATGCTATCGCCGCCTGCCGCCGCAGGAGCGCCTGTCCCTCCTTTGCTGCTTATGTAAAGGTCAGGGAGTTCATCAATGACATAGAGATCAAAATCACCCGGAGCCGCGGTTCCTCCGTCGTCGTTAATGACCTGTTTGATGATCGTCAGGGCAGGAAGCGTGACATCCCGCATGCTTATGGCAAGGGTCACTGCTGTGCCGTTAAGGTTTGCTGTGGAGGTTCCGTAATAAAGAAGGCCGTTTTCCGAATCATAAGCAAATATTTCAAACTTCCTGTTGTTTCCGTTGGGCACATTTAGATGAAGCTGGATGCTTGCGCTGCCCGCGACATCAACAGTTGTATCCAGCGTCTCCATGTCGGGCGCGGATACGACACACCTTACATGATTTACGTCATTTGGGTCTGCGGCTAAGGTCGAATAACCGCTGACAGAGTTTCGCCTGCCGAGGTTTATCGTTACTGAGGTGGTGCCTGAAGATATGCCTGAGCCGCTTCCCCCGCCACTGCCTCCTCCGCCTCCGCATGAGACTGCAAAGAAGAAAGCGGCTAACACAATTGCGGCATGCCATCTGAATCTCTTCCTATACACTAAGGTACAACCTCCGGGAATATGATATCAATCATAACCGGCGTGAGCGCCGCAGGCGGTGCCTGATCCAGAATAGGCGGGGGCTCCACAATCACATCGTCAGCAGCGGGTTCGCCTTCGGTATCGCCGCTGCTTCCTGAGAGAAACTCCTCAAAGGTCTGTGTCATGACAGTCTCAGGCATTTCATTCTGATTATCCATGACCTCGCCTATGACATCAGTAACATCTTCAAACTGCTCGATCTCTTCCGGGGTGGCCGGGCGGATTATCCCGGGTTCATCTCCGGACAAACTGCCGACCTCGCCGGGAGTTATGCTGAGTTCGTTAAGCCCGGTCACAAGGTCAGTCATTGTGACGGTGCCGTCAAAGACCATGGCGTGCGTGCCGTTATCAATCCAGACGATGAACATCGTCCCCCTGGCCGCGACAACCGCGGTAGGAGTATGTATCTCAAGGTCGGAACGCCCCACGATAACCCTCAATGAACCGTCAATAAGTTTGTATATGGATTTGGACCTGTCCTTCTCTGAATTATAAATATACTCTTTGACCTCAAGCCTGCTCATCTCTCCGAGGCTCAGGATGCTGTCGTCATTGAAGAAGATCTTGGCCCTCGAATTCTCGCCTGTAACAACTGCGTCTTCGGTAAGGATGGACATCTGGGGTTTAGCATCGCTTCGGGTATTGTATCTCAGAATATAGACATTCTTTTTTACCGCTAAAATCTTTCCTGCCTCTTCGTCAGAACGGGAGTCAGCGGGAAAAAAGGCTGAAGAAACCAGAAGGAGATAAACAATTAAAAAAATTTTTCTCATAACACGCCCGCCGTCAGGAATAATCCCATGATATTCCTCCTGTAATTGTAAAGCTCGAGGTTTGAATCGTTTACCGTGTATGACTCGGTAAGCTGAAGGCTTAAGGTCTTATTAATTACATAGGTGAGGCTCGCGGAATACTTCTGCGCTTCGTCAACGCGTATCTCGGCGGCATCGGGCAAGAGGCTGCCATACTCCTTTTCGCTGTATTCGGCTGAAAGTTTTCCGTATAAAGACGGCAGTATCTCGGAAGAGATCTCTCCGCCGAGCCTGAACCCTTCATAACTCCAGTAATCGGCGTTTGTGTCTTCAGTGTCAAAATATAAATAAAGGCCTGCTTTAAAGTTGCCGGTATAGTTCTGCGATATCCCCGCGCTCTGCTTATAGCCGTCCCTTATCGAGGCAGTCTGAAAGAGGCTGCTGTCCCAGTATTTTAATGCCGTATATTCATAAAGTATGTCTGTAAATGATTTCTCATCCACTATAACCCGCACCTTGGCGGAATATTCGTGGCTGAGGCTGTAAAGATCGCCCCCGACGCTTGTGTATACGAGTGAATAGCCCAGGGAAGGCCTCAGGGCCTCTGAAAAACCAAACTCAATCGTCGGGCCGAGACTCTGTGAATTCACATTTAAGCCGCTCATGTGAAGATGCTGGCTGAGATAAAAGGAATAATCGCCTTTCATGCTGACAACGCCTCTTTCAAAGAGGCTCTTGCCGGCTGTCAGATATACTAGCGCCCTCTGGTCGCTCTTTCTGTCAGACGGGGTTGCGGGGTTGCTCGGCTCGACAATGACATTGTCGTCATATTGACTGCCTAAAGATATGTTCAGGTAATAATCCCTTTTCATTCCGCCTTCATCCTCTTCCGCCCTGCATGCCTGCATCATGTCAGACGCGTATTTGCTGAGCCCGGCATCGTCAGCCCTTGAGACATACTTTTTAAGCGCGCTCTCGGCATCATCGCATTTCCCGGTTATATAATAGATGCGGCCAAGCTCGAGATAAGCGTCAACGAAGTCCTTATCCTTGTCGAGTATCCCCCTGAATGCGCCTTCAGCTTTATCAAACTCGCCGAGCCTCGAATATGCCATTGCTGAATAGTAAAGCGCCTCGGTGTTGCCGGGAGACGCCGCGAGCGCGTTTTGAAAAAGGATGAGGGCATCCTTAAAGCCTCCCTCGCTCATCAGTTTTATCCCTTTTGCGATATCCACTTCGTAAGCTACCGTGGCGTAAATCGGGCATGAAACGAGAAGAGAAAAGCACAAAACTGCTGAATGGATTGCCTTCTTCATGATTGCTTAAAAATGAATATACACTTCTGATGAAATAATTTCAAGCATTTTTTGCACCGCCGCCAAAATAGCATTTTCCGGTTTTTAATTAAATTCTCAGGTGATATAATAACGGCATACCCAAAGCCATGAAACAATCCACCAAGAAAAGATTCGGTTTTCTTATCGGCGCGGGGATTACCGTTTTAACCGCGATACTCATGCTGCTCGAACTCCAGCCTTTTGTGATACTTGAGGCAAAACTTCTCGACTACCGTTACAAGATACGCGGCAAAGTGCCTCATTCAGACAGCGTCGTAATCGCCGCGATAGACGAAAAGAGCATCAGCCGCCTCGGAAGATGGCCCTGGAGCAGGGACAAGCTCGCCGAGCTTGTAAAAAAACTTGAAGAGGCTGAGGCCGGAATCATTGTCTTTGATATTATCCTGAGCGAGAGCGAAAAGAACGACAGCCTTTTGGGAGAGTCGATGTGGGACGCAGGCAATGTCATTCTCCCCATAGTCTTTGATTTTGAGAGCAAGGTGAGCCGGCAAGACAATGAATACCTGAACAACTCGGCCCTGCCGTCCGTCGTTCATGAGAAATTATTCAAAGCTTATTCTCCAATCATCGCAAACGGGGTGCTCATCCCGGTGCCTGAACTCATAAAATCCGCAATGGCGCTCGGACATATCAACATGTTCCCTGACATTGACGGCACCCTCAGGTGGGAATCCCTTTTAATAGGCTACAACGACAGTCTCTACCCTTCAGCCACGCTTCAGGCGGCCGCAACCTATCTCGGCATCCCCGGCGACAAGGTCATAATTGACGCGACAAAAGGCATCCAGCTGGGAAGCAAAAGCTACATACCGACAGATGAATACGGCAGGACGATGATAAATTATTACGGCCCGAACATGACCTTCACGCATATCTCCATCTCCGATATTCTCGATGGAAATATCAGGCCCGAAGAACTTCAGGGCAGGATAATCCTCGTTGGCGCCACTGCCGTGGGAATATACGACCTGAGAGTAACGCCCGTATCCGCCGCGATGCCCGGCATAGAGAAGCACGCCAGCGTCATAACATCCATAATCGACGGAAAACATCTAAGGCCTGCTCCATTCAGCGTGAATCTTGCGGTGCTTTTGGCGACTGGTTTGATTTTCTCGTTCTTATTCTCGAGATTCAAGGCGGCAGGGGCCTCGGTAATCACATTGACATCGCTCCTCTTTATCTCCTGGACTTCATATTACATCTTCGCACGGCACGGCCTCTGGGTAAATGTGAGCTATCCGGCACTTAATGTCATTCTTATTTTTACCAACGCGACATTATATAACTACTTTGCGGAAGAGAAGTACGCAAGAAAAATAAGGGCGATGTTCTCAAGTTATGTAACGGAAAGCCTTGTGAATGAACTGATACACAACCCGGAACTCGCGAGGCTCGGCGGGGAGAACAGGGAGATTACAGTCCTTTTTTCCGACGTGCGTGGATTTACGACATTTTCGGAGAAGCACACGCCTGAAGAGGTTGTATCCATTCTCAATGAATACCTCGGTGAGATGACAAAGATCGTGCTTAAATGGAAAGGTGTTCTCGATAAATTCATAGGAGACGCCATTCTCGCCTTCTGGGGCGCGCCGATAAGGCAGGATAACCACGCCGAACTCGCGATACGGTGCGCCCTCGAGATGATGAAGAGGCTCGGCGAACTTCAGCAGAAGTGGGCGTCAGAAGGAAGGGCGGGGCTCGACATAGGCATAGGTTTGAATACGGGCAGGGTCATTGTCGGAAATATCGGGGCGGAAGGGATGAAGATGGATTACACGGTTATCGGCGACCATGTCAACCTCGGCTCGAGGGTTGAATCCCTTACGAGAAAATATGACGCTCACATACTAATAACCGAATTCACTTTGGACAGCATAAGGGGGCTCATAAGCGCGGGGACAATATCGCATGTCTCTGTCGAGGGAAAGGAGAAGGTGATAGTGAAAGGCAAAGAGAAGCCCGTGGCGGTTTACGAAATAACATCGCTTGAACACGGCGCCCGCTCAACAGTAGTCGAATGTGATGAAGAGAAGGTGGTCAAACTCTCGGAGAAGTAGATGCTTTTTGGAGGAAGATAATATGATATTACTTAGGATTATTAGCATAGCAATTTGTTTATTTATATATGGTATTTCATATGCAGATAATTCTGACTGGCTGCCATTATCCATCGAACAAGAATATGACAAAGATGATAATCAAATAGGTGCAACAATTAAATTCAATAATGGCAGACAAATAAAATCAGAATTAATGGAGCTAAAATACATCGGGACTATAAGTGATATTGGAAGCACCCCGCATTTTATTTTTTCAGGACGGAGTTGCATAGATTGCGATATGAATACTTCATTGTATGTTCATAATCCCAATAATGGTGACCTTAAAGGAGATAACCTACGGAATGCTTACCCTGGAAAACTTTTTTATTATTTGGACGACCAACTTGTTAAAGAAATACGATTTTTTTATGGTAATTGTCTGCCTAATTATAATCAAGCAGCTGTTTGGTATATCAAATATCTTCAACATGTGGAATGGAAACAAAAAGTATACATAACTGAAGTAACAGGGACTTCAACTAACGATATTATTCTAAGAGAGAATATACCAGATATAAATATAATTTTGAACCAAGTTAAATCAGAATTGTGCAAAGAATTACCTGGGATAGATATGCAAAGTGAACCATAAAATCACAAAAGTTAATAGTCACGTCTTCTTTCTTTTAAATCTTAATTAAATATCAATCTCCTCTGACAAATCGCTGACTGAAATAAGTAAGAATCGCACCGCCGACGCCTGCCGCCAACCATACGGGCGATACAAATAGAGCCATTGCCACACCGTCTATCATAGAGATGCAAGCAATCATTAACGGGATCACTGAATAACTTGTCTGCGCAGCTCTCTTGTTTTCATGTCTTGCCGTCAGGCTTATTGCCAGGACATAAACAATCTGTATCAAGCCGCCTGCAACTGCTAAATGACCTGCCGTCCCTGCTACAGCAATTGCAGAAATCACAAATATCATGAACCTGCACGCGGCCATCACGATAACGCTGATGGGATGCGCCTTGTGAAATTTGTCATAGATGATTATAAGCAGCAAAAGTAAAAGCGCGGGGTAAATTGATGTTATGAAAGGGACGAATAGAAGCAGCGCTATTGCTGCCGCAAAGAGAGCGATTGTCAGCGCATAAGCATTTCCTGATGTAATCCTGCCGGACGGGATGGGACGGAACGGTTTGCTCAATCTGTCAGTCTCAGCGTCCATTATGTCATTCAGGCACATGCCTCCCGAATAAAAGAATGACATCGAAAGAGCAATGATAATATAATCGCTCCAAGAAAAGGCCGAGCCTGACAAGACTATGGCGGCAAGGACATTAGTCCATACTGTGGGAAGGTTGCTTATGCGGCAAAGTTCGAGATACGGCTTAATCGCGAAAAACATGATCCAATAATAATTCAAAGACCTCTTCAGCTTTGATGGATTGCTTTGTCATCAGCTTCGGCTCCGTAGTCATGAATATCGGGCCTTCATCATCATTTGCAGTGACAGCGCCGTGAGAACCTCTGACAAGGTTTGCGTCAAGCGGGATGACATCCATAAGATACCGGAAGCCGAGCGTTTTTCTGAGCAATGTCCACCCTATCTTTAAATTCGGCAGTTTGATGGCTGGGTCAATAAAGAGTTCGCAGGGGTCATAGCCGGGCTTTGCGTGAATATTTACAGTCCGAGCGTAATCAGGCGCTTTGGAATCGTCATTCCAGAAATAATAGGTGAACCATTTATCGCTCTCTGAGATAAGGACAATCTCGCCCGACCTTTCATGTTTAATCCCGAATGCCCTCTTTCCTTCTTCATCAAGCACATGCCTTATGCCTGATACGCTTTCAAAAAGATTCTTCACAGCCTGAATGTCTCTTTTGTCTTTAACATATATATGAGCGGCCTGATGGTCTGAGACGGCAAACGCCCTGCTCGCGCCGGGGTCAAGATACTCCCTGCCGAGGTCAAGCTTGAGCGAAAGAAACCCGTTCTCCCTGAGCATTCTGTTCGGGTGAAGAGCGCCCTTCACGGATGTGATGCCGTATTCGGAAATGACAACAACCCTGCATCCCCTCTCACGATAGAAATTGATAAGCCTTCCGCAGAGGCCGTCAATCACAGAAAGCTCTTTGGCAATATCACCGTCAGGCCCGGCCTTCTGTAATATGTAGTCAAGGTGCGGCAGATATACGAGGTTGAAAACGGGACTGAACATCTCTTCCACCGCCATGGATGCCTTGCCTATCCACTCGCTCGAAGCAATGGAAGCTCCCGGCCCCCAGAACTGAAAGAGCGGAAACTGCCCGAACTCTTTATTGAACTTAACTCTTAATTCAGGCGGAATGGAATAACAGTCAGGGAGCTTCCTTCCGTCAGCGCAGTACAATGGCCTCGGCGTCACAGCCCAGTCAGCGTCTGTCGCCATATTAAACCACCAGAAATTATTGAAGTTGACTGGACAGAACAGGTGACAGCAGGCGTGATCGTCTTTATATTCACACTGCCTGAAAGAAGGGCGTTCAGATTCGGGGTACGCTCCCCGAGAAGCGACCGCGTAAGCCCGACAACATTAAGAACAACAGTTCTTTTCATTTAACTTTGACCGCACCCATTGAATTTCGCGTATTATCGAATCAATGACACTCCCTGCCCTGAGTTCCATGGGAAGCACACCCCATGTATATGTCTCGACCTCAAACAGAATATTTTTATTCAGAAAGGATAGCGCCCTCTCCGTAAACTCCCTTGTTGTGCCGTATGAATCCGTCTTATCAATAAATACCGGAAGATGAAAATGAACCCGCCATTCATTGTCTTCATCTTTACCATGAAGACGCAATGCGTCCGGAATATCGTTATACCGCAAAAGGACGCCGTCTCTCCGGCGTATCACCACCTGATGAAGATAACAGGGTTCTGAAAATCTTTCAAGGATTTCTGATTGATTATTATTTAAACTTAAGGCGGAAGAGACCTGAACCTTGCCAATCTTAATTCCGGCATTAGAAAGCATTGACAATGATTCCACAGGGTCCTCAAATTCAACAGCATGATGAGAGCAGTCAAAACATACCCCGATTCCGCCTTTAATCTCTTTGGAAAATTTCATCTTATCGAAAAAACTGATGACGTCAGCCGTGGCCTCAAGCGCGCATCCGGGCTCAGGCTCAAGCGAGAGTATTATCTCTTTGCCGCTTCCCTGTTTCAGCCTGTCGAGATGTTCGAGAACTTTGATAAGATTTTGCCTGATGAGCGCGTAATCATCTTTCGTGATATGCCCCTTAAATCCGACCGGAACAGTAGAGATTGAGCCTGTCATGCCTGAAGGAAGCCATGCGTCAAGTAAAGCCGCAGCCCTCTTTGTGTACTCAACGCGCTCTGCAAATCTCCAGTCCGGCATAAATACCTTCTCCTTAACTGCTGATGAATGAAAAGAGCCGAACGGAAAGGCATTGATCGTCGGAACGAAGAAACCGCGCTCAAGGCACCATTCATGGAAACGCATTGAGATATTCTTGTCAATCTCGAGGGAAGCGCGGTTTGAAAGCCTTAAACCTATGGGAAAGAGATGATTGGGAGAAACGGCATATTTGACCTTTGGAAGGTGCTCTCTCAGGTTTTGAAATGTCTCATCCCAGCCTTCGCCGGAATGTATGTTGGTGCAATAAGTGATCACGCCGCCTCAAACTTCGGGGACTGGCTCAGAAACGCCTTGGGATTTTCGTAGAATATTTTATTTATCAAATCTTCGGTATGGCCGCGCCTTCTCATCTCATTTGCGCATTTTAAGGTGGCAAGAGGGTCGCTCACGCTCCAGTCCGCTGACGAGTTGATGCATATCCTCTCCGAGCCGAATATCTCCACCGCGTCAACCGCCCTCTCAGGGCTGCCCTTTGAGTTTGGATACAATGTAAGCCCGAACCAAAACCCCTTATCCTTTATCTCGCCTATCGTATGCTCCTCGGCATGGTCGATAAGAACCCGCGACGGTTGCAAGCGCGGCTCGTTCAGGATCATCTCCATTATCATCCTTGTGCCTTTGAGTTTGTCTTCAAGATGAGGCGTATGGATGAGTATCATCTCCCCTCTCTCAGCCGCGATGGAGAGCTGCCTCTCGAGAACATTAAGCTCATTCCTGCTGTTTTTGTTTAGCCCGATCTCGCCCAATCCGAGAGCTGTCGGTTTGTCGAGATATTCCGGAATAATCTTCAATACATCTTCGGCTAATTGAAGGTTTTCAGATTCTTTGGAGTTGAGGCCTATCCAGCAGTAGTGTTTGATGCCGAACCTCGCGGCGCGCGCGTGTTCGACAACCGATATGTGATGAAAATAATCATGGAAACCGTCAGCAGACCTCCTGTCAAAACCCGCCCAGAACGACGGCTCTGTTATTGTATGTATGCCGCCAAGGGCGAGCGCCATGTAATCATCAGTCGTCCTTGAGGCCATGTGGATATGAGGGTCAATCACCTTCATTTGACGACTCCTTCCACGCGCCGTATGCCTTCTGGTCAGTGACCTTTTCCAATGGGGCGGATGAGAGGTCGCTGAAAAAAAGCTGGACCTTCTTTGTCCGCTCATCCTCAGATTCAAGAATAATCTTTAATGCCTTCATTAAAGATTTATAGCGGAAATCTTCTTTCGCTTCCGGGGAACCGCTGTACCTGTCGATCCTGTCGAGGAATGAGGCTATCTCAAGCATCCTCGCGCGGTTGTCAAGGAAGTATTTTTCGAGAGCCTCTTTTGCCTGCATCGGCCCTTTTTCCTGAAGCATGCCTTCTCTCCTTCCCTTCCGCTGTCTCCGAGAGGGTATTGACGCATTTTTTCAGCAAAGCCGCATCTATCTCATTTATGTCTATCCTGTTTCCGATGCCGTTAAGCAAAGGGATAGTGAGCCTTCCGCCGAGATGTTCCTGAAATTCCCGCAACGCGCTATTGATGTCCATCCAGCTCAAAGACCAATGGAAAAGCTCAAAGCCGATGTCTTCGAGAAGCGAGAATATCTTTCTCAGCTCGAGCTCATTTATAAGCCCTGTGTGAAATGAATAAAGTGAATCAAGCGCAATGCCCGCGGCAACGGCTTCGCCGTGCTGTATCTTGCCGCCAGTCAGCTCCTCCATCTTGTGCGCCGACCAGTGGCCGAAATCAAGCGGACGCGAGGAACCGTATTCAAAAGGGTCTCCGCTTGTGCCTATGTGCTCTATGTGAAGCTCGGCGCACCTTATTATCATCTTCTCCATCACATCGGGCTCAAACGAGGCGAGCCTCTGCCTTTCGTCATATAGAAAATCAAAAAACGCCTTGTCCTTGATAAGCGCGACCTTGACAGCCTCAGCTATGCCCGCCCTGAGCGTCCTCTTCGGCAGGGTATTCAGAAAATCAAAGTCATTGATGATCGCGAACGGCGGGGCGAATGTCCCTAAGAAATTCTTTCTTCCGAATGCGTTGACAGCGTTCTTGACCCCCACACCCGCATCGTTCTGGGAAAGTGTAGTGGTCGGCATGCGTATAAGCCGTATGCCCCTGTGCGCAGTCGCGGCGGCGTAACCTGCCGCATCGAGCACGGCGCCTCCTCCGATGACAAGTATGAATGAATGCCGGCAGAGATGATATTTGTCTATGAGGGCGTGAATCTTGTCAACCTCAGACATATCTTTTTTGCATGCCTCGCCGCCTTTGATGATGAAAGGGGGAGAGACAAATTCCATCACATCGCCGTGACGGCTCGCGTACTGTTCTATTTTGTCCAGAAGTTTCGGCGTCGCGTTAAAGACATTGGAATCGAGGACAATGAGAATCCTGTTCCTGCGGCCGGTCTTGCTTAAAAGCTCCGCCAGTATCTTGTTATCCGCGCCGAAGACATCACGGGTGAATATGACCGGCAGTGAATAACTCACCTGAAATTTCTGTTGTATCTCTTTCATAAAATACCCGCCTCTATGCCCATCAAAACTGAACTGATATTATTATGTAGGAAAAGCGGATAAAATGGAAGTTTATGGACTATAATAAAAACACAAATAATCAATTGGAAATATTTCTTTACAAGAATATGCCGTGTCCGCCTGAATGTCAAACAAAAGGTTATTTGCCCTGCGCATCAGCCGTTCTTTTTATGACAGCGGCACAGTTTATCTTTTTTGCGGGGCTATACCGCTTTTGCAATAATGCCGTTGCGGGAGGCATGAGCGCCGCAGTCGCGGGCTCAAGAGGGCTGATTATGCTATCAATGATTGAACTCACCCTTTATCTCATCGCCTTGCCAATAATATTCTGCCTTCTCATTCCGGCGGGGGACAAAACGGAAAGAAGTATTTGGTTTACCATAATCGTTACCGCATTGCTGATATTACCGTCCGTCATCCCAGCCGGTTATCTTTACAGCCGGCAGCTTCCGGCAAACGTGATTATCACGTATCTGACGACCCTCTTCTTCATCGCCCTCTTCATCTCTGCCATCGCTCATTTAATGAATACACTCACTGCTGATGCGTTTGCTTCAATAGTCACGGTTTACTTGATTTTACTCTCCATGACCTTCGGGGTCATTCTTGTAAATCCGATAATTACATGGGTGACAGACACTCATATCACCATTCAATCAGTTTTGATGTTAAACCCATACATTGCTATTGCGTCTTCGATCAATCTTGATATCTTGAGGACAGACCCGCTCTATTATTTAAGCAACATAAGCGCCTACCAGTTCCGCTATCCCGCCCCTTTCCATTACTGGCTGTTTTACGGAATTATGTCTCTTTGTTTATTTGTTATAAAGATGGTGTTATTGAGGAAGAAAAAACAACCCGCGCCTTGACAAACTTCTTTTGAAATATTCAGAATAAATCACAAAAAAAACCGGGGGGAGTAATGCGCAACAGAATTCATTCGTGTAAAACCGTCATCAGCATCATCTCCTTATTCTTCTTTATGTTTGCGGCCGCGCCGTCCTTCGGGTCTGATAATGACCTGAAACCCAGAGTTAAGAAATCCATTGACAACGCGATGCACTGGCTCCGCGCCAATCAGCAGAAGAACGGCTCATGGAGCGACAATGTCGGCGTCACCTCGCTTGTTGTCATTGCTTATATGAAGAGCCCGAGAGCATACAATGAAGAAGACGACCCCTTTGTAAGAGACGGCATAAAGTTTATCCTCTCAAATGTAAAAGAAGACGGCTCCATCTATAAAGACCCTCCGTCGTCATACAACACGATGCTCGCACTGCTCGCGCTTTCAGCGACAAAGAATCCGAAATACGCGGATGTGATAAAGAAGGCGCAGGACTATCTTGTCCGTATTCAGTCTGATGAAGAAGAAGGGTACAAGCCTGAAGACAAGTATTTCGGAGGCATAGGCTACGGCGGCGACGAGCGGCCTGACCTCGCAAACCTTCAGTACGCTCTCGAGGCATTGAAGGAATCCGGGCTTCCGAAGGACAGCCCTGTGTGGGAGAAGGCGATAACATTTATTAACAGGTGCCAGAACAGGAGCGAATCAAATGACCAGGCATGGGTAAAAGATGACGGCGGTTTCATCTATTCTCCAAAGCAGACTTTCGTCCCCGATTACGTATCGTACGGCAGCATGACATTTTCAGGGATGAAGGGCCTGATATTTGCAGATGTTCCAAAAGACGACCCCAGAGTGAAGGCCGCGTTCGACTGGGTGCAGAAGAACTATAACCTGAATGAGAATATCAATTTCGGGGTTAAAGCGCTTTATTTCTACTACGACACATTTTCCAAAGCCCTCTCCCTTTACGGTGAAAAATACATAACGACAAAAGACGGAGTCAAACATGACTGGTATCTTGAACTCGCGGAGAAACTGATGAGCCTTCAGGACAAGGAAGGGTTCTGGGTCAATACTCAGGACACTGAGTACTGGGAAGGGAACAAAGACCTTGCAACCGCGCATGCCATTCTCGCTCTCGAGACCGAATATGACAGAAGATAATAAATGAACCATCCCTTTATTCTTAATGCCGGAAGGGCTGTTTTCTTCATGATGGTCCTTCAGATACTATCCCTCCTCTGCTCTGCAAATGTTAACGCGCTCTCCACTTCTGACATATCTATAACACCTGCTCTAAACGGACTGTATGTGAAAGGAAGAGGAGTCCCTTTAAAGCTCACCATTGAGAACACCGAAGGCAATCCGGTTGAAGGAGACATCAGGATAACCGGCGGTTTGATGGAATACGGCATTGCTGTGCGGTTAGAGCCGCATTCAGGATATGAGAAATGGATTATCGCATATCCGGCTGCAGGCAGCGGCCTGATGATGAGGTTTATCGGCAGGGATGGAGTTACCTTTAACAAAGAGGTCAAAACCTCCCAATTTATAAGTAAAAAAAGGCTTGCTATCAACATTGCCAAAGATAGGGATATCTCATCTGATTCAGCCTTCAATGCAGAAGATGCTGTTTCAAAAATTTCCCCTCAGGAACTCTGGGACATCTGGAAGGGGTATGAGGGCGCTGATTATGTATTGCTCGATGCTGACGCTGTTGAGCTTATGACAGCGCCCCAATTAAAAGCTCTTAAAGAATATGCCCTCTCAGGAGGCTCTTTGTATATAGGCGAGAGCAGATATCCTGAGATATACAGGCAGAAATTTTTTCAGGAGATACTCCCTTATGCCATGCCTCATGACGGCTTGCGGATATCTCATGACGGCAAAAAAAGAGCGATGCATATTCCAGCAGGCAGTTCCGCTGAAGAGAGGGGCAAGCTTTTCCGCAATGTTATGAAGTGGAATACTGCTTACCTTATTTTACTTGCGGTTGCCGGATTCGCCTGTAATAAAAAATTCAGAAAATTTCTTTGGCCTTTATTGAGCATACTTGTCGTAATAACTTCACTCGCCTCTATGGGCATGCTGAACGGCAGGAACCGCGCGCGCGGCGTCAGCGTAGTAAACATCAGAAATGATAAAGACGCGTTTATACAATCAAGGCTTAATCTGTTATCTGTAACAAATGCCGCTATGAGCGCTGAATTTGAGGGAGGCTTTATTTATCCTGCTGATAATAACGGCAAAGACATAATAAAAATTTCCGAAACAGGCAATACTCAAAAGATAACCTCAGATATGATGATGCTCGGACATAGAGATGTCATATGGGAGAGGTTTGAAAATATTAATGCCCCCCTGAACGCGGATTTAAATATCTCCCCTGAAGGGATTAACGGCTCGATAGAAAATCTTTCAGCGCATCGTTTGAAAAACGTTTTCATATTGATGAACGGCAGATTCTTCTCTTTGCCGCAGATTGAGCCGGGGCAGAAGATATCAGTGAACATCTTATATGAAAAAGACAACGGCTTCATTTATCCTGAAGGCAGGCTGTGGATACGAGAATATATTCGGAGCGATGAAGAAGGCTCGGCCTCACATGGAATGAAGATTGCTGGAATATGGGAAAAGCCGCTTCTTAAATCCCTTGAAAACGGATTGAGTGTAGATAGAGAGGAAACATATCTTCTCTATCATATGTAACATTATGATCTCTGTCTCGCAATTAAACCTGACATTAAATAACAAACCCGTCCTTGACGGGTTCGACCTCACTGTGCGCGAAGGCGAGGTCTTCGGCATTGCCGGATTAAAAGGCGCGGGCAGGACATCCTTTCTGAAGGTTTTGGCGACAATTTTAAAACCATCATCCGGAGATGTCAGGATTTCCGGATTCGACGTTGTAAAGGATAGAGGCACCGTTCGCGCAATGATAGGGTATATGCCGGGCACAGCCGTTTCTGACAATGGATTAACCGTCAACGAACATCTCAGGTTCTTCCTTTCAATGTATGGAATAAGCAATGCCGGATTTCTTCACTCTCTCGACAGCCTGTTAGATGAACTGGGTTTAGCGCAGTTCAAAGATGTTCTGCTCTATGAACTTTCAGCAGAAGAAAAACAGAAGGTTTCATTGGCGCGGGCGGTCATGCACGACCCTTCCGTGCTTCTGCTGGACGAACCTGAAAACGGGATGAGCGATAAAGGGCTTGAAAGCCTCGCCTCTTCCATAGAAACCCAACGGGGCAGAAAAAAGGCCGTAATTGCCGCCTCGGATTCAATATCATTCCTGAATAAAATAGCGCACAGGATAGGCCTTCTTCACGAAGGAAGGCTTATGCAGATTTTTCATCCTGGAGTGGACAGCTGCGGATCAATAGAAAAAAGAATGAACGATTTAAGAAAGGTGAAAAATGAATCCTGTACTGCTTAGGGAATGGAGGTATTTCTTCCGCGGGCGCTCTCCGTATTATTTCATGATATTCTACGCGATGCTTCACCTCCTAATCTTTTACGGGGCCATGATGCCCGTACTTCATAGAGCTGCAGTATACGATAATTCGCTGAAGGGCGCGGGAAGGATTTTGGCAGGCAGGCTCTTCGCGGCTCAGCTCCTTTTAATAATATTTGCATTCCCTCCGATTGCCGTGCGCCTTATGACAAGGGAGAGGGATGAAGATATGCATGAACTTCTTCTGATCGCCCCATATGGGTTTACAAAGGTTATCTTCCATAAACTCATAATATCCTTTTTTATCTGGATGCTTCTTGTCCTTATTGCATTGCCGCTCTTTCTGCTATCATTAAGCACAGGGGGAATTTCCATGAAAGAGCTTGCGCTGCTTCTCGGTTCCGCCGCGGCTTTCGTATTTTTCTGCGGGGGCACAGGTTTTTTATCATCATCATTATTTAAAAAGCCTGCATATTCCCTCTCATCGGCTTATTTATTTATATTTGTTGCCTCAGCGTCATATCTCGCTTATCCTTCTTCGATAACTGTAAAATTTCTCAGCTTCAGTTTTTGACAGGGCTTTGAGGATGAAGAAAAACATTCAAGGCTTCGAAACATCTGAAATGGTCATGCGGGAACTTAAACGGTATAAGCACGCACGCCGCCTTCAGGTCATGTGTGATTACCTGAATATCGGTCTTGCGCTCTCGATCGCGCTCGCATTGCTTTCGACAGCGCTTAAGATGATATTCAATGCCCGCAATATCCCTCTTCAGGTTTTTGTCATATTCCCTCTCCTCTCATTTATTCTGTCGCTCGTCAAGCCTGTATCGCTGAAAGAGGCCGCCTTATTAATTGACAAAACGCTTAAGCTGAAAGAGAGGCTTACGACGGCAGTTGATTTTATGGATAAGCAAGGCCCTTATGCCGCCCTGCTCTTCCGTGATTCTCTCAAAAAAATTAAAGAGGCAAAACCTCTCACAGTCTTCCCCCTGAAATTGAACCGTGCTGTTTCGCTCTCCGTTTTATTGTGCGGCATGCTTATTTTTTACAATTATTACGATTTCACAAAAGAGGAACGGGCAAAAATAAACAGCCTCTCGCCTAATGTGAAATCAGCCATGCTGAAAGAAGGCGAGCGGTTAAAACAAATCGCGGACAAGGCTGAGGCAGGCTCATCCCCTGAGAAAGCGTTGGATAAAGAACTCATTCTGAAACTTGAGAGTATCGGCGAAGGGCTTCAGTCTGAAGACATCGACAAGCATGACGCACTGCTGATGCTCACTGACGCTTCAGAAACAGTCAAGAGGCTTTACCGGAAAGAGAAAGGCGAAAGTGAAGAAACGTCCTCTTCTGATAAAAGCACGGCTGTTTCAGAAGAAATGGCCGGGGATGAGCTTGAGAATGCGCTTGATGAAATCCTTAATTCGATAGAATCCGCAAAGAGGCGTATTGCCGAGGCTGATATCGAACCGGGCAGAGGAACTTTGGAAGGGGAACCGGGCAAATCTTCCTTCGCGAAAAACATGTCTCGCGCTGACGCTGTTTCGGAAATGGCCGGGGGAACAGAAAATAGCGTATCGACATCTGATGCCTCTGCAACAGGAAACGGTTCAACGGAAAGCAAAGAGGCAGATAAAGCGCGCCGAACAAAAGACTTGGAATTTCCGCCTGATAGCATTATACTGAAATACCCTGACAGCGTTATATCATTGGAGTCATTGCCAGGAAAATACCATAAAATAGTCAAAGACTATTTCGACGCTGTCTCCGGCGGCCGATAATAATTATTTGAGGTTATTGCGTATGAAATCCGAAAAAGAGATCGAAGAGGCATGCAGAGAGTCTCAGAAAAAGATAAGCGGCATCATCTCCGCGATAGGCAATGTCTTTGTCGGGCAGGAGGATGTCGTAGAGCAGGTGGTTGTGGCGCTGATAGCCGGAGGGCACGTGCTTATCGAAGGCGTCCCGGGCCTCGGAAAGACGCTTCTGGTCAAGAGCCTCGCCGAAGCGCTTGACCTCTCTTTCTCAAGGATACAGTTCACTCCCGACCTTATGCCGGCGGATATAACCGGTACAAAGATACTCCACAGGGATGAAGGCGGGCATCCTGAATTCACCTTTCAGAAAGGGCCTGTATTCGCGAATATAGTTTTGGCGGATGAGATAAACCGCGCAACACCCAAGACGCAATCCGCTCTGCTCGAGGCCATGCAGGAGCATCATGTGACCGTCAGCGGAGAAGAGTATAAACTGGATGACCCCTTCTTCATGCTCGCGACGCAGAACCCTATTGAGATGGAAGGCACATTCCCGCTTCCGGAAGCTCAGTTGGACAGGTTTTTCTTCAAGATCAAAATATTATACCCGTCATTCAATGACCTTGAGAGGATAGCCGATATTTCAACTTCGGCCGTAGGCCGTGCCATTCAGAAGATATGCGGCAAGACTGAGTTGTTCAAGATACGCGAGGCCGCGGAGAACATACTTGTATCGCAGGAAGCGAAGCGGTTTGCCGTAAAACTCGTTCTGGCGACGCAGTCAGACTCGCCTTACGCATCAGCCGAGGCAAAGAACTATATCCGTTACGGCGCGAGCCCGAGAGGAGTGCAGGCGTTGATATCAGGCGGAAAAGTGCTTGCGTTGAGAGACGGCAGGTTCAACCTCAGTTATGATGATATCCGGAAGGTTGCCCTTCCCGCCCTGAGGCACAGGATACTTCTGAACTTCGAGGGAGAGGCCAATAACATGGAGACCGACGGGATTATATCCGCCATACTCAGGACAATGGATTAAATCAAAGCGTCTCTGCCGTCCCATTCATAGTAATATAAAAATTATGCGCCGGCTCTTTTTTGACAAAGATTTCCTAAACCGCCTTGAACATCTCGTCTTTCTCTCGAAACGGATACACGCCGGGGGAAAGGGGGGAAGCCGCAGAAGCAAAAACTACGGTGTCGGAATCGAGTATGCCGACCACCGTGAATATAATAACGGAGACGACATACGCTATATCGACTGGGGCCTCTACGCCCGTTCGGGGAAACTCTACACCAAGCTCTTTCAGGAAGACGAAGACATTAACATATATATCCTGATTGACCGGAGCCTCTCTATGGATTTCGGCTCTCCTTCCAAACTTCAATATGCGCTCACATTATCCGCTTCTCTCGGTTATGTCGGGCTCTCCATGCTGGACCATGTCGGAGCAGGATATTTTTCCGATGACATCGAAGGGTTAATCCCTCCGAGGAGGGGCAAGAACCAGCTCTTCCCGTATCTCGATTTTCTCTCTTCTTTCGCGCCTGCGAATGCCACAGGCCTCAACAGGTCTCTCGAGAGCTTTGCCGCAAAAGTGAAGACCCCGGGCATTGTTATTATCCTGTCGGACTTCTTTGACGAAAAAGGGTATGAAAGAGGGCTGAACTATCTTCTCTTCAGAAAATTTGAGGTCCATGCCATTCAGGTGCTCTGCACAGAGGAGATAAATCCTGAGGTTGTCGGAAAGCTGAGGCTTGAAAATATGGAAGACGGCATTTACAGCGATATGGATGTCGATAAAGACGGGCTGGACGTGTACCTTGATAACTTAAAACGTTATAATCTCGGGTTGAAAAATTTCTGCGGGGCAAGAGGCATTTTATATCAGCAGGCCGTGACTGATATGCAGTTTGACAGGCTCCTCATGGAATACTTTCAGCTCCAGATCTGAGTTGGTTTCAGATGTCATTCCTGCCGCCGGCAGGCAGGCCGAAATGACAGAATATCCAATTTTTTATACCCATACTGACCGATGAGCACTCTCTTCATATCAATCTTCAGCCTCATATCTGCAGCCGCTCTTATCCTGATTTATTCAATGAGGGTCAGGAGAAAGGCTCAAAAGGTCCCGGCGCTCTTTCTCTGGCAGAGGCTAAGGCATATATCAATAGACCAACCGTTATTGAAAAGATTTTTCAGGGACAAACTCTTTTACCTTCATGCGGCAATCCTAATCCTTCTGCTTGCGGCTTTGCTGCAATCCGGCCTCCGGAAATCATCCGCAGCCGGTCAAAGAGCAATATTCATCATTGACATATCCGCAAGCATGAAGGCGCTGGAGAATGGGGAAAGCCGTATTGAACTCGCAAAGAAAAAGGCATTATCCATATTTAAAAAAAATGAAAGCGCGGAAGTGATGATCATATCAGCCGGAATAACCGCAAGGCAGATCCTTCCATACAGCGTTAACAGGGATGAAATAATAAATGCCCTCAAAAGGATTGAGCCTCAGGATACGGCGGCAGATATTGAAGATGCTCTACTCATGATAAAGCCGTACATAAAAGAGAACGGCCGTATCTATCTCTTCAGTGACGGGGCTTTTGAAGGACTTTCATCTCTCATTGATGAGACGCCTAACCTGTTCTTTATTCAAGTTGGAGGCAACGGAGAAAATGCCGGAGTACTTTCGCTTGAGATACATCGCGGAGAGAATGGTGCATACACGCTGGCTGAAGTATCTCTGAAAAATTTCGGCCAACAAGATGTAATCTCAACAGTTGACATCCTCTCTGACGGCAAGGTTATTGACGCACAGCGGATTAAACTCCCTGCCGGGGAAGAGAAGAATATGGCCTTCGACCGGTTACCCGCATTTGCGGAAAATATCGCGGCAAGGCTGAACCATGAGGATGCCTTGATGTCAGATAATTACAGATATGCCGTTATGCCTGCACCGGCGTATTCTTCGGTGCTGTTGGTGACCAACGAAAACTTTTATTTGAACAAGCTTCTCGAACGGCTTGAAAATTATCATCTGACTCTCATCAGCCCTGAGACATATGAAATGAATATTAAGTCAAACAGCGGTATGCGGTACGACATCGGCATCTATGATAATTACGCACCTTCTGCCGAGATAAGCAGGGCTTCAATATACATCAATCCTGAAAGAGATATTTACGGCATTTCATGGGCGGACGAACTTTTTATGCCGGAAGATATGCATTCATTAAAAGAACACCCTGTAATGAGCTACACGGATTTTTCCGACATCAGGATACGGAAGGCGAGAAAGGCCGTGTCGTTTGAAGGGCTGGAGCTTTTAGGCTCTTCCGAATCCCCCCTGATCATTATTTCAAAACGCGATGGCAAAGAACGGGTTATATTCGGCTTTGATATCAAGGATTCAAATTTTCCAAAGAGCGTAAACTTCCCGGTATTCTTCACAAACCTTCTTAACCGGCTTCAATCAGATGATGTTAACTGCAATATCAGCAGTGGTGATTCCTTCTCTCTCCATCTTCCTGTCCGAAAAGGTAAAGCACTTGTTAAATATCCTGACGGAAGAGAGAGAAATACTGAGACAGAAAACGGCGTTCTTGTATTTAGCGATACATCCATTGCCGGTATTTACAGTATTATGCATGGAGGCAGAGAGATAAAGTTCGCTGTGAATATCCCGCCCGCGGAGTCAGATATAAAACCCGCGGAATTCAAGCATGCCGCGGAAACCGTGAAAACTGACAACGCTTCACTGATATCTTTCCCCGCGATGTGGAAGATATTCGGGATACTGGCGGTTATGTTGCTACTTGCGGAAATGAGGATAAGAGAGAGGATTCTGAGCTGAATATGGAATTTATTAAATTCAATTCTCCGGCATATCTCATCATAGCCGCCTTAGCGGCTGTAACAATATGGCTTTTCGAGATGAGAAAAGCGCGGCATAAACCACTGCTTAAAACGGTTGTCATATGCCTCATCCTAACAGGGCTTTCAGAGCCGATGTTATTGACGCGGACAGATAATCAATGCGTTCTCTTTGCCGTGGATGTTTCTCAAAGCGTGAATGCAAACGCAATGGAAACCATAAAAAATTATATCGCGTCAAAAATAAAAGAGAAGAGAGATGACGACCGCATCGGCATGCTTCAGTTCAGAGAAAGAGCAAGGCTTGTCATCCCGCCTTCAGAGCTTACGCGGGAGGAACTGCTCGCAAAATTATCCCGATGGAGCGGATCGCGTGAAGCAGGGGCAGGATTTACTGACATAGAAAATGCTTTACTGGCCGCTTCTAAATTATTTCCCGAAGGATTTCAGAAGAGGCTGGTGCTTATCACAGACGGGAATGAGAACATGGGCGACGCATCGAAGCTCTTTTATGAATTAAAGGCAATGGGAATTACAGTGGATATACTGCCTGTCGGAGGAGTCAGCCACGATGAAGTGATCATTGAATCGGTTCACGCGCCTCAAAAAGTAAGGGCCGGAAGCCCGTTCATTGTCGAAGTTCTTGTAAGGAGCAATACCGTGACGGAAGGCCATTTCACTGTATCTGTTGACGGAGAAGAAAAAATCATTAAAAGCGAACTCGGCATTCTTCCGGGAAACCAGCGGCATAGCTTCCCTTTGGTTATTGATAAGGGCGGTTTTCATGATATCTCCGTCAGTCTCAGCGCAAAGAAAGACGGCATCTTCATAAACAACAGCGCCGAGGCTGTCATCTTCGCGGCAGGCAAGCCAACGGTCTTGATTATTACCGATCCTTCATCTGATAACGCTTCAAGGAAGCATCTCGGAAATATTTTGACGAAAAATAACATTGATGCCGTGTACATGCCCTCAGGGCTTATGCCTGCGGATGTAAAAAAATATATTTCGTACGACACGGTTATCCTCGACAATATCCCCTCCCTCCTCCTATCACGGGAGCAGATGAAGGCGTTATCCGGCGCGGTTCATGACATCGGCACCGGCATTCTTCTGATTGGAGGGGATAAGAGCCTCGGCGCGGAGGGATTTGCCGGCACTCCGATAGAATCAGCTTTGCCTTTCAGCCTGATACCTTCTAAGGGAGAGCGCCCGTCGTCCCTTGACCTTGTTTTTATCATGGATAAATCAGGGAGCATGTCTGAAGGCGGGGGAGGCCCCGGGATAGAGCTTGCCGCCGATGCCATGCAGTCGATTATTGATATGTCCGGCGACGAAGATACGATCGGCATTATCGCCTTTGACAGCGAATCTCATGTGATAGCAGGCCCGGGCTCAATTAAGAGCAAAGATGAGATCATAAATAAAATCCAAGCCGTCACGCCGAGGGGAAGCACTGACCTCTACCCTGCCATGGCGCAGGCTTATGACTGGTTAAAAAGATCTGACGCCTCTCATAAGCATGTCATACTCCTCTCTGACGGCAGGACGCGTGAAAGGGATTTTTCAAAACTGCTCGGAGAGATGCGGGAGAAAGAGATCACAATTTCAGCCGTTGCCGCCGGAAGAGAGAGCGATATAACGCTCATGAAGGATATCGCGCGGATGGGCGAGGGAAGGTTCTTTCAGGCGGAAGATGACCTCAGCGAGCTTTCAAAGATATTTCAGATTGATGCCGCGGCGGCTTCGAGGCCGCTGCTGATTGAAAAAGATTTCACGCCCCGTTTAAAAGAGCCTGATGTAATATTGAGCGGCATGCCTCATAATATGCCGAAGATGAACGGATATATGGCCACATCGCCAAAAAAGGGATCAGTGGTTCCCGTCGTGTCGCATCTGGGAGACCCTGTTGTGGGGTTCTGGAATTACGGATTGGGCAGGGCTGTCGTCTTCACAGGCGATGACGGTTTACGGTGGTCAAGGGACTGGCTCCGATGGGAAGGTTTCGGCAGATTGCTTCTTCAGATGGCAAAGAGAAGCATGATCTACGGAACATGGCAAAAGGATATCCCGCTATTTCGCGTACGGGGAAACCATGTTGAAATTCTGCGTGACGTTTCCGGGAATATGCCGATGAAGATATCCGCGAAGATCTTATCTTCCGACGGCGAAACGCTTGAAGCTAAACTCTTCCGCTCTGCTAACGGTCAATATACAGGGACTTTTGACAACCTTGCTCCGGGAAAATATACGGCAGTCATTACTGAAGCGCTCAACGGAGAGATTGCCGCCCTCTCAAAAGGACACTTCATAATAAGCGATAAAGAGGAATACCTCACACTTGAGAGAAACGATAAATTGATGGAGAATATCGCCTCTCATACAGAGGGGAGGATACTGAAGGGTCAAGAACCGCTTATTAATAATGCTGAGAAGAAGGCGGAACGATTTGTGCCTGTCCGGCCGTATTTATTTATACTCGCTGTTATTTTATTCCTTGCCGATGTAGCGGTACAGAGGAAGTCCTTGAATCATTCCATTAAATAGTAAATAATATAATGCGCCCGAGATACTGGGATCGCCGTCAGGCCCGAGAGAAATTTTATTGATATGAACATAAACCCTTCGCCTCTGTTCAAACTTGCCACCGCTTACTGGGATTCGTCCTTATTTCTTACAGCAAACAGGCTTAATCTTTTCTCCGTAATCGGCAGAAATGAAAAAAACGCATCGGAAATCGCAAGCGAACTCGGCACAGAAACCCATCATACCGGTTTGTTTCTGAACGCATGCGTCTCGCTCGGCCTTCTTGATAAAAAGGACGGCAGATACAAAAATTCAGCGCTCTCTGAAACATTTCTTGTAAAGGGAAGCCCCGCGTACCTCGGAGAAGCTTTTAAGTACAGCGATGACCTTTATCCCGTATGGGGCAAGCTCGAAGAGACTCTAAGGTCAGGGAAACCCGCGTTAAGGCCTGACACCATACTTGGAGATGACCCTGAGAAGACGAGGCACTTTGTTTTGGGGATGCATAACCGCGCCCTTGGAGTAGGAAGGTCTTTGATTGCAAAGATAGACCTCACAGGAAGAAAGAAACTTCTTGACGTCGGCGGCGGGCCTGCGACATATTCAATCCTCTTCGCTCAGAAGAACCCTGAACTGACTTCAACAGTTATGGACCTTCCCGGCGTCGTTGCCATAGCCGGTGATATTATTAAAGAATTTAAAATGGAAGAGAGGGTCTGTGCGATTCCTGGAGATTACACGAAAACCCCATACCCCGAAGGAAATGACTGCGTGCTGAATTCAGGAATATTTCATAGGGAAACTCCTGAGACCTGCCGCATGCTCACAGCAAAGGCGTTTCAGTCGCTCGAACCCGGAGGGCTTTTTGCTGTGAATGATGTCTTCTGCAATGAGAAGAAAGACGGCCCGCCGTTTGTCATGCTCTTTGGAGTGAACATGATGCTCACGAGCGAGTTCGGCACGGTGCATTCCGTTTCGGAAGTTATCAAGTGGCTGACAGAGGCAGGATTCAGGGATATTACGGGCACGCCCTTGCCGCCTCCGATGCCGCATACTGTCATACAAGGAGTTAAACCATGAAAAAAACCGTATCATCAGCACTGCTTTTCGCTCTTTCGATGTTTTTGTTTCTTACGTATGTTTCCGCGGAAAAAGAGGCAGAGGTCAATAAAATTCCTCAGAGCCCGCCGATCGACGAGAAGATGCAGATACAAAGCGCCGAATCTCTCGGAAACGGGAAATACAGGATAGGCCGCATCATTGCGGATACTGAAAATAAAGAGGTGACCGTGCCGGGCGTCTTGCATATGAACGACGGAACGATAGAATATATCGCGTCCATAAAAGGCGGGCATAAGTTATATGAAACTATATTTGAGATGGACGCAAACGCGTATGAGTTCAATCTTTCATTGATTCTCATAGGGCTTGACCAGAAAAAGGGCAAGGCGGCTAAATTTCATTTTGACCCTGCTTCCCCCGAAGGAGATGAGGTTGAGATATGGGTGGAATGGGAAGCCGGCGGGAAGAAGAAGAGCCTCCGCGCCGAAGAATTGATCTATGACGCAGGCAAAAAGGCCGCTCTCTCCTCCATGCGCTGGGTTTATACAGGTTCGACAGTACTGGAAGACGGGCAGTATGTAGCGCAGAGAGACGGGGTTCTCATAGGGTTTGTGCATGACCCCGCCGCGATCATTGATTCCGCGGCTGATGCGGGGCTTGTGCCGTACGGGATGCTCGTGGTAAATAAAAAGGCCGCTCCGCCTGTCGGCACGAAAATTATACTGAAAATCAAGTCACTGAAGAAAGATAAATAAAGGATCTTATATATGCTGTTTATTCTTATCAATCAGACAAAAAGCGGGCTTACTGAAGACGATTATAAAACGCTCGCAGGCATGATGAACGGTTTTTATGACAACATACCTGCCGGAGTGCGCCTCGTCGGAGATTATGCCGCGCTTGACTGGACGAAAAATTTTGCGATCCTCGAAGCTGATTCAATAGAGAAGATCAACGCCCTTAAAGCCCCTTTTGAAAAGTATGTCAACATCGAAGTCATCCCTGTTGAACCCACCGCCTACTTTAAAAATATGGGACAAAAGTGAAAGAATCAAGGATCAGGCATCTGCAAAATAAATACCCTGATGTCCCGCTTCCCGTTCTTATCAAGGCCGAACTTCTTTTTAACGGCGTGAGATACACGCCTGAATTGGGCGAAGCCGGCGCGTGGGCAATTCCGAATTGGCACCCATACCGTTTTCAGGAAGGCGAAGAGAATCCCACAGGCAAAGATAGCGTCAATATCCCATACCTGATAATTCTTGAAGGCGGAGGCCTTGTGAGGATCCTCGGCAACGGCAATAGCCCTTACAACATCGTCAGAGATATTGACGGCTACGCGCTTATGGAACAGGATGAGAAGATCACAACAATTGATTTTCAAAAAAAACCTCTTTGGCATAAGAAAAACACAAGTGACGGAACCCCGATGGTTCAGGCCGGAGCCACGCAGCACTGCGACATGCTTATTTTAAACCCGACTCCGGGATGCGAATATTTTCTTTATACAAATGAGCAGACAGGGGAGAACTACCGGTGCAAATTCTGCCACTACGGCGTGCCTGACAAGCGCACAAAGATACTTGGCCAGAAATCAGGAATAGGCGATATCAGCAGCGAACACCTGAACAGGCTTATGGAAGTATGCGCGGAGGCGTCGCCGGCAATTAAACATTTCTATCTCGTCGGCGGCTCAATGACTGATATCGATGAAGAGGGGAGGCGTTATTTACAGCTTGCCGAGGCGCTTCAGAAAGTGAACAAGTCAAATATCCCTGTATGCTGCGGTTCCTCGTCACTTAAACGAGACGCATTACTCAGGCTGAGAGACGCGGGCGTTACGGGCGCCTGCTTCAATCTTGAAGTATGGGATGAGGACATCTGGAAAAGGGCATGCCCCGGCAAGGCGCATTTCACCGGAAGGGAACAATGGTTAAAAGGGCTGACTGACGCGGTTGAGATATTCGGGCGGGGAAACGTGATGTCCGCCTTTGTCGCGGGGATAGAGTTCAATATCGAGAAAGGGTTCGGAAATACCGATGAAGCCCTGCAATCATGCGTAAACGGTGCGGAATGGCTTCTCAGGCACGGGATACTTCCGCTATATTCGATACAATGGCCGTTCACGTCTGCCTCCGCAAAAAAATTTCCGCTTGATTCGGTTCTTGATTATTTCATTAGACTTAATGCCTCACAGGCAGGGCTGAGGAAAAAATACGGCCTTGCGTTCCCGAATGATTTTGTCTGCCACCGATGCACATACATGCAGCTTGAGTGCGACTTTGACTTTTATCTGAAGTAAAAAAAAAGCCCCTTTGCCGATTGGCAAAGGGGCTTTTTAACAACTGTATTCTTTACTTCCTTCTTCTCTTCCTCACTCCATAACCCGCCGCCGCAACTGTAATTCCAAACACCAGCAACGCTGCCGCAGGATATTTCACTCCGTAAACAACAGGCGTTAAGGCTATACGAGAGACAAACCTGAGTGACTCATGTTTCGATATGTATTCAGCCATCGGCGGCGAAAATCTGTAATAAGTCTTTACAAACATATCCCCGACTTTGTTCGTAAGGAGGTATTTATCCCTGAACCTCTTAAGTACATAGACATGCGGGTCGAGATAGCTGCCGTAAGCGGCAGTTGCTATGAAACAGCCTCCTCCACCGCCGCCTGCTGCGCCCGGGGCGCTCATCTCAGTTTCAGGATCGGTATATCTGAATACCGCCGTAGCGACGCGAGGCCCATCCGTAACCCTTATGGTGAAGTCAATATAATAGATAGGATCTGAAGGATCGGGATTTTCAGGTATGCGCGGGAGATTATCCCAGGACAGACGGCCTGTATTATCCGGATTGGTGCTTATTGTAAGCCGGTCAAGAATGTCCTGAAGTTTATCCGGGTCATCAGCAAATTCAGGATACTCGGTAAGCGCTTCTGAAGGTGTTTTGTCGATAATGGTCCAGTTATACGGCCATACACCTCCATCCGCGGTCACTGTGGTTATATAATCGCTGCCGACTGGCGCCGAGGGCAGGTCTTCATTCACGATCCAGAGGGTGCATGGAAATACCTGCGCCGTGTCTGTATCCCTGAACTTACAATCCCCGCCGACCCCCTCACAGCTTGCAGGGAAGGAAAGGTCGTTCGTGTCAGTCACTCTGAGTTGTATGAGGTATTCACCAGGCCCCTGAGTGGTAAAGAAAGAGGTAACATCCGGCATGACGCCAAACGCGTCGTCAAACTGGCCGTCATTATCAAGGTCCCACGCATACTCTCCGATGGTGTCGCCGGGACATGACGGGCAACTTGTTTGTTTCATTCCTTCATCAGGATTTATAGAACCGCTGCCGTCAAGAATCCACGGCTTCTGATTACCGCATAACTGATATGGGCCTCCTGCCTCAGCCGTCGGGCCGAGAGGCGGGTCTTTGATCTGGACAATGACTATAGTAGTATCAGTCCCCCCGACATCATCCGTAACCTTAAGCCCCACGGGATAATTGCCGATAGAAGGGAAGATATTAGTGGCTGTGATGCCTGAAGCGTCATCATGCTGGCCGTCATTGTCAATATCCCAATCCCATTGAACTATCATCTTTTCAGGGTCCTGATGAAATGACCCTGAGCCGTCCAGGGTAATGATCCCCAGTGCCACACCCGGGTTAGGTGTTGATGTAGCAACCGCTACAGGAACGCCTGATGAAAATACTGTGCGGTTAAGCATGATTATCGCCCATGCGGTTTCAAAATAAGTTTGATCATAACCGCCTTGGCCATGTCCTTGCCAATACCCGCCAGCCTGCTGGCTGTTTACCAAGGTCTTGGCAACACCGTTGCACAACGGGCCGGGACCATCAGTATCCTCTGCCGAATACCAGTCAATTGGATTACCACCGCCCGGCCAGTTAACTAATGTAGTTATCGGTTCAGGTGTGCCGTCGCCATTTGCGTCATGAAGAAGCATAGATTTGGTGAATGAGAACAAACCGTAATAATACTCACGGATCGCGTTAGATATCCCGCCCGTATTACAAAAATTGGATCTAATTGCATTCTCAGACCTATCCCATCTCGCATCACCTCGTCCAATACCGTCAAAAGACATCTGAACCATCCCGGAAGGAGTAGTGGCATATGGGCCCCATATGTAACCAGTACTGTTTGTATATCCAAAAAAGCCTGTGCTTGTGCTCTGTGTTCTATCTATGGAATTTCTATTTGCGGTATTGACCCATGCCGGAACAGTGGCACTCATCTCCCTTGCGGCTATCAGGCCTATGGCGGCCCACTGGTTAGCAGAATTATCACTATTACCACTGTTACCTGATAAATTATAATACCATCCGCCATAGTAGGTGCCTGAATAACTCTGGCCCCATGCATAGGCATCAGCCATGTCCTGCAGAACATCCAGATATGTCCTGCCCACAATCCCTGCAGGCCCTGTCGTGGTAACAGCGGCGGGAGTGCCGGTAGCAACTATGGCATCCATAAACATGCCGCCCTGATACGCCGTATCCGAGCCGTTTACCTGTACCCCTAACCCGTTTCCGTTGCTGTCGGGGCTAACTGTGTTGATAGGAGCCGGAAATGTATGGCTGCCGATTGCAACAGTGGTAAGCTTGTTAAAGACCCAGCGCATGGCGCGCTGAACAGTCTCTTTATAAGGGTTGCTGTCAGGGCTCGTCTCAAGATGCCCGTTGACAAGAAACGCTGTCACATTGGCAGGAGTTATTACCGCCCAGCTTGTACAGTTATAACTGCATGATTCCCAATGGCCTGCGTCCAGCGAAGAAACAGTTGTGCGAGTCATTGTTTTATGAAGCCGCCAAAGCCCTTCATCTATGGCTACATTTATCTGCGTGTCAAGTATATTGTCCAATATCTGGACAAAATAAGTCTTGCTCGCAGACTCAGATGTGGTGGCATTCTGAACAGTCAGTCTCGCGGTAAAGATATCGCCGGGATTTCCGGTGTATGTGTGAGTTGCCTCAATGATGTATTTGTTAGTTACTGTACCGGTTGCGACAGCTGATCCATCTCCGAAATCCCATGTGTATGTAAAGTTAGCACCCTCTGAGTCTGATGTTCCTTTCAGGGTTATCTGCTTGCCGTCCCATGTTGAATGAGGGATCAGAGAATTGGTGGCGACCCACGGCACGGTTTTTACAACAGGCGGCACGGAAAAAGCAGGAAGGGCGGTGCCAAACAATACCGCCAATGCAATGATCGGCAAAATAAAAGTCTTCATAAAGAACAACTTATAAAACTTTTCCCTTTTCATAATGATCTCCCTATGTTTATATTAAAAAACATTAAATTTTCCTGTCTGAAAGCGCATATATTTACCAATCATTACTCCTCTGAACCGGGCGGAAGCGGGTCCTTATCAATCAATTCAAAATCTCCCTGCATGCCGCCTGGGAAAAGGAAGGGAACCGGCACTTCGCCGGAGCCGTGGCCGGGTTTAAAGTTCAGGTTTCTCAGGTCAAGCGGAATATATATGGTCGTGCCAGGAAAAACAGGACGCTCAGTTCCCGGAAGAACGTTAAATGTATGCTCTTCATCACCGATGCGGAAGACATAGACTGTTCCCGGATCGGGGCAGGTGGTCCGATCAAATGAAATGACATATGAAATATTGTTCACATGAGAAACCGCGTAGCAGGTCCCTCTTACTCCCGCGACAGCGGTCGGGGTATGTATCTCGAATTTCTTCGCCTCTCCGCCTGTGTCCTTTAGAACATCTTTTCTGACATCGGCATTCACCCTGCCTCTTGAAAGTTTAATGATCCCTTTGCTTGAACCGCCGGTGAAATACTCGCTTATGTCGATTCTGCTCCTCTGCTCGATGGTTAATACATTGCCGTCATTAAATAATATCCTGGCAGACGAGCCGCTCTTTGTTCTTACGGCATCTTTCAGGTAAACATCATCGCCGACCACGGCCGGCCTGGCAGGCAGACTGCCTCCGCTTAAGACGTCAACCTTGCCCTCAACAGCAGTGAACTTGCCGACAGCCTCTGAAGCCGCTGCCATCTCGAGGCAGGGAGAAATAAATAACAACAAAACCAGAAACATCATTATATGCTTCCCGTAAAATCCCATATCTTTTTTATTTAAATGCCCCTGTCTCATTTTTCCTCCCGTTAAAATGTATATTCAACAGCTGTGGTATATGTATTGCGTGTATAATCATAAACCGAAACGCTTGAATCTGCCGTTGTGTGCGCGTACTGAAAATTCATGGTCACACCCCTGTTTATTTTCCACTTCACGTTCGCAGACCCGTTATAAGTCCTGTCCCTTCTCTTTACGTCATTGACTTTCTCGTATCTCTGGAGAAAAACCTCGCATGCAAGGTTGAGCCTGACATCATCTGCTACCGGAATGAGCGCTGCTATATCAAATCTGTTGCCGATATTATTCCAGTTCACGCCTTCAGCAACATCTTTAGAAAGTTCATAACCTGCTTTGACAACCCCTTGACCGTCAAAGGTGGGGTGAAGATAGCCTATTCCTGCGCTGTATACATCGCCGTCCCTGTCATCATCATTATCATCAATATGCCCCAGCATATTCCTGTGCAGATACCCGATGGAAAACTCGCTTATATTGCCTTCGTCCAATTGAAAATTAACAGTTGGACGGATGGAAGCGAGATAAGCGTATTCATCATTATCGAGAAATATATGCTGAAATTCAAAAGGGAAGGAGAAGTCTTTGTAGCGGGGTTCGACCGACAGCTTCTGAACAAGAAGATTATATGAACGGGTATCACCGTAATTATTGGAATATATCCTGTAGCCGGCATTTAAAAACCATGAATTTTGCAGCTGCCTTCTGTACCTGGCATCGAACATTGCTATCAAGCTTATATCCTCTTCCCCTGAAATAGACTCAACACCGGGAATTTGTGTTGAAGGGTTGGCAACGACATTGTCGTCATACTGAACCGCGGCGCCAACCGTAAAGTCCCATAATCCAGCCCCGTTCCGCATGGCTGTAATTTCATCTTTGGAATTTGCAACTCCTATATAAAAGTCAGCCTTCTGCGTTAATGAACTGTCAATCTCTTTTGCATTGTTGAAGGCGGCGATGGCGTCGCTCTTTTTATCATCCATTAAAAAAATAAGCCCCTTCATAATTGCCAGTTCAGAAGGGCTCACCCCGTCTGCTTCAGCCTTCGCGTAAAAACTCTTTGCGTCGCCGGCGTTGTTTAGGCCGTATGAAATTTCAACGAGTTCCCCATATGCCTTTTTTTCAACCGGTTTTAAGGTTACAGCCGCTTTCAACTGCTGGACCGCCTCAGTATTTTGCCCCATTTTTTCATATACGAGCCCAAGATAGTATGCGGCCGAAGAAGAAGCCGGAGACTTCTGTCTCGCCTCTTTGAGTATAACGAGAGCCTCTTCATAATTTTCCTGGTTGTACTCGGCAATTCCTTTTGCCAAAAGGCCGTCGTCAGCATAAAGGGTTGCTGACACAGACAAGAGAATGGCTGAAATCACTGATAAGACTAATAACGCCCTTGAATATCTCATGAGTCCTCCTTGGGTTTAATGGATTTATAAATAACCTTGGTCTTAATTACAATTAAGATAAAAACAGAGATTATACTTATATGACATTAAAAAATTTACTATATTTTCAGGGAATTAATGATATTTGTCAAGCTGAATTATAAAAAATACAAAAATTAAAAAAATAAATCAGATATCAAAGATGGAAGCATGCACAAGCACGTCCTCAGTAGCGCTGTTCAGCCTGCTGAAGCTTACCGCGTTCAATATGGCGATTGACGCGTATACCGCGAGAGTATGAAGAATCCTTAGATTCTCAACAGTAAACATCTTCTCGGAACCGTTGCTCAGGTTTATGACGCCAAAAACGCTTTTTGGGGATTTCAGCGGGACGCAAAGCATCGAATATATCTCGGCTTCGCCTGTTAAGAACCTCGAATCTATTGAAACATTATTCACAAGCTCCGCCTTCCCCGTCTTAAGGACATCCCCAGCAATCCCTTCGCCGCGGGAAAACTCCATTTTTTCGGGAGGATTTTCGCCGAATGCCGATTTTATGATTAGGCTGTCGCGCGCTCTGTCAAAAAGCATTATGGAGCCGTTATCCGCCGTAATTATGTTTCTTGCCTCGTCAAGTATCAGCCTGCATGTTTCGTCAACATCCATGAACGCCTTCAATATCTCATGCCTGCTCTTTTTGAGCTTGGCAAACTCTTCATCCAGCCTCCTGAGCCTCATGCTTATCGTCTCAAGAAGCTTAAAGACCAGCGAAGGGTCCCTGCTCGCTGATGAGAAAAACTTCTTTTTGTCTATGCACAAAACCCTCGCTTCGCCTTCGGCAGATGCGTTGGCAGACCTCGGAAGTTTATCAAACAGCGCCATCTCTCCGAAGATCTCGCCTTCCCCGAGAGTTGCTATATGGAGATCTTCTCTTTCTGTCCTTTTGGTTATCCTCACCTTGCCCGACTGGATGACGAACATATTCTCCCCCTCTTCGCCCTCCCTGAATATCACCTCTCCGTCAGAATATTTTTTTCCAATATCCGAATAGTTCATACCCCCCTCCTGAAAATACCCCTTGCAAACTCCTTCCACAGGTCAAGATGCATCGGCAGGCTGACAGCCGTTTTGAAGATATCCTTGTACCTCTCATTCCCCGTAAACATATTCCAGAGTATGGAGCTTAATATTTTAGGACTGCGGGAGTCATTCTGCTCGTCCTCAACAACCGCGACCATCCCGCTTGTCATAATTCCATATTTTTTGTAAAGGTCCGTTATACCGAAAAGGTACCTGCCGAAATAATTATCAGTCTTTATTTCATTGTATACCGGTTCATAGCCGGCTTTAAAATCATCCCTGCCTATCCCTTCAAAAACAGCGGTCTTGGCAGCCGCCTTTCCCATTACATAAGCAGCCCCGATGCCGTCTTTAAAGAGCCTTGTCGAGCCGGCATCGCCGCAGATTACGACTCTGTCAGTAAAAGGCGCTTTCGGGGCGCTCACGCTCATCCTCGGAAGGCACCTGCACGCCGGCCCAGAGAAAGAGCCTTCCGGCAATACCTTCCTGACGATCTCATGATTAAGAAAGGCATCGACTGTGTCAGAATCTGTCTTTTTCCCAAGAATGCAGACGGTGACATGCCCCCCTTTCGGGACCATAGCCGCAAATTTAACGCCCTTCAGAGGCAGGAGGAATATATGAATTGAATTTCCGAAGAATTCGGATACGCGGTCTTCGCCCAGATCAAGTTCAGCGATGGCCGTTATTATTGTCCCGGGCTTTTTATAGCCAAAGCCCAAAGCCTCAAACATGCCGGCGCCGGTTGAATTGACTCCGAAAGAACCCACAACAAGATCTGACTTATGGACAATCTTATCTTTTGAATAGAGCAAAGGCCTGCCGTTGTCATATCCTATACGGTCAATGCGGACAGGTTCGTGGCATGCCCCGAGCTTCACCGCCTCCCGAAGCAGGAAATGATCGAAACTTTCCTTATGCGGCTCTTCGGCATTCTTGCGAAATTCGCCCCGTTTTACGGTAGCGATGCTCTTTTCAAAAGAGGGGCTTGCTATCTTGACGCTTCCTTTCGCGGTATGAAGCATATAAGAACTAATGCCTCTCTGGATAACGGTATCCGGAAGGTTTATGCCTTCGACAGCCAGCGTCTGAACAAGCAGTTCAGAAATTACGCCGCCACACCTGTTGCACCCGGCAGGCCCGCTTTTGGTGAAGTCCTTGGGGTCAAAGATCGTGACCTTTATTTTTTTGTCGATCATCTTTGCCATTTTGAGGGCAAAGATGGAGAAGAAGGTGCCGGAGGGGCCGCCGCCTATTACTGATATTTCCGCTCCGTCGCTCAGTACCAAACGGCCTGTGTGCTTCATGGTTCACTTCAGCATTAGAAGATGGTCGCCATTCTTTCAACCGACTTTCTGAGGCGAATGGACATCGTTCTGACAATACCCTTAAGTATCTTTATCCCGATGTGAGGGTATTCATCCATGAACCTGTCAAGAGTTTCCCTCTTAAGGATAAAGAGCTCTGAATCTTCATGAGCGACCACGCCCGCGGAACGTACCTGGCCGTCAAGCATCGAAAGCTCACCCGTAAAAGAACCCCTGCCAAGCAGCGCGAGAACGATTGATTTGTCCTTGAACTCGGTCTGCTTCTTAACTTCAAGCTTGCCCGAAAGCACGACAGCAAAATAATCTCCCGGGTCGCCTTCGTTAAAAAGGGTTGCGCCCGCAGGGTACTTAACAAGCTCAAACAACGGTATCACTTTGTCAAGCTCCTCATCGGAAAGCAGATGAAAAACCTGAAGCTTGTCCTTGAGGCCCTTTATCAGTTCTTTAAGTTCTTTGCTCATGGCTTATTCCGCATTTATATCAGAGAGAGGATTTTACCTCTTTAAGCTTGGTCTTCATGTCTTCGATAAGTTTGGCATATGAATTCCTTGTGATGGTTTCATCATACTGGCTCCTGTATGTATTTACAAAACTCACTCCCTCAATCGTCACATCATAAACCAGCCATTTCCCGCTGTTGTTCAGGAGCTTGTATTCGATGGGGATGTCAACTTTCTCAGTGACAATCGATGTTTCAACCACGCCGTATTTCCCGTCACCCTTAATCTTCTCACTCTCGTAACTAACCTTCTCATTTGTGTATTTTTCTATCTTGCCGATATATGAAGCCTGAAGGAGATCAGAGAAGATGGATACAAACTCCTTCTGCTCCTGAGGAGTGCGGTCGTTCCAGTGTTTTGCCAAAGAGCGTTTTGCCATTTCAGCAAAATCAAAGCGCTCATTCAGAAGCGCTCTTATCTTTTCGCGCCTCACCTCTTTTTTCTCTGGAGAAGAGAGCGATTTGTCTTTCAGGAGGGCAATAATGGAATCAACAGTCACCTGAAGCGCCGTTTTGGGAGAATCAGCCGCAAGAGTGCCCGACTGCATATTCAAAAGAAAAACCAGAATAAAACCGGAAATCATGAGCCTGAACAGTTTCATGGCAAACCTCCCGCTTTAAGATTTACTTCTTATTTTCAAACATGTACTTGCTTACAAGCTCTTCAAGCACAAGGGAGGACTCCGTCTCCATTATCTCGCCTCCTGGCTTGATAATGTCTTCCGAAGCGCCGGGCGTCAGCTTGACATATTTGTCTCCGATGATGCCCTGCGTCCTGATAGACGCTATAGTGTCGTCCTGCAGCTTGATGTCGGGTTTTATCAGCATCTCGACAACCGCCTCATACTCGTCAGTATCGATATTTATGCGCGAGACCTTGCCGACCACGACCCCGGCTATCTCAACTGTGGCATTTTCAGTAAGGCCGGAGATATTTGCGAATCTCGCGTTAACTTTATACTCGTCCGTGCCGAAAAGGCTCACTCCTCCGAGCTTTACCGACAGATAAGCAAGGGCTGTAAGGCCGACCACCAGAAATACGCCGACGATTACCTCTATATTGATTCTCTTCATTGTATATCCTCCATTTCGCTTGAATATAATCTTCCCATGGTTGTCTCCACGAATTTCCTGATCACAGGCTTGTCGGAAAGCTGAAACTCCTCAGGAGTCAGATTATCCTCGACAATCCCGTCATGAAAAAGCAGAACATAATCCGCCAGTTTGAATATCTTGGGAACGTCATGGCTCACTATGATAGCCGTGTAGCCAAGTTTCGCCTGCGTTCTGAAAAAGATGCGGTATATCTCGTTGCTCATTGCGACGTCAAGGCCTGTGGTGGGTTCGTCAAAGAACATGATCTTCGGCTTGAGCACGAGCGCCCTCGCAAGGCCCACCCTCTTCTTCATGCCGCCGCTTATCTGAGCAGGGTACTTATCATTCGCGCCTCTGACTTCCATTAATTCGAGATATTCATTTACGGTATCCTTTATCTCAGCTTCGGACATCTTCGTCCTCTCTCTCAACGGAAGGGCGACGTTGTCATATATCGTCATTGAATCGAAAAGTGCTGAATTCTGGAATAGAACGCCGAAATTCGACCTGATCTCCTTAAGCTCTTTTTTACTTATCCCGTTAATATCCTTGTCATAAACAAGCACCTGCCCGTTCGTGGGCTTCATGAGACCGAGAATATGTTTAATCGTTAGGCTCTTCCCCTGGCCGCTCCCTCCGACTATGACTGACGTCTTCCCCTCGACAACCGAAAGGTTAAGGCCCTTTAATATCTTTTGCGAACCGAATGACTTCTCGACATTTACGAGTTTTATTATATAATTGTCGTCCATATCAAATAAGCATTGAGGTGATGAAGTAGTCAAAAACCAGCACGGATACTGAGGAGAGGACAACGGCATTTGTTGTGACCCTGCTTACCCCCTCGGCGCCGAAACCCCCGTTACGCGCCATATGCACGAAATATCCCATTGATGAACATATCCACGCTATTATCAGCCCGAAAAAGACAGATTTTACAAGCCCCATATAAATATCGGCGAACTTGACATCGGAAATCATCGTGTTAAAAAAAGCGCCTTCATTTGTCCCGAGAAGCCCCACCCCGACAAGATAACCGCCTAATATCCCGACAACGTCAAAGATTGCTGTAAGCAAAGGAAGCGATATGATTGCGGCGATGAATTTGGGCGCGATAATGAATTTATATGGGTCTATCGCCATGCATTCAAGCGCATCTATCTGCTCGGAGTTTCTCATGATGCCGATCTCGGCGCATATTGCGGAGCCTGCCCTTCCCGTCACCATAAGGGCGGTAAGGACAGGGCCAAGTTCTCTGATAAGGCTTAGGGCTACGGCAGACCCCAAAAGCCCTTCTGCCCCGAACTTCTTGAGCGTATTATGCCCCTGCAAACCAAGTACCATCCCTGAAAAGAGGCCAGTAAAAACTATGACAAAGATTGAAAGGGCGCCGATAACGAAAATCTGTTTAATTACCGGAGCAATCTTGTACGGGGGCCTTATTGACGCGTACAGGGAATATAAGAGGAATATGACCATTCTCCCGCCCTGCTCGAGATAATAAATAAAGAGGTCGCCGATCTTCTCAAAGAAATTCAATATGCGCTCCGTGAGGAAATTTAAATTAATTTTATTAAGACTCAATTGATATCACTGAAAGCATAGAATATTACATTTAAAAAGTAATAGCAAGCAGAAGAGCAGCCTGAGTCATGGCATCATCAGCCCAAAAAACAACTGAATACCTGCTGGCTTAACGATGAATGAGATATCTATCTTGGCGGAAGGGAGCACGCTCCCTTTGGGCCGCAGCCTCACGTAGGCGTTGTTGAAGGCGGATGAACGCCGGTTCCTCCGCCGGTAACCGGGCCGCTCCATGAGCTTAAGCCCCCCCTTATGCTCTTTGCCTTAAACCCCTGACTCTGCAAAAGGAATGTGGCTGAAGCGCTTCTTGCCCCGCCGAGACAATACACATAATATTCCTTGGAAGGGTCAAGGTCAGAATATCTTTTGCGCAATTCGTCAAGCGGAATGTTCAATGCATCGGGGATATGCTCATCCTCATATTCCATATCCATCCTAACGTCCAGGATTGCATGGCCGGAATCCAATTTTACCGGAATCTCATCCTGGCTGACTTCACGGAGAAATGAAGGTTTCATTATATCATTGAAGTCGTCTCTCGAAAGCCGCCAGACAACCGTCTCTTCAGCCGCCTGAACAGTCGCATTCCGCGGTGAATTTGTTATAAGAGCCTCCTCGCCAAATGCCTCCCCTTCTCCAAGCGATGCCACCTTCTCGGGATTAACATCAAACATGAGCTTCATGACATCGACCCTGCCGGATTTTATTATGTAATAACTGTCTCCCTCTTCGCCCTGAAAGATTATCTTTTCACCCGGTGCATATTTGCGCTCGGTCAGCTTACTCGTAAGCGCTGCCATCTTTTCAGCCGGCAGAAGAGCGAAAGGCTGCAATGTTTTGAATTTATTTACTTTGCTGTAATCTCTTGACTTCTCCTCGAGCATCGCGGAGAAAGCAGAATCGTTGCGGACAATCTCGTTAAAATCCTCTTTGCTAAGTTTATAGAATTTGATATCCGTCCTGGCAGTAACGGTCGCCGTTCTGGGTGAACATGTGAGGAGCGCCATCTCCCCTATTCCTACGCCTTCACCGACAACCGAGAGGATAGACTTCTGCCCCCACTCCGTCTTTTTCGATACCTCAACTTGGCCATAGCATATAATGTAAAAAGATTCGGCAGGCTCACCCTCGCGGATTATCTCTGTTCCCGCAGGCGCCTCGCCGATCTGAAGCTTCTCGGCAAGTAATTCCAGGGCATCGTCTGAAAGGCGAGAAAAATAACAGTAACGTTTAAGATTTTCAGCTGTAATAATCTCCATAATATAATTCCCCCGCTATATTATATAAATGCTATATAATTTAGCTGATAACCTGATAATTGTCAAGTAAAACTACCGCGTTATCCGCAGCATTTTTATACTTGACAACGGCGCCAATATATGATTAAATTTGAATGTATGAATTCATTATCTTCACGCATTGAACTAATAAGGCTGATTGCCCACCCCGCAAGGGTTGCGATACTCGAAGAATTATCAAAAGGGGTCAAATGCGTCAGTGACCTCGAAGAATTTCTTGAACTGAAACAGTCAAGCATCTCCCAGCACCTTGCAGCACTGAGGCTCGCTGGAATAATAGATTATTTTATAGACGGAAGATTAAGGTGCTATTTTTTGAAAAGCGCAATGATTCCCGACCTTCTCAAAGTCCTTAATAAAAATTATCCCTATGAACTCCCCGGCCCCGAATGCTGCCCCGTAACAAAAAAAGGGAAATATCCGGGTAAAAGGAGAAAATAATGGCAAGGAAATTGACTTTATTCGTGAATTCGTCTCCTTACAGTTATGAAAATACTTACACGGCGATAAAGATAGCGGAGGCCTCCCTTAAGAAAGGCTTTGAGACCCATCTCGTTGCTTCTGCCGACGGAGTTTACAATTTTCTCAAAGGTCAGAAAGGCAAAGGGCTTCCGCATGCGGGCGATGGTTTTAAGGCATTAATGGAGAAGGGATTAGTGGTTGACCTCTGAGGCGGCTGCGTAAACTTCCGTTGTGTTACGGGAGAAAGCTACATAGAAGGCGCTGAGAAGGGCTCATTAAAAGGGCTCTTCTCATTAATGAAGCAGTCGAATATCTTTATTAATCTGGGAATCTAAAAATATTCGCTCTCCCCTTGCGGGAGAGCCTGCCTGACGGTTGACAGGGGCAGGGAGAGGGGTAATGAAAGTGGATAATCTTTTGGTCATCTTAAGAAAACCTCCGTATGGCACTGTCAATGCAGCTGAGGCTGTAAGGCATGCCGGGGCCGCATCTGGTTTCGAATATAAATCAATGCTCTACTTAATCGACGGTGGTGTTTTTACCGCAAAAAAGAATCAGGATGCCGGCGACACAGGTTTCACGGGACTTGGTGAAAGCCTTGATCTCATGTCAGGAGAAATGGATATATTTGCTGATAAAGAATCTCTTGAAAAATATTCGCTCAGCGAAGAAGACCTTGTCGAAGGAGTAAAGATCGACGACGGTGAGGTTCTTAAAAAGGCTATTAAGGAAGCACAGTCAATAATGATATTTTAAACAATGAACAATGTCGAATTAATAATTAAGGAACGTTCCCTAATTGCTCATTATTCATTGCTCATTGATAATTAGTCCGGAGGTATTATGCTATTCCTTATCTCAAGCTCGCCTGACACAAAAGAATTTAAGACAGCGTTCAATCTTGCCAAAAGGATGAATGCCGATGTCTGTCTTTTGCAAAACGCGGTATACGCTTCAAGAAATTCTGACGATACGACCTTATACGTGATGAGTGACGATATCAGACTGCGCGGGATAACCGAGAATGAAATTTCCGGCAGGCTGATCGATTACGATCGATTGGTAGATTTAATGACCGCTACCGATAAAGTCGTAGGAATATTTTAAACCACCGATGTCATTCCAGCTTGTCCGCACTCAGACGGATTTGCTGAGGAGAATCTGGAATCTTTTCTAATAAACGGTTCCGAATAAGCCGGAATGACTGCAACTACAAGCAATAATTCAAAAGGGAGGTTAATATGGCAGGCAAAATCATAGTGGTTCTCGGCGCCGGCGTCGGCGGACTGGTAACAGCAAACGAACTGCGCAGGAAATTAGGCGAGGAGCATAAAATTATTTTAATAGATAAATCGAAGGAACACGTTTCGTATTCATCAGCCTTGTGGGTGATAACAGGCGCAAGAACCATTGAAGAAATCAAAAAGCCGGTCTCACGATTATTGCAAAACGGAATTGAATTTTTCAATGAAGAAATCCAAAAAATCGACCCGGCAAACAAGACCGTTAAAACCGCAACAAAAGAGATCTCTTATGATTACCTTGTTGTTTCTCTCGGTGTTTCGTTAGAGCCTGAAAATATTCCGGGCCTCACGGATGCGCTCAAGAAAAATGCCTGCAATTTTTATGATCTGAACGGAGTTTTGAAAGCGCGTGATGCGCTGAATAATTTCACAAAAGGGACAATAATAATTATGGTCTCCGCCCTCCCCTACAAATGTCCGGTCGCGCCAAATGAATTTTCTCTCCTGCTCAATGATTATTTCACCAAAAGAGGGATCAGGAAGGACGTCAAGATAAAGGTCTGCACGCCTGAAGTTCTCCCGATGGGCGGCAACGGGCCAAAGACAGGCGGTATTGTAAAAGGCCTGATGGAGAGCGCAGGTGTGGAGTACAATTCTCAGCATATCTTGCAATCTGTTAATGCCGACAGAAATGAAATAGTATTCGACAAGGGCACGATGAGCTATGATCTGCTGCTTGTAATTCCTCCGCACAAAGCGCCAAAAGTGGTTGTTGAAGCGGGATTGGCCGAGCCTGACTGGATACCGGTGGACAAGGGCACTTTGAAAACAAAATTCGATAACATTTACACAATCGGGGACATCGCAAAGATAAAACTCCCCGGCGAATGGAAACAGGGCGTCCCACTGATGCTTTCAAAGGGCGGCGTGTTCGCGCATTTTGAGGCAAAGGTTGTAGCGGAAAACATTGCCAATGAAATTTTGGGCAGGAAGGAAAGAGTTGAATATGCTGGACGCGCCGCATGCTTTGTAGAAGCGGGATTCGGCAAGGCGGGACTTGCACAGGGATATTTTTTCACAGCCCCGACACCCGATACTGTCTTCCTGCAACCGTCAAAGCTGCTGCATTTCAGCAAAGTCATGTTTGAAAAATACTGGCTCTCCGAATCCTCTCTGTTCAGAGGAATAATGGACTTTATAATGGAGAAGTGGGGATACGGAGAGTATAAGAGAAAGGTTAAGTGAAATATATATTTCTATGGATGTCTCATTCTTAATAACCCTTCTCGCTCTCGGCCTCGGCGGAGGCTTTCTCTCCGGGCTTCTCGGCCTCGGCGGCGCGATCTTTATGATCCCCCTGCTTCTCTATGTTCCGCCGCTGCTTGGCGTTGGTCATCTCGACATGAAGCAGGTCGCGGCTGTAAGCATGGTGCAGGTGCTTTCAGCATCTTTATCCGGCTTGATCGTTCACCATAAAAATAAATTCGTCAGCAAGTCTCTTCTTCTGTACATGGGAATTTGCAATGCAATAGGCAATCTTGCAGGCTCTTTATTTTCCAAACATACAAAAAGCGATTTTCTCCTCGCGATATTCGCTACTATGGCTGTTATAGCATCCATTGTAATGTTTGTCCCGAAGCGCGAACAAGGTGAGAATATATCGCCCGATGAACTTAAATACAACAAACCGCTTGCCTGCTTTTTCAGTCTGTTAATCGGTTCTTTCGGAGGAATGGTCGGCGCTCCGGGCGCATTCATTTATATACCGGTTATGATCTATTTATTGAATATCCCGACACGCATTGTAATCGGAAGCACTCTTGGAATTGTATTTCTTGGAGCTGTCACAGGCACAATCGGCAAAATGGCTACAGGCCAGATACTATGGCCTTACGCAATTGCCCTCGTCATCGGAACAGTTCCGGGCGCGCAATTCGGCGGCAATGTCAGCAAGAAGGTAAACACCAAATACCTGCGGCTTGCAATAGCGGTGATTATTGCAATCACCGGTTTGAGAATGTGGTATCAGGTATTGACTGGAAAGTAATTTTAAGGAGAGGTAAGATGGAAAAGGCAAGCAAAAACGTTTCAGTTATGTGTTTTCACGACGAACTGTGCCAGGTTTATAACGCGCTTATGACCGCTCTGAGTCTTTTAAGAGAAGGTTCAAAGGTCACATTATTCTTCGGCTCACGCGGAGTAAACGCGATCCATAAGGAAAAGGTCAACGATCTTAAATGCCTGCCGGATCAGCCAAAAGAAATGGGAGAAGCTGTAATGAAGAGGATGGAAGAAATGGAACTGCCGGGCGTTGAAGATTTATTTGTTATGCTTCATATGGAAGGAGCCGTGCTTCTGGCGTGTCCGCTGAATGTCCCGCTGTTCGGAATGAGCGAGACAAATTTCATTGAAGGTGTTGAGCTTGCAAACCCCGCAATCTATTACAAAGATGTAGTCATAAAGGCAGACATGAACCTGACATTTTAAATATTTTTCTCATTTCAGCCGGCATGTCCCACCATCACGCATAAACCCAAATCGTTATCTTCAATAAGCTCAACAATTACCTTGCATATGTAAATTATTCAGCTATAATATAACTATTCTTATCTTAATGTAATAACCAGAATATTCAACAGATCATGAAATATAAAAAAATTGGTGAAAGGCTTATTGAAAGCGGCCTTATCACGGAAGACCAGCTTAAGACTGCCCTTGACGAACAGAAAAAGACCGGGGAACTCATCGGCGCCATCTTGTTCAGCAAAGGCTTCATAACCCAGCAGGGCCTCCTTAAGGTGTTGTCCATGTCGCATACAGGCGAAACCGCGGAACAGAAGGAGGAGGTCTCGATTCCTGAAGGCATAGAGGATATCGTCAGGCAAAGCACCACCGCTCTCCGCTCTGAAGGTGAAAAAGCCGTCAGTGTTGACGTCTCGCTTGTCCCAATCGTGAGGCTTGTCGAAAATATAATATTCTCAAGTATAGATATGGGCGCTACCGATATTCACATAGGCCCGGACAGCAGAGGCACAAGGGTTAGGTACAGGATAGACGGGAGGCTCCGTCACGCGATGTACCTGCCAAAGAGCCTTTTGCCCGCGATTGTTTCAAGAGTAAAAATCATGGGCTCAATGAATATCGCCGAGAACCGCGTCCCTCAGGACGGATCTACAACAATATCAAGAAAGAACCTTAAATATGACGTAAGAATATCGACATTCCCGATTGTTGACGGCGAAAATATCGTTATGAGGATGCTTAACAAAAGCCAGCTTATTCTCGGGCTTGAAAACCTCGGGTTTGAGAAATCCGATGTCGAATCAATCAATGCCTCCCTTAACATGCCCTACGGCATGATACTTATGAGCGGGCCGACAGGCTCGGGCAAGACAACCACTCTTTATTCAGCACTCTCCATAATCAACAGCGTTTACAAAAATATCTTTACGATCGAGGACCCGATTGAATACCATCTCCCGCTGATAAGGCAGTCGCAGGTCAATGTAAAGGCAGGGCTCACCTTCGCGTCCGGGCTGCGCTCGATACTCAGGCAGGACCCTGACGTGATCCTGGTCGGCGAGATGAGGGATTTCGAGACAGCCGAGCTCGCGATACGTTCCGCGCTGACCGGCCATCTCGTGTTTTCTACGCTTCACACCAATGACGCCGCATCAAGCCTCCCGCGCCTTATCGATATGGGGGTCGAACCGTTCCTCCTCGCATCGACAGTCGATACGGTAATATCGCAGAGGCTTGTTAGGGTATTGTGCGATAACTGCAAAGAGGCATATTCGCCCGCGAAAGGCTCCGTCCCTTTTTCAGCCTCAGACATGGGAGAAGGGCCGGCCATCTACAGAGCCGTCGGCTGCGAAAAATGCAACGACAGCGGTTACAAAGGAAGGACCGTAATATACGAAATCATGAAGATGAACTCGGCAATCAAGGAACTTACCTCCAGAAAGGCAAGTTCCGGAATGATTGCCGAAGCGGCAAAAGAGAGCGGCATGCGCACAATGCTGGAGAACGGAAAGAGAAAGGTTCTCGCGGGCATTACAACATGGGAAGAGGTTCTGAGCACCACGAGGTCTGAATCCTGATGGCTATCTACAGTTACAGGGCGATAAACAGAGATTCTGAGATCATAACGGATAAGCTTGATGCCGCGAGCGAAGACGACCTCGAGGAGAGGCTCCATTCGATGGGGCTGACACTCATCGAGGCCTCAAAAAAGAGTTTTGAGTTTAAAAGGCATTTAAAACTCAGCGACAAGGACCTGCTTAACCTCACATACTTCCTTAAATTGATATTCTCATCCGGCATGTCTCTCCTTGAGGGGCTTAGGAGCATAGGCAGGCAGGCTTCAAATACCAATGTCTCAAAGGCGGCGCAGCTTCTTCATGCAAATATCGAGTCGGGAAAGTCTGTTTACGGAACTATGTCAGAGCATCCGGCAGTCTTCCCCCCTATCTACGTAAGCCTTGTAAGGGCAGGCGAAATATCAGGCAATATGGACAAGGTGCTTGAGGACGCCTCATCCTATCTCGACTGGAAGATAAGGTTGAAAAAAGACATCATATCTGCTTTTATATACCCTGCGATAGTCCTGACGGCAGTTGTGTTATTGATGATAGTTCTTTTTGTCTTTGTTCTTCCCAAACTAATTGCTGTTCTCACTACCATGAACGCCGAACTCCCTCTTGTCACAAGGGCATTGATGGCATTTGTGAAGTTCGCGAGAAATTACTGGATGATTATTGCGGCTTTCATCATTTTTGTTAATGCCGCCCTCTTTTTAACTTACAGCAACCGTGCAGGCAAAAGAATAATAGACTTACTTATTATCAGGATTCCCCTCATCGGCACACTAACAAGAAAATTCGACTATTCAAGGTATTTCAGGACGTTCGCAACGCTCTTCAGGTCAGGCCTGAGCGTGGACAAGACTCTCAGGATCTCCGCAAGCGTCGTTAAAAATTCAGTTATAGCGGAATCTTTCGATAATGTAACTAACGCTGTAATCGGGGGCGAACTTCTGAGCAGCGCCCTTAGCAAAACCGGCAACTTTGCGCCTCTTATAATAAATATCGTCGAGATCGGAGAGAAGACAGGAACTCTTGACAGCTCCGTACTTTATGTCAGCGATATCTATGAGAAAGAAGTCCCTGAGACGATCAAGAAAGTATTCACGATAATTGAACCCCTTATGATAATCACGCTCGGCGCCGTTGTGCTCATGACAATAGCATCCTTCTTCCTCCCGCTCTATAAACTTATAGGCGGCATAAGGAGATGACGGGAATGACTCGCAGTGGAGGCTTCACCCTTGTGGAGGTGATTGTAGTCACGGCTATAATATCACTGCTTGTCGGGATAATGGTCCCGATGGTCTTCAGGGTTTGGGAGGCGCAGGAGATAGAAACAACTGAGAACCGGCTCATATTTCTTAAAGAAGCGATGACAGGAAACCCCTTGCATATCAACAGCGGCACGAGAAGTTCATTCGGGTTTACGGGTGACCTCGGCCAACTGCCGCCAGACCTCGACTCTCTTATAAGCTATACCAACGCAAACGGCACATTCGGCCCCTATATGGGCGGAGGCGTTGACCAGGAGTCATTCAAAGAGGATGCTTGGGGAAACGTAATTGCTTACAGCTACACGCTTGATGCTTCAGGCAGAAGAAATTCTGCTTTACTAAGAAGCCTCGGCTCAGACAACGCTCTTGGCGGAAGCGGCACTGCCGCAGACATTCAGTTGGCCATAAACGCTAATGAAGTGCTGCCTGCGTCAGGCGTTTCATGCAATCTCATTGTCAGGTATATTACCGCGCCAGCCGCGACATTTAATGCGAACATAACTGTGCATCTCGCGTATAAAAACGGCGAAGGTACAGACACCGAGCAGTCATTCACCGCGCCGGTGAGCGTCACAGGCAATGTCGGAAACCCTCAGAGCAATTATGTTTTCGGCCTAAGCTCCGCCCTTTCAGAAAACCTTCCGATCGGAACAGCGAGGGTATGGGCAGATATCGACAGGGATAGTTCCGGAACGCTGCTTTCACCTGCAGTTGAGGGCCCTGCGGCATTTCTTACTGTTAATGAAAGGGCATCTAACATAAACATTGACAATCTCTCCGTTTCGGTACAATAAATATTATGGACTCGCTCAATATAGATTTAAGAGATGATTGCCTGAGAATCCTGAGAGTAAAGGACGGCTCCGTTGTCAGCGCGAGATACAGCAGCGGCTTCTCGCTTGCTAACAGAAAAAATGCCGCTGAAAGGCTTACCACTGAGATAGAAGAGGCCGGAGGGCCTCATGGAAAGTTCAATGTCGTTATCCCGCAGAATATGGTGCAGCATGCCATACTGCAGATGCCGGCTGTTTCAGACAGCGATATATCAGCAATACTTAAGCGCAAGATCGCGAAAGAATATACCGGGGAAGATTTCACTTTCAGTTTCAGAGAGATAGCTGAAAAGGGAAAGGTCAGGCGGGGCTCAAAGAATGTCCTTGCGGAATATGTAGACGGCAAGGATATGGCAGAATGCCTCTCATTTTTTAAAGAGTGCGGAATCAGGCCGAACCTGATAACCAGCGGCCTTGAAGGCAACCTTTATCTTTTTAAAAGGCTGAGGCCGGCAACAGACGGCAACGAGGCAGTGGTCGATATCGGCTCAGGCTACATAGAAATACTTATTGTAAACAACGGACGGCTCATCGATTATGAAAAACTAAATCTCCTGATCGACTTTTCGGAAAAAACCCCTGCAGAAGAGACGTCGGGCGGCGACCCTTCCAAGATAAAGATATACAAGATCATCGACGTCATTTACAACTCAATAACTCCATATGTAAAAGCATCCGGCGACGAGGCATTGTCGCGTGTCTGGCTGTGCGGCATTGGCTCAACGCTTGAGGGCATATCCGAGTCAGTATCAAGCGGTTTCGGGATATCGGCTGCTCTCCTGAACGGCCTTAATAGCACTCAAAGAAACGGGAGCATCTTCAGCTCGCTTTCAGGAATATCAATGCTCCATCCCTCTGAAAAAATTACAAATCTCCTGCCCGAAAAAATAATAACAAGAACGAAGAATATCATTAATAATGCCGCTCTGGCAGTTTTGGCCGCTGCTTACATGATTATGCTCTTTTTTATTTACTCCTCAATCAGAAAAACAGAAATGAATCTTCAGTCAATCTTCAATAAAACATCTGCCGAAGCCCAGGCTCCTTCCGAATCAGACGGCGGCATATACTCCAAAAAAAGGGAGGCATTTTTCAGAATCATATCCGAGAGCCCGAGCCTCTATCCCATACTCAGCGACATAGCAAACCTGACACCGCCGGGAGTCAGGATAGAGAGGCTCGAATTCAATAAAGAAAAAAGCACGACAAAACTGTTCATAGATGCTTCCATGGCTCACGTCAGTGAGACTTACGGAAAAGCGGTTATTACAAATTATCTTTCATCGCTTGAGAGTTCCAAAAAAATTAAAAGCATATCAATTCCAAAGATAACAGCGCACGGGCCTTCAGAAAAAACCAATTATATATCGGTTAAATCAGTTTATGAGGTTGCAAGATGAAGAAACTGAGCCCGGCTTTTCTCGCGATAATCATTTTTATAACATCTACAGGCATCGTAACTGCTGTCTATGTCAAGTCCAAGAGAGACAAGATACGCTCTCTGAATTCGGCAATAGCGGAAACGGCCTCAAGAAGAGCGAGGGCAGACTCAACGGATGCTCACAAGAACGAAATGCTGAAAAAACTTTTTCCGGTTTCAGGGCAGACAAGTAAATTCATTGAGGAAGCGTATGTTATTGCGGAAAGATACGGAATTAATAATATATCATTTGATTACAGCGAGAGAAAATTCATGGATTTGGGCACCGGCAGTATTTTGAAAGCGCTGCCTGCATCTGGAATATTGCCGGACACGGCGCTCATAGACTCTGTAAAGATAAATTTTATATCCGACTTCAAAAGCGCTGCCGAGTTTATTCGCGAGATTCAGAATCTTGAACGGCTTGTTGCAATAGAAAAACTCAAAGTGCAGAAGGCGGATCCATCCCTCGCTGTCGAAATGATCGTCAATATATACTCAACGGAGAAACGCGATGCTCTCCAATAAATATTTTATCTTCGCCATAGCGGCGCTGCTGGCGCTGGTGATAATTTACAACATAAAATTCTTTTCATCGAGAAATGGAGAGAAAGCAGGGCGGATCATGCCGGTTCAGGCCCCTTCGGCAAACTTCGAGACTGCTGAAACCGCTTCCGGACGCCCAATTGTCATGAGTGACGGAAATTGGAAAAGAGACCCCTTCTCCGTCACGGCTGGCGCCAGCCGTGATTATACTGACAATGATAATGTGCTCCTTAGCGGCATTCTGAAAAAAGAAGGCGGGAGCCTCGCTCTCATAAACGGCAGCGTCTTCGGCATAGGCGACTTTGTTGACGGCGGCATCATCAAAGACATAAAAAGCGACAGCATAGTAATATCAAGAAACGGGGTTATAAAAGAGTTTTATATTTCCAATACAAGAAACAGCAAGGAGACTAAAAAATGAGGAAACCGCCTATATTGCTAATTTCAGCCCTTCTCCTTAACTACGGCTGCGCGACTCATCAGATATCCGGTTTAAGCGACACGCTTGTCCTGAGCGAACCTCCTGAGATAACCTTTTCCGAACCGGTACGCGCCGCCGCCCCTGAGGCCGAAGAAATACCTGTCACGGAAAAAGAAAAATTATCGGGATTCTCATATCCGTGATATCCTGCTCCTGCTTTCCAAGGAGAGCGGGATAAACATCATCGCTGACAAGGATGTATCAGGGAAGCTCTCAATAGATTTTTCAGGACTCGGGCTTAGAAGCGCCCTGTATGCCGTGACAAAACAGCTCGGCTGTACCTTCAGGATGGAGAACGGCTTTATAAGGGTAACAAGGCCGATGCTCGAGACAAGGTCATTCAGGATAGACTATATTTCAGGCAAAAGAGCCTCTTCAAGCAGCATCAACGCCTCTATGTCAACGGGCAGGACAACTTCCACGTCTTCTGGCGGCGGCTCGACAATCAACCTTAACCTTTCATCAGGGACCGGGACAAGCTCCGGAACCTCCTCTTCCTCGGGACAGGGGAATGTCAACATAACAACTTCAGGGACATCCGATTTTTGGAAAGAGCTTAGAGAAGGGCTTGAGGTTATTATTTTCGGCGAGACAAAAGGCGGCTCCGATTCATCCGGCAAATCGACGGCGGGCAAGGATGGAAAGAGCCTTGTTGTGAACGAACTTGCGGGCATAGTGCAGGTTACAGACCTCTCAGGCAATATGGAGAGGATTGAGAACTTCCTTAATGACATAAAAGCATCAGTAAGCAAACAGGTCATGATACAGGCGCATATCATTGAGATATCGCTTAATGACGGATTTAAATTCGGGCTTGACTGGAACCTTCTTACGGGCTCGGGAATCGGGGCAGACTCTGAACTATTCTCTTTTTCGCAATCTCTTGTGCCAAACCCGCAGACAAAAGTATTTCAGATAGACCTCTCCAATAAGAAGATAGACGCCCTCCTCGATGCCATGAAGGAACAAGGGCAGGTGAACGTCCTCTCGAGCCCCAAGATATCAACCATGAATAACCAGAGGGCTGTCATGAAGCTCACCACAAATGAAGTTTCATGGATAACGACCACTGTATATGACGCAGACGGCAACATTCAGCAGTCATACACAAACCCACAGATAGACGAAGTCGGATTGTTCCTTGATGTTACCCCCCAGATAAACGACAGCGGCATCATAACGATGCAGGTGCACCCGAGCATATCAGAAAAAATTGACGACGCTGTTTCGCCCGCCGGAGACAATTCAAAACCGGTCATCAACATAAGGGAGCTCGATACCATGATAAGCGTCAATAACGGCCAGACCATAGTAATCGCCGGGCTTATCACTGATAAAGCCGTGGAGACCCTGAGAAAGGTCCCTATTCTCGGAGATATCCCGGTTCTGGGAAGGCTCTTTCAGCAAATAAGCCGCGACAACAGAAAGTCAGAGCTGGTGATATTTCTGACGCCTTATGTATTGACCGGCAAATCAATCGAAGATATCAGAAACGAGCATGAGAAGAGGCTTGAACGATCTGAAATAATTCCTTCTGGGACGGGAAAAGATAAATCAGAGATTTAGGCATATAAAAACAAAGAAAGGAGGGCGGATTACCGCCCCCCTTATTGTTTGAATAATCTTTTTCCTCTTCCCTTCTATTGAATCCTCAGGCCGACATCATCACCAGCCGTAATCGTTGAAGCCGCGACCGTGTCAAGCGTTCCGTTAGGCCCCGCGGACATTATCCAGACTGGGGAACCGGACCCGAAGCTGTTGGCATTAATTACATATTGATTACCCCACGGGTCAGCGCTCACAACCGGTAAATAGGCTCCGTTCCAGTTATTATAGCAGCCGTCGTCATTGGACATAAGGTGATTGTCAAGCATGGCTGAAGAGGTATCATCCCACCCGTTGTCGCCGATGCCTGTAGGGGCGTTGCCGCTGCCGGTAAGCAGGGTTAAATTAGCGCCGCAGCTTGCGTCCATGACAGGCCACTGGGCGGTATCTTTCCTGAATACCATAATCGCATTAGAGATAGACCTTACGTCAGCCGACGCCCTTGTTATCCTCGACTCGTCTATCTCTTTCATAATCATCGGAACAAGTACGCCGGCAAGTATTGCGATTATTGCCGCGACAACAATGACTTCTATCAGCGTAAAACCCTTCTCTCCTTTAATCATCATATGGTCCCCTCAGAATTATCCTTAGAATAACGGCATGTCATCACTTTATCCTCATGCCTATATCATCTCCGCCTGTGATAGTGTTAACAGGGTTTGTATCAACTATTCCGTCCGGACCGGCTGACACTACCCAGACAGGCCCTCCCGCTATATTTAAATTGGCGGCATTAATAACATACTGCCTTCCCCATGGATCAGCGCTTACAATGGGCATGTAAGGCCCGTTCCACGGCGCGTAACAGCTGTCATCGTTAGTAGAGAAATGGTTATCGAGCATGGAGGTCGTCGTATTGTCCCACCCGTTAACATCTATATTTGCAGGTGCTGCCCCGTTGCCTGTTAAAAGAGTAACGGTCTGATTGCAGGTCGCATCCATCACGGGCCAGCGCCCGGTATCTTTGTTGAAGACGATCATTGCGGTAGCGATAGACCTGAGGTCAGCGGTTGCCCTTGTAATCCTTGATTCGTTGATCTCTCTCATGATCATGGGAACAAGTATCCCGGCGAGTATCGCGATGATGCCTGCCACAACGATAATCTCGATTAAGGTGAACCCCTCGTTCCATTTTTTTTTCGTCTTTTTCTTCATCGTCTTCGCCCTCCTTTATTTATTTGTTCAGACAAAATGCGTGCGAGTTATCTTCAAGCGATAACTCAATTATATCTGAAAAAATGATAAATACAAGGGCATGTTAAGCGTATGGTGAAAATTCTCAATTTACAAAAAATCTGATTAAAAAACAATCAGGAAAACCTTGCTTCGCAGATGTCTTTAAGCCTCTGGACAACAGCCGCGGCCTCCTTCGCGTTCATCTTCTCAATCACCTTGCTTTTTGAAACAACGCCGAGCACCTTGCCCGGCATTTCATATTCAATAATCGCCGTAAGATCGGTGGATTCGGAGTCGCCTTCAAAAATATATGTCTCTTTTATGGGGAAGGACCCTTCCATCTGCATCGCGAATTTCTTGTTTTTTATGTAATCGGTAACCGTCCCCTTTCCCCTGAAGTTAATCCCGAGCATCCTGTATGTCCAGCCGAATGTCGTCCCTTTTTTAACCGGTACATCCGTTACATCCCTCACCTCAACAAGGCTGAGTACATAAGTTGTCCAGTTCTCAGGAGTTGTTATATACTCAAAAACTTTTGAAAGCGGCGCGTTGATCTTTATTGTCCTCGTAATGTGTGCCATATCCCCTCCTTGCGTTTTTTATTAATAACATATCAGAATTCAGGGAGATATTCCATAGAAAAAACATAAGGGCTCTTAATGCGCATGCTCGGTGCCGTGCCCTATCCATTTGTCATGAGCGGCGATTATCTCATCCCTGTTTATGGCGATAGAGGCGCCGTCTAATTGAAACTTAAGAGGTATGGGGTTGCATCCGCCTGCAAGGCCGAGCGATTGAAGCGGAATCGGTGTGCCGCAGTATTTGCATATTAAATGCTCACCGCGCTGCACATACCCGTAATCAGGGCATATCTCACACGCATCCAGCGCGGCAACAATATCTCCGCCAGGCCTGACAATGACCATAAACCTGAAAGCCTTTCCGTCCCGGCTGACAGAGAACTTCCTTATTCTTCCGTCAGACATATCGCCGAATTTGCCTTGAAGAGGTAACGTGATCATTCCGCCGTCATCGGCCAATGGTATCGGCTCAGGATCAAAACTCGGGCTCATCGCGAGATTAGCCGAATGGAGAAGGACGATTATGACTAACAGCGCCATGAGAAGCGGAGTGCCTCTCCTTATTAAGGTATCGGTATAAACAGCAAGGACCTTCCTGCGGCCGGCTTTTATCTCAATGCCTTCAGTTGATGGCTCGGGAGTGACGAGAAGCCTGATAAAGAGATAAACCGGCGGAATAAAGAGAATGAGCGCCGTAACGGCAAGCCCGAATCTTTCAGATGAAATATAAGTAAAGATGCTTTGAGGAATCACAGATGCGTACGAACGAAAAGCATCAACTGTCGATACTATCAAGCCGTGCAGGCCGCGGTACATGGTTACCATAACCAGAGTCTTGTCAAATCGGGCCGAGCCTCCGAAAAGGAGGGAGAAAGCGGCGACAACAACAATGGCCTCTTTGGTACTGAAGAATCTTTGAAGATTAAGTTTTGGAACGAGCCTGAATAGAAATAACAATAAAACAACAGCAGCTGACATACCCGCGAGCGAATAGAAATATACAAGGCCGCCTTTGAGTGAGGCCTCCCCGATAATAAATAAGGCAAGCTCTGCCGATGGGATAATAACGGCAAGCACAAGAGAGATGACGGGCCAAACAGCGGATATGCCGGATACGAGCGAGAGAATGAGAATGGCAAGAAAAGAGTATGCCGCGAGATTGATATAAAATTTCTCCGCGCTTCCTGAAAGGGGATAGTTGAAAAAAGCGATAAGAAAGCCTGAAGCGACGGCGACAAACGCGGCGGTTATCAGCGCCTTTTTATTTTCACTCCAAACACCGGCCAGAAGAAGCAGTATTGCGGAATATTCTGTCGCCTCGCGAAAAGAGATAAGAAACGCATCCATTGATATCAGTCTTTTGATTCCAGTATCTTCTTTACTTCTTCAGGCATCTCGCCGAGGCTGCCCATCTTCTCTTTGATGAATGAGTTGCTCATCATCAGCTTCATGGAGGTCATCATGTACTTCTTCTTGAACTCGTCCTTCTCCTCGATTATCATCTCGGCATGCTTGTTCATGTAAAATGCCCTGTAGCAGTCCATCATCGCCTTGTCGAGTTCCTTAAGCGTCATGTTTTTCGGCTTCACGACCGGGTCGATGAGGTTATATTTCCTGTAGTCGGTCACGGCTATATGGCTTTTCAGGTCTTTGTATATGTCGGAATAAGGCCATGGCGCGATTGCGAGAAAATGGGCAAAATCGGGATTGAACTCTATCGCAAGCTCAAGCGTTCTCGCTATGCTGTCTTCGGTTTCGCCGGGGTATCCGAGTATCATCGAGGTCTCGGTTATAATGCCTTTATCGCGCAGAAGCGCAAGCGCCTTTTTTGACTCCTCCACGCTCAGGTCCTTCTTTATGTAGTCAAGGCTCTCCTGCTGAGTGGCCTCTGTGCCGACATAAATATGTATTATGCCCGCCTTCTTGTATTTATCAAGAATATCCTCGTCGCGGACGATGTCTTCAGCGCGCGTCTCCATAAGAATTTTCATCCCGAGGTTTTTCCCGATGAGAAGGTCAAGTATCTTCTCCCACCTCGCCCTGTCAGGAGACGGGTAATCATCGGTGAAAAGGACGACATCGACCCCGTATTGCCTGTTAAGCAGTTCCATCTCGCCTACGACATCCTCAGGAGAACGTCCCCTCCATGTCCTGTTCCAGTACTTCTGCTGTGAGCAGAAGGTACACTCCTGCTCGCATCCCCTTGAGGTGCAGACAGAAGCGAGGCGCGAGCCCGGCAATATATAGTATGTATAGTCATTCCAGTCGAGAAGGTCCCATGCCATGGGCTGAGCGTCAAAGCTGTGAAGAAACGGCCTGTTCGGCGTCACAGCAACCTTGCCCGATTCCTTATAAGCTATGCCTTTTACACTGGTTAAAGGCTTGTTCGTCGAAACGGCATTAAGAAGTTCCGGAAGCGTGACCTCGCCCTCGCCTCTCACGATGTAATCGATGCTGTCCGTGAGAGAGAGCATCTCTTCATACATAAATGTGGGATGCACGCCTCCGATTATGGTCACGATAGCGGGATTAACAGCCTTGGCAAGTTTGAGAACCTCTATGGCGTCGGGAGAAGAGCTTGTAAACGCACTCGTAGCGACAAAGTCAGGCTTTGATTCCTCTATCCTCTTTCTTATCTCGGGATAGCCCACCTTCTTTGTCATAGCGTCATATATCTCGGCGTCATAGCCCGCCTTCCTCGCGGCGCCTGCCACATAAACAAGAGAGAGCGGCACCCACGCGCCCGCGACCTCCACAACGCCCGCGTGAAAAGGAGGAGTGATAAAGAGTATCTTTTTTCCCGTATTCATAATATCATTCTAAGGCTTCCGGATAAGAGCGAAAAATATTAAACCTTATGCAGTCAAAAAAGGCAATTCTCCCGAGATTATTTTGCCGCGGCTGAAGCCGGGGAAATAGCATCAGCAATCCCTTTCACAAGCTCATCTTCTGAAAAACCCTTTGGTATCCTCTTTGTGACAATCCCTTCTTTATTTATCACTATAAGCCCAGCGCCGTATGCTATCCCGTACTGGCTGGAGATGAGGTTGCGGTCGTCATATGCCACGGATGATTCGATATCATACTTTGTCATGAAATTCATTATCTGCTCCTTCCCGTCCTGAAACCCCATCCAGATGACCTTGAGCCCGTCATCCTTAAACCTCTCCTCTACCCTCTGCACGAGAGGGATCTCGGCGTCGCATCTCTTTCACCAGCTCGCGAAGAAATAGATGAGCACATTCTGTCCCCTCATGGATTCAAGGCTTATCTCTTCGCCTGTAAAGACATCCTCTTTGACAAAATCAAAAGCCGGGAACGGCACCGGCGGGCCGCCTGAACATGAAACCGCAAACAGCCCAGCGAGGATCGGCAAAAAAAATAATCCGCAGAGTTTGCGAAACATCCCTATCGCTTTCCTTTCGCCTTATACAGCCCCGCTATCCATCCGAATAAGAAACCGAGGAACGCGCCCGACACCTCATGAATGTAAGCCATGGGGGTTGAAAGCTGCATCTCCCCGAAATAGAGTATGGAAAACAGTATGCCTGTTACAAGGCCGAGTATTGTGCCTATGATAATGCTCTTTGCCATTTCATCCTCCTTTACAAAACAATAACGCGGTTACAGCAAGGCTCTTGCCTCAGGCATTGTTCAGCCGCGTCTCTTCGCTTAATCTGGCATAAAAGACCCCGAACGCGCTTATTACGAAGACAACCGCGCCTATTATCTCCCACAAAACGCCCGGGTCATTAACAAGACCTATTACGGCCTTCATCTTCTTCTCCTGCGCGGACTTCGCGAAGAAAGCGGTGCCGTTATAAAAAGCAGGCCTGCCTATCTCTATCTCATGCGGGTGGCCGTCTATCAGGATATGCACCCTCCATCCGGTTGAGTTATCTCCCGGTTTTTTATAAAACTCAATATCATTAATTTTAAGTTCATATCCTCTGACGCTTTGAATATCCTCAACCCTCATCGAAACATCTTCTTTGTAACCTTTGACAGCGCTTATGCCGTGCCCGAGCAGTACAAAGATTACGGCAAGATGCAGAACCTGCGGCGAGAGCACCTTTATCGCATTCTTCCATCCCGCCCTCTTGATAACGGCATCAATGGAACAAATAAGCGTGCAAACCCAGAGAATAAGCATAAAGGCTATGAGCAGATATATCCAGAATGTCTTAGACGCTTCTTCGCCATTCAGCGAAAGCCATCTCAGGAGCGGTATGTCATTTATCAGCGAAAAGACAGCGAGATTCTTTGGTATCACAACGGAACCGAGAAGGAAAAGAAGCATGCTGATGCCGGTCAGCCAGAGATATGTCTTAATCGATAAAAAAAACCTTAACATGGTCAGAACTGTGTCCATGGGCTGCCGAGTATCGGCATCACCCCGAGATATGAAAATATCATCACCGGGAAACCGCCGATGCCTATGAGGGCGGCAGGCCTTCCGGCAAACGGCCTGAAGATCCTTCCGTGAAGGTAAAAGCTGAAGTAAAACCAGACAATGGTTATCCAGAGCTCCTTTGCGGTCCAGAGCCAATAGACCCCATAGGCGAGAAAGAACCAGACACTCCCTCCGATGAGAGAGAAAGAGAAGAAGAGCCAGCCGTAAAGCGTCAGCCTGTACTGCATCGTCTCATAAAGCGCGGACCTCGTCTTAAGGTAAAGTATGCCTGCGGCAGAACCGGCCGCGAACAAGGCGTATCCCGCAATCAGGAAAGCTATATGGATAAAGAACCACTTCGAGCGCATATTCGGGTCAATTGTATCAAACCTTGCCTGAAAGACCGCGAAGAATGAAAATATAATAACAAAGAGGGGAAGAATCTCAAGGAGCATGCCGTGTGAGGCCTTTTTCTGAAAATAAAAGAAGCTGTAAGCAACGCCTGCCGCCATGAGGAGAAGGATGTCGTGCCTCTCTGTGACAGGCGGCCATCCGAGGTGAAACGCCCTGTAAATTATATAGCCTGAATGAAGAAGAAGGCCGAAAATAAAAAAAAGCCTTCCATGCTTACCGCCTGCAAGCGAAAAAGAGTAAAGGACGATAAAGGCAAGCATCGCAAAGAGGTTGATCATGACGTGCTGTTTCCCCTAATCCCGGCGGCCTTCTTTCTTATTTTTATCCATATGTAGGCGCCCATGCCCACAAATAAAAAAGCGAGCACATGCTTTACCAGCAGGGCGGGAACCTGGCTTTTCCCTGCATAATTGGCCCATTCGAACTCTTTATAAAAATACGTCCTCGGCACGCCGCCGAGTATTATCCACGCGAGGGAGAACCTCGCGAGAAAGGTCATGCTCGCGTAAAGCCTCAAAAAATACTCCTTTGACTCCCTGCCCTCTGACTCCCCGAACTTTTTATAGATGACCCACATCGCTATGCCGCTGGCAAGAAGCAGGGCTGTGGCAACATCGTGAAAGTAGTTGTTCATCATGAGGAAAACGCCCGCGCCTTCGCTTATTCTGCCCTCGAAAAACATTATGTATTATACCTTAAGATATAATATGTATGTATTCAGTTAAATAGATATTAAAAGGATAGAGGGAGGAGCTTATGAATGCAGAAAAGAATGATTTGCAATGCACAGGTTATGCAGGCAGGGTGAAGAAAAGATTATCAGAATGCTTCAGCTTCTGCAAAAATAACGAAAAGATACTCATAGCGGTCAGCTCTGATGTGATGGGAAAGGAAGAAGAGATCGGGAAAGTGCTCATTAAAGGCTTCTTTGAAACGATGAGAGCCGCAAAAGAGCTGCCGCATACAATATTTTTTCTGAATGCGGGAGTAAAGCTTACGACAATCAATGATGAAACAATTCAAATTCTAAAGAACATCGAATCAATGGGCGTTGAGATTTATTCGTGCGGGACATGCCTGAAATACTATAACCTTGAGGATAAGCTGAAAGCCGGCAAAAGAGGAGCGACAAATCAGATTATAGAAGGAATCAAGGATTTCAAAAAAGTGGTCTGGATCTAAGTAAAAAGATGAAACTATTGCTCGTATCTCCGCCGTTCGGCGAAAAGGGCCAGATGTCAAAAGGGCTTCCCATCGCGCCGCCCGTGCTCGAATATCTCGCGGGGCTCACGTATCAGGTGAGGCCTGACGTAAAAGTCGAACTTGTGGACGCTAACAAAGAAGAGTTCAATCCCGACAAGACTGATGCCGACATTATCGGCTTCACGGTGCTTACGCCGCAGGCGCCCTGGGCTTACAGTATGGCTGACAGGCTTAGAAAAATCGGCAAAAAGGTAGTGCTCGGAGGCATACACGTGACCGCTCTGCCTGATGAGGCAAAGGCGCACGCAGACTTTATTGTTTTGGGAGAGGCTGAGAATGTCTGGAAGGATCTTCTCGATGACTTCGACGCCGGCAGAATGAAGGCCGTTTACGAAGGCGAGTTCCCCGGCCTTGCGGGCCTGCCGAGGCCGGTGACAAACCTTCTCAGGGCAAAATATGTTTACGGATATTTTCAGACATCAAGGGGATGCCCTTTCAGCTGCACATTCTGTTCTGTACACAAGTTCTTCGGCGGCAGGGTGAGGATGAGGCCTATTGACGAGGTTGTCAGAGAAGTGGCGCAAAGCAAATGGAGGCTCTTCTGGGGCATTGACGACAATATCTGGGGAGTGAATGTCCCGAGGAGCATAGACCTATACAAAGAGATGGCGTTAAGCGTCAAGGGAAAATGGTGGTTCGGTTCCGGGGACATTAAATCCGTACAACACCCGCGCTCGCATGAGCTTCTTACATACGCGCGGAAAGCGGGCCTTACGGCGGTCCTCGTAGGATGGGAATCCAACAACCTCTCGAGCCTCGAAGAATATAAGGCGGTCACTAAACAGGGGCGGGAGAGAAGAGACGCGATAAAAAAGATAAGGGACTACGGCATCGAAGTTATGCTCTTCATAATGGTCGGAGGAAGGCAGGACACGAAAGAAGACTTTGACGGCATTCTGAAGTTATGCGATGAACTCAAGGTCTCGGCGCATCCTGTGATGACAACTCCCTTCCCCGGCACCGAGCTTTATGAGATATACGAACCATATCTCATTAAAGGTTTAGACTGGGACTCTTATGACGGAAACCGCGCCGTGTTCGAACACCCCTCCATGAGCCCGCGCGACAGGGAAGAGGCGATAATAAGGCTGAGGTCAGACCTCTTCAGCATTCCCAAGATACTTCAGAGGATGGGGCAGATATCCGTGAAGGGTTTTCCAATGAGCCACGTCACCTCATGGATGGTGCAGTACCCCCAGGGGCGCGCGTTTAAGCAATACGCGAAAGAAAAGGGAATGCTTTAAGTGGCCCTGTCCCTGAATGAAAAGAGCGACAGAAAAAGCCTTAGCATATAAAGAGGAATGCCGAAGGCAAGGATGAATATACCGTATTTCATGAGCGGCATTGCCGGGTCTTTTGATGCCTCAAGCAGTATCCAGTAATCAGGCTCGCTGTATCGCAAAGTGAAGCCGTCAAATCTTATCTCAGCGCCTCCTGCTGATTCAGCTATGACATTCTCCCCTTTATATACTCTTGTCGCGTAATTCGGGGACTTGAGGCTGAATAAAGGCACGGCGCTTTGCCCTTCCCCTCTGTGCCCGCTTGGCATCAGAGCCGCAACAAATTTGTAAGGATACCCCTCTATAACGAATGTGTCACTGTTTCCCGCAGGAAGAAGGCGCAGAGGCATATAACCCTCGCTGACAAGCATCCCCTTTTCATAAAATTTAATGCCGGGCGCAATGCCGAGGTTCAATATATGAAAATACGTCCCGTTGATCTTTGACGGTGGATATGCACCGACATCATGACTCTTTTGAGAAACGTCTGTAAGCGTTATCCTGGGCTCGTAATCGAGAAAGATACCGCTGTCAGGCATATCGAGGCGCTCTTTCAGCCCGGGCCTTACGCGGCTCGCCTGAAAGTCCTCATCTGCCCACGGCACTGTTATCACATCGCCTTCGCCCGCAAGAAAACTCCCCGCCTGTCTGGTATTTACGCTTAGGAATAATCCGGAGAGGTAGAGAAGCGCGCCGCATGATATCAGAAGCCATGACGCAAAACTTATTTTGCCCGATCTGAACCTATCACCGAAAACCCTGATGAAATTAAGCCAACCGCTCAGGAGAAAGATCACGAATGGGATTTGTATGAGAATATTTCCGCCGAGGTTTGCTATGAAAGATGCAAATGCCTCCTTCATCCATATCGCAGATGAGATATAATAGAGAAGCCAGGCGCCGCCGAGCCAAAGGAGAAGCGTTTTTGAGGAAAGCACGTTATATATTTTCCTGAATGCGCTCATTTAACACCCTCGCTTGTTTTGACGGAGTTTACAAAACTCCATTTTTTCAAAATCTCGCTCATCTCTATCGTTATAAAACGCTCGCCGACATCAGCGGAAAGAGGTATGGGGTTGCACCCTCCCGGCTCGCCAACGGAATCCACGGCTATAGGCGTGCCGCAATAGACGCAGACGAGATGATCATCCCTCTGGCCGTAGCCGTCAGGAGGGCATATTTCGCACGCGTCAAGGCAGACGGAAACGGAATCGTCTGATCTCCTGACAGCCATTATCCTTATCACTTCCCCTTCATGGAACAGAGAAAATTTATGAAGCCTGCCGTCCATAATGTCCCCGGCAGGGTCTTTGACGGGTATGCGGACAATTCCGCCGTCCGCGGCAAGGGGCCTCGGCTGAGGTTTATATATTTTTGAAACAGCCTCTCCGCCGTATGAAAACCACGCCGCGACAATAAATACCATGAAGACCATCACGGGCAGCGCCTTCTTCCTCCTGTCGGAAAGCATGAGCGCCCATATCCTGCGCCGGGAAGCGTTTGTATCGCCCTGCGGCTCGGGAAGCGGATAAAAGAGCGAGTGGCGAATAAAGAGGGCGGGAAGAGAGAGAAGGAGCAGGAGAGAGACTGCGGAAGCAAACCCGGCCCCGAAAAATATACCTATAAAATCCCATGCCGTCTTTTTAAGTATAGGATGGTCTGGCACGAGAAGCAGGACAAATGTCTGGTGTATGAAATCATGAATGAACTTCATGAATCCCCTCTGCACCGAAGGGATGAGAGAAAGCTCCGATATCCCTTTTATCCCGCCGCCAAAGAGCTTGGCCATAGAGAGAAAGAGAAAAAGCTGGGGAAGGCCGAAGAAACTCCCAAGCCTGTATGGTTTATAAAATTTCATGAAAGAGAAGAAAACGATGCCGGCAATCAGCAGCCCGGCACAAGCCGATGCCCATGTCATGAGTAAATCATCTTTTAAAATAGCGAGGCCCTGAAGGTACAAGACAGAACCCGCAAAGTCAGGAAGAAAAAAGAGGAGCGAGCCGGATATGACAAGAATGCCCGCGGAAGCCCCGCTTCTCACATCCCCCTTTCCGAAAAAGAGATTCACGCCGGAGGCGTGATACAGCGCCGCCCCGCTCAGAATGAGAAAAGCGGCAAATGACATTGAGATGATATTGCCGGCATCATCTTTTGATATCAAGCCGGCAGGAAGAAGAAGAGAGAGGAAGGCCGCGGCAGCGGATAAGGCGAGGCCCGCGTAAAAGGGCTTTATCAATTCCTTTCTCTCTTTTGAAAGAAGATACGAATACAGGACAAGCCAGACGAGGCAGATCTTGATCCCTTCCTTAAAGCCGATGAGTTTAGCTTCGAAGATCATTTACCGGTTCATCCCTGATTATGTGGCCGTCCTCCATCGTGAGTATCCTGTCACCGTGCGTTGAAACAAAGTGATCGTGAGTGACAAGCACTATGGTGAAGTGGTCCTCGGAATGGAGCTTCTTAAGGAGTTCAAGGATCATCTTGGTATTCTCCCTGTCGAGGTTCCCGGTCGGCTCGTCGGCAAGGAGGAGTTCAGGGCTGTTTATGAGCGCCCGTGCTATGCAAATCCTCTGCTGCTCCCCGCCCGAAAGCTGTGAAGGCCTGTGAGAAAGCCTCTGCCCGAGCCCTACCCTCTGAAGCGCCTCTTTAGCCTCAGACTCGTCAGCCATGCTGTGAAAATACTGGGCTATCATGACATTCTCGACAGCGGTAAGGTATGGGATGAGATGAGCCTGCTGGAATATAATGCCTATCTTTTCCCTCCTGAAGACCGCAAGCTCGTCCTCGGAAAGTTTTTCGATATTCACCGAATCTATTATCACATCGCCTGACGTGGCGCTGTCGAGCCCTCCGATAATATTCAGGAGGGTGCTTTTGCCCGAACCTGACGCGCCCATAATATTGACCCACTCGCCTTTTTTAACCTCCATGCTTACGCCGCGAAGGGCATGGGCGGTCTCATACTCCTTGATTATGCTGTTTACAGTTATAAGAGGCATGCCCGTATTCACTCTTCCCTCAATATCACGGCGGGATTATATTTTAACACGTCCCTTACGGGGAAATATGAGGCGCCTGCCGATATAACAAGCCCGATTATGAGAGACGCAAGCGGCAGATACCATTGCGCGGGAATAAAAGAACCGAATGCGCCCCTTGAGACGGCCTGCGCCGACGCAACGCCAAGAATAAAACCGGCAGTACCGCCGATAAACCCGACAAGCAGGGCCTCGGCAAGATAGAAAATCCTTATTCCGCTTCCTGTCGCGCCTATAGCCTTCATAAGGCCTATCTCTTCCCTCCTTTCAAGGATATTCGCACCCATCGTGCTTGCAACGCTTATCGCCGCGGCAAAGAGAACTACGATCGTCACAAGAGACATCAAAAGCTGCATCTTTGAAAGAAGTGATTCCTCAGCGGATGCAACCTGGCGGAAGGTCTTTACGCTTACTTCAGGAAGACCCCGCTTTATTTCAGAGACGAGATTATCAAGCCCGCCAGCTCTGCCCCTGACAAGCACCGCGTTAAGTACGCCGTTCACTCCGGCAAGCCTCCATGCCGATGCCATGGGCATTATAACGGCATTGTCTTCGGCGCCTCCCCTTTCCACAAAACCGCTCACGCGAAAATCCGTCCTGCCTCTTCCGCCCTCAAGCGAAACAATCTCATCCGGCTTAATCTTAAGGGCGGCCTTGAGGTTGGCCCCGGCAAGAACTTCTCCTTCTTTCTGAGGCCACTCACCCGAAACCCTCCAGCCCGCCTCTCTGAGTTTGGCAATGTCTAACCCTATTATCTCAATGCTCTCTTTTCCCAAACGCGCTGTTGTAAATACCTGCCCGACAGCATACTCTACATCGTCAATACGCCTTATTGCCTCCGCCGTTTCAAAAGGAAACGAACTGCCCCTGCCCGGCGAAACAATTATGTTCGAGCCGTAAGCCTTCAGCTCTGAGCCGAGCTTCTCTCTTACGCCTGACGTAATGCTTATCATGCTCGTGATTATCGAGACGGCAAGCACCACGGCAAGCGAAGCTATCGCGACCCGCCCCTTTCTCTGCGAAAGAGACCTTTTAAAAAAATACAAGAACCAGCGCCTCTTCATCTTGCACCCTTTAAAATTATGCCGGGCCTTATGCTCAATGCCCTTCTGATCGGGAGGACGGTCCCCGCGGCAGATATAACTATCGCGCTCCCTATGGCGATAGGCAGCAAAACCGCCCTCTGCTGCAGCCCGCTGTCAAATACTTTAAGCCCGATATATTCTGATACACCGATAGAGAACAGGTATCCGAAAAGCCCGCCGGCAATGCCGATGAGAATCCCCTCGGCCAAAAAGAGCGTGATTATCCTCCACCTGTCAGCACCCAATGCCTTCATAAGCGCTATCTCCTCCACGCGCCTAAGGAGGCTCATTATCATGGTTGTCGAAACACCTATTGCGGATGCGGCAAGGGCAGAGGCGCAGAGAAGGTAAATGAGAAGGCTTATCTTTTCGAGCACCTTTCCCTCCGTGGCGGCAACCTGCCATATAGGCCTCGCGGACGAACCTTCAAACACCTCCTCAGCCTGCTTTGCTATGGAGGTGACATATCCGGTGCAGTACCACTTCTCATATTCTGAAATGCTCATGCTCTCAGGGTCTTTATACGCAAAATCATCCATCGGTGTTGTAAGCGCGCTTACGAGAACGCGCGAAACCTTTCCGTCCAGCCCTTTTACCTCCTGAAGAGGCGCGAGGTCCATAAACATCCAGCCGTCTTCGGGGCCTCCTGTCTCGAGAGTGCCTGATACCGTTACGCGCCTTCCGTCAAGCAGAATAGAATCTCCGGGCGAAATAGAATATTGAGTTGCTGCGGATACCCCCGCGATTATCTCGTCTTTTCCCTGAGGCCATCTTCCCTTTATCTCCCACCATGAATATACTGTCTTTATGCCGGCGGTAAAATTTCCTGCTTCGCCGGGCAGAGGAATCTCCTTCTCATACCAGGCGCCCGCAAGCGTCACGCCTCCTTCCTTTCCGCCCGCTGAGAGCACGGCGTCAGACTTTAAAAAAGGGGCAATACCCACAATATTATGCCTCCAGAAGATGGCCTTCAGCTTCGCGATATCCTCGCTGCGGAGATATCTCTTATGCCCTGAGATATCAGCAAGCCCTTCCACTTTCGGCTCAACAAGGATATTTGCTCCGAATGACCTCAGTTCCTTCGATACCTTCGCGGCTACGTCAAGCGAAACAGTGATGAGGGAAGCGACAAGAGCGGTGCCCACGGCGATGGAGGCCGTCATGAGCGCCATTGATTTTTTCTGGTTAAGGAATGACCTGCCGATGATGTTAAGAAGCATTATGAACCTCTCCGCAGTCCCAAAATGTCAGGATGGGGTATCCTGAAATTTCCCCTCCCGCAAGGGGAGTAGGGAATTACAACTTAAATTATAGTATATTTTCGTAAAGAGAACGCCGGCTGTTAAGGCCGCTGCCCCTTGTTTCAGAAGAATTGTAATTGTTATAATAAAAACAAAGACAGGCAATAATGAAAATATTCCGTTCATTTCTAACTTCCAGGGCTCTAAGGTTCTTTATACCTTTAATGCTTTTCTTCTTCCTCGGCATAAGCATGGGCCGTTTATGGGGAACTAACGAGCCCTTTTTCGGAATTAATTACGAAGAAAGGTTCGCGCCGGCAAGCCTCCTCAAAGTCCCGACAATGATGGCTCTGTTTAAAGAAGCTGAGAGCAATCCCTGGATACTGACAAAAAAAGTCCTTTACAACGGCTCATTTGACACTGCCGAGCAGAACGTGGCTCCGTCTTTCATGCTCGAGAAAGGCAATCAATACACAATAGACGAACTCGCCTTCAGGATGATAGCCTACTCCGACAACAAGGCGCAGTCCCTTCTTCTTGAAAACCTTGAAAACAAATTCTTTGATAAAGCATATATGGATCTCGGGCTCCTCCCGCCGGGGCAGGATACGCCTGATAATTTCATGACTGTAAAAGAATACGCGACCTTCTTCAGGATGTTATACAACGCCTCCTATCTCAACCGCGCATATTCCGAAAAAGCCCTTGATTACCTGTCTAAGTCCGAGTTCAGAGACGGCCTTATCGCCGGCGTCCCTCAGGGCATTACGGTAGCCCACAAATTCGGAGAAAGGAACTTCTGGAATGACGCCGAGGGGAGGCAGATACACGACTGCGGAATAGTCTATTACCCCGGACACCCTTACCTCCTCTGCGTCATGAGCAAGGGAAGATATTTTCAGCAGCTGAATGATTCGGTCAGAGAGATATCCGAACTTGCCTACACCGAGGTTGACAGGCAGTACGGTAGAGCATCCGGAGATTATTTAGCCCGTTAACGAGCCCGTTATCCCCCTGAACTCCTCTGAAAAATGGCCGGGATAAAAATCCGAAGAGCCTGAGATCCTAAGCGTGCCTTCCTCATATACCCCTCTAATGTCGCGCCTGAAGAAGAGAAGCCTCATCACAAGCGCGATTATCATTAACACGAAGCCTGTATAGACTATGCCGAGGCCGTGCTCTTTTACAACATAAAACTGAATCCAATACGCCTGCCCTCCGAACTCAAGGCTGCGGCCGTCAAAAGCGATCGACTGCCCCTTCATTAATATATCTTTATTGAGAGTTTCTCCGTTCTTCAGTACCTCGACGCCGACCGCCGGGTCAACTATCTCCCTCGCCTTCAGATCAAGCTCTTCCTGAGGCGACTGCTTCAGCGTCTGAGGAAGCGAACTCCTCTCATCCTCCTGCGCCGCCTCGATGCCGCCGTAGTCAGGGAAGAATGCCGATTCTATCCTGTACTCCTGCATCGGAAAAGAGACCCTCCTGCCGTTTAGAAATTTCAGCTTGACATACGCTCCGTCAATCTCATTTCCGCTTTCGTCCTTCAGTATGAAGAGCGGAGCTATGTCCACATGCTTGATGACGAATGAGAGCAGGCCTTCATTATAAGGATTGTTGATCCCTATCTCCTTTTTCCCGTTAATCGTATCGAGCCGGGCTTCGATGCGCGTCGGAATCTTCTTCTTGAAAAAAGTTATCCTGACATCATCAAGCCTGAAACGGGCCAAGGGAATCTCGCCTATCTTTGGCGGACTGACGTCATAATACTCCCCTGCGAATTCCTCTCCGACAGCGACATCCGCGTGAGCGGTAAACTTTGTATAGAAACTTAGAATGCCTCCTGCGAGAATAAGGATGAAGCTGAAGTGAAAAAGGAGCGTCGCAAGAGGAGAAAACCTGTTCTTCACGGCATAAAACCGCGCGCCGTCGGAAACGGCATGATATCCTTTTGCCTTAAGGGCAGAGAGAACGGCCCCGATCCCTGAGATCCTCACCTCCTCATAATTTCTGCCGCTCTTCAGCGAATCAGCATCCGTAACAAAGGATTGCCCGAAGCACCGCCTCCAGACAAGCGGAATCCTCCGCGCCATTATCAAAAAGAGATTCAGAAAAAAAAGAGCCCATAAAAGAATTGTCACAGGCGAGACATAAATATCCGTGAACCTGAGGATCTCAAGCAATGATACAAGCGCCTCGTGATTTTCTTTCCACTGAAGGTAGGCGGCATGCCCGAGGAGCGACTTCTGCGGTATCAGAAGCCCTAACAAAAAAAGAGCTATGAGGCAGCAGACGATAAAAACCGTAAATCTGAGCGAAGCAAGAGTTTTAAACATAAGTAAAAGCCGGCCTAACCTCTCCTCCTGAGAAATGGCAGTATTCCGGCGGCGCTTACAATAAGGCCGGCGTAAAAGGGCGCTGTTCCGGGATATCGGGTTACCCGAAGCTCAGCCCACTTCCCCATCTCAGGAAATGACAATATCATCCCGTCAAAGGCAATGCCGTCGTTCGGGCCGATCTCTTCTTCAGCAGATGTGATCTTTCCTCTCATCACCTTTACCTTGTAAGGTTTATCCTCCTTGCCGGTCATGCTGAAATATATCCTGTGCGGTATGTCCCTTACCTTAAAATAATCGCCGCTGCCGGCGTGCCCAAGCTTCAGCTTGACGAAAGCCGTCTCAATCTCATTTCCCGATTCGGACATCAGCCTGAACCTCGGGGCCGGGTTTGCCGAGAGAAAACGGGCATTCACAAAAGGCTTCATGCCAAAAGCCTCACCGGCAGCCGCCCTCTTCTGTTCATTGCGTTCATTCACAAAGATAAATATCTCTTTGCCCGGCTCGTCCTTAATCTCCTGCATCTCCCAGAGCATCAGCCTCGTCAGAGGGACGCCCGCAAAGAGGCCGCTCTCCACAGTCTCGTAATATGCCAGTTCCTCCTTTTCGCCGAGTGAAGCGATTCCGTCAAACCTGAAGCAGTCATCAATGATAATGCCTGATAAGCAGACCACGATGCCCGCGGACAAGAGAACTCCCCTGTTCCCGCTCTTTATCTGGCCTATTGCCCCTGAAAGCCTGTTTATCAGCATTAAGGCTATATATAATCTCGAAGGAGCAAGACTTGCGAAATGCCTCAGGTCCATGCCGTAATATTTCAAGAAAAAAATCGCCATCGAGCCGAATGTCACAAGAAGAGCAATGAAGAATTCAAAGGAAGCGAGATATCTGAATGCCTTAACAATGAAATTCATTTTACTTCTCTGCCCGGGGGATATCCACCGCGATCTGCTCCTCGATAACCCATCCGTCCCCCTTTCTCACAACCACATATTTAAAACCCTGTCCCAGACCTTTCGGCTGAGAGATCATCTCGCCGGTCTTAAGCTTTTTATACTGATAATTCCATTCCTCAAACACGGTCGCCTCTGCGCTGAACCTGTTAAGCCTCTTCACTTCGGTGAATTCAAGGTTTGCCAAGTCATACATGATTCTCATGTCATGGCTTCTGAGAAAACCTATGTCAGCGAATATCTCATGCCTCAGCCTCGTAACCGCGGGAAGGTCGTTAAGCCGCAGGGGGTTGCCGTCAGTAACATAGATATCGGTCATTATCTTGTCGTAAAGGGCAACAGCGTCCTTTATGGCTGTCTCATCCGCCTTCTCTTCTTTGCCCTGCAAGATGAAATAATGCCTGTTTGCGGAGAGAAGCCCCGCGATGATGTAGCAGAAAGAGAGCGTGAAGACAAGCACTGAAAATCTTATTGCAATTCTATTATCAATCAGCATTTTAATAGGTGGTATCTCTGCTCTTAATGAAAAAGCCCTACATGCCTTCCCATGCGTCAAAGAGATGGAGGCTCGACTTTACGACAAAATTAATCCCGAAATATGTTATCACCATACTGAAGAGCGCGAATATCAGGAGCCATGCAAGCCTTCTCCCTTTCCATCCCATCGTTATCTTAAGATGTATTGCAAGGCCGTATATGAGCCATGCCGTCAGGGACCATGTCTCAACCGGGTCCCATGCCCAGTAATTGCCCCAGAGATTCTTTGCCCATATCGCCCCTGATGATATCATCACGGCGTCAGTAATGAAGCCGAAGACGAGGTACCTGAACATAAGCTCGTCCATCCTGTCGGGAGCGGGGAACTTCTGATAAAATTCCTTTGCGGGATTGTTGTCCCTTAGTATGTAAACAACGCCGAGGCCGAAACACATCGTATATGAGCCGAAGGCGAGCCACGCGAAGAGAACATGAATATAGAGCCAGAACGAGCGCACGGACGCGGTCATCGGCGCGAGCGGCGCCGCCCGCATAACGCCGTAACCCAGGAGTATGAGGCAGAAAGGAAGGACGGCAACTCCTATCGCCCTCAGCAGCTTGTCCCTGAACGAGAAGAAGAGATAAAAGAGCAGAATTACCCAGACGCCGCCAAGCGCGCTCTCATAATCCCCGGCAACCGGCAGATTCCCTATGGCGTTCCATCTTGCGAGTATGCCTGCCGTATGAGACAGAAAACCCGCGCCGACGACATAATTTATGCCTGAAAATACAGATTCTTTTTTGAGCATATATATAGACAGCGCTCGACAGGGCGTATATCAGAATCGCTATCCATACAAATATCGTCTCAAGCTGTGCCATTGTTTATTGTAACAGTTTGCCGAGATTGCGCTCAATAATTTCGCAAAAAAGCCTTACCCTAAGTTTTATAGACTTAACGCAGAACATTCTGTAAGATAAGAGAGAAATATGAAACGCATTTATACGAATCTTCTTCTGACGACAGCCTCTATAGCCGTTCTCCTGATACTTTTTGAAATATTTCTCGCTTTATATTTCCCCTCAAAGATGGTTGACCAGCCGATTTACGAAGAATACCATCCTCTTTTCGGCTGGGCGAATAAGCCGGGCACGGAAGGCGACGTGTATTATGCCGGAGGGAAATACTTTCGCCGCCGCCACAACAGCCGGGGCCTGCGAAGCAGCCGTGAGATATCATATGAAAAACCAGCGGGCGTGAGGCGAGTGATGCTTTTGGGAGATTCTTTCCTATGGGGTTACGGCGTGAATGATGAAGATGTTGTCTCTGAAGCCCTGCAAAAATTACTCGGCGCGGATTTTGAGATCATAAACGGCGCGGTCAGAGGTTACGGCACAGACCAGGAGCTTCTCTGGCTTAAAGAAGAAGGGTTAAAGTATAAACCAGATATTGTGATTCTCGGTTTTTTCGCCGGCAATGACTGGGATGACATCTCCAATTCAGTGAGGTACGGATACCCGAAACCTTATTATTCTCTCAATGGCAGGCTCCTCACTCTTCACAATGTGCCCGTTCCTGATACACGAGAAACAAGGAAGGAGATTTTTGAAAAGCCGAAATCCTCTTTCGGCAGATTAAAGAAGTTCCTCAGGCATCACACACATGCTTATCCCTTCATAATGAGGAGGCTTAATTCGATGCCGGGATTAAGAAAGTTCTTCTTAAGCGTCGGCCTGGCGGATGAATTCACCGGCGAGCTTCAGGGCATCAGGGCGATAACCATTGAGAAAGAGGCGATACAGCCATTGTTTGAAGCGATTATCATAGAGATGAATAAAATTGCCGAAAGCAACGAAGCTCAGCTTTTACTCTTTTTTATACCCGAGAAAGAGAATACGCCCGGCGCTCCGTTCATTTACAAAGGCGCGCGCGGTATATCAAGAAACAGAAATGAGGCGGCAAGCAGCTACATGTCAGAACTCGCGCAGGCGCTCAACGTCAGCTATCTTAATCTCCTCCCCGAAATCCGCGAGCGCCAGTCAAGGGGAGAGATTCTCTATTTCCCCGGTACTGATGACCACCACTGGACGCCTGCGGGGCATCGGATGGCTGCCGGGGCGCTGTATGAATGGCTGAACTTCAACGGGCTG
>JACQZG010000007.1 GCA_016213935.1 Nitrospirota bacterium
CGTATTTTGTAATGTGTGATGAATTGTTTTTTACTCATAACTCTTAACTGTCTTTTCAGTCCTCCTCCTTCAGCCTTGCCATCTGATCAACGTCAAGGCTGTCAAAGGTGGTATTTATATGAAAAAAGAATATGCCGAATATGAAGGCGGCGATAAGGACATCAAGAGCAACCCCCAATTCCACCACAAGGGGCATGCCGTATGTCGCGCTGGTAGCGGCAAAGAAGAGGCCGTTCTCCATCGCGAGAAAACCGATTATCTGGGTAACCGCGTGCCTTCTTGTTATCATCATCAGCAGACCTATCATGACGGTGGCAAGCGCAACCGCGAGCGTTGAACGCGTTACAAGAGTTGAAAGTTCCATAACCGGCGCGGTCAGATGATAAGAGAATATGACAAGCGCTATCCCGATCAGCATCGTCATCGGGATATTCACTACCGTCTCAACCTCTTTATGCACTTTAAGCTGTCGGATAAGCACATGCAGAATATAGGGAAGCAGTATGACCTTCAAGGTAAGCGTCAGCAGTGACGATATGTAAAGATGATGCTTTCCTGCGACAAAACCGACTATCGCAGTGTTTACCGAAAGAAAAAGCCCCTGCCATGCAAACAGGTTCACAAGCCCGTACATCCTCCTCTGAGCAAGCATGGCGAATGCTGTGAGGAGCACGAGTGCTGCAAGAAAACTGGTTATCTGAGCCGCGATGTTTATGTTCATATCACTCCAAAATAAAAAACGACAGCATCCCAAGCGTTGCCAATAAAAACGCAGACCCTAAAAATTCGGTCATGCGGAATATCCTCATCTTTGCAAGCCCTGTCTCTATAAGCACAAGCCCGATCCCTATAACGCCCAGCTTCATGAGCATAAAGAGGAACGCAAGCAATACCGGGAAAAGTTCACCTGATAACGCGATTCCCCACGGCGCAAAGGCCGCGATGCCCAACACAACAAAAAGAAAAAGCTTCATCATGCCCGCCCATTCAATAAGCGCGAGATGCCTCCCCGAATATTCAAGTATCATCGCCTCATGAATCATCGTAAGCTCAAGATGCGTCGCGGGATTGTCCACAGGTATCCTGCCGGTCTCCGCAAGGGCGATGAGAATAAAGGCGATGAGGGCAAAGGCAATAGAAGGCCTGAAGGCCGATTGCCCGGCGTAGATAACGTGCACCATTTGAGAAAGCGAAGTTGATTTGCTCGCAAGCGAAACCGTAAAGATCGCCATGAGCATTGCCGGTTCCGCAAGCGATGCTATTGTCATCTCGCGGCTTGACCCCATCCCGCCGAAAGCGGTTCCAATATCCATTCCGGCTAACGCCGTAAAGAAGCGCGCAATCGCAAAGAGTGCCACAAGCACGATTACATCCGCAGTAGACGCTGCCGGCAGATCGACTGTAAGCATCGGGATTATCCCTCCTGCGAGCACCGCCGTGCCGAATACGAGATAGGGGGTAAAGCGGAATATCCATGTCGCGTTGTCAGCCAACAGAACTTCTTTTGAGAATAGCTTGATGAGGTCTCTGTAAGGCTGAAAAAGTCCTGCCGTTGTGCGCCCCTGCGACCAGCACTTAAGCATCCTCACCCATCCCGTGAAGGCGGGCGCGATCCCGACAAGGATTATCAGTTGAAGGAGCTGAGTTATGAATGTAAAAAGTTTCATCTTGAGAATAACAAAAGTATTATTATCGTTATGAAAGAGTAGATAAGATAAGCCTGAACGCGTCCCTGCTGGAGTTTTCCGGCATGGCGCGCAAGCCAGAAACACGATTCAACAATAGGTTTATAAATCCACCCCCAGAAACGGTCTCTTACCTTAAGATGATAATTCAGCTTTTTCGGAAAAGGTTTGTGCGTCGAGCACGGCGTGAGTTTCACATCTTCTTTTATCTTAAAGAGGAAACCGAATATCCTCCGTATCGGCATTGAGAAGGATGCGGCGTTGTACTGCATCCTCTCATTAAGCTTTGCGAAACCGCAGTCCCAAATCGGAACTCTCTCAACATGACCGCGTGTTATGTGCAAAACAAGATATGTCAGGGCAACGACAAACAGTATCCCAAAAAATACGGAAATTCCTGAATAAGACGCCCTCTCAGGGGCTATCGGGGTCAGCCAGAGCCAGCCGTAAGCTCCTGAAGATGCGCCTATCTTTGTGCCTACAAGATGCTGGGGGATTATATCCATCCAGTCAATGACGAACGTAGGCAGGACCCCGAGCAAAAGGCATGAAAGCGCGGCCAATATCATGCCTGAGCGCATGAACCAGTCTGCCTCATGCACGCGTGGCATATGGCGGCCTCGCCAATGCCCAAGAAAAGTCACGCCGAACGCCTTTACAAAGCATGCGGCGGCAAGGGCGGCTGAGAGAGCCAGAAGAGCCGCGCCGAGAGGGATGAGAAGGCGCAGCAAAGGGCTCGGTAAAACCGGTGAAAGGAGAAATGCCTGAAAGGTGAGCCACTCTGAAACAAACCCGTTGAAGGGGGGCAACGCTGAGATAGATACGCAGCCTATTAGAAATAGCGGGGCCGTCCATTTCATGCGGTGAATAAGCCCGCCCATCTCCTCCATGTCGCGTTCCCCCGTAGCGTGAAGCACGGCGCCCGCGCCCATAAAGAGAAGCCCCTTGAAGACCGCGTGGTTCATTGTGTGATAAAGCCCTGCTATGAGGCCGAGAGCGGCGAGCATCGGCATATTGAATGACGTGAAAATCATAGAGAGCCCTATGCCGACGAGTATGATGCCTATGTTCTCTACGGAATGATAGGCGAGGAGCCTCTTAAGGTCATGCTGCATTAAAGCGTACAGCACGCCCATGACAGCGGAAATCAATCCGAATATAAGTACGAGCGCTCCCCACCACCACGGAAAACCTCCGAGCAGATCAAATGAGACACGCACTATCCCGTAAATAGCGGTCTTGAGCATCACGCCGCTCATCAAGGCGGACACGTTCGATGGAGCAACAGGGTGCGCCTCAGGAAGCCAGACATGCAGGGGGATGACCCCTGCCTTTGCGGCGAACCCGAAGAATGCTAAGAGGAATGCCGCTGTCGCCCATTTAAGAGGAACATCCGCCTCTCTCATAGCATCAAACGTGTAGCCGCTGAAGCTCTCGAAACCGGTTGCAAGCCCGGCCATGATCCCGAATGACAAGAGTATTGCTATCGCGCCGACATGAGCAACGATGATATAGAGAAACGCGGCCTTCCTGTTTTCAAGGTTCTCATCTTCAAACATTACGAGGAAGTATGAGGCCGCTGCCATCGCCTCCCATGAGATGAGAAAAAAGAGCGCGTCATCCGCAATGACAACCATCATCATGCCGGCAAGGAAGAGAGAATAAAAGATAACGAGGTTTGTTACCGGCCTTTTTCCTAAATATCCTTTGACATAACCTATCGAGTAGAGCGAAACAAAGAAAGAGAGCAGAGATATGACGGTAATGAAGAAGCCTGAGAGCGGATCAAGCCTCAGATGAAACGGAAGGTCAGGCAGGCCCAAAGGAATAATGAACTTGTTTGTGATTCCCGCGCCAACAGTCCATACGCCCCCGGCAATACCAAGGATTGATGCTGCGGAAAAGGCGAAGAACGATAAATTTATCAGCAGGCGCTGACTGCTCTTCAAGAGAGGAATAAAGAGAATAAAAGAAAATAATATAACGATCGACGAAGCTGTCAGCCCGAGAGGCCCTATTCCCAATTTGCTGCCCTCATTTCAAAAAACTCCTGAACTCCTTTGCGGCCTGAAGCAGGTATTAATTCCAATCTAACGGCCGGCTGACATGTGGTTTTTCTTTTTACGCCTGTCGGGCAACGTTATTATATCATAAAGATAAGGCTGCAAATAATCCGGCCGTTACCATTCAGGGTTTACACAATAATTTTCCGTGTGATAATATAAGTGTTCAAAAATACATATCTATTTTAAAAATATTTATTCAGGAGAAGGGCTTGAAGATAGCTATCGGAATTGACATTGGCGGGACGAACATAAAGGCGGTTATAGTCTCGGAAGGCGGGGCGGTGCTCGCGAGCCGAAAATACCCGACACCCGCGGCGCCTAAAGACAAATCAAAAAACGCCGCCGAGAATTTTACAGGCATAATAAAAAAATTCTTAAAGGAAGAATCGGTGGCGCCGCTTCTGAAAGATGAAGCCGGGGTCTCAAAGATCGTGGGCATAGGCATCGGAGTCGCCGGCCTTATAGACAGCAATAAAGGGGTTATCATCGAATCGCCTAACATTCCCGCGATCAACGGTCTAAACATCAAGGAAACATTCCAAAATGAGTTTTCAATCCCGGTTACCGTTGACAACGACGCCAACACCTGCACTTACGGCGAAAGATGGGTTGGAGCGGGCAAGAATTTCAACAGCTTCATCGTCCTCACGCTCGGCACCGGCCTCGGAAGCGGCTACATATATAACGGCGAACTCTTCAGAGGCTCTTTTGAAACCGGCCATATGGTCATAGAGCCGAAAGGCCGGCTCTGCACCTGCGGCAACCTCGGCTGTATAGAATCATACGCGTCGGGCAGGGCAATTCTCGAGAGCACGATAGCTTCTCTTGAAAAAGGGACAAAAAGCATGCTGACCGAATTCTGCGGCAGTAATTTTTACAAAATAACCCCCGAACTTATATACAAGACAGCCCTCGAAGGCGACAGCCTCTGCAGGGAGGTCTTCAGAGAGTTCGGCCACTATCTCGGGATAGGCATAGCAAACCTCATAAATCTCCTTAGCCCTGACGCGATAATAATAGGCGGCGGCCTTGTAGGCGCGTGGGAGCTCTTCATCGAGGATCTTCGGCAGGAGGCCTCAAAGCTCGCCTTTGACCCTCTGTATTCCCGCGTCAAGATAGTTAAAAGCACTCTTACCGAGGAGTGCGGCTCCATAGGCGCCGCAGGGCTCATCTTCAAGGCAGCCGGTTAATCTTCATGCCTGCGGACAATATTCGAAATTTCTGCATCATTGCCCACATCGACCACGGCAAATCCACGCTCGCCGACCGAATACTGGAATACACTCACACGATATCGGAAAGGGATATGACAAAGCAGGTGCTCGACAGCATGGACCTCGAGAAGGAGCGCGGCATAACCATAAAAGCAACCCCTGTGAGGATACAATACAGCGCCATTGACGGGAAAGATTATATATTGAACCTGATTGATACCCCGGGGCATGTAGACTTCGCTTACGAGGTCTCGCGCAGCCTCGCCTCATGCGAAGGGGCCATACTCGTCGTTGACGCGACGCAGGGAGTCGAGGCGCAAACCGTCGCGAACGCCTACCTTGCCGCAGACCACAAGCTCGAGATCATCCCCGTTATAAACAAGATAGACCTTCCCGGGGCAGACCCTGAAAGGGTGAAGGAGCAGATAGAAGAATCTCTCGGCATAGACTGTCAGGACGTGATACTCGCCTCTGCCAAAGAAGGCATCGGCACAAGGGACGTGCTGGAGGCGATAGTCAGAAAGACCCCCCATCCGGCAGGCAAGCCTGAGCTTCCGCTTAAAGCGCTGGTCTTTGATTCATGGTTTGACAACTACCAGGGGGTCATCGTGCTTGTCAGGATATTTGACGGCACAGTCAGAAAAGGGGTGAACATTAAATTCATGGCGACCGCAAAGTCCTTTGATGTGCTTGAGGTCGGAATATTCAGCCCTGGCATGAAGAGCTGCGATACGCTCAAAGCGGGAGAGGTCGGCTATATAATAGCGGGCATAAGAAATGTCGCTGACACAAGGGTCGGCGATACCATCACGGAAACGGAGAGGCCGGCTTCCGAGCCGTGCCCCGGATACAAAGAGATAAAACCGATGGTCTTTTCCGGCCTTTATCCGACGGAAACAAACCAGTATGAAGCCCTTAAGGAGGCGCTTGAAAAGCTTAAGCTCAATGATTCCTCATTTAATTATGAGCCGGAATCCTCAACAGCGCTCGGCTTCGGCTTCCGCTGCGGCTTTCTCGGCCTCCTCCACATGGATATCGTAAGGGAGAGGCTTGAGAGAGAATTTAACCTTGTGCTGATAAACACGGCGCCCACGGTCGTCTACAGGGTCACAAAGGCTGACGGCGAGGTTATCACCCTTGACAGTCCCGCGAAACTGCCCGCCCAGTATGAAAAGATAGAGGAGCCTTTCGTAAAGACGGTTATCTTTGTGCCTTCAAAATACTTAGGGTCTATTTTCGATCTCTGCCGGGAAAAGAGCGGGATACAGAAGGATTTCTCGTATATCGGCAAAGACAGGGTTATAGTGACTTACGAATTTCCGCTGAGCGAGATCCTCTGGGACTTCTATGACAAACTCAAGTCATCCTCAAGCGGCTACGCGTCCATGGATTACGAGTTTATCGGCTACAAAGAGTCAAAACTGATAAAGCTCGACATACTCCTCAACGGCGAGGCGGTCGACGCTCTCTCGATGATAACAAGGAAAGATAAGGCTTACCAGAAAGGAAAACAGGTCGTAGAACAGCTCAGGGAGGTTATCCCGAGGCAGATGTTCGAAGTGGTTATACAGGCGGCGATAGGAAGCAAGGTGATAGCGAGGGAAAGCATAAAGGCTCTGAAGAAGAATGTCATCGCAAAATGCTACGGAGGCGACATCACAAGAAAGAGAAAGCTTATCGAGAAGCAGAAAGAAGGAAAGCGCCGCATGAAGCAGGTCGGCAGGGTCGAGATTCCTCAGGAAGCATTTTTATCCGTGCTTAAAGTAAAATAGGTGAGCTTGCCGAAGGGTGGATTCTGAGCCTGCCCCGTACTTGATGCGGGGGTCAAGCCGGAGAACGACAAAACAGGTTAAGCGTTTGAAAAAAAAAGAGAGTAAGAACAAATCAAAACTGAGGGAATATGTTGAAGCGGTAATCATTGCCGTTGCCCTCGCCCTGATAATAAGGGGGGTTGTTGTTCAGGCCTTCAAGATACCCTCAGGCTCAATGATTCCCACGCTCCTTATAGGAGACCATATCCTCGTAAATAAGTTCATATACGGGCTCGAGGTTCCTTTCAGCGACAACCGGTTTCTCATCTTCAGGGCCCCAAAAAGAGGGGATATCATCGTCTTTTCATTCCCGGGCAATGAAAAGATAGAGGAATGCACAAGCATGGGAAATAATATCTCTTCACGGATAAGCAGGGCATGGAAGACGAATAACCCTATGCAGCTCTTCACAAGCGACTGCCGCGATTTCATCAAACGCGTGATAGCCGTTGGCGGCGATACTGTCGAGATAAAAGAGAAAGTTGTACATATTAACGGCCGGCCGCTTTCCGAGCCGTATAAGGTTCACAGTGATTCCGGCGTGATGCCCGAGGATATGGGGGCAAGAGACAATTTCGGGCCTCTCAAAGTCCCTTATAACAAATTCTTCGTCATGGGCGATAACCGCGACAACAGCCATGACAGCCGCTTCTGGGGCCTGGTCGGCATGGATGAGATAAAAGGCAGTGCCTTCATAATATACTGGTCATGGGACGACATGGGAGGTTTTTTAGAAAAAGTAAGGTGGGGCAGGATAGGCAAAATCCTTGATTAGCCTTCTGCCGCTTTTCACTAATAAAGGAGGATGCCATGTTTAAAAAAATATTTGTGGCGGTTGTCGCTATATGCGCCTTTTATTCTTTCTACCTGACTTTCCTGCCTAATTATAACTACCATATGTTCAACAATGAACTTACCGAGACAATGAAGATAGTCCCACCTGTTGAAACGCCGAAAAACGTAATGAAGCGCATCATGAGGCTTGTGGAAGAATACGACATACCGGTTGCCGAAGAAGATATCGAACTCGAGCTTGTAAACAACAGTTATATTACAAGACTGAGCTGGGAAGAGACGGTCAACTACTTCCCCTTCTACATCCTTTATCAGAAGGTCTTTGAATATTCCATTGACACGGGTAAATAATGTTTACAGGGCTCATTGAGAGGCTGGGTAGCGTAACAGCTATAGAGAAGGCGTCCGGAGGGATAAGGCTCTCGGTAAGGCCTTTGTCAGAGATGAAGATCCGTATCGGCGACAGCATAGCAGTAAACGGAGTCTGCCTTACGGCCACGAATGACAAAGAGGTCATAACATTCGATGTCTCCCCGGAGACGATGAAAAGCACAAACCTCGGTGAGCTTAAGGCCGGGCAGAAGGTTAACCTTGAGCGCGCCCTCACTCTGTCGGACAGGCTCGGGGGGCATATAGTGACGGGGCATGTCGACGCGGTCGGGAAGATAACCGAGAGAAGGCCTGAGAGCGATTACACTTATTATACTTTTGAAGCGCCTCCGGAAATATTAAGGTATATCGTCAAGAAAGGTTCAGTGGCGGTAGACGGCATCAGCCTTACGGTGACCGGATTTGACGGCAGATCCTTCAGTGTTGCCATAATACCCCACACCCTGACAGCCACGAATCTCGGCGCCAAAAACAGGGGCGACAGCGTTAATATCGAAACCGACATCCTCGGCAAGTATATTGAAAAGTTCGTCGGGAATACAGAGAATAAGAAGGGGCTTGAGGAGCTTCTCAAAGAAAAAGGATTTGCGGAGTAAAAGGAATAACCCAATGCAGAGCCAATACAAGTTCAACACCATCGAAGACGCAATAAAAGATATCAGACAAGGGAAGATGGTCATCCTTGTCGATGACGAGGACAGGGAGAACGAGGGCGACCTGACGATAGCCGCAAGCAGGATAACCCCTCAGGCCGTAAACTTCATGGCCAAATACGGAAGAGGGCTCATATGCCTCTCGCTTACCCAGGAAAGGGTCGAGGAGCTTCGCCTTCCAATGATGTCGGAGTTCAACACATCACGTTTCGGCACCGCTTTCACCGTCTCCATCGAGGCAAAGAAGGGTGTTTCCACAGGCATATCGGCCGCAGACAGGGCTACGACAATAAAGACAGCGATAAATCCAAAATCCGGGCCTGAAGATATATCAAGGCCGGGACATATATTCCCGTTAAAAGCGCAGCCGGGCGGCGTCCTTCAGCGCGCGGGCCAGACCGAAGGCTCGGTCGACCTTGCCAGGCTTGCCGGCCTCTGCCCTGCAGGAGTCATCTGCGAGATAATGAATGACGACGGCACAATGGCGAGGGTTCCCCAGCTCTCCAAGTTCGCGGTTAAGCACAAGCTCAAGATGGTCACGATAAAAGACCTGATAAAATACAGGATGAAGAATGAGAGCCTTGTAACAAGACTCGCAACCGCAAAGGTGCCTACAAAATATGGCGGGGAGATGACAGCCATTGTCTTTGGCAATATTGTGGACAACTCCGAACATATCGCCCTTGTCAAAGGCAGGATTTCCCCTGATGACAATATCCTCGTGAGGGTCCATTCCGAGTGTCTCACTGGCGATGTCTTCAGTTCAAAGCGGTGCGACTGCGGAGGCCAGCTCCATAAGGCGATGACAATGATCAAGAACGAAGGCAAGGGGGTACTTCTCTATATGAGGCAGGAGGGGAGGGGCATCGGCCTTGCCAACAAGCTAAAGGCTTATGAACTTCAGGACCAGGGCCTTGACACTGTTGAGGCAAACATCAAGCTCGGTTTCAAGCCCGACCTCAGGGATTACGGCATAGGCGCTCAGATACTCGTCAATCTCGGCGTGAGGAAGATGCGGCTCGTAACCAACAACCCGAAAAAGATCATCGGGCTCGAAGGCTACGGCCTCAAGATAGTTGACAGGGTTCCCATAGAGACCACGCCTCATAAAAAAAATATCAATTATCTTAAGGTAAAGAAGAAGAAGCTCGGGCATCTTCTGGAAAAGATCTGAAACCAATTAACAATTTTTAATGAGATGTTATCCATAACTATTCATTGTTCATTGAACTAAGGAGGATATCATGAAAACTTTTGAGGGAGACCTTCAGGCAAAGGGGTTAAAGTTCGGCATAGTCGTAAGCCGTTTTAACGATTTTATAACCAAGAAGCTTCTCGATGGCGCACTCGACGCCCTCCTCAGGCACGGCGCGGCTGAAGACGGCATCGATGTGGTCAAAGTGCCGGGTGCATTCGAGATACCGCTTGCGGCAAAGAAGCTTGCAGAGAAGAATAAATATAACGCCGTCATCTGTCTCGGCACGATAATACGGGGGGCGACCCCGCATTTTGAATATGTCGCGTCAGAGGCGACAAAAGGCGTTGCCTCCGCATCGCTTGAGACCGGAGTTCCTATATCATTCGGCATACTCACGACAGACACCATTGAGCAGGCCGTTGAGAGAGCGGGCACAAAGAGCGGAAATAAGGGATGGGACGCCGCGCTTGTCGCCATAGAGATGGCGCAGCTCTTAAAGAAGCTATGAATCCGGCTTTCAGCCTTCAGCTTTCAGCAGAAAAAATGAACAACGGCTTTATCCTGACAGCTGACCGCTATATGCTATCTTTTTATGAGTAGGCGCAGGGCGAGGGAGTATGCCCTCAAGCTCCTCTTTCAGGCCGAATTCACGGAGAACGGGCTTTCGGACGAAATATGGAAAAGCTTCTGGTCAGGCCATAACGCGGACGAAAAGCTTAAAGATTTCACCCGAGCCATTACCGAAGGCACACTTAAACACATAAAGCACCTCGATGAGATAATTACCAAAGCCGCGGATAATTGGTCTGTCGACAGGATGTCAGCCGTTGACAGAAACATCCTGAGGATTGCCGCATATGAACTCATCTACCGCGACGACATCCCGTATGCAGTCACGATTAACGAGGCTGTGGAGATCGCGAAAAAATATTCCGCGGAAGATTCCGCCTCCTTCATCAACGGCATCCTCGACAGGATATTCAAGCTCAAACCCAAAAAGAGCTTAGCATTTTAACTGCTTCATCTTTCTCTTCCTGTCGTATAATTGATATATGAATTTAGCGTTCATCTCCGACGTGCACGGCAACATCGAGGCCCTCGGCTCCGTGATGGAGGAGATCAGAAAAGACAAGGCTGAAAAAATATTCTCTATCGGGGATATCGTGGGTTACGGCCCGAATCCCAATGAATGCATCAACGCGCTGAAGGATGACGCTGATATCATTGTCGCGGGCAACCACGACTATGCCGCGGTGGGAATGACGGACATAACTGATTTCAATGATTACGCCAAAGCCGCCATACAATGGACAGAAAGCGTGCTGAGTGAAGAGAACAAGGCCTTTCTCAAAGAACTGCCTCTCTCATCCTCTATAAAGAAAAGCGGCATGCTCCTTGTCCACGCCTCGCCCAAAGACCCGCTTGAATGGGAATACGTGACAAACGCCGGCGAAGCCGACGCCAACTTCAGCTTCTTCTCGGAAAAGGCATGCTTCATCGGGCATACTCATACCCCGGCGATAATCGAGCTCTCTCCGGAAGGAAAGATTAATTTCTTCAGGAACGGCTCAGAGATAAAAGATGGACACAGGTATATTATTGACGTGGGAAGCGTGGGCCAGCCGAGAGACGGAAACCCTGAAGCCGCTTACGCCCTGTACTCCGGCGGCGCGGTGGAGATAAAAAGGGTTCCGTATGATATATTATTAACGCAAAAAAAAATGAGGGAAGCGGGGCTGCCTTCGTATCTTATCGAGAGGCTTTCAGAAGGAAGATAAACACAGGGAGGAGAATTTGATACCGCGTTATTCAAGGCCCGGGATGGCAAAAATATGGGAGCCGGAGAATAAATACCAAAAATGGCTCGATGTTGAGATAGCCGCGTGCGAGGCATGGGTAAAAAGAGGCGCGATACCAAAAAAGAGCCTTGCTGTTATCAAGAAGCGGGCAAAGTTCAGCGTTGAGCGCATCGACAAAATAGAAGAGACGGTGAAGCACGACGTCATCGCCTTTCTCACGTCCGTAAATGAGAATGTCGGGCCCGATTCCCGTTATATTCACAAGGGATTGACGTCATCAGATATTCTTGATACCGCGCTTGCGCTTCAGATGAGAGAAGCGGCGGATATAATTATCAGTGACATAAACGATCTTCTCGTTGTTCTGAAAAATAACGCGCTGAAACATAAAGACACTATCCAAATGGGCAGGAGCCATGGCATTCACGCCGAGCCTGTGACATTCGGCCTCACGTTCGCGATATGGCATGAAGAGATGAGGCGCAACCTTATCCGTATGAATGCCGCGAAAGAGACTATAAGCTATGGGAAGCTCTCCGGGCCTGTCGGCACCTTCTCAAACATCCCGCCTTCGATCGAGGCACATGTCTGTAAAAAGCTGAAGCTGAGACCCGCACCCGTCTCGACGCAGATAATACAGAGAGACAGGCATGCGGAGTATATGAATGCCCTCGCCCTCATCGCGGCCTCGATAGAGAAGATGGCTGTTGAGATAAGGCATCTTCAGAGGACAGAGGTGCTTGAGGCTGAAGAGCCCTTTTCAAAAGGGCAGAAAGGCTCGTCGGCAATGCCCCATAAACGAAACCCTGTCGGCAGCGAAAACCTGAGCGGGCTTTCAAGGGTTGTTCGCGCAAACGCTGTAGCCGCTATGGAGAATATTCCTCTATGGCACGAGCGGGACATCAGCCATTCTTCTGTTGAGAGAATAATAATTCCCGACAGCACGATACTCGTCGACTACATGCTTGCGCGCCTGACCGGCATACTCAAAGGCCTCATCGTATACCCTGACAGGATGAGAGAGAACATTGACAAAAGCTTCGGCCTCTTCTTCTCCCAGAAGGTTATGCTCAGGCTCACTGAAAAGGGGCTCTCACGCGAAAAGGCATACGCGCTTGTGCAGAATAATGCTATGCGCAGCTGGAAAGAGAGAAAGGACTTTAAAAACCTCCTCAAAAAAGACGCCTTTGTCAAAGAGTATCTTTCGGATAAAGAGTTAGATAAGATATTCAGCCTGAAAGATTACACGAAAAATGTCGGACAGATATTCAAGAGGGTCTTTGGGTAGTTAATTATTCCCTCTTTGACAAAGATGAGTTATCTGCCGGAGAGCGCGTTAAGAAACTCTTCCCACCATTTCAACTGGGTTTCCATAAAAAGCGGCCTTTCGGGCGCGGAGAAGTATATAAATGCCATCACCGCGGCGGCCAAAAGGCAGAGTATCGGGAAAATTTCTTTTTTAATATTGTCATTCATCTGTTTTCCGCATTAATGAGCTTCATGATATTGTAATTGCCGTCAGAGTAAACCACTCTGAATTTTTCCCTGGGCCTGCCGAACCATCCTCCGATATTGGCGAGCGCCTTCTTCTCCTTCTCTATCCATTCATCTTCTTTGGAAGCCTTCCTCAGCAAGACATAAGTGACATTATTCTCTTTAAGGCTTTTAAACCACTCAGCGTACTTTTCAGACTTTAAATATATTATCTTGTTAGAGAACCGGCTGTTCCAGAGGGGCGAGAGAAACAGGGGCTCAAATGTATAAGCAAGCGTCTCTCCTTCTGAGACATTGTCATGTATCCATTTCCATTGGCTGTATTCCTGCTTAGCGTGAAGGTCTATATTAAAAGGCGCGTGCCTCGATATGGTCCGTTCACTCTGAGGCAGTTTCAGGAACTCAATTATTTTATCAGGCATCACGCACGGCGAGTTCGCTGTGAGAAAGGTATATGAAACAAGCAGAAGGGCGGTAAGCCTGAGGGCTGAAGCCCTGCTTCCGAGGCGGTCAAGCACGAAACCGAAAGAGAGCGCCCCAAGCGCCACGATGAATATCACATACCTTGTATTCCAGTTCCTCGGGTGAGCGATAAAGACCGCGATGAGCAGAGCCGTTATAAAGAGCCAGTCGAATCTTTTTTTAACAATGGAGTAAAAGACGGCATAGGCAAGGCTCGGAAGAAAGAGGATGAACCATAAAGGGCCAAAGCCGCTCAGCCTTGAATCATAAAGATAATACTCTACCCTCTCCATCCAGACATAAAACAGGCTGATAACAGAAGAGGAGTTTTCTATAAGAGAAGGGGCAGGGTCTATCATCCCTTTATAAAGCCCCTTGAGGAGCGTCCTGTTAAAGACCGTTATCTCCATGGGATAAACAGGGTTGCCGTAAAGAACGGCGTTCTTTATGTACCAGTAGCTTCCGAGAAGGAGCATGGGAAGATAGAAATATATGCCATATAAGGCGAGGCTCTTTTTAAGAAGACGCTCTTTCCCCCGCATCTTCACGGCTTCCTGAACAGCGATGGCAAGCGAGATGATGATGACAAACAATGGCCCTGAGCCTTTTGAGCCGAAGAGGATCCCCGTACTGATGCCGGCAAGCAGGATGGGAACCTGCCTCTCAAAACCCGGTTCAGGGATTGAGGCAAGGCTCTTGAAACCGCTGTTTTCGTACAGAAGAAAATTTATCGCGGCAATCAGAAGGACCGACACCGAGACATCGACATAATTTGTCGTGGATTGAAGAAGTATTATCGGCGTGAAGAAGAAGAGCAGGGATGAATACAGCGCATGCTTATCGTTTATCCTCAGCTTCACGGCGATGCTGTAGGTTGTGACGATTCCTATTATCGTAAAGGGAAGCTGGCTTAGGTCAGCGATGACATCGCTTTTGAGGAATATGACGTTCCAGAGGAAGAAGAGCTCCATGTTTTTCGGGAAGATATTTATAAATGTGTCTATCATAAAGTTCGCGGGATTCTCCTGAATAGCGCCGCTCTGCATTATCTGGCCGACTATCGGCAGATGGTACCAGAGGGCGTCCCACGTATAGGAAGGGAAGAGATAGCCGAGAAAAATAAGCCATGCGGTTTCTGACAAAAAGAGGAGGAATATAATAAATAATATAAGGTCTGATTTTATAATTTTGAAAAGCCATGCGATCTTTTCTTTTGCTTCTTTCCATGCCTGCCCAATCTGAAGGCCTTTATTTTTCAATGACAAAAATATGAAGACAATGGAGGATATCGAGCTGTTCAATATAAAAAGAGGGGCTGCGTGGAGTTGTTTGAAGATGACGCCGAGCACAAGCTCTGTCGCTATTATCTGCGCCAGCGAAAGCATGAATGCCCCGATAAGCCTGTCGGCAAATGAAACAGAAGACCTTTTTCTGAAGAGGAAGAAGTGCCAGGACAAAGCAAGATAGAGATTTATCGCGGCAGCAAGCGGGAGGTCAATTGGCCTGATTTCCATAATGAAGAAAAAATATTCCGAATATGCCTATTGCCCGGCTATTCCCCGGTCAGTTCGTGAAAAATGCCGAACTCCTTTTCAGCCTTATCTTTCATTCCCCGGGCTTCATAAATAAGCCCCATGTCATAATGCGCAAACGGCAGGTCGCTTTTTGCCTTTACCGCTTTTTTGTATTCAGCCAGGGCATTATCCAAGTCGCCCCTTTGCCTGTAGATATACCCCATGTCATAATGCGCGTAAGCAAGCCCGCTGTCCAGGCTGAGCGCCTTTTTATACTCTTCCATCGCATTATCCAGGTCGCCCCTTTGCCTGTAGATATACCCCACGTCGTAATAGATATGAGGGTTTGCCGGGTTGATTTCCTTAACCTTGTTATACTGCCTCAAGGCATCTTCCGCTAACCCTTTTTCCTTATAAACATACGCGAGGTCATAATTTGCGTCAGGATGGTTAGGAAATATCTTAAGCAGTTCTTTGTATCTTTTTTCCGCCATATCGTAATTCTTCTTCTCTTTATAGATCAGCCCGAGCTGATAACGGGAATAAGCGTCGCCGGGATTAATCTCAACGGCTTTTGAATAGTTTTTTATGGCGGCATCGCCCTGAGCAAGGGTCTGAAAGAAGATGCCTGCCAGGGTATATCTGTTTTGAATAGTGTAAAGCGCGAAGACAAGGACGAGCAAGCAGGTTAAGAGTAAGAGAAACAGCTTTATTTGGAAGCCCTTCTTATTGGCCATTTAATAAATTTTAAGGCCGTCCCTTTTCAGGATACGGCCTCAAAAGTTATGCTTACACAATGTGTCCGGCACGATTAATGCATATACACGAATGCGGCTGCGTAAGTAGTGCCTTCACCGGCATTTTTCGTCCTGAACCAGTCAAATCCGGCCACATCCCTGTTGAGAGAGAGGACAAGCTGTGTCTGCGGGGTAAGCGAGATAGCAAGCCCTACGCCGAGGTTTACCGCCTCCGGTTCAAGCCCGAGGGTGTCTTTTATCAGCTTGCGGTCGCCGTCTTCAGCCGCGCCTCCGTAATAAGTCATATAGGCATTAAGCAGTTCATCCGACACGTTGGCATTGCCGATCGATTTTGTATACTCAAGGCTTCCTCTCAATTCAACTTTGGGGTGCAAGGCATAACCTCCGCCGAGGAAGAACTTGATCTGGTCTGAATACCTGAAGTCATAAGATGTTGTCCTGTCAAGGTCCGGATTATTCGGATCCCAGGCATCTATGCTCCTATTCTCAAACTGATATTTATAGCCGAGGTTGCAGAGCAGATAGCCTTTGCCAATGCCCTTGCCGAACATGAAATCAAGCTTGGCGCTGTAATGGCCGTCCCCGTTGCTCAGGTGCGAGAGCGGAAACCCGTAGTCGTAGGCCTCGGGTATCGTAAATGTGCTCTGGATAGAGAACTGCGTATCGCCCAGTTTGAAGAGGTTGGGGGCAAGGTTGTATCTTAAACCGACGTCAATGTCGCCTATGCCGCTCGGCCCTCTTTCGCCCGCGTATTTGAGGGCATCATCGGATGTCGGCTGTTTATAGGCAAAAGAGGTAAAAATGGTGAGAGTGTCGATCACGCCGTATTCAGTGTAAAACCCGACGTCTCTTGAACTGAATTTCGATGACGGCCTTCTCTCCACCACGTCAGAGCCTTCATTCGCAACAGTTGAATATACATTTTTTGCGAGGTAGTAGCTGTATGTGAGCTGGTTGTATGAATGCCCTTTTGCCTGTGTCCATGCGGAATATGCGTTGCCGCTTTTGAGCAGGCCTGCCGCAAAAAGAATAAACAATAAAAGGTAAATTCTTTTCATTAACATATACCCCCTATGAAATAGTTTTCAATTATAAATTATTAAAATAAATATTACAATAATATCGTAATCATGCGGCCATGGCAGCCTGCCTGCCGCCTTCATTGCTGCCAATCGTTTTATTGAAAGGCAAGCTGCTTCGTATTGCCTGCAAGATTGAGAGGAAGGCCACGTAAAAATATCCCATCTGAAAGATCATGAGAAACGGTATGGAAATATATATATGATTTTTATATGCAAAATATATATTAAATGTAAAGTAGATTCCTAACAAAAGTTCAAATATCACAAGAAAACTCATGTTCACCTTGTATTTTTTGTTCGCCCACATGTCATTCTTTTCTTCGATCATGTATTTTGGAGTGCGCCTGAATTCCGTCTCTTTATTGAAGGCCGCCTCAAGCACCGCCTTTGAATTGTTGACAGAGAGCCCTATCCCGAGCGACATGAGCATGGGAAGATAAAGAAGCCTTGACCTCCAGTCTTTGTACGCCTCTTTCTGTGAGCAGATGTAGAAGAAGGATATCCCAACCGTTGCCACAAGGAGGAAAGGGACATCGGTCACGAGCATCTGAAACCATCCGATATTGATCCTTGCGACCATGGAGGGATACATCAGAACTGAGAGCAGAAGCATGAGCAGATAAGAGACATTATTTGTGAGATGGAAAAATGCCTCAATCTTTACCTTCAAAGGCAAATCACTTTTTAATATGGCGGGCAGCAGTTTTTTGGCTGTCTGGATTGAACCCTTTGCCCACCTGTGCTGCTGGCTTTTGAATCCGTTTATCTCAACAGGAATTTCAGAAGGCGATATCTCATCTTTTAAAAATACGAATCTCCAGCCTTGCATCTGCGCCCTGTAACTCAGGTCGAGGTCTTCCGTGAGCGTGTCGTTCTGCCATCCGCCCGCGGAATATATAGCCTCTTTTCTCCATATGCCCGCCGTGCCGTTAAAGTTAAAGAACCTTCCTGACCAGTTCCTTCCCGCATGCTCAATGACAAAGTGGCCGTCAAGCATCATCGCCTCAATGCGCGAGAGGAATGAGTAGCCTCTGTTCAGGTATGTCCATCTCGTCTGAACCATTCCGACGGCCTTTTCGGAAAAATAATGGATGGTCTTCATGAGCATATCGCTTTGAGGTACGAAATCAGCGTCAAATATCGCCACAAAGTCGCCTTTCGCAGCCTTCAGCCCTTCGGCCAATGCGCCTGCCTTATAGCCTGTTCTGTGAGGACGGTGAAGATAGCTGATGTCATACCCCTTCTCCCTGAATTCATTGACGCATCTTTCAGCCAGTTCTTTTGTTTCATCTGTGGAGTCGTCAAGGACTTGTATGTCGAGCAGTTCCTTTGGATAATCTAAACCGCACGATGCGGTTATCAGCCTCCTTACGACATACATTTCGTTATAAACCGGAAGCTGGATAGTGACCTTGGGAAGGGCGTCTAACCTGCCTTTAAGCACAGGGCGGTCCTTCCGGTGCCTGTAATAAAGATAGACCATGAAATAACGGTGTGACGCATAGGTAAAGACCGTTATCAAAATAATAAAATATATAGTTAGGAATAGGTAAAGAAGCATAAAAATAATTATATGATAAGGAGTTAGTTGACGGAATTATAACACAGGAAAATTTTTCTTAGCAATCTTTGTTGAATATATATTGCCGGGGATCTCCCTTAAAAAGTTCCGCGATTAAAAAACGCTTGATTTTTGTATCCGCAGGCAATATAGTTATGGTATATGGATACTGAAAATATTTCTTATCTGAAATCATCGATCAAATGGACTGCCATTCTCAAAACGCTTGCCGACGAAACACGGCTTCAGATAATCCACTGCCTCCTGAAGCAGGAAGCCTCTGTGCAGGATGTGGCAAACTCGCTGAATTTGAAGGTTTATAATGTCTCCAAGCACCTTAAGATCCTTGAATCATCCGGCCTGGTTATCAAGAGAAAAGACGGCACACACCGCATTTACAGCATCTCGGAAAGCATAAAGGACCACCTCTCCGAAGACAAACAGGTCCTTGACCTCGGCTGCTGCAAGTTCATCTTCTCCGGTTTGAATAAGTAATCTCTGTTATTTTATAAGGCCGTTTGTCTTTTACCCCGCGTTCGGCTAAATTAGACTATGGCGCGCGGCAAGAGAAGATACGGCATGCTGATAGACCTTGATAAATGCGTCGGGTGCTACGCGTGCCAGGCCGCCTGCAAACTTGAGCATGGCATCCCGTTCGGCGTATTCCGCTGCAGGGTGGAGACATACTCCTCGGGCGGATTCCCTGACGTGAGAAAGGTATTTATCCCGCGTCTGTGCAATCATTGCGATAATCCCCCGTGCATAAACGCGTGCAGTGAAAAGGCACTCGTAAAGAATCCGGACGGCATCGTCGAATTCAATAAAGAATTATGCGTCAACTGCGGCCTGTGCTATGAAAAATGTCCTTATAACGCCATTGATACAACCGGCAATGAACCGCAGAAATGTGATTTTTGCAAGGAGAGGCTCAGGGAAGGCGAGCTTCCAGCGTGCGTTAAAAGCTGCATGGGCAAGGCTATGCTCTTTGGTAACCTGCGTGACACCGGAAGCGGAATATCGGCCGCTCTCAGGAAAAACCGGCTTTCTGTCATCAGGTCTGAAGAAGAGACAGGGCCTTCTGTATTTTATATTCACAAGGGAGAGATTGAGTTTGCGCCGTTAGGCCGTTATGAGAAGAAAGAAGAGCCTGCTGCTCACGGCGCTCCATCAAAAAAGACGTCTTTTGAACATACGCCGAGCAAGAAACTCATAAACACCGCTGATGTCATGTGCCCTTCCGAATGCGGCATATCGGTAGAAGTCGAAAACGGCATTGCAAAGAAGATTTACGGGAATCCGCATTCTCTCGTCAATAACGGGACGCTCTGCGCAAAAGGGGCGTCCGGGCTTCAGATGACCTATTCCCCCCACAGGATAAAGACGCCTCTCATGAGAACCGGAGAGAGGGGAGAGGATAGATGGAAGAGCATATCATGGGACGAGGCATTATCCTGTATTGCCGCGAAACTCGTAAGCATCAAGGAAAGATACGGCCATGAATCGGTCTTTCTCGATGTCGGCGATGTTACTGACCGCGAGCCTTTTTACAGATTGTTTCACGCTTTTGGCACTCCCAACACCTTTAACCACGGAAGCATATGCGACCCTAACAGAAAGTGGGGGCAGTACATCATGCTTGGCGACGAAAGGCCGCTGCCCGACCTCCAGAGGCCCTTCCTCACCCGCGATGAGAATGGCGAGATTGTACTAAGGCAGGGACATGACGCGAAGCTTGTGCTGAGCATCGGCTCAAACCCTTTTGTGGCGACAAGGTTCAATTACATGTCAAACGGCATTCCCGGGGCCAAATCGGGGAATGGCTGTAATTATATCGTCATTGACCCTGCTCACACGAACTCAGCCTCAAAGGCCGATATCTGGTCTCCTATCATTCCCGGCTCGGACGCGGCGCTGCTTGCGGGCATACTTCATTACATAATCAAAGAGGATGACCCTTCAGACAAAGACAAAAAATACATTGACCATGAGTTTATTGAGAGATATACGACAGGATGGGATGACTTCAGGTACGCCTTTCTCCTTCAGGCTGAAAAGTCCGACACTTCCAACGGATACAAATTCTTTACCCCTGAATGGACTGAGGAAAAGACAGGCATAGCAAAAGAAAAGATGGAGCGCATCGCGCATCTTTCAGGCGTCACAAAACCGATGGCGGTTGAGATAGGGATGCACGGAACGGCTCATCACACGAACGGTGATGTGACCTCAATACTGATGTCGGCAATCTGCCTCATAACCGGCAATATTGATGTTCCCGGCGGGGTTGTATTCATAGATTCGCAGAAGGCAAAGAAAGGCATTGCTGCTACAGGCAAAGCTTTTCTCGAGAGAGAGGTCAAAAGAAAGGTATCGGGCAAAAATGTAAAAGGCAAACTCTCGGAACTGAACAAAGACGGCTACGGCGATTATCCCGCAGCGTTTAAGGGCGTCCTTGCTGACCTGCCGCGAAAGATACGGGAGGGGGTCAAGCTTAAGCACGGGCCTTTCAAGGGGTATGAATATCCCGTAAAGGCTTTTGTGACAAGGGCCGGCAATCCTGTAATAACTGCAGGCAGCGCGCCGGACTGGACAGAAGCGCTCACATTAAAGAGTTCAGACGGCGAATATAAACTTGAACTCATGGTCTTTATAGACACCCATATCAATGTCACGGGGAAATACGCGGACATCATTTTGCCCCAAGCAGGATATCTCGAAAGGATGGGGCTTAGCGATGTATACACGATGAGCCCGGAGATCGCCCTGAGGGAGCAGGTGATAAAACCTCTTTATGAATCAAAGACGGATTTTGAGATTATGACAGCCTTATCCGAAGCCCTTATTCAAAACGGCGACCCTGATATAAAGAGGGATGACTTCAGCGGAAGGTATGAGAATGAAGAGAGCTTCATAAATGAGATGCTCGGCGATGCTCCAGGATTTCACAATATAGGAAGCCCGCTTCCGTATCCTGACATACCCGAGGGCGCTCTCATCCTCGGCAGGCCTGACAATCCGAGCGCCGTATGGGGCAAAAAAGTGATAAAAGAAGGGGCGCCTCTTACCGTGCAGTGGCTGCGGGACAACAACGGCGTGGCGGTATGGCCGGCGGGATATTACAGATACAGGAAGGCTGATGGTACTCTGTCCGGGATATATCCGAAGACTCCGTCGAGAAAATTTGAATTCGGGTTCGGATATACCGAAGGCATCAACAGGCGCTTCAGCACTTCTTTGCCAACGACTTTCTACTGGGCAGAACCTAAATGGAATCCAAAGAATTCAGAGTATTCCGAACTTAATAAGGAATATCCGTTTCAGCTAATAAGCGGAAGGGTGCACCACTCGATGACAATGACGGCTGTCTGCCCCTATCTCGCTGAGACAGAGACCGAGTGCATGAAACTGATGAATGAGAAGCTTGATTATCATATCCCCGGCAATGCGGAAGTATCCCCGCTTTTCGGCCTCTCTGGCGGTAAAGATGTATATTTCAAAAAGGGGAGTGTCTCAATACCCGTGCTTGCCATCAACAGGGCTGACGGCGAAAGGCTCTCTATAAAGACAGGGGATATGGTAACTCTTCAGAATCCCCTCGGCAGGTCAGGCAAAGGCAGGGTTTATTTGCCAGAGGAGATAATGCCGGGGGTTATAAAGACGTCTTTCGGCCCCGGAGGGCAGAAGGCTTCGGGCACAGGCCTTTTAAGCGGCGCCTCAAGCTATACAATAAACATAAATGAATTCACAGACCCTGAAAATATCAGCCCATATACGGGAATGCCCGGTTTCGGAGATATAATGGTAAAAATCATTAAAAGCGGGAATGGAGATTCTTGACAAAACTCTTTTTGCTTTGTGAAGATATACTTGCACATGGCGGCAAGTAACCCACCGTTTTTACCGGAGAGTCAGTATTGATAAAATTCATCAATGTCAATAAGTGGTTCAAGGAGCACCAGGTCTTAAAGAACGTCAACCTCGAGATATCCAAGGGCGAAGTCGTAGTTATATGCGGCCCGAGCGGCGCAGGCAAGAGCACCCTCCTCAGAACAATCAATAAGCTTGAGCCGATACAGAAAGGTGATATCGTCATCGAGGGAGCCCATCTTTCCGACAATACCATTAACATAACATCAATGAGGGCTGACATAGGCATGGTCTTTCAGCAGTTCAATCTCTACCCGCACATGTCGGTAATCAAAAACATCATGCTCGCGCCCGTGAAGGTGAGGAAGATAAGCAAGAAGGAGGCACATGACAGGGCGATGCGCCTGCTTGAGAAGGTAGGGCTCGCGCATAAGCGCGACTGCTATCCCAACCAGCTCTCAGGCGGAGAGCAGCAGAGGGTCGCCATAGCGAGGAGCCTCGCGATGGAGCCGAAGATAATGCTTTTTGACGAGCCGACCTCCGCGCTCGACCCGGAACTCATTAACGAGGTGCTGGATGTCATGATATCGCTTGCCGACGAGGGCATGACCATGGTGGTCGTCAGCCATGAGATGGCCTTTGCACAGCAGGTTGCGAACAGGGTTGTCTTTATGGACAACGGCGAGATTATCGAGATAGGCGTTCCCCCTAATATCTTCATCGATCCACAGCATGAAAGGACAAAGGCGTTCATGAGCAACGTCCTTCATATGCCCGTTTTCTGCTATAACGAAGAGAGGAAATAAAGCAGGAATTTTCACCCTTGCAAAGCCCTCTGAACCTCCTTCCGTAATTTGACTTTTCATAGGTATTGAAGTAAGGTAAGTATGTCGCGGGGTGGAGCAGCCTGGTAGCTCGTCGGGCTCATAACCCGAAGGTCAGAGGTTCAAATCCTCTCCCCGCTACCAAACAAATTCAAGGACTTGCGGTTTTCCGTGAGTCTTTTTTTGCGAAAAACGGGGTTTTTTCTGACGGAGGCGGATAATATGAAATCCGTCACTAATGTTCCTGTCCGAAGAAAAACAGGTCGCTCTGCTCTTTGCGTTTGCTTTTAATTTCAGCCACAACATCTTCCACGGCATGCCTTTTCAGCATCTTTGCGCGCTCGCTTATTATTTCAGCTTGACAATATAGCGATAATCTATTGATATAAAAGCTCCATATATGATACGCTAACATACCCTTGCAGCTTTGCCGGGGAATACACACGCCCATCCAATGCTCTCTCTCTGGGTGTTCCGACTAATCGGGATGGAGAGGGAAAGGGCGGAGGAAAAACTAAGGAGGCACACACATGGTAGTAACAATGAAGGAACTTCTGGAGTCGGGTGTCCATTTCGGGCATCAGGTAAAACGCTGGAACCCGAAGATGAAGAAGTATATTTTCGGGGCGCGCAACGGCATTTACATCATCGACCTTCAGAAGACGATCAAGATGCTTGAGGACGCGTATCACTTTATCAAGGATGTTTCGAGCAGGGGAGAAGCTATTCTTTTTGTTGGCACAAAGAAGCAGGCCCAGGAGGTTGTTCTTGAAGAGACACTGAGGGCCGGCTGTTTCCACATCAACCAGCGCTGGCTCGGCGGCCTGCTCACCAACTTCAAGACGATAAAGCAGAGTATCGAGAAACTGAAAAAGATAGAGAAGATGAAGGAAGACGGCACATACAGCCTTCTCACCAAGAAAGAGGTCGCGAAGTACGAGAAAGAGAGGGTCGGGCTTGAGAAGAACCTTTCAGGCGTAAAAGAGATGAACAGGCTCCCGGGCGCGATGTTTATAATCGACCCGAAGAAGGAGAGAATAGCTGTCGCTGAGGCGAAAAAACTCTCAATTCCGATAGTGGCTGTGGTTGACACGAACTGCGACCCTGACGAGATAGATTACGCTATCCCGGGCAATGATGACGCCATAAGGGCCATCAAGCTTGTGACGTCCAAAATGGCTGACGCGGTTATAGAAGGGAAAGGGATATGCAGCAAGACTGCCGAAGAAGAGGCTGCCGGAAAGGGCGCTGTTGAGAGCGAAATCCCCGTTGAAGAGGCGCTGATGGGCGGTATATACGATGAAGACGAAGAGGAATATAAGGAGGAAGTTTAAGGATGAGCTTTAGCGCAAATGATATAAAAGAGCTGAGGGAGCAGACCGGCGCGGGCATGATGGAGTGCAAAAGGGCGCTGACCGAGAGCGGGGGGGATTTTCAGAAGGCCGTTGACCTGCTCCGGAAGAAAGGGCTTGCCGCCGCGGCGAAGAAGGCAGGGCGCATAACTTCAGAAGGCATTGTTGCCCTTAATGTGAGCGGTTCGGCCGGCGTGCTTCTTGAGGTCAACAGCGAAACCGACTTTGTCGCAAAGAATGAAGAGTTTCAGAAATATGCCCTGGAAGTTGCGGGGCTCGTTGCGGAAAGGAATCCCGCGGACATCGAATCCCTGCTCAGCATGCAGCTTGGTAATATAACTGTGGAGGCGAGGCGCCAGGAGCTTATACAGAAGATAGGCGAGAACATCTCTCTTCGCAGGTTCGTCCGTTTTGAGACGAACGGCAGGATAGCCTCTTATCTTCACGGCACGCGGATAGGCGTGCTGGTGGAGCTTGAGGGCGGAGATGAACAGTTGGGGAAGGATACCGCGATGCAGGTCGCCGCGTCTAATCCGTTATACTTAAGCAGGGAAACGGTCCCGTCTGAAGATCTTGATAGGGAGCGCGCGATTTTCGAGGCGCAGGTGAAGGAGTCTGGCAAGCCGGCCGCGGTCGTCGGCAAGATAGTCGAGGGAAAGCTTGAGAAATTTTTCGGCGAGGCCTGCCTCATGGAGCAGGTCTTTATAAAAGACCCAGACGGTAAATTGAAGGTGAAGGATATCCTGAAGGGAGCGTCGATACGCAGGTTCGCCCGTTTTCAGGTGGGCGAAGGGCTTGAGAAGAGAAAAGAAAATTTCGCCGAGGAGGTCGCCTCGCAGCTTAAGTAGGGCTATTTATATATGGCACGTGCACGGTACAGGCGTGTGTTGCTCAAATTAAGCGGGGAAGCCCTGATGGGCGGCAAGTCTTTTGGCATAGACCAGAAGATAGTCCGCTCCATAGCGTCCGAGCTTAAGGAGATCTTCCGCTCAGGCACGCAGATCGCTGTTGTCATCGGCGGAGGCAATATATTCAGGGGGCTCGAAGCGAGCTCCGAGGGGATGGAGAGGACCACCGCTGATTACATGGGGATGCTGGCAACGGTTTTGAATTCCCTTGCCCTCCAGAATGTTCTCGAAGGCATGGGGGTTCCGACAAGGGTGCAGTCAGCCATAGAGATGAGGGAGCTTGCGGAGCCTTATATCAGGAGAAAGGCCGTAAGGCATTTGGAAAAGGGGAGGTTCGTGATATTCGCCGCGGGCACGGGAAACCCGTATTTCACGACCGACACAGCCGCCGCTCTAAGGGCGGTTGAGATAGGGGCGGATGTGATACTTAAGGCGACAAAGGTGGACGGCGTTTACAGCAGCGACCCGGTGAAAGACCCTTCAGCTGAAAAGTTCAGGGAGATATCTTATATCGATGTCCTCAACAAGAAGCTCAAGGTCATGGATTCAACCGCAATATCTCTTTGCATGGACAACAACCTTCCGATAATAGTCTTCAGCCTTTTAAAGAGAGGCAATATTAAAAAGATACTTGAAGGCCAGAAGATCGGCACCTTGGTGAAAGGGGGAGCGGTTTATGGAAAAAGAGGCAAAAAAAAGAATAACTGAGAGGATGGAGAAGGCCCTCGAGTCCCTGAAAAAAGACCTGGCGGGCATAAGGACAGGCAGGGCGTCGCTCTCCATACTTGACGGCATACTTGTCAATTCCTACGGCACGCCGTCGCCGATTAATCATGTCGCCACATTAAGCGTTCCAGAGAGCAGGCTCATCACTATACAGCCCTGGGACGTCAAGATGATATCCGAGATAGAGAAGGCGATTCAGAAATCCGACATCGGCATCAACCCTTCAAACGACGGCAAGATAATAAGGCTGGCGATACCCCAACTCACAGAGGAGCGCAGAAAAGAGATTGTTAAGCATGCCCACAAAAGGGGCGAAGAGGCAAAGGTGGCACTGAGGAACATACGCCGCGACGGCAATGAAGAGATGAAGGTGATGGAGAAGGAGAAGCACCTGAGCGAAGACGAGACAAAGCGCGCGATTGACGACATACAGAAGATGACCGATTCGTTCATTAAGAAAATAGATGAGGTAATTTCGCACAAAGAGGCTGAGATAATGGAGGTGTAGCCCCGGCTCGGTCCTTATGAAAATTTTTGCATAATCACTTAAATAGTGTAAGATTTAAAAATCACCTGTTGTAAATTGGAGGAAGGAATGGCTATACGTATAGGCATCAATGGGTTTGGAAGGATCGGCAGGCTCGTTTTCCGCGTTGCCGTAAACCGTCCGGATATCGAGGTCGCGGGCATCAATGACCTCGTTGACGTCGGGTATATGGCTTATATGCTCCGTTATGACTCGACCCACGGGAAGTTCAAGGGAGATATAAGCGTAAAGGGAAACAATCTCGTCGTAAACGGCAGGGAGATACGAGTCACCGCTGAGAAGGACCCGGCTAACCTTAAGTGGGGCGACGTCAAGGCTGAATTCATTGTTGAGTCCACGGGCCTCTTCCTTACGGATGAAAAGGCTCGTAAACATATTGAGGCAGGCGCCAAAAAGGTCGTCATGTCAGCGCCTTCAAAAGATGACACGCCGATGTTCGTTATGGGCGTCAATAACAAAGATTATAAAGGCCAGGACATTGTCTCAAACGCCTCATGCACAACGAACTGCCTCGCTCCTCTTGCAAAGGCGGTGCATGACAACTTCGGAATAATCGAAGGCCTCATGACCACAGTTCATGCCGTCACCGCGACACAGAAGACTGTTGACGGCCCTTCGGCAAAAGACTGGCGCGGAGGGCGCGGCGCGGGCCAGAACATAATCCCCTCGTCAACAGGCGCGGCAAAGGCTGTCGGCAAGGTCATTCCTTCATTAAACGGCAAGCTCACGGGCATGGCGTTCAGGGTGCCTACTCCCAACGTTTCGGTAGTTGACCTCACGTGCAGGCTTGAAAAAGGGGCAAGTTATGACGATATCAAGGCGGCCGTCAAAAAGGCTTCCGAGAATGAGATGAAAGGTATACTCGGCTACACCGAAGACCAGGTCGTATCATCGGATTTTATGGGTGATGAGCGCACGTCGATATTTGACGCGGGCGCGGGCATCGCGCTTAACAATAATTTTGTGAAGCTCGTCGCGTGGTATGACAATGAATGGGGTTATTCAAACAAGGTCATTGACCTCATCTCATATATCGCAGGCAGGAAATAACCATGGAAGGCAAACAATTCGCGCCGATAAAAGGGGTACTCAATAAGCTCTCAATAAGAGACCTGAACATCAAGGGCAAGAGGGTCTTCATACGCGTTGATTTCAACGTGCCCCTTGACAAGGACCTCAACATCACAGATGACACAAGGATACGCTCCGCGCTTCCGACTATAAATTACGCGATTGACGAAGGCGCAAAGATAATACTTGCCTCGCATCTCGGAAGGCCCAAAGGGACAGAGGATAAACGGTACAGCCTTGCCTCTGTCGCGAGAAGGCTCCAGCGCCTTGTGAAGAAAGAGGTCACCTTCCTCGATAACTGCATCGGCCCGGAGGTTGAGGAAGCCGTTAACAAAATGTCCGAGGGGGATATCGTCCTTCTTGAAAACCTGAGGTTTCACAAGGGCGAGGAGAGCAATGACGAGGAGTTCGGCAGGGCGCTCGCGAGGCTTGCCGATTGCTTTGTCAATGACGCGTTCGGCGCGGCGCACAGGGCGCACGGCTCGATCACCGGCATAGCAAAGCACCTTCCTTCAGCCGCAGGCTTCCTGCTTCAGAAGGAAATAGAGTATCTTCAGGGTGTGATCAACCGGCCTGTAAGGCCCTTTGTCGCCATCCTCGGCGGGGCAAAGGTCTCCGGCAAGATAGGAGTCATCAAGAATCTTCAGGACAAGGTTGACAAGGTCATTGTGGGCGGAGGAATGGCCTATACTTTTTTAAAGGCATTAGGGCATCCGGTCGGCGAGTCGATGGTCGAGAATGAGATGCTTGATCTTGCAAATGAGATCAGGTCGCACGCCCTTTCAAAAGGAATCAAGTTCTATATCCCTGTTGACTGCGTGGTTGCCCAGAACATGGAGCCCGGAGCAGAGGCAAAGGTTGTGACAGCGCAGGAGATCCCGGACGGATGGAAGGGGCTTGACATAGGCCCGGCGTCTGCGAGGCTCTTTTCAGAGGCGCTCTCAAACGCGAAGACTATATTATGGAACGGCCCCATGGGAGTTTTCGAAGTTGACGCGTTCTCGCGCGGCACCTTTGCGATTGCGCGCGCGGTCGCGGATGCATATGCTCTTACAATCGTGGGCGGAGGCGACACTGCGCTTGCGGTAAGCAGAGCCGGAGTCTCAGAGAGCATGTCATTCATCTCAACCGGCGGAGGGGCATCCCTTGAGCTTCTTGAGGGCAAGGCGCTTCCCGGCATCGAGGCGCTGACGGACAAAAAATAATTTTTATTTCTTCTTCATGTGCCGCTCAATCTCTCTCTTTGCCTCTTTTTGTTTTATCGTCTCCCTCTTTTCATACTGCCTCTTTCCTTTTCCGAGGCCGATTTCCATTTTAGCTTTACCCTTTTTGAAATATATCTTAAGAGGAATCAGGGTGAGCCCCTTCTCCCTTATCCTGCCGCCGAGCTTCTCTATCTCCCTTTTGTGAAGAAGGAGTTTTCTTGTCCTTAACGGCTCATGGTTGTTGATATTGCCGTGGCTGTAGGGGCTTATGTGGCAGTTAAAGAGAAAGGCTTCCCCGTTTTTTACGAGGACGTAACTGTCCTTCAGGTTCGCCGCCCCCGCTCTCAAAGATTTTACTTCAGTGCCCTGAAGCGATATTCCAGCCTCAATAGTTTCCTGTATCGAGTAGTCGTGATATGCCTTTTTATTCGTCGCGGCGGCTTTGATTTCCATTTGTAAGAAAGGATAACTTAGGGGGGTGTGTAAGTCAATTCTATCTTTTGGAAAAGACTTTGTTCATAAAACCGAGGGCTTTGTTGATAAGCAGGCGGCCTTGCTCTGACATATTTTATAATCTCCGACTTTCTAAATTACCAGTTCAATTCAGATGAGTATCCTGTTTTAGCCTTTTCTCTGCGATACCGCCGGCAGTTTCTGTATGCAGGCGAGAAGATATACAGGAGAAGGGTATGGAGCGTCTTTACCGCAATAGTGAAAACTGCTCCGAAGAGAGCGCCGAGAAAACAGCCGAAGAAGAGAATAAACAATACTGTTTCATATAAACTTTTAGCCAGATATATGCCGAAGAGAGAGCCTCCCGCAATGCCGACGGCTGAACTTATGCCAAAGGCGTAATTCCGTATCTTCTTCTTTTTCGCGTAAATGGAATCAAACTCTTCTTTAGTTATCCCAAACTGCTCAAATTCCGTTTCTGCCATTTTTTCAGAGTATGATTGTCACAGCCTGCTTATAAGCTGATACAGCGCAGGCAACTCTTCTTTTAAAGGTTCTATATCTTCCTTGAGCAGCCTCACCCCCTCAGGCACATGCTTGAGAAAATACTTCTTTTCTTTGACTGACGAGAGGAAGGCGTAGGCGCCGAGCGCCTGCATGTGCCTCTGAAGCCTGCAGTACGGGATGCTCTTTATAAAACCTTTGATGCCGAATGTCTTCTTCCCCCTTTTGCCGGCCTTTTCAACATAGTATCTAAAGAGGCGGCCCCTGAGGCTCTCACTCAGCCTGTGATAGGGATCCCAGAGAATGGAGACGACATCATAGGCGGACGGCCCCATCCTCGCTCCCTGAAAATCTATCATTTTCAACTCCCCGTTTTTAGTTATCATAATATTCTGAGACTGGAAGTCGCGGTGCATGACTGTCTTAACGAAAGAGTCGCAGACCGAGGCAAGATGCTCAAACTCCCTCTCAAGCAAGGGCGAATGGAGATTACTCATCCCTCGTACCCCCCTGATGAACCTCTCCATGAAATATTCTGTCTCCCACCTGAAATGCCCATAATCGAATATTCTCTCGCCGAGGATCGGGCAGTCCATCATATTTAGAGTGGCGTCGACATGGAGCAATATGAGCATATCAAGGGCTTTTCTGTAAATGCCCTCTTCCGCTTTTTCGTCTCTCGGGCACCTGAGCCAGTTGTAAAGAGAGGCGTCGCCGAGGTCTTCGAATACCGCCGTCTTTTTTTCAGGGTCATGGCTCTCAAGCCAGGGCGTGGGGATGGAGTATTTCCGGAAGAAGAGCGAAAATTCGATATGCCTCTCAAAATCAGGGTCATCCTCGCCGCACTGCATAAGCACTGATGTCCTCTCCCCGCTTTTGATTCTGTAATAACTTCTGTCAGACCCTCCCCTGCCTATGAGCACAGGGCCTTCTCCCGCAGCTTCAGGCATTTCTGTTTTGATTATGAAATCACGCCCAAGAATGCACCCTTCATACAGACCGCCGTCCTCAGCCCTGCCTCCGGGAAGAAGCACGCTGTTTTTTAAGACTGCACCGCGTCCCAACAAGGCGTTCTCTTCGACAATCACATAACCGGAGGCTTCCATGTCCCCGCATCCTTTAATGGAAGCATGCGCATATATCATCTCTCCCTCTCTCCGCAGCATCTCAAAGACTGTCTCTGCGTATCTTGCGGGCGTGCCGATATCGCTCCAATAACATCCGCTGACATCAACCGTGCCGACCCTGTATCCTTTTTCAACGGCATGAAGCCAGCCGTCCACAAGGCTTGACGCGCCTTCCGGAAGGAGTTTCAGAAATTCGGGCTCATAGACGGAGATGCCTGTATAAGCCATGAGTTTTGATTTTCCAATGTCATCTTTATCAATAATGCCCACGCCTCGTAATAATCCGTCATCGTTGATGGCAACAGTGTTGAATTCAGGATAATCATGTACCGCGAGCGTTACAAGGTTTCCGGAATCAAAATGGCGGCGCAGTAATTCTTCAAGGTTCATGTCTGAGATTATGTCTGAATTGTGCAGGAGAAAAGGCAATTCTGAGAGGAAGCCTTTCGCGTTCCATAAAGCGCCGCCTGTGCCGAGAATCGTCTCCTCGGGAAATAGGGCGACATTCTGCGAATAGGGCGAAGAACTAATCCATTGTTCAATCTCTTCTCTCTTATAGTGCAGGTTCACGCCTGTCTTCTGAACGGGCAAAGAAAAGACGCGCTCAAGAACTCTTTCAAGAATAGGTTTGCCTAACAGAGGGACAAGAGGTTTGGGGATATGGTTTGTTATCGGCCTCAGCCTTTCGCCGAGGCCTGCCGCGAGGATGAATGCGTTAAAGTTTTTCATCGAATAAGAGGTCTGTTTCAGGCACTATTTATAGATAAGATATCTCTTCCTGACACTTCTGTTAAACCTGTCACATTCTTCTCTCCACCGCTTTTCCATATCATTCAGGGAACGGCCGTTCTCAATATCCCTGCGAAGCCTGTCTGTGCCGGCAAGTATGTCTATCGGCAGTTTCTTCTTCTCATATTCATACGGCGGCTGTTTCCATTTAAACTTTCCGGGATAAAGCTTATGCGCGGCCTTCAGTATCGCGACGCCGGTTTTAAACGGCTTAAAGATATTTCTCTCCGTCACATGTATCTGCGCGCCTCCGCATAACCTGCCCGCGTGTTTTTGAAATGTCGGCTGAAAGTGCATCGGCCTGAAGAATACTCCGGGCAATTTGTATGAATTCAGTTTTTTTATCATTGCATCAGGGTCAATAAACGGCGCGCCGAATATCTCAAAAGGCCGTGTGGTGCCGCGGCCTTCGCTCAGGTTTGTTCCTTCAAGCAGGCACATGCCCGGATAAACAAGGGCTGTCTCTATTGCCGGCATATTCGGCGAGGGCATAACCCACGGCAGGCATGTTTCGTCAAAGAACATCTTCCTCTTCCAGCCCTGCATCGGAATTACGTGAAGATCCAGTTGCGGGTAATATGTATCTTTAAGATAAAGAGCAATCTCGCCTGCCGTCATCCCGTGGCGAACAGGCAGGGGCCGTTGCCCGACAAAAGATGCGTACTGCATATCCAGCACAGTGCCTTCAGTAATGCTTCCTCCAAGAGGGTTCGGCCTGTCGAGTATAACAATCCTTCTGTTCTCTTCAAGGCATGCCTGCATACACAGCTCCATTGTCCAGATAAAAGTATAGTAACGCGAGCCGACATCCTGAATGTCTATTACCAGCGCGTCAATGTTTTTAAGCATTGAGGGCGAGGGCTTGCGCGTGTCGCTGTAAAGGCTGTAAACAGGGATGCCGGCCTTTTCATCGGTAAAACCCTTCCACTCTATCATGTTGTCCTGAGTCTCGCCGCGTATTCCGTGCTGAGGGCCGAAGAGGGCTGAGAGTTTTATCTTTCCTGAATTGGAAAAGAGTTCAACGGCATGACTTAAATTTTGGTTTACAGACGCTGGGTGCACTACAAGCCCCGCGCGCGCGCCCGTCAATTCTTTAGGCCATTCTTTCTCAAATAAATCGAGACCTGTCTTAACGCTCATTATTTTCTTTCTCCGCTCGATTTGTAATTTTTTGTATCTTGAAATGTCATTAAAGTTTAATTTCAATGACATTATATGGCTATTGAAAAATAATGGCAACGGAGTGAGATGTTTTATCGGGGCAAAGGGAATCTCTTCAGGATAATAGCGTAAAACTCTTCAAAGTCTTTAAGATCCTCGGTCAATATTGATTTGAGTATATTCACATCTATTGTTTTGTAATCATGCACTGCTATATTTCTGAAGCCTACCATTGATTGCATCTTTTTCATGAGGGTTTCATCGATTATGCCTGCCTCGTTCAGAAATTTAAAATTCTCTTTTATCTGAAATGCGAGGCCCAGTCCCTCAGAAGCGGATATATGAGCTGCGATATCAATAACTGATTCTATCGCTCTCTGGAGATTAAGAATAAAAATATCCTGCTTATCAATATCGTCAAGACTCTTGGGGTCAAGGCCGGTTACTCCCCTGATTCGCTTCAGGCATCTTTGTATATTGCCTGTCTTTGCAAGAATAATATCCATGTCAGGCATAGATCCTGCCTTTTAACATCTTTTCTTCAGCCTCTTTTCTTATATGCTTAAGATCATCGTACTCTTTCACTGTTCTTACATAAAAGTCGCAGTATGCGGCATCGCCCTTTTTCAGCAATTCCCCGTTTTTCAGCACCTGCATCCTGATAATCGGCGAAGAGTCATTCAGAACAACTATATCGACTTGCCTGCCGGCGGCCTCTGACACCTCAGCTGTTATCTTCAGGACATCTTGAAACCCCGGCGCGTTGCCGAATAACAGGCCGATGTCAATATCGCTCTCTTCAGTCAGGCGGCCGCTGACTGCGGAGCCGAAGATAAAGGCAAGAAGGACATTGTCTCTGTCTTTGAAATATTCTTTTAATGTTTCGAGATTATTTGCGCTCATATATTTAAAATTATTCTTATTCTATTATATCACTTGCCTTTTCCCATCTGAACTGTTTATGCGGCAAATACGCGTGGGATATTATAAGCCTTTTGATTTCTTTTCATGCTATTTCGAAAGCCCGCTTAAACCATCTCATCCCCGTTTCCGCCTATCTCCATGCCCATCAACACAGCGTCTTCCTGCGGTTTGTGATAGTAGTTCTTTCTTCTCCCTATGACCCTGAAGCCGTGCTTTTCGTAAAGCATTATCGCGTGCGACGACGCCCTGACCTCCAATGTTATGAAATCCGTCTCTTCCTGCATCGCCTCGAGTTCATCAAGCGCTGTTTCAAGCAGCATGCTCCCTATCCCCATTCTCCTCCAGGGAGGGGCAACGGCGAGGTTCAGTATATGCGTGATATCGAGCATGACGCGCAGGCATATGTAGCCGACGATATGGCCGTTGAGTTCGGCTATCTTCAATATCGAGTGCGGCTCCATGAGTTCATGGTCAAACGAGTTCATGCTCCACGGCGTGCTGAATGACTCATTCTCAATGGCGCATATTTCGGGCAGGTCTGCATACAGCATGTCTCTGATGATTATGCTTTCCAACGTATCTCCGCTTCTGACTTTCTGATGTAAAAGGGCGTAAGACCCGCGGGGTCGACACCCTCTCCCCTGCCAAGCATCTCAACAGCGATCTCAGCGACGCTTGATGCGGAGGGAGAAAAAAGGGAATATTGAGGGAATACGGCGTCATCTCTTAAGGCTCCGGCAATAATATTTTTATATTTTGCCGCGCCGTCGCCCGTGAATAATGCAGGCCCGTCTATTCTCTTTATGAATTGAGAAGGGGCCGCCGCCTCTTCGGGGATGATCTTTTTACATATGCCGTTTTCCCATTTATAGAGAGCCGTGTAGACCTCATCCCTCCGGGCATCGAGCATAGGGCAGATGAAATAAGAGCAGAAAGGGAACCTTCTCGCAAAGGCATCGAGAGTTGGGACAGGCAGAAGCGGTTTTTTTGCCGCGAAGGCGAGCCCCTTTGCCGTGCTCAGCCCTATCCGAAGGCCTGTGAATGAGCCCGGCCCTATGGATACGGCAAAAGCGTCAATATCATGAATTGAAAGAAGGGAGCTCTTTAAGAGCCAGACGATGGAATCCATCAATCTTTCAGAATGGGTTATGCTCACGTCAAGCCTCACCTCGCCTACAAACGCCTCATCTGTCACAACGGCGATGCTTCCGGCTTTGGTGGCTGTTTCAATCGCGAGCAGATTCATGAAAATTAGTTTAACCAAAAGGCTGAAAGAGAGCAAACGCTCGTAAATCACGGTTTGAAGGGCATGCTCTTTAATCTGTTATAATATCATTCTATGTCGCCGCTTAAAAAATATATTGCCGAGCCGAAGATAGCCTACTTTTCAATGGAGATAGGGCTCAAGGATGAGATCCCGACCTATTCCGGCGGCCTCGGCGTGCTTGCCGGCGATACGGTAAAATCAGCCGCTGACCTGAGCCTCCCTTTTGTCGCCGTCACCCTTGTGAGCAGGAAGGGTTATTTCCGCCAGTCTCTTGACGCTTCGGGCTGGCAGACGGAACAGCCTGCTTTATGGGAGCCTTCTGAATTCACCTCAAAGACAGACGCGAAGGTTTTTGTTGATATCGAAGGGCGGAAAGTCTTCATACAGTCATGGGCATATTTTGTCGAAAGCCCGAGAAACGGGAGCGTGCCTGTCATATATCTTGACACCGACCTTCCCGAGAACAGCCCTGAGGACAGGAGGCTGACCGACCACCTCTATGGAGGAGACGAGGGGTACAGGATAAAGCAGGAGATGATACTCGGCATCGGCGGCGTCAGGATGCTCAAGAAGCTCGGCTTCAAGATAAAAAAATATCACATGAATGAAGGGCATGCCGCCTTTCTTACGCTTGAACTGCTTCATGAGTTCAAGAGGAATATCGAATCGGTCTGGGACGAGGACAAAATATGGGATATAGAGGCGGTCAAAGACCTCTGCGTATTTACAACGCACACTCCTCTCGAGGCAGGGCATGACAAATTCTCATACGAGCTTTATGACAAGGTCTTCGGCTCTTATTTCCCAAAGCATATACTTAAGCAGCTTGCCGGAGAGAAGAATGTGAATATGACTCTTCTCGGCTTCAACCTCAGCGATTATGTCAACGGAGTGGCAAAAAGGCACGGCGAGGTCTCGCAAAACATGTTCCCCGGGTATCACATAAACGCTATAACTAACGGCGTCCACTCATACACATGGACGTGCGGAAGCATGAAGAGGATTTTTGACAAGTATCTTCCCGGATGGGCTAATGAACCGGAAATTTTCGTAAGGGTCGGGGCAATCCCGGACGAAGAACTTTGGGGCGCGCATCTCGAGGCGAAAAAAGGGCTTATCGATTACGTAAACTCGATTTCAGGCGCGGGCATGGATTACGAGACGCTGACAATCGGGTTTGCAAGGAGGGCTACTGCATATAAAAGGGCTGACCTTCTATTTTCGGATATCAACAGGCTTGAGAGGATAGGTGCCGGCAGGATACAGGTCATCTACTCGGGCAAGGCCCACCCGAAAGATAATGAAGGCAAGCACCTCATTCAGAAAATATTCTCATCGAGGGATAGGCTTAAAGGAAAGGTGAAGATAGCTTTCGTTGAAAACTATAACATGGAGATTGCGTTAAGGCTTGTCTCAGGCGTGGATATCTGGCTCAATACGCCGTTAAGGCCGCTTGAGGCATCCGGCACGAGCGGCATGAAGGCCGCGCATAACGGGGTAATGAACTTCAGCGTTCTTGACGGGTGGTGGATAGAGGGGCATATAGAGAGCTTTACCGGCTGGTCCATAGGCCCGGCGCCGACTGAAGTGACGCCAGACGCTGATATGAACAGAATTGACGCTGATGACCTTTACAATAAACTTGAACGCATCATAATTCCCACCTTTTATAATGACCGCAAGACATGGATAAGGATCATGCAAAACGCCATAGGCAAGAACGCCTATTACTTCAACAGCCACAGGATGATGCGTAGGTACGTGACAGAGGCATACATCAGGTAGCCGACGTGAAGACTTATCCGGTGGATTTTTAAGGTTTTTTGTAATATGATTTATTATCATGCAGGTGCGGAAACATGAATGAGATGGATTACATATTCGAGCGCATAGAGAGAAAGCAGAAGGATTACCTGAGGTATGACTTCACGCTGACGGAGAATAACGCGCTCAAGACCTTTTTCGACCTTTCTCAGGAGCTTGACAGGATCGAGGATTTTTACAGCGTATGCGTCGCCATCGTAAAGAGTTTTTTTAATCTTAACGCCGCGCTTTACGTCGTAAACCACAGGCTCAACTCTCTTGCGCTCGTCTCTCATGTGGGAGACAAGCCTTATGAGCTTAACGCCAGCCCGCCCCCGCATATCATACCTAAAGAGTATCCTTATTATACAGACGACCGGAGCCTCATCCTGACGATACGCGGCAAGAAGTCTTTGATGGACCAGATACCTTTTCATATCGAAGACGACATATTGGGGATTCTTGAGGTCTACCCCCTCGACGGGATAGACAAACATGTCGAGCTCTTCTTCGTGAAATACGCGAACCGCATAGGGTTTAACATCCATAACAGGTTCCTTGTCGAGAGAAACATAGAGCACCTTAAATTCATCCGCTCCCTTGTGGCTGACATAGAGCACAACATCATAGTCCCTAACATGGTCTACAAGCTTTTTCTCAGGGGGCTCAGGAAGAAGATTGAAAAGAACATCGAGATCGAAAAAGATGCGAATCAGAAATTGGCCGGCGCGGATACCGCCGTGCCTGACATGAATACCTGCCTTAAGGAGATATCTGACGTCAATCAGGGCCTTATACTCGAGCTTGAGAATATAGAGAAGCACTATAAGAACATGAGCCTCTTCATCGAGACGCTCTTTCGCAAGAGCCATTTTGACCAGGGGAGGCTGACGCTCAGGATAACCCCCTGCAATATCAAAAAGGATGTCGTGCTTCCTCAGCTTGAACGCTTCCTCGCGCAGTTTGAAAAAATGGGGATATCGCATGACGACCGGCTCAGCGGCATTCCCGATGCCGAGGTCATCACGGTTGTGGATGTGGGGATCATAGCGCAGGTCTACGCGAACCTCTTCTCCAACGCGCTTAAATATACTCAGGAGGTCATCACCTACGGCGGAGAGAAGAAGAAATACATCTCATACGGCCATGAGATAATACATGATTTCTTCGGTCCCGGCAAAAACGGGGTTAAGCTTAATGTCTTCAGCACAGGCCCTCATATCTCTCCTGATGAGCGCGAGAGGCTTTTTGATGAATCGTACAGGGGTTCAAACACGGAGGGAAAGCCCGGCACAGGGCACGGCCTCTCCTTTATAAAGAATGCCGTTGAGATACACGGCGGGATTGTAGGCTACGAGGCCACGCAGTACGGTAATAATTTTTACTTTATCCTGCCGAAATGACCGTTAACGCCCCGCTTCACGCCGGCTGTTTCATAACTTATTCATTTCGCGCTATTATATTATGCTGTAATTTGGCCCGTATAATCCGAGATTTGACTTCAATAATCATTAATGCTAATTTAGACATCCGGGAGATAGTGCTTTGAAAGATAAGGATAATAATATATTTTACGCGGTTTGGAATTTATTCGCCTCCATCAAGCTCGCCATAGTCGTTCTTCTTCTTCTTGCCGTGACATCCATTGTAGGCACGGTGGTTCCGCAGGAAGCGGACAAGGCGATAGAGTTTCTCGCGGACGTGGCCGGAGAGAATAACGCTCCTGCAATTTATAACCTTTTCGTAACGCTTGACTTCATAGACATGTACCATTCATGGTGGTTCAAGCTTCTTCTTGTGCTCTTCTCCGTTAACCTGCTCGTCTGCTCTTTAGACAAGCTCCCGAGGATATGGCATATAATTCAGACGCCGGTCCACCCGCTCGGGGAGCAGGCGATAAAGAACCTTCAGGTCAGCAGGGAGATAAAGATAAAGGGCTCTTTGCAGGAAGTAAAAGACGGCTTTCTCAACAACCTGAAGGCGGGAAGGTATATTCCCCTTGAAGCAACTGATGCCGGCTCTGTTCAGTTCTATTCGCAGAAAGGGCGCTACACCCGGTTAGGGGTTTATGTAGTCCATCTCAGTATACTTCTTATTTTTGTCGGCGCCCTGGTCGGCTTCCAGTTCGGGTTTGACGGGCAGTTGAACCTTCCGGAAGGCACAACATCAAGCTCGGTTTACACCTTTGACGGCGAGAGAATAGACCTTGATTTCCTTATCAGGTGCAACTGGTACGAGACGACTTATTATAAGGAGAGCTTCAGGCCGCAGGAGTTTGAGAGCGAACTGGTGATAATCGAGGATGGCAAAGAGGTGATGAGGAAGATTGTTGAGGTTAATGACCCGCTCACGTATAAAGGGATTACCTTTTATCAGGCGAATTACGGAAGCGCCCTTCAGTTCTATCCGAACATTAATTTTTATCAGTCAAATTACGGAAAGATACCTGTCGGCCTCGGAGAATTCATCTTAAAGGTCGCGCCTGCCGGAGGGCAGGAGCAGGCCGTGAGATTGAAATTTGGAGAGGCATTTGACATTCCGGGCACAGGCATTAAGGCCACGGTTGTTGACTTCTCCCCGGCTCTTGGCAGGGACCCGAGATCCGGCAACCTCTACACATTTGACGACCAGATGCTCAACCCGGCCGTCGCGATCGAGATAAAAGAAGAAGGCAAAAACGCCTACACCGGATGGTTTCTGAAGCGCGACCCGGGAACATGGATAATTCCCGGAGGCCATAAGATAGAGTTTGTCGAATTCTGGGGGCTTGAATATACCGGCCTTCAGGTCTCAAAAGATCCGGGCGTGTGGATTATTTATCTTGCATGTATTATCATGACCCTTGGGCTTTATGTGGCATTCTTCATGAGCCACAAGAGGATATGGATTATGCTGTTGAATGAAAAGAACTCGGTCAGGGTGCTTGCCGGCGGCTCCGCAACAAAAAACAGGCTCGCGTTTGAGCAGGAGATAGAGAGCATATTATCAAAGACCTCTGAAGCTGTCGAGGGAAGGAGCAGGAAATGAGCAGTTCAAACTTTTACAACATATCGAACCTGTTATATTTCATAGCGATGGCCGCTTATATAAGTTATGTCGGGTTTAAAACCAGGGGCATAGCTTTAGCGGCTTCAGGCATTACGATTGCCGGCTTCATCAGCCATACATTATCTATGGCCGTCAGATGGGCGGACTCGCATGTCTTCTGGGTCAGCGCGGTGCCGACATCAGGAACGGTTGAGGCCTTACTGAGAAGCGCGCCGCTGAGGAACCTCTTCGAATCGCTCAACTTTTTTGTATGGGCATTGATAGCGTTTCACCTTATCATTGAGTTTAAATACAAGAACAGGTCGCTCGGCGCATTTGTCCTCCCTGTAGCGGCGCTCGCCCTTGCATTTATAGATGTATCAGGAATGTCAAAGGAGATAGAGCCTCTTGTGCCCGCGCTTCAGTCAAACTGGCTCCTCTTCCATGTCTTTTTGAGCTTCATAGGCTATGCGGCATTTGGCGTTTCGTTCGGAGCCGCGGTCGCATACCTTATAACAGTCACTGAATCAAGAAACGAAAAGCCGTACATATTCGGCAGTATTGTCATCGGCATCTTTCTCGTTGTACTCATTGCCATGGGCATCGATTTTCTCACTCTCACCGCTTCACAGCGCGGCGAACTTCTCCAGAGCTATTTTCTAAAGGCAACGTTTAAAAACTCTTCAGGGCTCATTGCCGTCGCAAGCTATATAATCAGCCTGGCTTTTGTCGCGGCGGTATGGAGGTTTGGCCTCGGGCTCAAAAAGGTGCTTGAAGGGCTTGCGTTAAACAAGAATACACTTGACGAAATAACTTACAAAAGCATAGCTGTCGGCTTCCCTCTCTTCACGATAGGCGGCGTCATAATGGGCGCCATCTGGGCAAACAGCGCGTGGGGAACTTACTGGAGCTGGGACCCCAAAGAGACATGGTCTCTCATAACATGGTTTGTTTACGCTGTCTATCTTCACGCGCGCCTTGTCGCGGGGTGGAAGGGGAAGAAGGCGGCCATCCTCTCAATAATAGGCTTTGTCGCGGTAATATTCACTTACCTCGGCGTGAACCTGGTGCTCTCAGGACTTCATTCCTACGGAAGTTCATAACGGCTTAACGGCACAGAGTTTTTTTGATTCTTCCTCATTGTTGTTTCCCCTCTAAAAAGAGGGGGTAAAGGGGTGTGTCATAATCTCCCGCAATCTCATTCTGTTCGCTGTCATTCCCGCTTGCCTGTCTGCCGGTAGGCAGGTCCGGAATCTTCTTGTTTCAGTATCCCTCATGAAGGTATTTTATGCTTGATGGATTAATGCCTAATGGCTATAATGGATTCATCAACAAGCAAGGAGCTTTTTAACTGTTAATTGTTAGCCATAAAGAGGAAACAATGCCGTATCAAAACAAGATTCGAGAAATCATATCTCAGTCTGAAACATATCACAAGGCATTTTATAAGGCTGAGACCTTTCGTGGCCCCAGTCTCTATTTTCATCGACGCGCTCTTGAAACGAGACAACCGCCTGGATCACTTGTGCACTTGGAGTATGTATATGCGACACTGTCTGCATGGGGAATGCATCGGATGGGCAAAGGCGGCTCCAAGATGCAACATTTTGACGTATTTAGACAAAGTATTGTATCTATTCAAGATATGCTCTCAGAAGCACAAAAATATGATTTTCGTGAAATGAACAATCAGAAATGGGCAATTCTTGAACAAACATTTAAAAGCATAAAAGTCATGGCCAGCGGAACAAGTCTTGTTGGCAATTCTAAGGTCATGCATCATATGTTGCCTAATATAGTGCCACCAATTGATCGTGAATATACTCTCAGGTTTTTAAGAGGCAATACCAACATAACGAATGGTTTGGATTCCGAATGGCTGCTTATGAGAGGAATCATCGAAAATTTCTTTATCCCAGTTGCCTCTGATAAGGATTTTGAATCTAAGGCAACGGGATGGATAGCATGCGGGGATGACTATCTATGGGATACATCGATTATAAAGGTTGTGGATAATCTTGTGATTGGGTCGAGAAAATAAGTGAACGAACTAATTAACTAAAAGAGAGCTATGAATCTTTATCTCCACAAAATATCTTCAACAGTTCTTCTCCTGCTCTTACTTGCCTTCATTCCTGCCCTTGTTTTTGCTGATGCAGAAAACATCTTTAAAGAAAACAGCAAAGCTGTCGTGGTTATCGTTACCCTTGACAACAATGGTGATGTAACTCAGGGAAGTGGATTCATTGTCAGGGCAGACGGCGCAATCGTTACCAACTACCATGTCATAAGCAATGCAACAGATATAAAGGTAAAGGCAGGCGACAAGACTTTGGATGTTGAAGGACTTATCTATAAAGATGAAGAGAATGATCTTGTAATCCTAAAGGCGAAAGGCGAGAAACTCCCTGTAGTGAAGACAGGAAATTTTGAGAAGACAAATGTTGGTGAAAAGGTCTATGTAATAAGCAGTCCCGAAGGACTTGAGAATACCATCTCAGACGGGATTTTAAGCGGAATAAGGGACATTGACGAGAAGAGAAAGGTTCTTCAGATAACGGCTCCTGTTTCAGCAGGCAGTAGCGGAGGGCCTGTCTTTAATAAAGATGGAGAAGTCATAGGTATTGCAACATTTATCATACAGACGGCACAGAATCTTAATTTTGCTATGCCTATTAATTTTTTCAGATACTCCTCGTTGTTCGGCAGTTAAATGAAAAGTTGCAAATTTAGGCTGCATCGTGTTGTTTTTTATGGAGTATACAATTGGCCCAATGTCTTCACCAAATTCAATTCTCTTTGAATTAATATTAGGAAGGCTAAAAGACTCTACGGACATTTCTATTTCTCTGCTTTTAGAGCCTATTGAAAATTCAGTTAATAGACCCAGATTTTGAGCTGCCTCGTTAATCTCTTTCATGGCGTCAAGCATATCTTGACGAGAAGCGCTTTCTGGAGATATTGTGCGAAGTCCTAATTTTTGCTGATAATTATCTAACTCTGTCCGGATAATATCTCTAATCTGTTTGATTCCTTTACGATTTAAATTAAAGCCATAATGGGTAGTTCCTTCCGCCAATAAAATAATATCTTCCAGTTTAGGTTCAAGGACTAAATAGCCACAAAATCTTTTATGAATTGTATGGTGAGGATTAACATTTTTTGATATGCCTCCGATTTTCATTCTTTTTCGCTGTATCCAAATTTCTCTTAAATCCTCGTCTATATGATTTGGAGCAACTATGTATTTAAGTTCTTTAATCCGGTATGTTTCATTCCCAATAACAACAGGAATGAGTTCCTTGCTGTAAACCCTATAACCATTTTGGTTATCTCTACAATCTGCTATTGATTTTAACGGATCTGTCAGGGCAACTAATTTTGAATTATCTTTGTGCTTAACATAAATCTTTGCACCGAACTTGATAATCTCCCACCATGTTTCCTCTATCATTTTAATAAAATCGTTTGAATAATCATTGTCATTGCTTGAAATAAACGAATTTTTGATTGCCTCTACTACCTCATCTTTTAAATTAAGAACTGTTATTCTTGTTCCGCTAAAAGTGAGTGGCATTAAAGCGCTATTGGTTGCTTTTTTAATAAATTCTTTTGCTTCATCACCTTGAAACGGAATGCGTTGTTGAACAAGTTTTGTCCCAACAATTTTTCTGTCGAATGCGATATATTGCTTATCAGTATTTCTTAGAGAATCACAGACTATAGATGCTGTTTTTGATGCCCCTTGAAAAATTAATTTTCCTCTGCCGAAACTACCAGCACCTAAATTGCCCCCTGATTCAAATCTTGTCAAAAAACGGCTTAGGTTTTGTTCGTGAGTAAGTTTCCTTTCTGCTGACATCTGTTCAATTTCCTCTACAGAACGTATATCTCCTGTCAGCCCTGTTGTTCCCTCATCCCAAAAAGTCAATGCTGGTAGCCCGTTAATTTCTAAAAGTTCAAACGTAAACTTCCAATTGTTACAAGCACGGCTTTCATTTTTAATCAGCCTTGCGCCGAAACCATTCTGAACAGCATCTTTTTGAAGTCCATGTGCTAACCCTTTACCACTTCCTTCATATTCCCTAACTACTTGATCAATTTGATGGAGATCATTTTGAGGCATACTTACATATTGATGTCCAATGTCTCTTTCCATGAACGTCTCCTTACAGATAATGACGACTTTTAAATAATGTTAATTTCACAACCTAAACCTCTCCCTTTTCCCCGCCAAAAATTTCCCCTTTGTCAATTTCAACTGCTTATCAAGCTCAGAAAAAATCTTATTTATCTCCTCTTCAGTGTATTCATAAGAGCTTTTATTGGAGCAGTTGCCGAGGATTCTTATCTTTTCAAGAATATCGTTTGTCCGCTTAGCTGCTATCCGTTTAAATCGTTCACTTCTGCTTTCCTGTTTCATAAACTCCGCTGTTTAGTTAAAATATGGTTAAATTATAATTAACTATTTTGCAATTGTCAAGATAATAATTTGTTATAACATGTAAATATCAGAACTATTTACATTGAAGTATAATCTGACACCCCTCAATGTGCCCCTTTGCATAACGGCTTATGGAAACAGTATCTGCACTCCTGCGAATTATGAGGCTCAGGAGAGAATATGCCTTTTTTGATATTGCCGACTATCTCCTCTGCCTTTATGAGCGCGGCTCCAATATATTCATCCATTTCATTGTTGGACGGATACCATGTGACGCCTCCGTCTTTTAAGGAATAAACGCCCGCTCTTTCAACAATGCCAGCGCTCTCCTTCTGCCATATCGCGGCATAAAGAGGAAGCTGAAGGCTCTCTTTATCAGCAACGCCTGTCTTGTAATCAATTATCCTCACCGTCTGAGAATTCTGTGTTCTGTGTTCCCGGTTTTTAGTTCTTACATCTATCCTGTCTATCTTTCCCTTAAGCTTCAGGATGCCTATCTCGGCGGCAACTTTCTTCTCAACCTGAAAAGGCATGAATCCGTCAGCCCTCATCTTCTTCTCCTGCTCCCTGAGTTCAGGCAGGAGACGCCTGAATATATCATGCGCGGCCTTTGACCAGAAATCGCCGACTGGAAATCTCCTGAGCGCAAGCGCAAGCCCTTCAAAGAGCCGCTCATCCATGCACTCAATATCAATTTCGCCGTCCTTGAATAGGTGCTCCATCGTCTTATGTGCGAGGGTGCCCCAGAGCCTCGCCTCAACCTCAAACTTCGGCGGCTCTTCAACGGTAATATTCAATACCTTCTCAATATAGAACCTTTGCGGGCATCTCCTGTATGAGTCAATGTCGGTTACGCTTATGAACCCTTTAAAGCAAGAGCCAGCGTCTATCCTTGCGGAAGATACTCCCGCTCTCTCTCTACGGACTCCGCGCATCCCCTCCATGACATGAATCTCTTCTTCGGAAAATATATTCGGCGCTGAAGAAGGCCTAACCGCATCCCAGTCAAGGAAAGGCGACGGCAGAAGCAGGTTATCTCCCTCTGCGGAAGGGCAGGAGATATAAGGCTCTCTTCTTGATGAATGGAGCATCATATTGAAATAACGCCTCTGCCTGTTTATGAAGTATTCGAGATAAGGCAGGCCTAATTCCTTTTTCACCCTCTCGGGCAGTATCGGGTCAATGGAAGGTTTGGAAGGGAGGTCGCCCTCTATCACCCCGCCGAAGAAGAGCGCTTCAGGCTCAACTCCGGCGGCGAGTTCAAACGGTATAAGGCGGACCCCGCCGTCTTTTTTAGAGAAGGCCTTCATATCTCTTAAGAGATTTCTGATGAGAGAGAGAGGCTGGCTCTCAAAGTTCGGGGTTTTGCCGCAGATTTTATGAAACTGCCTGAGTTCTGCAAACCGCGCCTCTACCATGTCCGTGATCTCCGTATGCGCGGCATTGTCAAAGAAGCCGAGCCTCTTTAGCGCCTCTTCAAGCGCGTCAAGAAATTCCGGCAGTCTCTTCTTCCTCTTAACATTCTCAGTCAGGCTTATGATATCCTTTATCCAGTTCTGAATATCCTCTATCCTCATAGCCTCTTCTTCCGAGATATTATCTGTCATAGAGCTGAGGATGGTATCTTTCATCGAAAGCCATGAGCCCTTTCCCTTGATAATGCCCGCTTTGTATGAATACGCGACAGCCCGCTCCTTTACAAGCGGATTGATCTGAGGCAATGAAGGCGATGTGAGGAGAGCGAGGAAGTCATAGGACGGATAATCTTCCTCAATGCATGTGAGGAGGCTCTCAAGCGCGACAACAGGGCTTGAGGATGAGAGGTCATTCTCTTCTATGCTCAGAGGAACGCGGTGCTTTACAAAGACCCTCTTCACTGTCGGGGCATATTTCCTGATGTCAGGGAATGAAACGACTATGTCTGAGGCAAGAGCGCCTTCAAGAAACATCGCTTTTGACAACTTTGCTATTGACTCGGCCTCCTCCTCAATCGAAGGGTATGAAGAATGCGGAGATTTTCCCCTATGAACTTTTGAATCAAGCTTTATGACGGTGAAGCCTTTTCTGTCAGAAAGAGATTTATATATGCCGCTGCTGCTATCGGCAAGCAGGAAGAGGTTCTCCGCCCTTTCAATTAACGCTGTTATGGCTTCAAGCTCAAGCGTGGTCGGGTCAAAGAAGCCGTCAATCACGACGACTGGCAGATCCTTTGATTCTTTTATGGCGGTGATGCTCATCGTCAAGACATCATCAGCATCGGCAATCCGCCGTTCTCTCTTCCAGCCTTCATATCTCATCAAGTTCTCTATAGCATCCGAGGCCCGCTTCGCCGCCTTCTCCTCAAATATCAGAGATACTGCCTGCTCCCTGATCTCAGAAAGTTCTTTCCCCGGCATATAATGCTTCAGCTTTCTGTATAAATCTGATAGAAGGCGCGTATAGCCTGCGTTCTTTTCAGAGAGTATCTCAGCGATAATGAGAGGCCTTATATGCTCCGAGATGATACTATCGTCATATTTCTCATTGAAGATGCGCTCCGCGTATTGCTTTAACGTTGAGGTTTGGAAAGGTATATACGCCGGCCTCTTCAGATAATCATGAAAATCCCTTTCAGCTTCGCCGACTATAAAACTGTTTGGGCAAATGTAGAGCACAGAGGAGAAATCGTTTCCCGTGCAAAGCGATACGATCTCTTTAAAGATGTGCTCTCTTTTTCTTCTCGCACCCAATGATACTGTGAAGAGGGTCTTCATCGGCGGTCTATGGCGGATTTGAGGGAGGAGAGTTTGCTTAAGATTTCTTTGCCTGTAAAATCAGACATTTTCATTTAGCATTCATTTCTTATGACCTCTCAATGCCTTTGTTTATAAGTTTACTTAATTATGAAAAATAAAGGCAATCGTGATATGGGCGATGGCTGTCGAGGGCAGTCCATCCATCTGAAGAACGCTTAACCAGAAAAGAGGTAGTTATAATTGATCATGCAGCTGAGAAAATGGGCGTTAGCACTGAAGAATTATTAGAAAGGATGGGGAACAATGAGAAAACTTAAGCCGTTCTACATCCCCAAAGCATCCTTTGTCATCTTCTCTGCGGCGGCGAATACGGCCTTCTTCCCCTCCTCAGTTCTTGCCTCAATGTAAAATCTCACCTTCGGCTCAGTGCCCGAGGGACGTATCATAAGCCATGAGCCGTCATCAAAGACGAGCTTTGTGCCGTCAACAGTGATGACATTTTTTACGGTCTTTTTACTGCCGCCGATATCAACTACCGTCCCCTCTTTGTATCTCTCCCTGATGGCCGAAAGCTTTTTCTGTAAGCCCTCTCCGGCAAGTGACGGGTCAACAGCGATGCCCGCGCGGTCAGGATAATACCAGCCGAATTCATCCATTATATCTTTGAGGTATTCACTCAGGTTTTTGCCTGTGACCGCCATCATTTCAATAGCTATGAGTATGCCGAAGAGGCCGTCCTTCTCAAGAGTGTTGTTAAATCCCGATATGCCGTCAGACTCCTCAAAACAGACTATCGCCCTCTCTTTGGCATTGCGGAGCATATACGGCCTGAAGTTTTTGAAACCGACCTTTGTTTCTTTAACAGGAATGTTCAGTTTCCCGGCAATGGCGTTTACGAGGTTGCTCGTTCCTACGGATTTTGCAACAACGCCTGAAATCCCTTTGTGAACATGAAGAAAGTGCAGAGCCATGGCGCCGAAATAATTCATCGCTATCTGCATATCCGGGTCTGCGTAGCGTATGCGGTCTCCGTCAGGGTCAAGGATAGCCCCAAGCCTGAACTTCTCATCGCTTGCGCTCAGCACCTTTTCCACTCCTCTCATATTGCTTGCCGAAGGCTCCGGCGCCACGCCGCCAAAGAGAAAATCATCCTCTGTCCGCAGATATTTTATTTTTTCACTCTCGCCGATTATCCTTCTGATACGCCCCCTCGTTGCGCCGTGGACATTATCGATACAAATTAAAGAGTCCTCTTTTGCGATGAAGTTCTTAATCTTTTCTATGTCAAGAGTTTTTCTCTCTGTAATGAATTTAATGTAGAGACCGGTAAGGTCTGTCTTCTCAATTCTTTCAGGCTCCTGCCTCGTTATCACAGGTGATTCTGACATCATGCCGTTGGCTATTTCTTCTATCCTTGAAGTAATTTCAGCGCCTGCAGGCCCGCCGTCAGAAGGGTTAAATTTGAATCCGCCGTAATTCGCCGGATTGTGTGAAGGCGTGAGATTGATGGAGCACGCCGCGTTCAGCATCTCGATGCCTGCTGAGAATTCGGGCGTGGCCGCCTCTCCCGCGTACCGTGTCCTGATGCCCTCCTTCTGCAAAAGTCCTATAACTTCTCTTGCAAATTCAGGCCCTAAAAACCGGTTGTCATGCCCTACGATGACGCCCCTTTTCTGAATATCTTCAAAGCCTGATACCCCCATCGCCTTCATGACGGAAGGAGACCCTTCCCTGAACATTCGGATAATGGCAGAAGTCACGACCCTGACGTTATTGAATGTGTAGTCAGTTCCTATCTCCCCTCTCCAGCCTGAGGTGCCGAACACAATATTCGCGGGTTCGTTGTTCTCACGGGCGAATTTCTCAATTTCAGAGAGTATCCCCCTGTTCTTGTTGACATCAGACAGTATCTTTTTCCAGCAAGAAGAAGCGGTTGTCATGATATTCCTCTTTTATGAATACTGAATTATATCATATGAAATTATTAGAGCTTATATGTCCGCATAATTGTTTTGCTATGTTTGACATAAGTCAGGGTAAAGTATTAAATTATTAAGCTTCATTGGCAGGCAATTACGCCTGCTAATTTTTTCTCTAAAGAATAATAAAATGTGCAGGCTTGCCGCCATAACATCAGATAATTATTTTTCCCCGATGGAAAACATAGCCGCCCTCGAAACAATGAAGGAGGGGCATGATGGTTCAGGCATGGGCCTTATCCTCAAAGGGCTCGGCGGGGAGTTCGAAGAACTGAAAGAGTTCCCCATTCTCTCAGGAATATGTTCAAAAGAAGGGCTTCATGCCCTTGACGCTTATATGAACAAGGTGGGTTTCCAGCTTAAGTATACATGGACGCCCAAGACGAGGCCTGTAAAAGGCATAGACGCCAGGGATTATTACTTCGCGAGAGTATATGATTATCCCGATGCTGTCAAAGAGAGGCCTGTTAAGGAGAAAGAAGACCTTCTTCTAAGGACAAGGCTGGCGCTGAGAAAGCTCGGAGAGGATGACGAATCCATAATCGTATTCTCTTTTTATCCTGACATTCTCGCGTTGAAAGAGGTCGGGGACCCGCTTCAGCTCGGCAGATTTTTCGGCCTTGAGAAAGACCCGCTCAAGGCAAAGATTATCTTCGCGCAGGGAAGGCAGAACACCAATTACGCCATAAATCTCTACGCGTGCCACCCCTTCTTCATACAGGGGTACGGCACGATGACGAACGGCGAGAACACCGCCTTTATCCCAATTAAGGAGTTTCTTCAGGGAAGAGGCGTGCCGGGATACATCGGCTACAACAGCGACAGCGAGGTCTTTGCGCACATCCTGCATTACACCTGCAAGCATCTCGGCTATCCGCTCACATACTACAAAGACATCACAACCCCGCTTAAGACCGAAGAGATAGATATGAGGGAAGACGGCGAAGCGGTAAGGCTTCTTAAGATGTCCCTCAGGCCTTTATGCATAGACGGCCCGAACTGCACCATGGGGTTTACGCCTGACGGCACGACATTCATGCTTCAGGACGCGAAGAAACTAAGGCCCGGCGTAGTCGGCGGCAGAAAAGGAAAATTCGGCCTTATGTCAGAAGAGTGCGGCCTTGACAGCGCGATACCGCAGAGAGACAGGCCGCTTGATGTCTTCCCCATGAAATACGATATGGCCATAATAGAGCCGGACGCAAAAGGAGTGAAGTTATGGAACCAGCTTCAAGGTTGGACAACAATCACAGGCTGACATTAAAGGATTTTCCTTATATTGTCAGATGGAGAGACGAGAGGTGCACAAGGTGCGGAAGGTGCACTGCCGTATGCCCCATGTTCTCCATCGAGCCTGCAGTCGTTGTCAGGAGGAGCGTCCATTCCGAAGGCTCTGTCCCGGCGCCAATAGCAGTGAGAATGACAGCGGCTGTTGTCAGGCAGTCAAATGACATAGAGCGTTACTGCACAGGCTGCGCCACCTGTACGCTTGTCTGCCCCAACGAAGCTATTGAACCGGAATTCAACCCCCAGCACAAGTTCCTTTTTCATAAAAATAAAGGCGGGCACCCGTACAGAAGGGGCGGGAGGAGGAATGACCCTCAGGTCTCGACTCTTGACCGGCTCAAATTCACAAGGATATCGATGCTCACAGACCCCGCTCTCGACGCCGGAAGGCACGAGTTCAGGATAAGGACATACCTCGGAAGAATACTTCCTGCCGAAGAGCTTCCCATAAAGTCCGTAAACGGCAGCCTCAAAGTCGACAAGGGTTCAGGCAGCTTCATCCCCCCGGTAAGAGAAATATACCCGATAATGATAGGGAGCATGTCAATAGGCGCGCTCTCGCCGAACATGTGGGAAGGGCTTGCCATGGGGATCACTTACCTCAATGAGGTCGAGGGCATGCCTGTTGTCATGTGTTCGGGCGAAGGCGGAATGCCCGCAAGGCTCCTCAGGTCAAAGTTCCTTAAGTATTTCATACCCCAGATTGCGTCCGGCTACTTCGGCTGGGATGAGATCGTGAGGGCATTGCCGCACATGATAGAAGACCCGTGCGCGATCGAGATTAAGTATGGCCAAGGGGCAAAACCGGGCGACGGCGGGCTTCTCATGGCGCATAAGGTGTTAAAACTTATCTCTGAGATAAGAGGCGTCCCGATGGGAGTGGACCTCCCTTCCCCTCCGACTCACCAGACAAAATACTCGATTGAAGAGGCGGTCGCCAAGATGATACAGTCCATGTCAATGGCATGGGGATTCAGAGTGCCGGTCTATCCGAAGATATCAGGAAGCAAGACCTCAAAGGCTGTGCTCAACAACTTGGTCAGAAACCCTTACGCGTCCGCTTTTTCGCTTGACGGCGAAGACGGCGGGACAGGCGCGGCATACGACGTTTCCATGAACAGCATGGGGCACCCTATAGTTTCGAATCTTAGGGAATGTTATCTCGACCTTGTTAAACAGGGCAAGCAGAACGAACTCCCGCTTATCGCCGCCGGAGGCATCGGGAAGAAAGGGAATCTCGCCGCAAACGCGGCCTCTCTCTTTATGCTCGGGGCATCGGCGGTTTCAATAGGCAAATACATAATGCAGGCCGCGGCGGAATGCCACGGCGACGAATATAACCGCTGTAATGTCTGCAATATCGGCAAATGCCCGAGAGGCATAACAACGCAGGACCCGAAGCTATACAGGCGGCTCGACCCTGATAAAGTGGCGGAGAGGGTTGTAGAGGTATTTAAATCTGTTGACGTGGAGCTTAAAAAGATCTTCGCGCCTATGGGGAGGAGCACTGAACTGCCGATAGGCATGTCAGACGGCCTTAGCGCGGATGATCCGGCAATTGCCGAGAGGCTCAAGATAAGTTACGCGTGTTAAATAGCGCGGAAAATTAAAGAGAATATGAAAAAAGTTACGTTACAGGGAACCATCAACGGGAAGCGGACCCCCTCAAGGATTCTCGAGGAAGAGATACAGGATGCCGTTCGCCGGGGCGCGAGAGAGCTTCACGTCATCGCAGACGGCCAGCACGGCATCGGCGGACGCATATGGCCTGCCGGCGAGCCGGTGAATATAACTGTTGAAGGCCCGGTCGGCCAGCGTCTCGGAAGCATGGGGATGTTCGGCACGAAGATAGTCGTAAACGGCGGGGCTTCGGACGATGTGGGCTGGATTAACTGCGGCGCAGAGATAACCGTGCTCGGCGATGTCACCAACGGCGCTCATAACGCCTGCGCGCAGGGAAAGCTCTATGTGCAGGGCGGCGGCGGCGCAAGATGCGACACGATGTCAAAGCATAATCCGAGGTTCGACCCGCCCGAGTCATGGTACTTCAGGGATGTGGGCGACACATTCGCCGAATTCAAGGCCGGCGGAATAGCGGTCGTCTGCGGAGTCAACCCGAGAAACCCTAAAAACATCCTCGGCTACAGGCCCTGCGTGGGCATGGTTGGCGGGGTCATATACTTCCGCGGCCCTATTGATGAAAGTTACTGCAAAGCGGATGTTAAGCTCCTCGACCTCACCGAAAAAGACTGGGAATGGCTGGCCGAAAACATAAAGCCGTACCTGAAGGCGATAAACAGGACTGAATACCACAAAGAACTCACACGTTCCATAAAAGACTGGAAAAAATTTATCCCCTATACCGCGCAGGAGAGGGCGAAGAAGAAGTCGTTAAAGCTCTCCATCTCCGAATTCCGCGGCTCGATATGGGAAAAGAATGTGGGCAAAGGCGGGATCTTCGCGGAATATCTGACTCATCCCCTTACGGTTCTGCCTTACATCACTACAGGCGAAGAGAGGCGCTACAAGCCCCTCTGGAATAACCTGAAGTATTCACCTCCGTGCGAATTTAACTGCCCAACCGGCATCCCGACATATAAACGGACGCATTTTATAAGAGAGGGAAAACTCGGCGCGGCCCTCGAACTTGTCATGCAGTATTCTCCCCTGCCCGCGACAGTATGCGGCGAGATATGCCCTAACCTCTGCATGAACGCCTGCACAAGGGCAAGGCTTGATAAACCGATTAATATAAAAGAGCTTGGGAAGGCGAGCATTAAAGCAAAGATACCTAAGCCGAAAAAGAACACGGGCAATAAGGTCGCTGTCATAGGAGGAGGCCCGGGCGGGCTCTCCGCGGCATGGCAGTTGAGGCTGCACGGCCATGAGGTTGAAATATTCGAGGCAGAGAAGAAGCTCGGGGGTAAACTCGAATACTGCATCCCGAGGGAGAGGCTTCCGCAAAAGGTTTTTAAGAAAGAACTTGAAAATATCGGCCTCCTCGGCATAGGGCAAAATCTGGGTGTTAAGGTTGACAGGAAAAAATTCGCCGAGATCTATAAGAAATTCGATGCCGTCATCGTGGCATGTGGAGCGCATAGCCCGAGAAAACTTAATGTGCCCGGAATAGATGACATGGTAACAGCCTATGATTTCCTAAAGGGCATTAACATGGGAAAGTTCCCTGACCTCAAAAATAAGAAGGTCGTCGTTATCGGCGCGGGCAATGTCGGCATGGACGTTGCCGCGAGCGCGTTCAGATGTGGAGCGAAAGGCGTAACCGCTGTAGATGTCCAGAAGCCCGCCGCATTCGGTGAAGAACTTGAGATAGCAACATCACTTGGAACAGAGGTATTGTGGCCAAAGTTCACTGAAAAATATGTGAAGAAAGAGAAGAAGATATATTTCAAAGACGGCGCATCGATTGACGCAGACCTTGTGGTCGTCTCTATTGGAGACACTCCTGAAACGGCATTTCTGCCCCAGGGCGTGCAGGTCAACCAGAACGGCTGGGTTGAGGCTGACGAAGCCGGGCATACCTCCGACGCAAAGATATTTGCCATAGGCGACGCCACAAGCCTCGGCCTCGTAACGCATGCCATCGGGCACGGAAAGAGGGCGGCTGACGCTGTCAATGCGATGCTCTCCGGCATATCCTACAACAGGCCGGCAATCAAGCCCGTCATCTCTTATGAAAAGATAAAGTCCGCGTATTATGATGTCTGCAGGGGCGAGAAGGCTACCCTGAAATCCGAGGCCGAACGCTGCATGTCATGCGCCGCGTGCCGCGACTGCCATATGTGCGAGGCTACCTGTTACTACGGGGCGATAAGCAGGAAGGAACTTTCCGGCGGCGCGTATGAATATGTCGTTGACGCCGGCCTCTGCATAGGATGTGGATTCTGCGCGGGCATCTGCCCCTGCGGCGTGTGGGAGATGGCGGAGAATGTTTAGCATGTCACTGGCATGGGGTTTCAACTCCATGCATCCTTCATTGACAAGAATTACCGGTTTTAAGTAATATACTTCGTTCCGCGGTTTTACCGTCCTGAAGCATTCGGCTTTCAATCCATTGAAAGAGGAAACATCGCAGGATAGCAATGCGCCGGGCGCATATGAGCGGCCGGCATGCGTTTTGGATAGAACTATATATAAAAAAGGAGGTGTGGAAAATGGCCGGAAAATCTAAGACAAACGTCTCAGCGCGCGCAGAATCAAAGAGTGTTTCAAAGATCTGCAGCCTCTGCGGCAATAAGGTGGAAGTAGTCATGGCTTACTCTCCTACCGGGAAGAAGAGCATGAAGCGTTTATGCTGCGGTAATTAATAAACTATACGCCTCCCGCGGTAAAGATATTATTCCGCGGGGGGCGGTTACCCGCCAAATTATTCTCAATCTGTCCCGTTAATCTTCATCCGCCTGAAAGAATACACTATTCCACTAATGTACAAAAAACTACACTTTTGTCGTAAAATATTAAATGCCTTCAGGCAGGGCCTCAGACACTGAACTTATAGAGCGAAAGAATAAAGAGCTTGCCGCCATACTTGAGGTGAGCAGGGTGCTGACCGCCTCTTTCGACCTTGAGAACAACCTCTCATCGGCAATGTCCACACTCGGAAATATGCTTGACCTTCAGCGCGGATGCGTCTTCCTTCTTGACCAGCTTTCAAAAGAGCTGAGCATAGTGGCGGCGCACGGCCTCACCAAGCAGAATATTGAAAAGGGCAAATACCGTATAGGCGAAGGAATCGTGGGGAGGGTCCTTGAGCAGAAGAGCCCGATGGTGATATCCAATATAGGGAAAGAGCCTCTGTTTCTAAATAAGACCGGTTCAAGGCCTGAGAAGGAGGGCATCTCTTTCTTATGCGTCCCCATAAAATTTAAAGACGAGCCTCTCGGCGTCCTGAGCGTTGACAGAATATATTCAACTGAACACGGCAGTGTGGACGATGACTTGAGGGTCCTGAATATAATCGCGTCGCTCATAGCGCAGTTTGTGAAGCTCCGGGAGAGTTTTGTAGAGGTGGAGAAAGAGAAAGAACACCTTAAAAGGGAGCTTAAGGGCAAGTACAGCATAGACAATATCATAGGCCTCTCGGACAGGATGCAGGAGGTCTTTGAGGCGGTTCACAGGGTTGCGCAGTCAAAGGCGACCGTGTTGCTCAGAGGCGAAAGCGGGACAGGCAAGGAGCTTATCGCGAAGGCGATACACTACATGAGCGCGAGGAGCAAGGGGCCGTTTATCAAGTTTAACTGCGCTTCGATCCCGGAGGGGCTTCTTGAGTCAGAGCTCTTCGGCCATGAAAAGGGCGCGTTCACCGGCGCCATCTCAACGAGAAACGGCAAGTTCGAGCTTGCTAACGGCGGAACTATATTCCTCGATGAGATAGGCGACCTTCCGATACTGCTTCAGCCGAAGATACTGCGCGTGCTTCAGGAGAGGGAATTCGAGCGCGTCGGGGGGCATAAGGCGATAAAGGTTGACATAAGGATAATCACAGCTACAAGCAGGGACCTTGAGAGCCTTGTCTCGCAGGACAGGTTCAGGGAAGACCTCTACTTCAGGCTCAATGTGATTCCCATCCTCCTTCCGCCTCTGAATCAGAGGGGCGAGGACATCCCGCTTCTCATAGAGCATTTCCTTAAAAAGTTCAACGAGGAGAACAGGAGGTCTGTTTGCCTGGATAAAACCGCGATGCAGATATTCCTTGATTACGGCTGGCCCGGCAATGTGAGAGAACTTGAAAATACCATCGAGCGGCTTGTGGTCATGTCACCAAAAGATAAAATATTCGCTTCAGACCTTCCCATATCTTTAAGCCTCCGGCGTCCGAAAACCTCAAGAGGCGAGATGTCACTAACAACCGATTTGAAAGAGCTTGAGAAGGTGAATATCATGGATGCGCTTGAAAAGACCGGCTGGGTTCAGGCAAAAGCAGCGCGCCTCCTCGGCATCACATCAAGACAGATCGGGTATAAGATGAAAAAGTTGGGGATAGAGGTTAAGGGGTAACACTAAATACTATTTATATACTCCAGGCAAACCTCTTTATCCACAAGGCTCTCAAGAACGAGGTCAGCGCCGGCATCATTAAGTTCATCCATGCTGTAAGGGCCTGTGGCTACGCCTACTGCGTGAGCGCCGTGTATCTTTGCGCATCTGACGTCGCGGGGCGTGTCGCCGATGACAACGCTTTTTTGAGGCACAGCCTGCACGCCTATCTTTGAGAACTTCTCAATCGCTATGGGAAGGAGCATATCCCTGTCTTCATGGTCGCTTCCGAACGCGCCCGCGGAAAAATATTTAAAAAGCCCGAACGGCTCCAGCTTTATTCTTGCCCCTTGTTCGAGGTTCCCGGTCAGAAGCCCGAGAGGAACCGAATCCGATTCAAGCGCGTCAAGTATTTTAATCACTCCCGGCTTCATCGCTTTCCACGGGTTATTTATCTCCCTGAAAAGTTCTTAAGGTATTTTTCCCTGAGAGCATCGACCTCTCCGTTTACGCAGGGAATGCCGTGAATGCCTAATGCTTTCTTCATTATCTGAATATCAGTCATTCCGGCCATCTTAATCTCCCGGAAAGCGTCTTCAATTCCGAAAAGCTCTTTAAACGCGATATTCAGCGACCTCGTCCCTGCCCTGCCTGAATCGATGAGCGTCTCGTCAATGTCAAAAAGAATAAGCTTGTTATTCATCATTTTTATCATAGAACAGAGATTGCGAGAGATGCAATTATTGAATAATTCAAAGGAGAATGTCTATAATCAAAAAGTGCTTCCTCTGCCAAGAAACAATCGGGGCAATCATTTTTATAAATCAGTGTAATCTTTTTTAATAAGGAGCGATAAATGATCAAGGTCGGAATTATCGGAGGCTCGGGGCTTGACAACCCTGATATATTGAAAGACGCAAAAGAATTTAAGGCGCAGACCCCGTACGGCCCGCCGACATCAACGCTCATCGCCGGCTCGATAGATAAAGTAGCTGTGGCAATAATAGCGAGGCACGGCAGAGACCACTCGATATACCCTTCAAAGGTGAACTTCAGGGCAAACATCTGGGCGCTGAAAGAGCAAGGCTGCACCCACATCCTCGCATCTACGGCAGTCGGCTCTCTGAGGGAAGAGATCGCACCCGGGCATCTCGTATTCCCGAGCCAGTTCATTGACCACACAAAAAAGAGAGAGGCCACATTCTTTGACGAAGATGTCGTTGTCCATACGCCCATGGCAGAGCCTTTTTGCCTGAATCTTATTGCCCTGCTCTCCTCATCGGCTAAAGGTCTCGGCCTCCCGTTTCACCCAAACAAAACCGTAATAACGATCGAGGGGCCGAGATTTTCGACAAAGGCGGAGAGCCATATGTTCAGGAGCTGGAACGCGGATGTGATAAACATGAGCACAGTGCCTGAGGTCAATCTCGCGAGGGAGAAGAAGATTCATTACGCCGCGATAGCCATGTCAACGGATTATGACTGCTGGCATGCGGAGGAAGAACCTGTCACATGGGAGATGATACTTTCAACAATGAAGAAGAACGCAGACAATGTCATAAAGCTTTTCCTTGATGTTATACCAAAGATTAAAGCATATGAGGATGACTGCTTAAGATAAAATTTTTCAAGTGTAAAATAAGGAGGAAGCGCATGAGCATTAAATCTAAAATCAGGACCATTCCGGACCACCCCAAGAAGGGCATCATGTTCAGAGACATCACGACTCTCATAAAAGACCCTGTGGGCTTCAGGCTCGTCATTGACAGCTTCACGCAGAGATATATAGAGGACGGCGTCAAGTTCGACATTATCGTAGGCATCGAAGCAAGGGGATTTATCATAGGCGGCGCCCTCTCCTATACGCTCGGGAAGGGATTTGTGCCGATTAGAAAGATAGGCAAGCTTCCTGCCGAGGTCGAGAGGCATGAATACGAGCTCGAATATGGCACGGACACTGTCGAGATACATAAAGACGCCATAGCAAAAGGCGCGAGGGTGCTTCTTGTTGACGATCTCCTTGCCACGGGAGGCACAGCACTTGCCGCCGCCGCGCTTATTGAAAAACTCGGAGGAAAGGTTGCGGAGATGGCATTTATCGTTGACCTTCCGGATGTCGGAGGCCACAAAAAACTTACTGACAAAGGATACAGCGTTCACTGCCTGACAGAGTTTGAAGGGGATTAAATCCAATGCCTTTTGAGCTGCCGCATCGGGCTTTAATATATTACTCAAAAAAATTACACAACTTTTTTGTTGAATGTGGTAACATATGGCCTTTATTTTGACGACAGAGAGCTTTTTGGAAAATGGATAAGAGACGCCATTCAAGGCTTAACATCAATCTCAGCGCCGAACTTATAGACGGCGAAAAGAAATATAACGGTTTTATCGAAAACTTCTCAAACGGCGGGCTTTGTATAAGAAGCGCGCCCCATGAAAAGTTTGAAAACATAGGCCCCGGCGACAAGATAACGGTCAGGTTTCAGGCCAATCCTAAAGATATATTGACTATGTGCTACAGGATTAAATGGCTGTCGATACTCGAAACCACCCCCATCGGCTCTATTTGTAAAATGGGCGTGGAATACTGCACGAATTAAATAACCCCGTTTCGGGCCCGGCCATTCCCGCCTCTTCATAACTCTTTTGACATTTATTGATACTGCAGGGGTGTTATCATAATACATGACATTTAAAATCGACCTCCATGTCCATTCAAAATACAGCGGCGATACAGATTCAGAGCCTGAAGAGACGGTTCTTCACGCAATCGCTTCAGGACTGCGCGGCATAGCCTTTACGGAACATTATTCATACGCTTCATCTGAATTCGCTGATGAACTGAGAGGAAAATATCAAGAAAAAATACTCATCCTCAGAGGCGTTGAGTTCTCTGCCGCGGAAGGCCACTGCCTCATATTCGGCGTTGACACTGACAGGCTCGATATTAAGAATGCGTCAGTAACAGAGCTTATCCCTGTTGTAAATGAGAAAGGCGGAGTGGCCATACCGGCTCATCCCTTCAGAGTAGCAAACAGCATGGGGGATAAGATAAAAAACCTGAAGGGGCTCTATGCCATAGAGGGATATAACGGATACTCCCATCACTCTCAAAACCTGAAGGCCCTCACCCTCGCGGAAGAGATGAATCTGCCGTACACGGGCGGCTCTGACGCGCACCTCTCACATGAAGTAGGCTCATGCTTCACAGAGTTTTACAATCAGGTCACATATGAAAACTTCCTCCATCTCCTCAAAAAAGGGAACTTCAGGGGAGTCGATACAAGAAAGGTGAGCCGGGCCTGGCCGTTTTAGAAAGCCTTTTCATCAGCCTCCTCTTTCACGTTTTTTAAGATCCTGCCAAATATTATTCAGTACAATAATGTCTGACCGTTTCATTTGCGTACTTTTTAATACCTTATTGTAGTTGCTCATTGGGTCACTTCTTTTAAAAATCAATGGGTTATAACTTGGCATGTTTCTGGCAATATATATTTTTATGAGATTGCTGAAAGAGAAGATTGAAAACTACGAAAAGAGCGCGATAGTAAATGCCCTGATCGAATGTGGCTGGGTGAAGTCAAGGGCGGCAAAAATGCTGGGCATCACCGAGAGAATGATTGGCTACAAGATAAAGAAGTACCGGATTCGAAGAGAAGGAATAGGGTTGAGAGTTAAAAGTTGAAAGCTGCGAATGAGAGGCATATTGAACAATGCCTAAAAAAATAAAAATCAGGAGGATAAGATGAAAATTTTCAGAGTTGTTGCAGTAAAAATGATTTTACTTGTAATGTTTGCAGGCATCGCTTCTGCCACACCGTCAACACAGATATGGATACCATCGTCCGATATTCAGGCGTTTAAAAGACGGAAACACAGGACGGCGTTAACGAAGCGACCGTCACAAATTTAGGTTTGACTGTCGGTGTATTGCCTTTTGAGAAGTTTCAGGCTGAGATCGGAGCGGATTACAGGGATGCCAACGGCAATCATGAATATCCCCTGCTCTTCAACGCGAAGTTCGGAACACCTGAAGGCGTGTTATTTGAGGGTTCGCCTGCAATAGCGGTTGGAGGATATGATTTCGGAACAGAGAGCGATGTAAGCGACTATAACCTTGTCTACGGCATTGTGGCAAAGACCTTCGGAAAAGCGGGCAGAATATCGGCGGGATATTATTCCGGCAATAAAGACCTTCTGCTCGACATTGACGGCAACGAAGATGACAGCGGCCTGCTCTTTTCATGGGACAGGAACATTCCGGAAATATCTGACAAGCTCTGGGCCGCTGTCGATTATCAGGGCGGGAAGAACGGTTATGGCGCATTGAGCTTCGGTGCCGCGTGGAAGTTCGCTCCGAATGTAGGCGTGATATTCGGCTATGACATTTACAATGAGAGCGCTTATAAACCGACTGCGACCATACAGTTGGATGTGGATTTTTAATATAAGGAGGGAAATTGGATGAAACGATTATTGAGTATTTTATTTGCAGCGCTGACACTATTGAGCATCGCGGGTTTTGCTTTTGCTGAGGGGGTGGCGGCGGCAAAGATTGACACCGGCGATACCGCATGGGTTCTGATCTCAACCGCGCTTGTCATGCTGATGACGCCGGGGCTCGCGCTTTTCTACGGAGGCATGGTGAGGCGGAAGAACGTGCTTGGAACGATAATGCAGAGCTTTATCGCGCTCGGAGTCGTAACAATCATATGGGTGCTTTACGGGTACAGCCTTTCATTCGGGCCGGATGTCGGACATATAATCGGGAACCTTGACTGGATCGGTTTAAAAGGCGTGGGGCTTGACCCAAATCCTGATTACGCGGCAACGATACCGCATCAGGCCTTCATGATATTTCAGATGATGTTTGCCGTCATCACTCCCGCGCTTATAACGGGTGCGTTTGCGGAGAGGTTCAAGTTCAGCACGTATCTCGTCTTTCTTGTGGTCTGGGTAACTTTTGTATACTTCCCGCTCGCTCACTGGGTATGGGGCGTCGGAGGGTGGATAAGGAATCTCGGAGCGCTTGATTTCGCGGGCGGGCTGGTTGTTCACATAAGTTCAGGCGTATCAGCACTGGCGGCGGCGATAGTTGTCGGAAAGAGAAAGGGCTATGGCAAAGAAGCGATGATGCCGCATAACGTCACAATGACGCTTCTCGGAGCCGGGTTATTGTGGTTCGGGTGGTTCGGGTTTAACGGAGGAAGCGCGGTCGCGTCAGGCGCTCTCGCGGCATCAGCCTTTGTTGTTACGCATATCGCTACTGCGGCGGCGGCATTATCATGGACGTTTGCCGAATGGAAGCACAGAGGAAAACCGACAGCCCTCGGCGCTGCATCGGGAGCGGTTGCCGGGCTTGTCGCAATCACGCCGGCATCAGGATTTGTCGGGCCGATGTCATCGATCGTCATCGGGCTTGTGGCGGGAGCCCTCTGTTACTGGGCGGTAAATCTCAAGACGAAATTAGGCTATGATGATTCGCTCGACGCGGTCGGAGTTCACGGCGTTGGCGGAACATGGGGCGCGATAGCAACCGGCCTTTTTGCTTCAAAGGCAATAAATGCGGCAGGCAGTGACGGTTTATTTTTCGGGAATCCGTCTCTCCTGATAAATCAGTTGATAAGTATAGGCGCCGCATGGGTGTATTCCTTTGTGGTCACACTGTTCATATTAAAGGTTCTCGATGTAATGATGGGGCTGAGAGTTGACGAAGAGAGTGAACTTGCCGGATTAGACCATGCTCAGCATGGGGAAAGCGGATATATGCTATAGCTAAAAGCTGAGAGCTATCAGCTTATTAAGGAGGATAATACAATGAAGATGGTTTCAGCCGTTATAAAACATTTCAGGCTCGACGAGGTGAGAAAGGCCCTAACCGACATAGGCGTTGAGGGCATGACCGCAACAGAGGTCAAAGGGTTTGGCAGGCAAAAAGGGCATATGGAAGTTTACCGGGGCGTTGAGTATGAAGTGAGGTTTCTGCCCAAGGTCAAGATCGAAGTGGCGGTGCCGAAAGAGAAGGTTGAGGATGTGCTAAGAGCAATACAGGATAGCGCAAGGACAGGCGAGATAGGCGACGGAAAGATATTCGTCTATTGGATTCAGGCGATACTGCATGGATTCTTGTGTCAACCGCGCTTGTGCTCTTTATGACGCTGCCCGGGCTTGTGATGTTCTATGGCGGGCTCGTGCGCACAAAAAATGTACTCTCCATATCGCTTCAGTGCTTTGCCATCACCGGGATAATCTCTGTCCTTTGGCTCGTTGCCGGCTACAGCATCGCATTTTCCGACGGAAATGCTTTTTGGGGAGGGCTTTCAAAACTCTTCTTTGCCGGAGTTGCCGAGAACTCGATGAGCGGCAGCATACCCGAGACGCTCTTTGCGATATTTCAGATGACATTCGCGATAATCACGCCCGCGCTCATTATCGGCGGCTTTGCCGAGAGGATGAGGTTTTCGGCAATATTGCTCTTCTCTTCACTATGGCTGATATTCGTTTACTGCCCTGTTGCCCACTGGGTCTGGGGCGGCGGATGGCTCCAGAAGATGGGGCTGCTCGACTTTGCAGGCGGGACTGTTGTTCATATAACAGCAGGCGTCGCCTCACTCGTGGCCGCTCTTGTGATAGGCAAGCGCGACGGTTTCCCAAGCTCTTCAATGCTGCCTCACAATATGACGATGACTGTTGCTGGCGCGGGAATGCTTTGGGTGGGATGGTTCGGCTTTAACGGCGGAAGCGCCCTTGCCGCAAACGGAAATGCCGCAATGGCGATGCTCGTCACGCATATTTCCGCATCAGCAGGCGCAATGTCATGGATGTTTCTTGAATGGAGAAAGTTCGGCAAGCCCACCGCCCTCGGCACTGTAACAGGCATGGTGGCGGGGCTCGGCACAATAACTCCGGCCTCAGGCTATGCTGGGCCCGCGGGCGCACTTGCCATAGGAGTCATAGCAGGGCTTTTATGCTTTCATGCCGTAATGTACATGAAGAACATTCTTAAGATAGATGATTCGCTTGACGTCTTCCCTGTTCATGGAATAGGCGGTATAACAGGCACTCTTCTTGCCGGGGTATTCGCTTCAACAGGGCTCGGGATATTCAGCGGCCAGGGTTTTGCCGAAGGTGTGAGCAGTATTTCCGGACAGCTATTCGTGCAGTTTGTCGGTGTTGTTTCAGTTGCTTTATACACGGCGATTGCCACCTATGCTATTCTAAAAGCCGTAAATGCCGTGACAGCCCTCCGCGTATGCAAAGAATGCGAGGTTCAGGGGCTTGACGTCTACGGCCACGGAGAGCAGGGGTATATCCTTTAAGAGATGTCTGTCCTGATAATTAAAAACACTGCGTCGGAAGGCCCGGGCACGATTGAGGATTATCTGAAGGAGAAAGGGATTGCGTACTCCATTCTCAGCCTTTTTGACTGCAAAGCCGAGATACCGGATCTCAGAGGCTTCTCCCATCTCGTTGTAATGGGCGGCCCGATGGCGGTTTATGAGATGGAAGAGCACGCTTTTCTCAGTTATGAGGCCGCTATTATAAGGGCGTTCATTAAAACAGGCAGGCCTGTGCTTGGCGTCTGCCTCGGCGCGCAGATGATAGCATATTCGCTGGGAGCAAAGGTTTATGCCGGGAGCGCGAAAGAGATCGGCTGGTATAAGGTCGCGATTACTGAAGAGGGGATGAAAGATGCGGCATTCTCCGGGCTCGCATTGCCTGACGAAAAGTCCGCTGAGGTATTTCAGTGGCACGGCGACACATTCGACCTGCCCAAAAACGCGGTGAGAATCGCCTTGTCTGATTTATACCCTAACCAGGCATTCAGGTTTGGCAGTAATGTTTATGCCCTTCAGTTTCATATTGAAGTGACGCCGGGAATGATAACGGAATGGTTTCAGGATGAAAAAGGCGTTGGGATTGAGAATACGCTTAAAAAAAGCGATGAGATATATCCCGAATACAGAAAGAGGGCTCAGAAATTTTATGAGAATTTTGCCGTGCCGATTGACGAACTTAAGGAAGAGATTTTCGAGGAGGGGCTCGGGTTTGACGGCTCATCCATCAGGGGATGGCAGGCTATAAACACCTCGGACATGCTCATTATTCCCGACCCGAATACAGCCTTCATGGACCCGTTCATGAAGTACCCCACGATAAGCTTGATCTGCAATATCGTGGACCCGATAACAAAGGAGTTTTACACGAGAGACCCGAGATACATAGCTCAGAAGGCTGAGGCGTACCTGAAATCAACAGGCATCGGCGATACCGCGTACTTCGGGCCTGAGGCGGAATTCTTTATCTTTGACGGCATCCGCTTTGACCAGAACGCGCACAGCGGCTACTACTATATTGATTCCGCAGAAGGAATCTGGAATTCAGGCAGGGAGGAGAACCCGAACCTCGGTTACAAGCCCCGTCATAAAGAAGGTTACTTTCCAGTTCCTCCCACAGACAGCCAGGTTGACATGAGGACAGAGATGGTCATGGAGATGATCAAGTGCGGAATCTATGTTGAGAGAGAGCACCACGAAGTCGCCACCGCGGGACAGGCTGAGATTGACATGAGGTTTGATTCCCTCGTCAATATGGCTGACAAGAACATGCTCTTCAAGTACATCATCAAGAACGTTGCAAAGCGCCACGGCAAGACCGCTACATTTATGCCGAAGCCGTTGTTCGGCGACAACGGTTCAGGCATGCACGTTCATCAGAGCATATGGAAAGGCGGAAAGCCGCTCTTCGCAGGCAACGGATACGCGGGGCTGAGCGACCTCGCTATTCACTATATCGGCGGGGTGCTGAAGCACGCGAAGGCGCTTGCCGCGATAACCAATCCGACCACAAATTCATACAAGAGGCTTACTCCCGGATTCGAGGCGCCGGTCAATCTCGCTTACTCGGCAAGAAACCGCTCGGCCTCAATAAGGATACCGACCTACTCGGCAAGCCCCAAGGCAAAGAGAGTTGAGGTGCGCTTCCCTGACCCGTCATGCAATACCTATCTCGCCTTCTCAGCCATGCTGATGGCAGGCATTGACGGCATTGAGAATAAGATCGATCCGGGCGAGCCTTTGGATAAAGACCTTTACGACCTGCCGGCAGAGGAGTTAAAAAATATCCCTCAGATGCCGGCGAGCCTTGACGAGGCGCTTGATGCCCTTGAGAAAGACCACAAGTTCCTCATGAAAGGAAATGTCTTCACTGAAGACGCCATCCGGAAATGGATAGATTACAAGAGGAGCAACGAGGTTGACGCGCTCAGGCTGAGGCCGCATCCGTACGAGTTCTTCCTGTATTATGATATTTAATCCTGTTCGTCTCCTCCCTTTTCGCCACGGCAAATCCGCCGAGTGCGGAGACGGGAGGGGACTCAGGGGAGGGTAAAAAACAAAAGGCTCAGGCTGCCTTTAGCCTGAGCCTTTTTACGACTGTCCAGGTTCCGGGGGCCGCCTTACTATCCTGAGGGATATAAGAATTTAAAAACATACGGAGAGCTTTGACTCCCGAAGATAATAATGCTTCCATTATGCAGCGGATACCGTGTCCTTTTATTATCTCCGCCGATATGATCGCCGTCAACGACCGTTCCGCACATGCTTCCCCTGTCAAATATCTCATACGCGCCGTCATCTCTCTTTTCAATCTGAAGGTGCTCTCTTGATATCTGAAGCTTCTCCCCCAAATCATGAAGATAGCAGTCGTTATGCGGGGAAGTGCCGTGCCTGCGGCGGTCAAAGCTGTGCCACGGGTTATCCTGAAGCCCGCTTCTGCACTCGCGCCCAATGCGGAACGGGAACGTGGTAATTCTTACCGTTTCATCATCCCTTACGGCGGCCTTCGCCTCATCGGTTAAGGGGAGTAAAATGGGAGTTTGAGCTTTCAAATTATCTCTATTTGTTTTCTTATGTTAAAAATATTCAGAGCATCTTAATCAATTCTTCGTACGAAATTATCTTCACGCCGAGTTCCTTTGCCTTCTTCAGCTTTGAGCCCGCTTCTTCGCCGGCGACGAGGTAGTCAGTCTTTTTCGAGACGGAACCGGACGCATGCCCGCCGGAGTATTCAATAAGCTCTTCAACTTCATTTCTCGGCCTAGGCAATGTGCCTGTTATCACAAAGGTGAGGCCTTCAAGCGGACGCTCTTTCCCCTGCGTTTTTATGAAATCAGGATTTGTTATCTTCACGCCGAGGGACTTCAGAGTTTTGAGGGTCTTAAGGTTTTCAGGGTCGTTAAAGAAGCGCGAGACCGACTCGGCTGTCTTCTCGCCCATCTGTTTTATCGCGATAATCTTTTCAGTCGTTATGTGATACAGGCCTTCGAGGTTTTCAAAATTTCTCGCAAGCAGTTTCGCGGCATACTCGCCGATATGGATGATTCCGAGAGAATACAGGAAACGAGCAAGCGTTGTGTGCTTGCTCTTCTCGATTGCGTCGATGAGGTTCTGCGCGGACTTCTCCGCAAACCTCGGAAGCTCAAGCAGGTCTTCTTTCTTCAATTCGTAAATATCGACGAAATGTTTTATCAGACCCTTTGAGTAAAGGAGTTCAACATTCTTTTCCCCAAGCCCTTCAATGTCCATTGCGGCGCGCGAGGCAAAGTGCCCGATGCGGTTTTGCACCTGCGCGGAGCAGTTCAATCCGATACAGCGGAACGCAACCCCGCCTTCATCCTTTTCAACTGCCGAGCCGCAGACAGGGCATTTATGCGGAGGCCGGAAAAGTTTCTCTTTACCGGTTCGGTTATCCTTCTTCACCTCGACAACATGGGGAATAACATCGCCCGCGCGCTCAACTACTACGGTATCTCCAACGCGGATATCCTTTCTCTCAATCTCATCCCAGTTATGCAGTGTCGAGCGCGAAACAGTAACGCCGCCGATTCTCACGGATTCGAGAAAAGCCACAGGCGTGATTGTCCCGGTCCTGCCAACGCTTGCGATAATCTCGTTTATCTTTGTGATGCCCTGATGCGCCGGGAATTTATACGCTGTCGCCCATCTCGGCTCCCTTGTCTTAATGCCAAGGGCTTTCTGCAATTCAAAATCATTAACCTTTATTACTGCGCCGTCAGCTTCAAAAGGGAAGGAGCTTCTCTTTTGCTCAATCTCTTTAATGACGTCAATTACTTCGTCAATTCCTCTGACGAGTTTAATAAGCGCGGGAACGGGGAATCTCGCATTCTTAAGCCATGTGATGAATTCCCACTGGCTCTTGAACGTAATTCCCTTCACAGCCCCGATGCCGTAACAGGCAAGATGGAGTTTTCTTTTCGCCGTGATGGATGAATCAAGCTGTCTTATAGACCCCGCGGCCGCGTTTCTCGGATTGGCGAATGCAGGCTCGCCTTCCTTTTCCCGCGCCCTGTTGAGCGCCTCGAACTCCCTGATGTCAATGTAAACTTCGCCTCGTATGTCTATCTCTTCCGGGATTTCAGAACCCTCAATTTTGAGCGGAACAGCCTTGATGGTCTTTATGTTAACGGTTACATCCTCGCCTTCGTAACCGTCGCCCCTCGTTGATGCTCTGTATAAAATTCCCTTCCTGTAAGTCAGTTCCATCGCGAGCCCGTCATACTTCGGCTCGACCGTGTATTCGATTCCCATACCGGTCTTTAAAAGCTTCTTCACCCGTTCGTCAAACTCTCTCACTTCATCATGTGAGAAAGCATTATCAAGAGAGAGCATCGGCTCCGCGTGCTTTACCTTTTCAAACTTGTCAAGCGGCGGCGCTCCCACGCGCTGTGTAGGGGAATCGGGAAGGACATAATTATATTTTTCTTCAAGCTCTTTTAAATGACGGTACTGCTTATCGTATTCCTCATCCGCGATTTCAGGCGAATCGAGGACGTAATAGCGGTAGCAGTGGTAGTTGAGGTCTTTAACGAGCTTCTCGACTTCGTGTTTTATATTCCCGGGAATATTTCCCATTATTCAAGAACCTCTATCAACAACTTCAGCGACTCAAGCGCGGCTTCTTCTTTGTTCGATGCTCTGTCCCCCTTCAACCTCAGTTCACGCGAAATGGTTTTGCCCTCTTTGCTCACCGCAATGTAAATAAGCCCTCTCTCCTTTTCCTCGAAAACTTCAGGGCCGAGATTGCCGGTTGTTGAGACGGAATAGTCACTTTTTGTCAGCAGGCGCATCTTCTGAGCCATTTCAACAGCAGTCTCCCTGCTTATCACGCCATGTGTTTTTATTGTCTCTGGAGAGACCCCAAGTATATTTTCTTTGGCTTCTATCGAATAAGCGATAACGCCTGCCCTGAAGAATGTGCTCGCGCCCGGAAGGCTTGTTATTGAATTGCTGATTAATCCGCCGGTGCAGGATTCGGCGGCAGAGAGGGTTAAGCCTTTGCTCCTGAAAAGCCTGTGGACCTCTTCAGCGGCTTTAAAAAACCCCTGTTTCATAAGGACTCGTGGAAGACCGGTTCTAAAAAAATAATTCCGGACAAGCCGGGTAAACTCTAAATCGCCTCTTCGCCCCTTTCGCCCGTCCTTATCCTTATGACATCCTGAAGTTCAAAGACGAATATCTTGCCGTCGCCTATCTCTCCTGCCGCGCCTGTCTTCGCGGATGCGGTTATGACCTTGATAACCTCATCGAGCCTGTTATCTGAAACAGCGACCTCTATCTTTACCTTCGGAAGGAACTTCACCTCATACTCAACGCCGCGGTAAACCTCCATGTGCCCCTTCTGCCTGCCGAAGCCCTTCACCTCGATCGCAGTCATCCCCACCACCCCGATGTCAGTCAGGGCCTTTCTCACGTCATCGAGCTTAAAGTGCTTGATGATAGCCACCACCATCTTCATAGTATTTTCCTCCGGTTTTGATTATCCTATAAACGATCCGCGTTATCGGCTATATTAGCAGAATTACATTAATAATTCAGTAGGAAAATTAATGGCTATTGACGGGAACATGCTAAGCAAAATCTCCGGGGCATCTGCCGGTTCTTCAGACCCTGAAAGGGCGGAAAAAAACCTCCAGAGATTTTACGAGAAGAATGCCGGAGCCGGGCTTGAGGCAGGGCAAATTGAAATCGCCGCAAGGCTCTTTGCGGCGAGCCAGTTTTTAGCCAATTACTCCATCGCCTTTCCCGATGAGCTTTTCTCCGCGCTCAAAGCCATAGACAAAGAGATCACACCCGTGCTGCTGAAAGAGGCTGCGGCAACAGAGATCATCTTTGACGGCGACGCGGAGATAAATGACATAACAAAGATCCTCAGATACTTCAGGAAGCGGCATCTCCTCAGGATTACTCTGCGGGACATCGAGGGAAAGACGGATATAAAGGGCGCGATGGCCGAGCTTACCCTCCTTGCCGAAGTCATCATCGAGGCCGCGCTGAATTACTCCCTCTCATTCAACAAATCACGATTCGGAGAGCCTGAATCCGGAGCTATCGCTCTCATAGCTCTCGGGAAATTAGGGGGCGAAGAGCTTAATTACAGCTCTGATGTTGACCTAATGGCTGTTTACGGCGATGACGAAGGGCAGACATCCGGGATAAAGAACCCTTCGGGAGTGGTCATAAACAGGATCAGCAATCACGAATTTTACTGCAAGGTTGTGGAGCTCTTCAGCAGGCTCCTCTCCGCACAGACAGAGGACGGCATAGCCTTCAGGGTTGACCTGAGGCTGAGGCCCCAGGGGCAGAAGGGGGATATAGCGCTTCCCTTGAAGGCGTACCGGACATATTACGAGTCATGGGGGAGGACATGGGAGAGGATGGCGCTCATAAGGGCGAGGCCGGTTGCGGGCGACAAGAGGCTCGGCGCGGCGTTCATGGGGATAGTGGAGAAGTTCGCCTGGAGAGAGACTCTCGATTATTCGGATATAGAAGAGATAAGAGGGCTTAAAAAGAGCATGGACTCCGCGTTCTCGAGTGATGACATAAAGCGCGGCTATGGAGGCATCAGAGAGGCGGAGTTCTTTGTCCAGACATTTCAGCTTCTCTATGCCGCAAAGAAGAGCTCTCTCAAAGTTAACAGGATGATTGACGCGATAGATGCGCTCAGGGAGATGAAGATGATCCCTGATGACGAACTTCAATCACTGAAGAATAATTACCTCTGTCTAAGGCGCGTTGAGCATTATCTTCAGATGAAGGAAGACCTGCAGACGCATGACCTTCCCTCATCCGATGAAGACCTGAACGCGCTGGCTATGAAGACGGGCTTTTCCTCCTCAGCCCGATTCCTCGCGGACATGAAGTCCAGGAGGATGCAGATAAAGACGATGTATAACTCACTGCTCGGAACCAGTGAGGATAAGAATGCCGAAACACTTAACCTTCTTGAAGGGGATATCAAGGATCATGAGCTTGCCGGTTATCTCCTCTTCAAAAAGGCAAGAAGGCCCGAGGAGAGCCTCGTGAAGCTGAAGAAGATAAGAGAGCATATGCTCCTCTTCCGCACGATGCAGGAGCGTTCGCTTCTGAGGAAGGTGATGCCTCCAATGCTTGAAGAGGCCTTCGCGTCTGAAAACCCTGACAACGCTTTGGCGGGAATCGAGAGCCTCCTCACGTCCTTCAGGATAGAAAGGGCGCACCTCACCGCCCTCGGCGAACAGAAAGAGCTGATGACGGGCATAATCAAGATATTTGCATTGAGCTCTTACCTTTCGGGGATATTTTTGAGCAGCCCTTATTACCTGAATATACTCATCGAGGAATGGGCAATATTCAAGACGCTTAAATCTTTGGAAGATAAGCTCCGGAAGGTCGCGGCGCCGGATGAGGATACCGCCCTGCGGCTTGCAAGGTTCAGAAGGCTTGAAGAGCTTCGCCTCGGCATGCTCTTCCTTCAGGGGATACTCCCAGCAGAGGCGCTCTTCAGGGATATGACATATCTTGCCGAAGCGATCATCAACGCCGTTGCGGAAAAACATGCCGGCGCCGGCCTCTCTGTCATAGCTCTCGGCAAGTTCGGGGGCAGGGAGATGACATTCGGCTCTGACCTTGATATCATTTTCGTATCCGGAGACGGGGCGGCGGGGGCGGCGGAGAAGATCATGAAATCCCTCACCTCTTACACTGACGCAGGCATGCTCTACAGCGTTGACGCGAGACTGAGGCCGGACGGCTCAAAGGGAAGCCTTGTTAAAGATATAAAAGGATACAGGGATTATTACCTGGCTAAGGCCCATCCCTGGGAACTTCAGGCCCTGCTCAGGGCAAGGCCGGTTGCCGGCGACCCGAAGATCGGGAAGGAGTTTCTCTCGATGGCATCCGAGGCAATCAGAAAAAGGGGCAGCAGCCTTGAAAGAGATGAGGTTTTAAGGATGAGGGCCGCTATAATCAGGGAACTGGCAAGGGAGTCCGAAGGCATTGATATAAAACTCGGGCCCGGAGGAACAGAAGAGATCGAATTCTTCGTGCAATACCTCATCCTTCATAATGCCGGGAAGCGCCCTGAAATCCTTGTCCAGAACATGCCTGCCGCGATAAAGAGGCTCGCCGCCGCGAACATAATCTCTGCACCGGACAAAGATGCTCTTCTGAATGCCCATGAATACCTTAGAAAGCTTGAAACGCTCATAAAGCTGAACGGCCTCAATGTCCTTCCGAATGCAGAGGCGTTCACCGAAACGGCCTCTCTCTTCATGGGGCATAAGAAAGGCGGTGAACTGACTGCAAAGGTTCAGGAGTTGAGGAAAAGGGTGACGGAAATCATAAATAGAATAAATTGACATTCGATGCAAAGCATCGGGGAATCCTTTTGATTAAAATAATATAAAATATCAGGCAATGATAATACACAAGCTTATATTCAGAGAGCTGTTCGGCAACTTCATCGTGGCGCTCCTTTCGCTCTCCGTTATCCTCTTCATGGAAAAGTTCGTCCGGCTCACCAAGCTCATAATGGGCAGGGGGGCTAACCCTATCGATATTATGAAGGTATTTCTTTATCTACAGCCATCGATTCTTCTCCTTGCCATCCCGATGGCCTTACTGATATCCATCTTTCTCACTTACGGAAGGATGGCGGCTGACAACGAGATCGTAGTGCTAAAGAGCAGCGGCATGAGTTTTCCCGGCATATCCGGAGCGGCTGTCTCGGTCTCGGTGCTCGGCTTTCTCGCACTCCTCTTCATAAGCCTTTATCTTTCGCCGGTCAGCATGCGTTCATTTAAAGAGACTCTTAACGAGGCTATCACAAAAAAAGCATCCCTCGCGCTTGAGGAAGAGACCTTTTCAACGGTCTTCAAGGACACGGTTATATATGTGAAGGACATGCCGGCAGAGAACAAGTTCAACGGCATATTCATATACAGCGACGCGGGAACGCCATTTAAAAAACCCGTTGTAATAGTGGCTGAGGACGGGGCGATAAGCTCAAACCTGAGCGAGGGCACGATACAGCTCAGCATGCACAACGGGATGATACACGCATATGATGATGACAGTTCTTCGGAAATAACCTTTTCAGAATATGATTTTGTGCTTGCGTCAGGCATAAGCACAGTGAGCGCTTCAAAGCCCGCGGAGGTTGAGACGCCAAAGCTTTGGGAAGGGCGCGACAGAGACATCTCGTGGAAGATCGAGTTAAACAGGAGGCTTGCCATACCATTCGCGGCCCTGATATTCGGCTTTCTCGGCCCGGCGCTCTCAAGCAGGGCTGGCAGGATAGGCAGGCTTGGGAACTTCTCGATCAGCCTCGTCATCCTCATGTTCTACTACCTCTTCCTCATAATGGGAGAGGGGCTGGCAAAGGCTCAGAAGATACCCCCGTTCCTGAGCGGATGGGGGCCTGACATATTCTTCGGAATAGTTGCCGTGATCTTTTATTATGTTGCTTATAAAGACAAACCGATCATCGCACATCACCCCTTATGAAGATACTGCGCAGATATTTTTTAAAAGAGTTCTTTAAATTCTTTGCGATCTTTGTCCTGAGCCTCACCGCCATACTCATAATCGCTGAGTTCTTTGACAAGACTGACGAGTTTTATAAAAACGGGAGCCCTTTCGGCCTCATATTCCTGTATCTAATGCTCAACTGCCCGAAGTTTCTCCTCTACGCCTCGCCTATGGCCTCGCTCTTTTCCGTGCTCCTTACAATCGGGATATCATCAAATCAGAAAGAGACAATAGCTGTGAAGGCGGGCGGCGGCAGCCTTAAAAAGCTCTTCTCATATTTCCTCATCCTGGGCGGATTCATAAGCATCCTCGCCTTTGCCATGGGCGAGACTGCGGTGCCGGCGGCGTCTTCAGAAGCGTCTTATGTCAGAAACGTGAAGATATTAAAGCGCCCGCCTATCATCACCTTCCGCGAAAAAGCTCTCTGGCTCAAGGGGCTTGACGGAAGCCTTATCAGGATAAGCAATTTTGTCGAGGAGAGCAACAGCACCCTTCAGACGAGCATCTACAACTTTGACGGCTCTTTCAGGCTCAGGACAAGGATAGAGGCAGAAGGCGCGGACTGGGCCGGCGGCGCATGGAGGCTGAGGAATGCCGAGGCCTTTGATTTTGACAATAAGGACAGAAAACACCATGACTCCCTTGTGTCAAACGCAATGGATGAACCGAAGATATTCAGGGAAGAGATGAAGAAGCCGGATGAAATGAACTTTGCTGAACTTCGGGAGTATTACGGCAGGCTTGAGAAGGCCGGGTTCAAGAACCTGAAGTATAAAGTGAGCATGTATGAAAAGCTCGCCTACCCGACGATAAATTTCGTGATGATATTATTCGGCGTTGCCCTTGCGCTAAATACAAGGCTTGGCGGCGGGATAAGGGCGGCGGGGCTCGGCGTGATAGTTACGATGCTCTACTGGCTCGTTTACTCGGTCAGCATATCATTGGGCAACACCGGGGCGATACTGCCGTGGCTTGCCCCGTGGATAGGGCCGGTTCTCTTCGGCGCGACCGGCACGTTTATGTTCGTTAAAATTAAGGAGTAGGGCTCACTGCCGGGCGCTGCACCTTGTCTCCGCGGTCTTTGTTATGGTGAAATCAGAGAGGTTGAGAATCACCTTTGTCTCTATCGCCGCCCCGAGGCCGTGCGTCTCCCACTCCTTCATATCAGGGCAATTTCCCTCTGATGCCTCGTCCGTCTCAAGCCAATAGACGAGCGAGCCGCTGCCGCTCTCTTCAGCGTCTGACCATGAGCCCTCAAACGCCTTCTTCCTCTTTTGTAAATCCCAGATTATGAGCCCGCTCGGGCCCGGGCCTGTCGTGCTGTCAAGAAGAAGGAGATTGTCCTTCAACCCGGCGTAATATTCAGCCCACTCATTCTTTATCTCGAAGCCGCCGTCACTGAGCGCATAATCACACGAGTATTTCTCGTCAGGATTCCCTTTGTATTTGATAAGAATGTCGGAGCCCGCGCTTCCTTTCACCTCTTTTACGATGATGAAGTATTTTGGGGATTCATGACACTCAAGACGGAAAAGCCCGCCCGCCGGCTCTTTCTCTTCAGCCGAGAAACGGGGAGGCATTGCGATAAATAACAAAATGAGTGCAAAGATAATTTTTATCTTCATTGTTGAAATGTTAAAAAAAACAGGGCGGCAGATCTTCTGCCGCCCTGTGAATCTCTTTTGAAAACTTAATTAACCGCTACGCCCCATGCGTTGCCTGAGTAGGAGCTGTCAGTGAGCGGTGCGAGTTTTATCGTCTGGATTACCTGATTGGTCGCGGTGTCTATAACCGACAGTGAAACATCGCCGTGATTTGCGACATACGCCCTCTTGCTTTCAGAATCAACCGCGATCTGCCTCGGCGATTTCCCAACCTTGATCTCGCCGATGACCTTGTCAGCCGCGGTATCTATAATTGATACCGTGTCTTCCTCGCCTCTCGCGACATAAGCCCTGCTGTTTGCGGAATCTACCGCGACATACCATGCTGAATTGCCCACCTTGATCAGCCCTTTATCCTCAAGTTTTTCGCCGTCAATCACCATTACAGAGCCTTTGCCGTGAATCGCGACATAAACCTTGTTTTTGCTCTTGTCGACATCAAGGCCGAGCGGTGTATCGGCAGTCTTTAACGTAGCTGCCACCTTCTGGTCGGCAGCGTTTATAACGGAAATGCTCATGTCGCCGGAGTTGCTTGTGAAGAGCTTCCCGTTCAGCATCTTAATGTCAAAAGGCCCGACCCCCACATCAATTGTGCCTGTAACCTTTTTAGACTTAAGGTCAATGACAGAGACGGTGTGGCTCAGGTTCTTGCCGTCAACGACATGTTCTGTTGCTACCGCGTAGCCGGTGCCTGCCGCCGAATCAATCGCTATTGCCATGGGGCCGTCGCCGACCTTTATGCTTCCTTCAACCGAATTGCTCTTGAGGTCAATGACGGAAACCGTGTTGTCGCCGTCATTTGAATTGACGACATACGCCTTGCCCGAAGCAGCGTCTATCCCTATCCCGGCGGGCCATGCGCCGACCCTTATTGTATTGATTACTTCGTTCTTCGCCGCGTCAATGACAGAGACTGTGTTATTGCCGGAGTTGGACACATAGATGTTCTTTGCAGCCGCTGAAACAGGCAGGGCAGCAAGTAATGCGGAAATAATTGAAACAGACATTCTTTTTAAGCTTTTGAATTTCATCTTCTCTCCTTTTCTTTTTTTTGTTTTATATAGCATTGTGAAACAATGTTATTCAACAACGACATCCCAGGGCGAGCCCGCGTAAGGGCTGTTCGGCGTCAGGCTCAGGCTCACCGTACTGATTACTGTATTGCTCTCGGTATCTATTACTGAGAGGCTGATTCCTGAGTGATTTGTCACGTAAGCGCGTTTATTCCCGGAGTCGACTGCTATTCCAAGGGGCTCCCTCCCGACCTTTATCGATCCGAGGACCTTGTTCGAGGAGGCGTCAACAACGCTGACGAGATGAGACCCCCTGCTCGGAACGTAGAGCCTGTTGTGAAGCGTATCCACGCCTATGTACCACGGGGCTTCCCCAACCTCTATATTTTCAATCACCTTGTTCTTCTCAGGGTCAATGACAGATACGCTGTTGCTGTTATGATTTGCCACATATATCCTGCCGGTTACGGGGCTGAAGGCCGCGCCGATAGGAACGTCGCCTACGGGAATCGTCGCAATAACAGTATTCTTATTCAGGTCTATCACCGAAACGGTTCCCTCCCCCGAATTCACGACAAAAAGCTTCTTCCTGCCCGGGTCAATGGCAAGGCCGAAAGGCTCCTTCCCCACCTTTATGGTATCTGTTACTACATTCTTCTCAAGGTCTATGACACTCACGGTATTGTTGCTGTTGTCAGTGTTCGTCACATACCCTTTGCGCGCCGCCGAGTTGATTGCGATATGCATCGGGCCGGTTCCCACCTTTATGCTTGCCGCCTCAGAGCCGCTTTTAAGGTCTATAACCATTACCTTGTTTTCGGACGGGCTCGAGTTTACGACATAGAGCATGCCTGTTGCGGAATCGACCGCCAGTCCCGCCGGCCAGAGGCCTACCTTGATCGTATTCACCACCTCTGATTTTGAGGCATTGATGACCGAGAGCATGCTATTGCCCGAGTTCGAGACATAAACTAATTTGCCTTCGGCCTTGACGGCAGGCTCGGAAAAAGAGAGCGAGGCCGCAGAAAGAGAGAAAACCAATAAAACAAAAAATGGATATGATTTTTTCATACTTGCGCTTACCTCCTTTTTGCATGAAGTATAAAGCAGCAGAGTCTATTTATATATTTTAAGAGCCCGAATTGTCAAGCCTTTTCATTTCTTCCATTATTCTGACGCCTGAGCTTATGCCTATGCGCGCGGCCGTTTTCTTCTCCTTAGATATTCCCTTACCTCCGCCTTGTAAGCCTTGTGAATGGCCTTTGTCACACCTGCGGCGCTGATACGGAACTTTACGTCATCAAACTGATTGACAGGCATGACCTCCATCGTCGTGTTTGAGAGAAAAACCTCGTCAGCTTTATAAATATCATCAGGCCTGAAGCTCCCCTCTTTAACAGTCAAGCCCGCGGCTTTTGCGATATTAATTATCGTCCTTCTCGTTATCCCGTCAAGAATCCCGGCATTGACAGAAGGCGTGCAGATTACGCCGTCTTTTACGAAAAAGATATTGCTCACCGTTCCCTCGGCTACATGCCCTTTATAATTAAGCATCACGGCTTCATATGCTCCACGCTCCATCGCCTCTGCCTTTGCAAGAACATTGTTTAAGAAATTCAGCGATTTTATCTGAGGGTCAATCGCGCCCTTATAATTCCGCCTTGTTTTGACAACCGCGGCCTTCACCCCTTTTTTGTAATATGAAGTGGGATACCCTTTAAAAGGATTGGCAATAATGACGAATGTCGGCTTTGGGCAGAGAGACGGGTCAAGCCCTATCGGGCCCGCGCCCCGCGAGAATGTTATCCTCACATAAGCCTCTTTGAGCCTGTTTGCCCTGAGCGTCTCGTAAAGGGCCTTCTCTATCTCTTCCGGACTTTTCAGCAATCGAAGATTGATGAGCGAGGCTGAATGAAAGAGCCTGTCAAGGTGCTCTTCGAGCTTAAAGACGGCCCCTTCATACGCCCTCAGAGTCTCATATATCCCGTCGCCGTAGAGAAAACCGTGGTCAAAGACAGAGACAACTGCCTTGCTTTCAGGGACAAGTTTGTCATTGAGATATATCATTGCCATGGGCACGGATTCATGAGTGAGGAAGATATTATTGAGGTATTATACAACAGCCCCGCCTGTCAGTCTGAATGAAACTCGACTATCTCCCTTTCAATAACTTTCCTTATACAACATATCAAGCGGGCTTTGAGGAGCTTTTGATACGTCTTTTATAATCAGCGTTCAGCCGTCAGCTCTCAGCTTTTTTATAAATGTTGCAAGCATTCGTTTAACTTCTAATACTTCGCCTGTAAGACTGTCATATTCTGCACTGTTGAGCAGATGAAGATCATGGGTCAGTATCAGTAAATATTCTAATTCACTTGCTGAACCCATCGCTATCTCAAGAAAACGCGCAAGCTCAGCATCACTGTTCCTTCCACACCCTTCTGCGATGTTCGTAGGGACAGAAGCACAGGATCTTCTAATCTGGCTCGTTAAACCATACAATTCTTCACGTGGGAATGCTGAAGTAGCATGATAAACTTTCTGAGTCAACCCATGCGCCTTTTCCCATACAGAGAGTGTTTTGAAATCTCTCATAACATTTCCCCTTCTTTTAAGCCGAATGCTGACCGCTGATAGCTGACAGCTTATGAAGTCTCACCTGCCAGTCATTAATCTTATCCTGATCCTTCAGCTCATTCATGAATGCTTCGATTTTCAATTCATCCGTGAGTTTTTGATTTTTGTTTGAGAAAAACAGGAACTTACTGACCCAATGGGCATAATAAGAAAGATGCTTTTCCTGCACAAGTCTCCTCGAAAGCAAAAACTCCTGAAACTCTGGAAGTACCTTTTTATTAAGCATAATCTAACTTGCCGTATATTATGGGTGATTTAATATCCATGATATACGGACGGCGGTATATGCTGGCTATTATGGGGTAAATACCGCCATTTTTCAAGATAAATCATTAACCACACCACTATATTTTGTGCTTGTATTTTCCTATTCATACAACTATGATATTCATATTCCAGCAAATACGGACGGCAGTCTAATAATTGTTGGGATCAATAAAGGCATAACAGCAGGCAATTGAAATCTTGCCATTCCATATATCTACCAATTGTGGTTGGCGATGCTACAATAACTTTATAGAATCACCCGCCCATATCAATATCTACCAGAGAGCCAACCAGTTTTAATATCGTCGCAATCAATTTGTTTGCCCATTATGATACTCATAGTCCGTGGACTTATCATCATCACAAACTGCATATTATGATACGTGACCGCTGATAATGAACAGAAGCTAAAAGAACAATTCGGACAACGATTGCGGAAACTGAGAAAAGAACATGGACTGTCTCAGGAAGAATTAGCGTTGTCGTGCAGATTGGATCGAACTTACATCGGGGGCGTAGAAAGGGGCGAACGAAATATTAGCCTTATAAATATAGTCAAGATTGCAAAAGCACTAAAAATAACCCCAAAGGACTTTTTTGAATAATGTCACCAACAAGCACATACCTCCATGCAATCTTATCTCGGTTGAAATTGTTAAGAGAAGACGCGGGCATTTCTTCATCGGAACTTGAAGAAAGATTAATCCTCGGGCCGGGCTGGATTGAAAGATTTGAACAAGGAGAAACGACACCTAGCCTTGATATGCTTGTTGCTATTCTCCATGTTATCGGAACCAACTTCTCGGTATTACTGGACAAAATTAAAAATCATCCCGAAACCGCAGAAATAGAACGGGCTATTTTTGCCACACAGAATAACAATAACCTTAATATTCATTTCAACTATGCAAAATATGATGCAATCTATATGCTGAGCACTGCCACTACGGAACAATTTGAAAAAGTAATCAAGACGCTACGTGACGGACTCTCCAGGTTGAGCAAATCATTATCGAACAATGAAGCGATTAAAACAGACTCTGTGGCAAAAGCTTTTTTAGCCGCTGTTAAAGTGTGGCCGCATGCTAACCCATCAGACATTTGGTGGTTTCTTATTTACCGGGCATATTGTGATCCATATAATCATCCTGCTCAATTTGCACGATTAGATTTTACTCAAAGCTGGAAAAGAACGGGCGGGTGGGCATTAGAGGAAGTGCTTGTAAGACATTACGGGCATTTCCTAACCTCACATGGAATAGAATTACTTATTGCCTCCACGGAAGAAAAAGAACGCTATCTGCGGTCAATAAAAGTTACCGAACGCTTGGAGGCAGATAAAATGGACGTGCTCCTTATCGGGATTAAAAATGGGACAAAGCATATTTTCGGTGTGGTGCATGTAAAGGCAAGCTTTGCCGAACGCCGAACAGACGATGTACCGATGAGTAAAGCTTTAGTGGATGCGGGATATATATCCCCCCTATGGACAATGGATTGCAAAAGCTCGCCTTCCGAACATCCAGTCAATAAAGGTGAACTCGGAGACAAATTAGGGAAAGATGAAGACAGGCGGAGCGCAAAGAGAAAAGATATTGAAGACGACGGGTATTTCTCAGCGTGCTTCTCTTACAACGTAAATACCAAATCAACACCTCTTAAGCAAAAGGCAAAAGCTCATATTCACGTTTGCAACTTCAATAATCCAGACGATGCTTTTTCAAAGTTCCTTATCGAATCGTGGCGGAAATTTCCGCATGCCTAAAAAGAGGGATGTCGTTACTTTCAATATATTCAAGCCTTTTGTTAGAAGCGACAACTTGTAACGAATCAATCTCAAAACCTATATACGTACAATTAAGCTTTCTTGCTGCAATCCCTGTTGTACCTGATCCTGAAAAAGGATCAAGCACAACAACATTAGGTCCGACGTTATCGTAAGCCTCAATGCAACGTCGAGGCAACTCTTCCGGAAATCGCGAATAATGCGCTTCTCCCTCAATTTTTTCATTTGAGAATTCCCACACGCTTGGGACCGGGGGGGAAACCCGGAAATTATGATCCTCTTTCTTGGCCAACAGATAGATTGGCTCGTGTTGGCGATGAGGGCGGCGGCACCTACCTTCGGGCATGGCGTTTTTCTTCCGCCAAATCACTTCACCTCGGAAAAGATACCCTGCATTGCATAACTCTATGATGAGTCTATATGGTAATGCCAATAAATTACCATATTGAAGCCACGGAATTTCTTTGTCGATGAAAGCTTTTCTTTTGGCGCGAGGCTTAACATATGCCGAATTATTGGGCGAAAGACCATTTTTGTCTGGACCAAGTGAACTATACATTCTATCATCAACGCTCCAATTAACAGGCGTGTTATATGCGTCTCCAATATTTATCCAGAGCAAAGCACTTTGTTTTAATTTCGGCAAGCATAAGGTAAAAACAGATTTCAAAAGGTCAAGGTATTCCTTCGGGTCGTCTTCAACCCCAGCACCTTTTGACATCCGTTGTCCCCAATATGGCGGACTAGTAATAATTATATCAAGAGATTCATCAGGAAGCTGAGGAATTAGTTCAAGGCAATTTCCCTCTGTAACCCTATTTTTTAAAAAGGAACCAATCATTTCTGTCATCTCTTCAATCCTCTCGAATGATACTTATAGTCAGCATACATAAGATAGTCCTTTAAAGTCAAGTATGAAATTTTACTAATACTTCGAGTATGATAAAAAAAGCCCAACCAAGCACTGCACTGAATGCAGACCACAGGACGCTTTTTTAGACTTGCAGTGACTTATGGTTAGCGGATTGTCTTTTGGCTCTTTTAAGTCATTCGGTGGTCTGCATCAGTGAGTTTTACGTTATGTCATTAAAGGCAGAGCAAGATGGATGAAAAGTATATAGGAAGTATTGCAACAATTGGTGGCGTACTTATAGGTTTTATACTGTCAACAATTAGCACATGGATAAAAGCCGGAAGAGAGGCAAGTCGACTTGAGAAAAGCACAAAAAGACTACTCGAACTTGAGATTGTAAAGAACAGAGCGGCAATTCTCGATTATTGGAAAGTCATAGTACATTCAAGCGAGAAGTGGTATCATGAGCCTGAAGTTTTTAACTATGTTCAGCTTGGCAGAGCTATTTCAAAGACTCCTTTTCCAGTGACAAGCAAGAATGTCTTTATTGCTTTCATCGATAGAATTCCACTGGCCTATTCGGACGGTCAGATTTATGATCTGTGGGAGACCTACGAGAAGATTGATCAATTGATGATACTGTACGATAGGATAGGTCAACTTCAAGATGAATCACAAGATATTTTCCCAAATCATGACATAACAAGTCATTGGAGTGAACGAGTGCCACAGGACACTTTTGGAGGTAGCATTGTTATGAGGAGTGCAAATCGGTTTGGAGGCATGTTGTTATCATTCAGTGGCACTCGTCGCTCAATTCTACGTTGGCTGCTTATGAGATATGACGATAGTAAACTACTTGTCCCGCTACCACATGTAACATGCTAAAATAATAACTATGAAGAAAATAAAATGTTATCTTGATACGACTATCTTTAATTTTGTATTCGCAGATGGCGATCCTGAAAAGAAGGAAATTACTGTAAAGTTTTTCAATGATATGCCTTCAATTACCGAAGGCGTATACATTTCAGACGAAGTAATCAGAGAGATTAGCAGAGCGCCGGAGCCGAGGAAATCACAATTGGAAGATTTGCTACGCAAAACTAATCCTTTGTTGCTTGACATAGATTTGGAAACAGAAGAATTGGCTGAGCGTTATATCAAGGAAGGAATCATTCCTGAAAAGTATAGAAGTGATGCATTGCATATTGCTGTATCCGTAATCTACGGAATAGATGTAATCGTCAGTTGGAATTTTGAACATATTGTAAAACTCAAGACAAGAGTTATGGTTGATGGAGTAAATAAATTGCTGGGTTATCACGAGATAGAAATTTGTTCACCAGAGGAGGTGGTTGAACCATGATGAGATTAAAGGGCTTAGACGAAATTCATGATATCATCGAGAAGATTTCCGATGAAGAAAAAGGTTTAACTCCTGAACAAAGAATCAAAAAGATTCGTGAAGAAGCTGACAGATTTTTATTAGACCGCAA
>JACQZG010000053.1 GCA_016213935.1 Nitrospirota bacterium
CCCTTATTTTTTTACTTTTGATGCACGTGCCTGTGCCGGGGATAGGAGGAGTAGCGGCGGCGGGGCAGGAGTATTTGATGTGGGTGGTTATAATTACGCTGTTGTTGTTTTCAGTATTTAAAGCAGTAAAAGATAAGGTCTTGGTAACACCGTCCTGCCTTAAGTGGTTTCTTTTGTATGTTCTGTTGATTCTCTCAAGCAGCATCATTAACCCCATAATGAACAGAGACCTTTTCTTAATAAACACCGCGCGTATTCTTGCGGGAGTCATGATATGGCTGAGCCTTCACCAGTTCAGGCTCAAAGAAGAAGAGAAAGAAGGGATATTATGGATAATATTTATTTCGGCAGTAATTGCATCACTGCTTGCAGTCATGCAGCCGTATGTATTGACAGACTATATACCTCCCGCAGGAGGCGTATTTCAGCAGAAGAACCTCTATGCCTCATGGGCGGCAACAGGGATAGCGATAAGCCTTTACCTTATAACCGCAGAAAGGTTCAAAGGATGCGGAACAGCAAAGAAGACACTCTATTTCATCTCAATTCTTATACTTTCGGCAGGGATAGTCTTAGCCGATTCAAGAAGCGGGCTGATAGGGGCGGTATTGGCGGTAACAGCGCTTCTTGCAGTAAACCTGTCAGATTACATAAAGATTAAGAAGCATCTTGCGGTATGGATGCTTATATTTGCGGTTGGGATGGGGAGCGGGCTTTATCTTTCAGGCATGAGAAGCGGCAAGGCCGCGCCGATGGAAGAGGTGAAGGAGAAGGCGAAATGGCTTTCAGACACGGGGCAGAGGTCATACACGGAGAGGCTTCTTATGTACAGGACGTCGTATGAGATGTTTAAGGAGAAGCCTTTGTTTGGGCAGGGGTTTTCCAATTTTGAGAGTTTGTACATGTATCATCAGGCTGAAACAGCGGAGAAGAATCCTGAATACAAGAAACTTATCAATGATTACATAAGCCATCCGCACAATGAGATGTTTTACATACTGGCCGAATGCGGGGTTGCGGGGATGATTGCTGTAGGGGTTGCGCTTTACGGCATCGGGAGGGCGCTTAAAAAAGCGGGGAGGAAGAAGGCGGGGGTTTACATTGCGTTATTCATTCCGTTGTTTGTGCATATGATGGTTGAGTTTCCGCTTAAGCTTTCTACAGCGCATTATCTGTTGTTCCTTATTTTGCTCTACATTGTGACCTCAGAGGATGCGGATGAAAAGGAGGTTATGTTAGGAAAAACGTTGAAACGGGCTGTCATTGTTGCCTCGCTTTCCCTTTACGCCCTCACCGCGGCTTACACGCTGAAGACACTGCATGATTACATGCATTATCTTGCTTTTATCGCGAAGTTCGAAACCGAGGGGGTAATCTCTGAGAATAGCGTGGCGCCGGCAATGAATAACATATATCTCAGAAACTGGGCGGTGCCGCATTATATGTTCGCGAAGGCGACAGAGGCGGCTTCAGACACGTCACGTCACGCTGATTTTGTGCCGCAATTTTTAAAATGGAATGACTCTGAAAAACGGAGAAGACCGATAAGGGCCGCGTTTAACAGGGAGGCATTGCTTTTGTACAATATGGGTGTTAATGACAGGAAGCAGCCGCTTTATTTCCTGAATGAAGCCATGAAGACCGTCGAAGAAGGGCTCAAGATTTATCCGGCCGCTTCTGACCTCGCAAAGCTTAAATCAATGATACTCTCCGCTTACATGAAAAATGTTTATGACCTTTATCAAAAGAAACAGAGCCGGTAGATTTTTCAGTTTATCTCATTCTCTCTTCCTTTGACATGAATTACGGATTCTGGTATTTTTAGCGTGATGAATGGCGGAGAGAAGATAAGGAAGGGGTATGTTTTCATACTTGCTGTTTTGTTTCTTGCTGTCTCGCACCTGACGGTGCAGAATGTTGGGAGCCCGCTTGCCCTTCCTGCGGCCTATTTCATCTGGATGACGATATCGCTTCTGGTTTTCCTTTCGGCTGAGTATACATTTAAGGAATGGAAGTTCATCCTTCCCCGCACCGCCGTATATCTCTTTCTGTACGTTTTGCTTATCCTTCAGTCAGTATTATTCAATCCCATAATAGATTCGCACTCTTTCATATTTGAGACAGCGGGGCTTGTCGGCGGGATAATCTTTTTCATAAGCCTGCACCAGATGGGGTTTAAGGAAGAAGAGAAGGAGAGCATTCTTTACGTGATTTTTGCCGCGGGAGTTGCGGAGGCGTTGATAGCCCTTTTTCAGTATTTTAATCCCAACACTTCCATATTTTTAATAGTTGCGCCCGCCTCTTTGAAGGCCTACGGCAATTTCCAGCACCAGAACCTTATAGCCTCCTATCTTGCGACATCCCTTGTTATATCCTTTTACATCTTAAGCGGGGAGAGGCTTAAGAGCGCGGGGATATGGCTCAAGGGGTTTTTCTTCCTTGCTGTTCTTCTTATGGCTTTCATTCTCTTTCTTACCGGTTCGAGGGCCGGGGCGATAGAGGTATGCGCAGGAGCAGCTATACTTTTGTGGTCGGGGATGGAAGGCTATAGAAAGAAGGCGCTTTATCCCGCAGTATGGATTATTGTCATGGCTCTGGGGCTTGGCTTAAGCGTTGCGGCAGAGAAGTATTATTACAACAGGGATGCGGCGGTTGCTTCTGTCGGGCGGAAGCTTGAAAACACAGTGGAGAGCTTATCCGGAGAGAGTATAAGCGATGCGAGGGTTCCGGTCTATCTTGCGACAATCGAGATGATAAAGGAGAGGCCGGTAACCGGGCACGGGGCGGGCAACTTCGGAAGCAGGTTCATGCATTACAGGGCAAAGCTTGTCAAAGAGCATCCTGAGTATTCTTATGAGCCGACTTTCACCACGCATCCCCATAATGAAATTCTCTACAGGACTGCCGAGAGCGGGCTTTTGGGCGGAGCAGGGCTTTTGATGGTAGGCATAGTTTTTACCGTTTGCCTCGTGAGGCTTGGCAGACAGAGGGGCGGGGCATACGCGGCATTTCTCTTTCCCATGGCCTTTGACACGCAGGTTGCCTATACTTTCTACCAGTCCATGCCTCATTTTTCAGCCTTTATATTTCTGCTTTACCTGCCCTCATGCCATTTCGTGAAAGAGTTCAGGATTAAACCCGTAAGGCTTCTGAAAACAGGAGCTATCACCGCCGCTTCCGCACTCTTTGTGATAGTGACGTATTATCTGATAATCACATTCAATGCCTATAAGGATATGGCAAAGTACAGGGATTATCTGATGCGTCAAAAGATTATAAATACGAAGCTCCTGATCCCGGCGCTTGATAACCTTTATCTGAACCAAATAGGGGCAAGGGAAGGTTTACCCGCACAGCGTTCTTTACGAGAGAGAGGCGCGCGCACTATTTGACCTCGGCAGAAAAAAAGAGGCTTATGCCATGCTTGACGAGGCGTGGAGCCTTTATCCGGGCAGAATGAGCATTGCGGAGATGAGAAAAGAGTTTCTCCGCGAAGAGGCCGAAAAGGTTATGCGTAATGCCCTCCCCAATTAAGCCTCATTTTTATATAAAACCAATTTAATGATACAAGCAAATTCTTACAGCGCCCGTTATTTTTTCATCTTATTTTCCCTTATTTTTTTACTTTTGATGCACGTGCCTGTGCCGGGGATAGGAGGAGTAGCGGCGGCGGGGCAGGAGTATTTGATGTGGGTGGTTATAATTACGCTGTTGTTGTTTTCAGTATTTAAAGCAGTAAAAGATAAGGTCT
>JACQZG010000054.1 GCA_016213935.1 Nitrospirota bacterium
ATCTTCAAGCGCTGCCAGGGCAGCGGCCTGCGCCAAAGAGTTGATATTAAAAGGCTGGCGAACCTTATTCATCTCTGTTATGATGGACGCGTCTGCAATGCCGTAGCCAATTCTCAGTCCCGCAAGCCCGTATATCTTGGAGAATGTTCTTAATATAAGTATGTTTTTCCCCTGCCTGAAATACTTCATGCTGTCTGCATATTCATGGGAAGTTACATATTCATTGTAAGCCTCATCAACCACTATCAGCACATTCTCCGGCACCCGCTTCATGAACACATCCATCTCAGCATCCGTATTTATAGTGCCGGTAGGATTATTAGGGTTTGCAATAAAGATTATCTTCGTCTTTCCGGTTATCTGGCTTGCCATTGCGTCTAGGTCGTGACGCCATTCCTTAAGCGGAACAATTATATTCTTGCCCCCTGCTGACTGAACAATTGTTGAATAGACAACAAAGGAGGGCCGTGCTGATATCGCCTCATCACCCGGCGCAAGGAATGTCCTTACTGCCAGTTCAATGACCTCGTTAGAGCCGTTGCCAAGAAGCATCTCGTCAGGAGAAACACCTAACTTCTCAGACAGGCTTTTTTTAAGATAATAAGCGCTCCCGTCAGGGTATCTGTTCAGCCCCGCGATGCCTTTATTCAAAGCTGCTATCACATGGGGTGACGGCCCAAGAGGGTTTTCATTAGAGGCGAGCTTGATCGAGCCGGTGATGCCGAGCTCTCTTTCAAGTTCTTCAACAGGCTTGCCCGGCACATATGGTTTTATGGTCTTAATGTATTCTGGAGTTTTAATCATAGTTAATCCGGAAAATACAGGCATTCTGCAAAACGTCCTTATTCCGCAGACGGGTAGGAGCCGAGCGCTTTGAGGTAAAGGCATTCCCCTTTTACTTCATCAATCGCCTTCTTCACCTTTATATCCTCAATATGGCCTTCCATATCCGCAAAGAAGATATATTCCCAGGCCTTTCTCCTTGACGGCCTTGATTCGATCTTGGTCAGGTTTATCTTGTGTTTCGCAAAGTGCTTAAGTATCGAGTAAAGCGCGCCAGGCCTGTCCTTTACAGAGAACATGATCGTTGTCTTGTCTTTACCGGTCCTGCCCGGAGAATCTTTAGCGATCACCAGAAAGCGCGTGTAATTATTCTTGTAATCTTCTATCCCTTTCTCGATAAATTTCAATTTATAAATATCAGCGGCAAGCTCGCTGGCGATAGCTGCTGAAGACGGCTCTTTGGCAACCCGCTTGGCAGCAGCGGCAGTGCTCATGCTCCCGATTACCGGAATGCCGGGATAATTCTCTTCAAGCCAGCCCCTGCACTGGGCTATAGGCTGGGGATGGGAGTATATCTTCTTTATACCGCGCTTGCTGCCGGTTTTTGACATCAGGTTATGCGTTATCTTAAGCATTATCTCTGAGGCTATATTCAGATCCAGATCCATAAACACATCCAGCGTATAGTTGATCACGCCTTCAGTTGAATTCTCAATCGGGACCACACCGTACTGCGCCTTGTCCCTTGCAACCGACTCAAAAACAGCTTTGATCGTGCTCTCTGGCAGGTATTCAGCCGATGAGCCGAACTGCTTTCTTGCCGCAAGATGAGTGAAGGTCGCGGAAGGCCCCAGATACGCAATTTTTAATGGCTGCTGAAGCGAGCGCGATGTCGAGAGTATCTCCCTGTAGAGTGCGATAAGTGCGTCGCTTGGGAACGGGACGGTATTCAGCCTCTCTATCCTGTTTAATATCTCCCTCTCTCCCTCTCTCTTGTGGGCGAGTAGACCTTCAGGCGGTTGTCCTTCTTCGCCTCTTTTATATCAAGGACTATCTTCGCCCTGCTGTTGAGGAGCTTGAGTATATTGAGGTCAATAGCGTCAATATTTTTTCTGAGGTCTTTGAGTTTTGCCATAGTATAACCTTGCGTATGCAGTGGTTTAATGTATCAATTTCCCTTTATTTTTGCAAGAAAACGGGAATGTTTGATTTGGAGTTGTTACGGCTGACAAGAGGCAAGTACAGGAGCAATGAGTCTCCTGCACATTAGCGTGAGAGATGATGATATTCTTTCAATCTACTTCCAGTGTCCCGGGATCCAGCGTCCGCGGGGGCCTCTATGTCCCGGCATCCATTTTTTCCCATGAGGCGGCGAGCCTTTCCAGTGCCCCGGAACCCATGTATTGCCTCTCCAGTG